>DFRJ01000001.1:0-107072 GCA_002378195.1 Patescibacteria group bacterium UBA3466
CTGAGGGATAGGGGGTGCGGTACCCAAAATGTCTAAAACCAGATTCGCAGCCAAGATAGCTACCTCCCTCCCTGAGGGATAGGGGGTGCGGTACATGGTCCAATTTTTGCTGGTCAAGATGTGGCCGATAGCTACCTCCCTCCCTGAGGGATAGGGGGTGCGGTACAAACTCGCTGGAATTAACTCTGAAGGAAAAGGAGATAGCTGCCTCCCTCCCTGAGGGATAACCGATATTGTATAATCGCCTTTCGAGGCGATTTTTTGTTATAAAAAGAAAAAACACCCTGGAGGGGGTGTCTTTTCAATGGAACCAACCGTATGCTCCTGATGAAAACATCAGGTGGGCGCCTTGTCTGACCGGATTATTTGATGACCCTTAATGGTCTTCAGCACCTGTCACGATTTCCAGTAGCCCTTTTAACATGTAATCAGAACATACGTAACTTGGCTCCACTTATTATGTTATTCCTGTCTCACACTTTTGTCAAAGGATAAGGGCCGGAAAGACTTCGTCTTTCCGGCCCTTATTTTGAAGCAATTCCCTATTCAGGCTTTCCATCCAAATTTACATCATACATAATCCGTTCTTGAGCGGTCATGTATTCCATAATCTCACCATCTTCAAACCAGATCTTAATTTCTCGCTCTGCTTCTTCTGGTGATTCTGATTGATGTACCAAGTTTCGCACCGCTCGGTTTTCGTAAGTAGCGTGAGCGAATGAATCTAGAGTGTAGTCTCCACGGATAGTACCGACGTCTGAAGTAGTTGGTTCGGTGGTACCAACAATCTTGGTTACTACTGAAGTAGCTTGGTTCCCCTCCATGACAATTGCCACGATTGGGCTTTCTTGCATGTATTTCACTACAGTACGAATAATGTCTTTGCCGTACTCAATCGGCTCTCGGTCGACTTCTCGGCCTTGCGACCGCAAATCTTCTACAATCCCCTGTCCTTTCTTTTCGTACCACTCGTCATCTTTGTTGTAGTGTTCGAGCAATTGCGCTTCAGTCGCGTTAATCATCTTGAGCGCACTGATCTTTAGGCCAGTCTGCTCAAAGCGCTTGATAATTTCACCAACGAGACTGCGTTGCACTGCGTCGGTTTTTAGTAGAACGAGTGATCGTTCTTGATGTGGTTGTTTTGACATAATTTTATTTAAATTTGCGCGCAGTATAGCAAAAAAGAGCCGAAACCCAAAGGGTTTCGGCTCTTTTTTGCAAATAACTACTCTCCCTTTTCCTCAATCTCTCTGATTCTTTCCAAGATAGTAACTGTCTCGCGCAGGATGCGAACGATCTCGGTTTGGACATACTCTCTCGATGGACGACTGTTTCCACCTCCTTTATGGTCTTTGGGGTCAGCGAGATCTTTATCACTATCAATTATAGACTGGTCAGGAGAAAGAATTGATAATCGCGTACTTTCAGTCGAGAGGGCTACCCAGTCGATAGAGACTGAGTTGATGACTGGCGTGACAAGAGGGTTGGTGGTACTTAAGTTAGCGCGCCATTTGATAGCGTCCGTTTGCAGATCATCCGGAAAAAGGTCTCCAGGAGTAATTGATTGCCAAGACACTCCTTGGTCTATCGAGTACTCGAAACTGACCGTGGTACTAGCGGGGGTAGTAACATCGGCATTAAAAGTTAGAGGTTGAACTAATCGAGCGAAATCATGCAGATCACTTGTATAAGTACCAGTAGACGCGTAGTCACCGCGGTAGGTGACGCTGTTGACGGTGGGGGTAGTGTTGGGGTCGTCAGTTTCGAGAGTGAGGCGGTACTGGATGAGGTCGTTGTTCTCAAGGAGAGCTTGGTCTATCGGGCAGGTGTCGAGGGTGCAGGGGTCGCTCCACTCTCCCCAGGTGGGAGGAGCGATGACTTCGATCCAGTCAATTTCGAGGGAGTCGTCAGAGGACCAACTGTCCTCATCGAAGACAGCGATAATGGCTGAGTATACTGGCTGAAATAAACCATCTGGTGCTGCTTCCCAAGCCCTCTCTCCAATGGACAAAATATGCCACTCATTTACGTCCACATTTACGAAGTCAGTGTCGAAATTTAACCCAGTATTCTCACTAACATCATGATTAAAAAAAAGTGGTACCAGCGCCAATCCATCTTCACCATCGTATTGCACTTCATCACTACTGACTCTGACACGCAAAACCATTTCTGAACCAGTAGAGGTATTTGCCGGCAGGACAAGTAATGGACTCGCTAACCCCTCTCCTGGAAAAACCTCAAACAGTGCTAACTCCGAAAATTCTAAAGTACCTTCTGGAGTAGTGGCTGTAGCCTGAAAGCCGACTAGTTCAGCCGGTAGTCCAAAATCAGGACTCAAGTGTAACCAGTCACCCGCATACCGATTTGTAGTGGTGCTAAAATCATCCCGCCAATAATTTGTAGTACTGCCGGTTCGGTACTGTAGACTGACTTCTTGATCGGCTGCCACTGAAGCTGAAACAACAATTGAAGTAGTCGGTATGGTGGCGGCATATCGTCTGTCAGACTGATATTGACCCTGTTCAAGATAACCACCATTTAAATCAATTACTGATAACCCACTATTTCCATTTATATAGAGTTTATTGTCTACAATAAATGGATGTCTCACTCCTCCCGGCAAGGCAGGATCTGAGTTAGAATTATACACTTTAACAATTTCGTCATCCGCTAAAGATTTTGTTCCTTGAGTATCGATAACAACCAGCTCACTTATTTGATCAATATAGAGAATATCTCCAATCACGAAGCTACTTCTAACCAAACCAATATTTAAGGCTGGCACTGAGGTGGTTGAGTACGTTCCAATTTTTTCGTCATCTACTAATGTCTTAGTACCTTTAGTATCTATGGCTGTTAAGCCACCTAGGGAGCTAATATATAGCACATCAGCCACTATCTGCGAATGATATGTAAGTAGTCTATCCAATGAATCAAAAATTGGAGGTAGACTTGGAGTTGATTCGTCAGTATAGTCAATAAATTTGACATCATCTGAAGAGGTGGCCGTGCCGTTAGTATCTACCACTGCTACACCCTCAAAGGTACTCATATAGAGCAGATTCGTCTCAGTATCTAGAAATGAGTGGTAGATACCATTACTTAAAATTGCCGGGCTGGTATTGGTGCGATAGGAATGACTCAAAGTGTCATCCATGGGGTCAGGTGTTCCTTTGGTATCGGCCACAAATACTCCACTCCAAGTACTCAAATACAATAAATCTCCCTCAAAAAAGAAATGGTAAACGAATAAAGAATCCATGTTTGTTACAACGTGAGAGTAATCTGTCACAACCACGTCATCCGCCTGGTCTTCAGTTCCTTGAGTATCTATGACGTGAAGCGCATAGGACCCCCCGGCGTAAATATAATCCCCCCAAGGTTCAATGTGGGAAATACTATCAGGAATCAAGGCCGGTGTTGAAGAAGCATCATAAGCACCGACAGAAGTATCATCGTTTGGGGTAACTGTTCCTTTGGTGTCAATGACACTAAAACCATCAGAAGTTGCTATATAAAGCTTGTCATAATTTAGGGACGTATATTGTACATCGCCATCAACTAAACTAGGATTTGAACTTTCGCCATAGGTATAAATAGAGCGACCAATTCTCAGTTGATTCTCCGACGTAATGGTTGTTGGGCTTAAGGTGTTTAAATTAGTACGACCTTCCCCAAAATCATCTTCAAACTCCTCTGCATACAAAGTCACCGTATCAGCGCTAGTGATCACGGTATTAGTTGTGCTACCAGTAGCAAAGTCACTGGTGGTACTCCAAGAAGTAGTCTCGGTAGCGGTCGCGGTGGGAAGGTAGTGAAAGATGGCTAAGGAGAGCGTGGTCACTATCAAGGTGAGAGCCGTCAGTTGGTAAAGACGGAGTTTTTGTTGTTGACGGATGATGTGGGGCGTAAAACTGTAACGACTCATGATTTTTATTCTCTAAAACGGTAGCAATAAAAAACTGACCTCTCCTCCCTCACGTAAAGCACGGAGACATCCGCCAACTCCACCGAAGAAGCTTCTCGCTTCAGGCATAAAGCAATCGAAGAAGCCGTTGATCTGCATCATTTCTAGCTCTGGTTCAACCAATATCTGGTCGGTGTTGGTAACAGTATTTTCAGCCACAGATTCCTCAGCTTCGGAGGCAACCTCGTCTGTTGTGGTAGCTGAGGTGGTGGCATTTGTTGACGAAGTTGACTGATTTTGCGGGGTAGTGATACTGACTGAATCAACTGACTCTACCTCGGAGGAACCTCCTCCGCTTACATCAGTACTGGCTGGTGGAGGGGTTGCTTCTGGGGTGGAAGTGCTAACTGGACTGGCGGTAGTACTTACTGGCTCTGCAGTGGTGGCATTACCGCCACTTTCTGGTGGATCAACTGTTTCGGGAGTAGTGGTGGATGTTGGTGTTGCGACTGGCGAAGAGGTGGCAGCTTCCGGACTAGGATTAGGATTTGTACTGGAAGCAGTATTAGTCGTAGTAGTCGTACCTGTTTCCGTTTGTACTTCAGGCTCAATTTCCGGAGAGGAAGTAGCTATATCAACACTATCTTCGGTTGAAGTTGCGTTATCTACACTATCTCCGGTTGAAGTTGCGTTATCTACACTAGCTAACTGGGAGCGAGTATCACTATTGATACCAAAGAACACTACCAGCATCATAGATACGATTACGGCGAAAATACCGATCTGAAGAAAGTTAGAAAGCACCAACGAGCTATCCTGTTTGTCGTACATCATTTTTATTATAGCAATGTACACTTAGCTACCCTTCGGAGGGCAATAGTCGTGTGGACAAGAAAAAGAGCCGAAACCCAAAGGGTTTCGGCTCTTTTTCTAATTATTCCTTAGTCAAAATCTTTGGGCCGTCTTCTGTGATAGCCACTGTATGCTCAAAGTGCGCACTCCACTTACCATCAGCTGTGTACACACTGTAACCATCCCCCTCGTCATCAAAAAACACATCTGGGGTGCCAACGTTTACAATTGGCTCAATGGCGTAGACGTGACCAACTTCAATTTTTGGTCCAGTGCCGGCCTTGCCAAAGTTGGGAATATTTGGATCTTCATGGATTTCGTATCCTACCCCGTGACCACAAAGCACTTCTACCACTGAAAATCCGCGACTTTCTACAAACTTCTGTACGGCTTCGCTGATGTCCCCTATATGTCCGCCTGGCTGCGCAGCTTTGATGCCGTGCGCGAGCGCTTCTTGCGTACAAGCCAAGAGCCGTCTCGACTCATCGTCTATCTCTCCAACCCCAACAGTAATGCCAGAATCTACAACCATGCCTTGATGAGCAATCGACATATCAATATTTACGACATCACCTTCTTCTAGCACCACGTCCTTTGAAGGAATGCCGTGCTGTACGCAGTTGTTTACTGAAACACAGACAGCAGCTGGGTAGGGCCGATCAGCAAACCCGGGATGATAACCAAGGAGAATCGGCTCAACTCCGTACTCTTCCACCAGCTCCATAGCTCGATCGTCGATATCTAGAGTAGTATTACCAACCACCGCCACTTTGGCCAACTCTTTCAGAAATTTAGCCAGAATAGAACCAGCTTCATCGAGCGCGGCAATTTCTTCTTTGGTTTTTACGTTAATCATTTAATTCTAAAGCTTTAAGGATTTGGGAGTGCACTCCTTCAATAGTATCCGTACCGTCTAAGTCGTGAACCTGGGTATCTGGTCGCACTCGGTAGTAATCAAGAACTGGCAGCGTATCTTCCCGATACCACTTCAGTCTAGTTTCGATCGATTCATCCGTATCATCGTCGCGCGCTCGTCCCTTCATTCGTGCTCGCACCACGTCTTCAGGAGTGTCGAGATTAATAATATGTACGTTGTCACGTTCAAAAAAATCTAGAGCTTCTTCCAGCACTTCGGCTTGAGCCACCGTACGCGGAAATCCGTCTACCAGCAAATGGCTCTTGGGATCAAGTTGTTCAAGCATGGCCTGCCCCCAAAGCAAGTGAGTGAGAAAATCTGGCTGCAACTGACCGGTATCGAGTGTGCGTGACACTTTACGCTCAGCGTAAGTCTCTCGCTTGGCGGTCATAGCGCGAAAACGTCGGCCAGTTTGAATATCGACAATTCGTCGCAAAGGATCTTTCTCGGTCAGCACTTTATCTAGGAGTTCAATCTGAGTTCCCTTTCCACTTCCTTGCGGACCAATAAAAATTACGGTTGTTGCTTTCATATTATTGTTATTTACACTTCTGATACGCTGCTTCCATTACTTGGTCAAACTCGGCGCAGGCAATATTAATATCTTCACTATTATTGATAATCACATCAGCCATTGGCTTAGACTGCTTTTCTATCAAATATCTCTCATGCCGAGCAGTTAGATCTTCTTCACTGATTGGTGCTCGAGCAATCGCCCTTTCCTTTAACACCTCCCAACCGCCTGCTTCAATGTAGGTGATAGTCATGTGGTCGCGAGGGAGGATTTCCAGCAACTGCTCTACTCCCTGAAGCTCAATCTCGACAATCACCACCTCACATTCTTTAAGGCGGGGTATAATCTCGCTCTTTAGTGTACCGTATTTATTTCCAGCAAACTCAGCCCACTCAAGAAAATCATCGTTGAGAATTTTTTGGTCGAACTCTTCTCTAGATACAAAGTGGTAATGCTTGCCGTTCTCTTCTCCGGGTCGCATCGCTCTTGAGGTACACGAAACAGTCAAGTGAGCGGTGGGAAATTTTTGTAGGGCATGCTTAATAATAGTTCCTTTTCCGCTTCCCATTGGAGCCATAACTAAGACTACGTGGCCACGTATATCGTCATCTCCGGTATTCATTGCCAACTGAGATTACCAACTTTTTCCGCTAAGCGCAACAATATGCTATGCTGATTTCGCATGAAAAGAAAACACATTATTACTATTTCTGGAAAACCCGGCAGCGGCAAATCTTCTACCGCTGACAAAGTAGCTGAACTATTAGGCTACACGAGACACTCCTCTGGTGACATGGTACGAAAGATTTTGGCTAAAAAGCACATGAGTCTTGAAGAATACAACTCCAAAGCGGAAACTGATCATGACCTAGACGCTAAAGTTGATGAACAGTTACGCGAACTTCGTGACGGTAAAGATATTATTGTGGACTCTCGCCTCGGCTTTTATTGGATACCAGAATCATTCAAAGTCTATCTAGACCTCGACCTTGATATCGCCACTGCCCGCATCTTTAAAGACACTGTCAGTAACAGCATGAGGAGTGCCGTTGGCACCAGTTCTGGTTCGCTTAACGATGTATCGCGACAAGTAAAACAGCGTATGCTCAACGAACAAAGGCGTTTTAAGAAAATGTATGGGGTAGACCCGTACAGCATCAACAACTTTGATCTAGTAATTGATACTTCGAGACAAAATCCACAATCGGTCGCGATTGCTGTATTTGATAATTACCGAGAATGGCTAGATTCTGAAGTTTGGGAGCCGCGTAGAAATGAAGTGCCAATGGGCTATTCGTTTAAGAATCAGTACTAGAAAGAAAAAGGCCGGCCCCGAAAGGGCCGGCCTTTTTCTTTCTTTTACTAAGAGATATTTAGTATTCTCTCATCGATACTTGTGCATCAAGTCGTCGAATCAAATCCAACACAACTGACACTACAATAAGTACAGCGGTTCCACCAATTGCTAGCGCGGTTACTCCAGTGGCAATTTGCATACCTACTGGCAATACTGCTACCGCTCCGAGGAACAGAGCTCCTACTAGAGTTAGTCGAGTAACTAAACCACCAAGGTATTCGGCGGTGTGTGCACCTGGTCGAATTCCGGGAATAAACCCACCACTTCGCTGCAAGTTCTTTGACACTGCATCAGGATCAAAGGTAACTGCTGTATAGAAGAAGGTAAATAGGAATACGAGCGCAAAGTACACTCCCCCATATGCCCATTGATTATTCAAGAAGTTTGTTACCACTTCATTAGCCTCAGTTACCCACGGCATATCAAAGGCCGTAAGAATGTTGAGAACCATTTGTGGGAACAAAATAATTGAAAGAGCAAAAATGATTGGAATCACACCAGCTTGGTTAAGACGCATCGGCAGGTATGAAGAGCTCTTACCATAAGTAGAACCTCCTCTACTTTGCTTAGCGTAAGTAATTGGCACTGGTCGCTCGGCTTCTGTCATCACCACTACAGCGTAGATGATACCGATAGAAACAATTGCGAAACCTAGGTACAGCGGTAATTGAGCTGGGGTATAACCAAAGAATAATTGACTAGCGGTCGATGGCAAAGTAGCCACGATACCAGCAAAAATCAAAATTGATACACCATTTCCTACTCCATACTCTGTTACCAATTCACCAATCCACATTAGAAGGACTGAACCAGCTACTACCAGGATAACGTTTACCACGAAATCAAAAGTACTGAGTCCAGAAATCACCCCCTGACTTTGTAGCAAGGTAAGGAATCCAAATCCTTGCAGCACCGCCAAAGGCAAAGTGATCATACGACTGTATTGAGTGAACTTCGCTCGTCCAGCCTCCCCTTCTTCGGTGTACAGGCTCTTTAGTTTTGGTGACATTACAGTCAAGAGCTGCATGATAATTGAAGCGGTAATAAATGGACCGACTCCAAGCATCACAATTGAGAGATTAGTCAGACCACCACCTGAGAAAATGTTTAGAAGTCCCAAGAACTGGTTGTCTGATAGAAACTGTCGCAACACCTCAACATCAACTCCCGGAATCGGGATAGCTGCTAAAGCTCGAAAAACTACTAGTGCTCCTAATACAAACAGCACACGGTTTCTAATATCTGGTTCAGTAAAGATTACTTTTAGCTTGTGAAAAAATGTTTGCATAAGCCTTATATTAACGCTTATTTAACACTTCCGCCAGCTGCTTCGATCTTATCTTTTGCTGACTTCGATACCTGACAATCTTCTACTACTAGTTTTTTGGTTAGATTTCCGTTACCGAGAATCTTCACTTGTGGCGCTCGCTTCTTTTTAGTTTCCAGCAAACCAGCTGTTACTAGTGTCTTTGGAGTAACTGTCGCACCAGCTTCTAGAGCTTCTAGAGCAGATACATTAATTACTACTGGTCGCACGCGATCCGGATTTACTGTTCGTGCTCGGTTTACACCGTGACCACGAAGCTTAGGAAGCTTCTTGATGATTTCTCGCATTTCTGGTCGAGAACTGTTACCAGCTCGGGCCTTTTGACCCTTATGACCTTTTCCTGAAGTCTTACCTCGCTTTCCACCTCGTCCAATCCGCTTAGCGGTCTTCTTTGGTGAAGTTGGCTTTAGTTCATGAAGTTGCATAGTCTAGCCTTTCTTAAGTTGCTTAAGCGCTTCGACAGCAGCGCGAGCGTTGTTAAGTTTGTTCTTGCTTCGAGAGAAGAGCTTAGCTGTAACATCCTTTACTCCCCCCAGTTCTAGTACAGTACGTACTGAAGAACCTGCTACCAATCCACGTCCTGGTGCCGGCATAATCATCACTTCACTTGAAGCATACTTTACGTGTACATCATGCGGAATGTGACCTTCCTTCGTCATTGGGATTTGGATCATGTTCTTCTTGGCATCTCGGACCGCTTTCTCGATTGCTAGTTGGGTGTCGCCGGCTTTACCAACTCCAACACCAACCTTTCCTTTCTTGTCTCCAATTACCATCGATACTGAGAAAGAAAATCGTCGTCCACCAGCCATCACACGAGTAACTCGTCTGATACTTACGATCTTTTGATCGAATTCTGGTCGTGGTCGGTCTCCTCGTCCGCCGCGTCGTGGTCGTCGACCTCCTCGTCGATCTCCACCGCGTCCGCCGCGTCGATCATTTCCACCGTTACGACGTTGTCGTGGACCTCGGTCCCCTTCAGTTGTCGCAGCTGGTGCATCGGTTGCTGGAGCCTCCTTTGTCGGCTCTGCTACTGCTGTTGCAGTGTCTGACTTTACGTCAGTTGTAGCTTCCTGCTGTTTTTCTTCTGACATTATAGTTTGTTTAATTAATAGTTATCCTCTGTCTCTTTAACTTCTGTGGTTTTTGGGCTTTCTGCTTCCCGCTTTCAGTCTCCCAGACTGAAAGCTTGGAAGGACTGAAACCGCGATGGCAATTTAACTAAATGAATTTAGTTAAATTGGCCAGCGGTTTTGCCTAGAACTTAAGTCCTCCTTCTCGTGCCGCATCCGCCAGTGCCGCCACGATACCTTGGTATCGAAAACCACCTCGGTCGAACACAACTTCTTCTACCTTTAGAGCTCCGGCCTTCTTCGCGATTTCCGCTCCTACAGTCTTTGCTTTTTCAACTGCAGTTCCCTTAGTTTCCTTTCGAGAATCTACCGCTGCTAAAGTCTTACCGTTTTCATCGTCAATCAACTGTGCGTACACAAACTTGTTGCTTCTAAATACCGCAAGTCGTGGTCGTGCAGCTGTACCAGAAACCTTGTGTCGCAAACGATTGTGACGCTTGGTTCGCATGGATGTTTTGTATTGTGATTTTTCCATAGTGAATTAATGACAAGACTAAACAGCCTTCTTACCTTGCTTACGAATAATGTATTCTCCTTGGTATCGGATTCCCTTACCTTTGTACGGTTCAGGCTTCTTCACCTTGCGCACGTTAGCAGCGAACTGCCCAAGTGCTTCTTTATCAGATCCTTTAAGGGTGATTTCACTCTTTTGTACTTCAGCTGAAATTCCTTCCGGGATTTCCAGATTAACTGGGTGTGAAAATCCTACGTTAAGCACGATTTCTTTCCCTTTCACTTCAGCTCGGTAACCAACTCCTTCGATTTCTAGAACTTTAGTAAAACCTTCAGTTACACCAGTGATCATGTTGCGCAGATGAGCGGCGTAGGTTCCCCACAGCGCTTTTGCTGCATCACTTTCTCCTGGAGTTAGAATGACTTCGCTTCCTTCAACTTTGATATCTACGTCAGATTTAACTGGTCGTGACAAAGTTGCATTTGGTCCTTTTACCATCAGTACGCCATCAGTTAGAGTAACTTCTACTCCACTCGGGATGGCTACTGGAATTTTTCCTAATCGACTCATACTTACCAAATGATGAAAAGTTGTTCACCTCCTACTTTCTTCTCCTTAGCTTCCACGTTAGTGAGAATACCTGCTGGAGTTGAAAGAATCAGATGACCTTTTCCAAACTTAACCGGATGAAGATCCGCAACCTTCGTGTAGAGACGTCGACCTGGCTTCGAAACTCGCTTCACGCCGTTAATTCGGTGCGCGCCATTTTCGTAGCTTAGTGTCACTTCGATGGTTTTATCTTGTACTTCCTTACCTTTTTCTTCTACTGCTGAAACGTATCCTGATTCAGCTAGTTTTGTGAGAACTGCGTGTCGCAGCTTTGAGTACGGCATTGAAACCGTATCCTTCTTTACTGCGCCAGCGTTCTTCAAGCGAATAATCAAATCGCCAATTGTATCGCCTACCATGATGATTTTCTTACGCCTGGTATATGTCCTTCGTGTGCGAGTTCGCGGAAGCAAATTCGGCACATGTCGAAGTCACGCATGTATCCTTGCTTTCGGCCACATTGCTTGCAGCGTCGGACAACACGAGACTTAAACTTTGGTGTCCGTTCAGAACGGAGAATTAAAGCTTTTCTAGCCACTTTGTTTATTTAGTTATGAGCAGTATCACGTAGTTGTCGTGACTTACTCTTGATAAATCCGGCTCTTATGCACGTACATAGGTGCCTTCAACGAGTTGCGCAATCAATGAGAAATACACTACTTCGTCTTGCGCACCACAATACCAGAATATTATTAAAAAGCAATGGTTTTTAGATACAAAAAAGCCCTCGCGCGCTGCGCTAGGGCTGTCTCTAAAATTAGAGAAAAGAACTGCTGGATCGAGGCAATCATGCCAGCTGTTGCAAAAAACGAACTGGCTCGGTCACGTGACCATTGTCAGACTTCCTGGAGCAAAAAATCCGATGTTCTACGTCTTCTTTAGAACGATACTGAGCAGCATCAGCACGATAAAGCAAAGCGTCTTTAGTGTCACCTTTTTCCAAAAGTGCATAGCCGACACTGGCTGACATCGTCAGATTTCTCAGCTCGAAGCTAAAGATCTGACCTTTAACCGCTGCTGCAATTTTTGCAGCCAGAGTTTGCGCGCCGTCATCGTCGGAAACATATGCCACGATAGTGAATTCGTCTCCTCCCATGCGATAAATATCGTCCTCTTTACGCAACACGTCCTTTATGGCACGCACCGAATGGACCAAAACTTCATCGCCGGCCAAGTGTCCGTAATTATCATTTATCTCCTTAAATTTGATGAAGTCGATGTAAATTACAGCCACCATAAAACTTGCCTGGCTTTGTCGCTCACATCGAGCTACTTCAGCGTCCACCCTGGTGTCGTACAAACGACGATTAAGCGCACCGGTCAGCGGGTCCTCGGCTGCCAATTTTTCTGCCTGCTCACATTTGTGAGATAGGGTGGCATTTTCAATCACCAGTGTGGATACTTTTTGTTCTAATCCCCTGATCTTCGAATTAGCAGTCTGCTGTTCTGCTTCACTCGCTCTCTTCTCCGAGATTAGCGAGCGGTGCATAACCAGAATGACACCGAAAAAAATAGCACTCCAGACACCCAACGCAAACAGTACGAACCATGGGTCTAAAGAAATGACCTTGAACATTACGAACCTCCAAATGTAAAAGAGCGAATTTATTTTATAATATAATAGATTTATATTCTGTCAATAGTGACGACTTCTGATTTTAAAAGAGCCCCCTGCCAGTTACGACATAGGGGGCGGTTCTTCTTTACTAGGTAGCAATAAGCGTTCCCAGTCAGCTTTAAGCTGGGCCTGGCGCTTGGCCAGCTGTTTATCTTCATGTAGCTCTACAAACTTATAGCCACTATCAGACAACCACTGACCAAATCGGTCTTTGTAGCGAACAAACGGATCCTCAATCCAGTCGGGTACCAACGGTGAAAGGAGTTTACCAAGCAAATTATGTATCTTAGCAAACGCTACATCTGCCCCCACTTTCACCAAAAACTTATTCCACAAGAGAAGCAAAAAGGCCTGGATCAAAGCAACCGGCAATACCAGAAGTCCGAACATAATGGCACCAGGGACCGAAATCAAAATGGTAAATACCAACGCCACAATAAGTATCTTCCTTGTGAGCGTTGAATTCTCCCAAAACAACTTCGGCTTGACGGCAAAGTGAAGGTGAAACTTCTCTTTTACAACAGCCAGTTTGTCACTCATGCGCTCGACAAATTCGTCAGTAGCAAAACCTAGCGTGATAAACAACAAGAAAGCTTTCACGTACCGCTTCATTGCTGCCTTACTCAACAACATAGGAATCTTTGCGACAGCCTTTTTGAAAAATATCGCCAGCTTTGGTAGTGCTTTCAATACAAATGCTTTGAGAGGTAAAGCAGTGGCAGGGTTACCAACCACGAGGTACGAAACTCCCCCAATAGCTATCATAATAAGCACGATAAATACCACTGACGGTTGAAACATCCATGAAAAGAACATCCTCAGAGCACTGAGGAACCAAGTCCACAACATAAGCAGACGTGCCATACAGCCCTCCAGAGGAACATTTGAATACTTTTTTATTATAACACAATTTATTGACGTAATCAATATCTATGTTATTATAAAAGGTGAAAGTTCCGTCTGTTCTCAGACATCACATCTCGTATAAGGAAACTCTTATGAGACAAAAGCCGTACTGGAAAATTTTTCTGCAACGTCTTCTTTTTTCGATTGTCCTGGTGTTTGCAACCTACAACACCTTTGGCTTTAGCTATTACCACTGGGCTCTCCAAACGCCCTTTGAAGGTTTTGCTGAAGCGATGGGAGCGCTCAAGATCGTTGCCGGCATCTTGCTTTGCATCTGCTACATGATGCTGATGTGGGCAACCTACCGCGCAAAGGGCCCTGTAGGAATACTGATCACGGTTATCGTCTTTGGTGCCGTTGTCTACTTGCTGTGGGCGGCCGAAATCATCGACTTCCACAACGCAACCTCAACGACATACCTTGGTGAGATCATCATCGCACTCATGCTAACTCTGGGTTCCACCTGGAGCATCATCTGGCGGAGATTGACCGGCCAAGTGGCTGTCGAAGATCCTGACACCGATTAAATCACCGCAGCATCTACCGGAGCGCGAACGAAAGTTCGCGCTTTTTTTATTAATACAAAAGGCCGGCCCCTTCGGGGCCGGCCTTTTTCTTCTTCTATATTTAGAAACTATTCAGCTTCTACTTCTTTCTTTTGCAACGGCATGCCGATGTGTCGAAGTAGTGCTTCTGCCTCTTCTTTAGTTCCTGCAGTAGTTACTAAAGTAATAGACATTCCAAACACATCCTTCAGTTCGTCATTAGCTGTTTCTGGGAAGATGGTGTGGTCTTTGATACCAACTGTGTAATTCCCCATTTCATCGATAGATGAAGTTTTGAGACCACGGAAGTCTCGAGTTTGAGGGATTGCTACGTGGATAAGCTTATTAAGGAAGTCATTCTTTCGTTCCCCTCGAAGCGTTACTTGGTAACCAATCACATCTCCTTCTCGGAGCTTGAATGTCGCAATCGACATTCGCGCCTTTCGTGGAGCTGCCTTTTGACCAGTGATCTTAGCTAGTCGGTCTTGGATAAGAGCAATCTTATTCTTATCGTCAACACGACCAGTACCAACTGATACTACAACCTTCTCAATTTTTGGTGCTTGATTTACATTCGTGTACCCAAATTCTCCCTTAAGAGAATCGAATACTGAAGCAAGCTGAGTCTGTACAGTTTCCATACTCATTTCTATAGTTACAGTCCTATCGTCGGCGCAGCTCTTTGTCGTTACGCTAGTTTCCTCAATCACCGTAGCAATACTACGTCTCTTTCGGCTCCTAGCTAGACTCCTCGATCTGCACTCAACGTTAGCACTGAAATCTCATAATCAACTTTCTAAATTTGCTTTCCGCTCGCCTTAGAAATGCGAACCTTCTTTCTTTTGTCGCCCTCACCTTCGAAAGTGTATCCGGCTCGTACAGCCTTATCTCCTTCCATTAGTGCCACGTTTGAAACGTGAATCGGCATACTCTTTTCAATAATTTGTCCTTGTGAACGAGTTCGTCGATTCTTTTGGTGTCGCTTCACTTCGTTCACTCCTTCGATGATTACCTGATCAGAATCATTTAGGGTGATAAGAACAGAACCTGTCTTGCCCTTATCTTTCCCAGCAATCACCTTCACTGTGTCCCCTTTTCGAATTTTCATACTACTTTGATTACACAACCTCTGGTGCGAGACTGACAATTTTCTGATAACCAGCTTCAGATAGTTCACGTGGGATTGGACCGAACACACGGTTCGCTCGCGGTTCTTTCTTTTCTTTGTCGACTAACACTACTGCGTTATCGTCAAAGCTTACATATGAACCATCTTTTCTTCGGTACGCCTTTCGTTGTCGTACCACCACTCCATAAACTACATCCTTCTTCTTAACCATCTTTCGTGGCTCTGCTGTTTGTACAGCTAGCACCACCATTTCACCTAGCTCTGCATATCGCTTCTTTGAACCGCCAAGTACTTTGAAAACTCGACCCATCTTACCGCCAGAGTTGTCGGTAATCTTTACGATTGTTTGTGGCTGAATCATATTACTTCTTGGTTACAAGCTCGAAAGTCTTTCGCTTTGAGATTGGTTTTACTTCTTTAATGTCGACCGTTTCGCCTACTTTGGCAGTATTTCCTGCATCATGCACAAGGAATTTCTTTGTGCGTCGTAGGAACTTTTTGTATTTAGGGTGCTTCACGTATCGCTCTACTGCGACTGTGATAGTGTCAGTCATTTTTGACGCCACTACCTTTCCGCGAAGAACACGACCTTGGTTGTTTTCTTGTTCAGTACTCATACGCTATTTTGTTTCGGTGTTACGTCGTCTGGCTGATAGTTCAGTCAAAGCACGCGCAGCATCTTTTTTAGCGTTTCGGATAATGCCAGCCTTGCGACTTCCAGCATCCTTAAATCGCTCTTCTCGCACAGACTCACGTGAAGCTTGAACCAATTCGGTTAGCTCCTTGTCTGACTTCTTTTGAATGTCTTGCATTTTAGTCATAGTCGCTTGAGATTATGCTCTTGTGTCTTCTCGACGCACGAGTTTTCCTTGTAATGGTAGCTTGGCACAAGCCTTTCGGAAGGCTTCCTTTGCTACATCTTCTGGTACTCCAGATACTTCAAATAGAATTCGTCCTGGCCGCACTTCAAATACGAAGTGGTCAGGATCTCCCTTACCTTTACCCATCGGTACTTCTGCCGCTTTTTGGGTGATTGGTCGATCTGGGAAAATACGAATCCAAGCTTTACCTTGCTTACCCATTGTTCGAGAAATAACTCGACGAGCAGCTTCGATTTGGTTTGATCGTACTCGTGAAGGACTAGTCGCCTTCAGACCGAATTCTCCGTATGACACAGTGATTCCTCGTGTGTCTGGTCGGGCCAACTTTTCTGGACTCTTTCGAGCAGTTTGCCATTTTCGGTGCTTAACTTTTTTCGGAAATAACATAGTTCAAATATTATTTACGAGTTGGTCGCTTCTCAGCGTCTTGTTGACCAGCTTTTCGATCAGCAAAAACTTCACCCCGGTAAATCCAAATCTTAATTCCGATTACACCGTAAGGTAGGTTTGCTTCAACTCGAGCAAAGTCAATATCAGCTCGCAGGGTTTGTAGTGGGACTCGACCTTTCTTGATTTCTTCTTTTCGCGCCATGTCAGCTCCACCAAGTCGTCCTGAAAGAATAATTCGTACTCCTTCTACGTCTCGGTTAGCCATTACCTTCTCAGCTGTTTGCTTCATTACTCTTCGGAAGGTCATTCGCTTTTCCAATCCTTCAGCAACCATTTGCCCAACAACTCGAGCAGATGATTCTGGTGACCGAATTTCTTCTACATCAACTTTGATTTCTGGCTTTTCAGACATCTTTTGCTTGCGCAAGAAGAGGTCAATATCCTTTTTAAGCTGATTGATTCCTTCACCACTACGACCAATGATAAGACCCGGTCGAGCAGTCTTAATGATGATGCGAATATCCTTTTCGCTTCGTTCGATTTCTACCGAATCAACTGACATCCCCTTAAGACGCTTGTTAAGCATCTTTCGCAGGTTGGCGTCAACTCGTACATACTCTCGGAACTTTTCTGGACTGGTGGTAAACCATCGACTTTTCCAGTCTCGGTTTACGCCAATTCGTTGGATGTATGGATGGGCTACGTGTGTCATAACTATTTAATTATTTCCGTAGGCCAAGCTCAACTGAGATATGGCTGTTACGCTTGTTAATTCGTGAAGCTGAACCACGAGCTCGTGGTCGAAATCGCTTCATAGTAGGAGCCTTGTTTACTTCGACTGTTTTAACAAAAAGCTTCTCTACATCTTTTCCTTGATCTTTTGCGTTAGCAACAGCAGAGCTGATTACCTTAGCAAACGGTCCTGATGCTCGCTTATCTACAAACTGAAGAGTAGTTAAAGCCTCAGAAGCGTTCTTCCCTCGCACTAGGTCAGCAATAAGGCGAACCTTACGTGGTGACTGGCGGTAGTTTCTTAGAATTGCTTTCATAATACTTTAACTTAAGCAGACGCCTTGGCAGCTTTAGCCGCTGCGATTTCTGCCTCCTTCTTCTTTTGTTCTAGTTCCTTCTGCATCTTACCTCCGTGTCGGTGGAACTTCTTAGTTGGTGAAAATTCACCAAACTTGTGTCCTACCATTTCCTCAGCAACGAGTACTTCAATATGATCGCGACCATTGTGTACACCAAAAGTGAATCCGACCATTTCTGGAGAAATCACTGAGCGTCGTGCCCAAGTCTTGATGACACCTGCATCAGCAGGCTTCTTGCCGTCGATCTTTTTGAGGAGCTTCTCGTCTACGTAAGGTCCTTTATATAGTGATCTTGACATATCTGTCTTACATAACTAACCCAAAGCAAAACAACGTTTGCTTAGCCTAGTTCTCTATTTAGTTGGTAAATACCGCTTGTAGTTAACGCATATGCGTCGCCAGTGGCGGCTTGTGATATTCCCGATTTATCCGGTAACGGCCAGAAAAATCTTGTGTTCACTCACTTCGTTCTTATTTCATGCGACTTCTGCCAGGAAGTCGACTTGAGGTTGGAACGGCATGAGAATACCTAAATTAGTAGGAAAAGTCAACGGCGTAGCCGGCGAGCAAAGCTCGCCGACTATTGACATAATCAATATAAAATGATTTAATAATTATGAACAAGTTTTTTGCATTTCAATTACCCCTGGAGATCTTAGAATGAAAATTCAAGCTACTGGTTATTTGAAGCTAGAAGGAAGCAAGTGTGATGATAAAGATATCTATTCACTCTGGGTAACTTTTCCCTCACCAGTCATGGGTCAAGACGAAATACAAGTCTTTACTCCTTACAACACAGATATTCCAAAAGTTAGATTTTTGGTTGGTGGCGAATTCATGAATCTCACGGAACCTGAAGAGGAAGATTTCCGTGATTGTCTTTTTCAAATTGCCAACGTCTTCAATGGCCTAAAGGAAGAAGCAACTAAAGCCGTGATCCTCGTAGACGGGGAGCTGGGCATGTGGGCTGAAGAAGATGACAATAGTAGACAGTTTTTCCACATTAAGCCTGACTCACTTCTGGTCTACGTGTAGGCGATAGTCGATAACCCTGTGGCCGGAAGCGCGAGCGCTTCCGGCCACTTTCTTTTTATATTGACAAAAGATGAAAAACATAGATAATCATGGCTTCGTTCTTTCAAAAACCAACCAAAGGGGCATAAAGCATTTATGAGCTATATTATTAGCTTAGCAAGACCACAGGCCATTCAGATCAGCATCTTCGTCTTCCTGACACTGCTGCTGACACTACTTACTCGAGAATATTTGTCGGCGGGGTGGAGCCTGGTGTTAAAACCGGAACCAATCTCGATCTACAAGCTCAGTACTTCAATAGTCGTAATGACTATTACTCAGATCGTCATCTGCACCACAGCCATTTTAGCCACTCTGTACAAACGATCGATTAAGAAAATTTCGGAGTTTGGCATTATCGGCTGCATGTTACTCGGATTAATATTGGCCCCATTACTGGGTGCCATGCTGGGCGTCATTGGAGAATCGGTACAAATCCCTTTACTCTACGGACTAATCGGAGGCTACCTGGTAGGATTCCTCTTTAGTACTTATGTTGGTATCAACGCAGAACTAGAGTGACTGGGACACCGGTCACTACAGCCGACTTCGCAAGAAGCCGGCTTTTCTTTTACCTCTTAATATTGACAAAAAGTTAAAATATTATATTGTCAAATCCAGTTTTGGAGAATTACTATGGCTAAACAACGCGGCAGAAACCACACTACCCTGACCGAAACTTCAAAGGAGGTAGTAAAAGTACTCAAGAAAATTCCTAGTATTAAAATGATTGCTCCTGGTATCATCGATCCTAAGAACAGCGGTTCGAAGAGACATGTGACGATTGTCTATACCAACGCTGGTTGCGAATTGATTATCACCGGACAAGGGGCACAAAATGTTGCAGTACACACCGATGATCCAATGATCATTAAGAAGGTGCTTACTGACGCCAAGAATCTTAAGCATTTTTCTATCAAGGAAAGAGAACGTCGTCCTGACGTCTAGCCTCGGGCCGGAAGCTTCGCTTCCGGCCCTTTTGATTACTCTAAGGTGTCTAAAAACGCTGCCTTAGAAACCGAGATTCCATAACCACTCAAGGCATTGGAAGAAAGTTCGGCAGTTCTTTCTTTTGAGTACTCGCCCGCCTGTACTTTCTTGGTGAAATTGCTGAGTTCTGCTGCCACCACTTGATTAGACGCAGCAAGAGACAGGAGGTCGTCCCCTGTCTCTATAAAGTTGCCGGTAAATTCGCGTTGGGTACTAAAAAGATTTTTTAGCCACTTCATGAATTACAGTTCATCTTCAGCGTCATCCAAAGCATCTAGTGCGTCTTCCACCAAATCCATTACCTCATCATAATCTTCATCATCTAGCTCATCTTCGGCTTCATCTAGTAGATCTTTGGCTTCATCAAGATAATCTTCCGCGTCGTCAACATCGTCGCCGTCGTCTTCTGCTTCCTCAATTTCATCTTTAACATCACGATACTCATCCCAGGCATCATCTAGCGCTTCTTCAGCTTCTTCCTCATCATCATCTGATGAGCTGCCAATATCATCAAGCGCATCCTCAATTAGATCTTCGGCTTCTTCAGCAAACTCAACGGCATCCTTCCAGTCTTCATCGTCTAGAGCAGCTTCGGCGCGCTTAATTTCACGCTCTGCGTCGTCTAGTAGGTCTTGAGAATCTTCAACGTTTTCACCATCATCTTCCGCTTCCTCAACTTCATCTTTAGCATCATCGTAGGCATCGATCGCATTTTCTACTGCGGTATTGGCATCTTTTTCAGTTGCGATATCAATTTCATCTTGGGCATCTTCTAGTAATTCCTCAGCATCTAAAGCATCGCTAATCGCTTGTCGGTACACTCCGTCATCGAATTCGTCTTCAGCGCTGTCGAGCAAATCTTTTGCCTCGTCAATTAGATCTTCGGCATCACCCACATCTTCTCCTTCATCTTCAGCTTCATCAAATAGGTCCTCAACATCTTCTAGGAGGTCC
Organism: Patescibacteria group bacterium UBA3466; assembly: GCA_002378195.1. GTDB lineage: Bacteria > Patescibacteriota > Minisyncoccia > Phycocordibacterales > UBA918 > OLB19. The sequence goes on from DFRJ01000001.1 coordinate 20,651, forward strand.
CTCACGTCATCCAGTACATCTTCAGCCTCACTCTCCTCTGATTCTCCACCGGCGTCCTCGTATAGATCAGTGGCGTCATCCAGTACATCTTCAGCTTCGTCTTTTGCGTCATCAAAATCACCATCAAAGTACACTTCGATCGCTTCAAACAAAGCTTCTAACACGTCGCGCAAATCTTCATTAATCTCATCTGACTCATCGTCGTCGAGATTTTCCGCCTCTTCAAAAGTATCGAGGATCATGTCCATTGAAGAAGTGATCCGTCGTTCAGCATCTTCTTTATCCTCGTCGTCGGCGTTAGTTGAAACTCCAGCGACTTGTGGTGTTGGAGTAGTAACAGACCCCGCTCCTAGCGCTTGCTGTCCAGCCGCTGCCAATTGCGAGTCCAACTGCGCTTGCAGTTGATCTACCATGCTCAAGAGTGAGTCTCTATGCGCATCTCCAGTCGATACTGCCCCGCTGGCAGTCAGCTCGGCGTACTTGGCTTGAGAAGCTGGACCAAAGTTACCGTTGGCGCCAGCAATGTTATTGGCTAGCTGCCAAGCTAGCACGGCTGCTTCGGTCAAGCTACCGTAAGAAGTGGTTTCATTTCCAGGTGAACCAACTCCGGTCGTTGCAATCTTGTGGGCAGTAGAATTCAGGTAGACCTGCAGACACTTTACATCTTCACCAGTATCTCCTTGAGATAAAGTGCGAGCAAAGTCACAATCAGTAGCTGATTGTGCGCTAGCGAAGGCTGGAGTCAACATTACTAACGCTGCTAATAAAGAGATAAATTTAAAACCGGCTGCTTTCATAAAAAGTGATCTACATTACTAATATTTGTACTTATTATAACATCACCTGAAGTAACGTCACTAATACATCTACGTACTCTTTTTCTATAACGTATAGTAATAAATCGACACAACTATTAGGACGAGTGTTATTGATTACAATGTATTGGAGTTTTGTAACTTCGTATTGTTGGATATGCGCTATATGCAGAAGCCAAATTATCGTCTCCGCACTGAACCTCACTCAACATTCCAAAAACAAAATAATTAGAAACTTTTAGAACTCCTAAGGTGATCATAAGGGACACAAAAACTGCTATTTTTTTAACAAACTGCATTGGCTACTATCTAATTTTAGGTTCATAACTTCTGTTAGGAATAGTAGAGTACCAGTCCTTTTACAAATACAAAAATATTTTTAGTTGATAACTTTTTTATAGCATTAAATCATTTATTAACTGATAATTTAATTGTATTGCAGGCCTACCCTGCTATTCAGCGCACCAAAAATACACTTTATATACTCCGACTTAAAAAAGAACCATCTGCGAAGTGGTTTTCTAACTAAAACAAAAAGACTGGCTCTCGCCAGTCTTTTTGTTTTATCTTTTTCCACCCATGATGCGTCCTGGCTTTCGCCGTGACACAATGAGTTTGTTTGAGTATTTCTTTGGTGATCGAGTCTTCTGACCTTTACCAGTCGGACGACCTTGCTTGGTTCGTTGACGTCGGTGTCCCCGTGGAGACTTACCTTCACCACCACCATGCGGGTGATCTACCGCGTTTCGTGCTGCACCTCGGGTCTTCGGTCGAAGTCCCATGTGTCGAGCTCGTCCCGCTTTACCAATTGATACCAATCGATGTTCTTCGTTTGATACTACTCCGATTGAAGCCCAGGCAGTGTTCAACACTTTTCGAACTTCAGTTGAAGGCATCTTGATTGAAGTATGCTTGCTGTCTTGCGCTACCACTTCGATAGCGTTTCCAGCTGAGCGTCCTAGTCGCGCTCCAGCTCCCGGATTGATCTCTACGTTATAAACGAAGGTACCTACTGGGATAGCACTTAAGGGTAGACGGTTTCCGGTCTTTACCTTGGCGCTTTCTGAAGTCACCACTTCACCACCAACTTCTAATCCCTTTGGAGCAACAACATATCGTCGTTCTCCATCCTTGTAACATACAAGAGCGATAAAAGCTGATCGGTTTGGATCGTACTCAATTGTTTCTACCTTAGCTGGTACTTCCTTCTTATCGTACTTGAAGTCGATCAGTCGGTAAGTTCGTTTGTTTCCAGCACCTCGGTAGTGGTTTGTGATTCGTCCTGAACTGTTTCGTCCACCAGTTGATCGCTTCCCTTTAGTCAAAGACTTGAGAGGCTTGCTGGCAGTCGAGGTCAGAAACTTTTTGTATTCAACTACTGAACCATCACGACGTCCAGCAGAGGTTGGTTTATACTTTTTCATAATTCGTTGGTTAGAAAATAGTGGAGTTAGTTTCTCCTTATCTTCCTAACTAATAACTTGGTTTAGTGAAGTTTGAGTGAGATGAAATACGAGGCGCGAGCTGAAAAATTTTTGAGTCGTACGAAAAGTACGGTGAGAAAATTTTTCAGCGAAGCAACAAAGTAGTTCGCTCAATCAACTACACTAGGCTGATTGTGTCTCCCTTCTTGAGATACACGTAGGCCTTCTTCATTCCGGCTACGTGCTTGGTTCGCCCGCGGCTTCCTACCATACGTTCAGCTGGCTTTTTGTTTACGATGTTTACCTTCACCGGCGTCACGTTATAGAGAGCTTTCACCGCATCTCGTACTTGGAACTTAGTAGCATCTCGTCGCACCACGAAGGTGTACACGTTTTGCTCACTTTGTCCGACTGCCTTTTCAGTAATACGAGGTCGAATGATCACTGAAGAAGTATTGAAGTCAGTTGGTTGTGCCAAAGACACATCCACTTTCTCTACTTCTTTCTTGCTCTCTTTCTTTGCATCCTTTTTCTTTCCAAAAAGAGCCATATTAGTTTGACTTTAGAGTTGTAGCGACTCGCTTTTCTAGTACTTCTACTGAACTTGGAGCATCTGCTACCACTACATACTTGTAAGTTAGGAGGTCAACTGGGTTAACGTCCTTTGCTTGTACTACTTCAATATTTCCGAAGTTTCGGAAACTCTTTTCAGTCGCAAGACTTCGTTCTGCCAATACTACTACTGCAGCATTCTTTCGCTTAGTAGCCAGTGAATCTTGGCCTGCACCCTTAGCAATTGCTGATACAACTGCCTTAGCGTCTTTGGTCTTTGGTGTTTCCATCTTAAGAGAATCAACAAAGATAACTTCTTGATCAGCTAGTTTCTTAGAAAGTACTGAGGCTAGCGCCTTAGACTTCACTTTCTTGTTGATCTTAACTGAGTAGTCCTTTTCAGATCGTGGTCCGAAGGTTACCCCTCCCCCAGTCCAAATCGGTGACCGACGAGAACCATGTCGCGCGCGACCTGTTCCCTTTTGTCGCCATGGCTTCTTACCACCACCACGAACTTCACTTCGGTCTTTGGTGTGAGCAGTACCAGCGCGAGAGTTAGACTGCATACCAGTCACCACTTCGTGTACGAGGTCTGGGTTCCAAGCAACACCAAACACTGCTTCGGGAAGTGTTACACTTCCGCTTTCCTTTCCATCCTTGGAATATACTTTTGCATCCATATGATTGATATTACTTAGGCTTCAAATACCTCTACTAAAGTTCCCTTTCGACCTGGTACAGCACCTGACACCACGAGGATGTTTTGGTCTGCATTAACTTGTAGGACCTTAAGTCCCTTTACGGTAACTTTGTCGCTGCCCATTCGGCCAGCCATTCGAGTACCCTTAAGTACGTGACCGACTCCGGTTGCACCGATAGATCCCGGTTCTCGCTCAGAGTGTTTCTGACCGTGACTTCGTCGTCCACCTTTGAAACCATGACGCTTAACTACACCTTGGAATCCTTTACCTTTTGAGATAGCAGATACGGTGATGTCGTCTCCTGGTTCGAAGATAGTCACATCGATAGATGCGCCCTTTTCTACTCCTTCGAGTCGCTCATCTTGACCAAAGCCAGGACGAAATTCTCGAGCAGTCTTTACGGCAGCACCGAAGTGACCTTTTTCAGCCTTCGAGACACGTTGTTCCTTCTGTTCACCAGAAGCAATTTGTACCGCGTTGTAGCCGTCTGTTTCTGCGGTCTTCACCTGTGACACTGTCGCTGGTGAAACCTTCAGAACAGTAGCTGCGCGACAAACACCTTCAGCGTCGAAGACTTGTGTCATGCCAGTTTTTGTTCCTACTATAAATTTCATTATTTATTGTATGAATCTAATAATGTAGCTTTATTCAGAAATAAATCTGTAGACCCATACGACAAATCGCGCATTTTCTAGCGCGAGCACAAGCTCGACGCAGAAAATGCGCGATTTGTGCCCATTGGTCCGCAACCGAAGCTGCGTACATAGGTCTTTAAAGCTGGCCAAAGTATACGGATATTTGCTTATTTTGCAAGTAAAAACCGGCGAGCTTTGCTCGCCGGTCCCCCTAAAAAACTTACCGTTAGAATAAACCAATCTGTCTTCCCGCCATAGCAGCCAAAACCATTACCACAGCTACCGCAAGAGGCCACGGAAAGTTGACCTCTCCTACATCGTCATTCACACCCGAATTACTCGATGGAATGCTTCGCTTACAGTCTCTCATTTCTTTTACTCTCTCCTATCTGCCAGAAACAAAACCCCAATGCTTATACCTTAAATACCAAAAATAGTAAAGGTATTTCTTTTTACTCTGAGCCAAATGTTTTTTCAAACTCCTCTCGGTCAAAGGTAAATTCTTTATTAAGAATCTGTCGTAGCAAACCATGAGCTTCGATACCAGCTGCAGTATGAGAAGCTTCTTCATCTCGATATGACATGAAGCTGTTCACAAAATCATCGTAATCTTCACCAAGCTGTTCCTGATACATCTCCGGCGGATACAATTTATCTTCATTCGCCATCACCATGGAAACACTGGTTGATTCATCTGGATGTGCATCATTATGATCTTGAATAGATTTCAAAATTGGTAACAAATCAACATTAGAAATCCCTGGCACTTCGACTTTCAAGCGCCAGAATATAGTGGCAAAAATGCTCTCCATATTGTCTCGATTGATAGCCTCGCTACCGAATGATTGTCCGGCACGCTTAATGTTTGATTTGAGGTATTCGTCTTTCTTACGAAACAGGTTGCTGATCAATTGATGACCAAAACGAAGTGCGAGCCAAGTGCGTGACTTTCCAGTCACAAAGCCTGCCGGACTATTCAGAACGAGATTATCAACTCGTTCAGGATTTTTAGCGGTAAGGACAGTAGTGATGATTCCCCCCTGTGAATGCCCAACTAATTCTGCCTGTTCTACTCCCTCAGCTAACAATATTTCTTCTGCGGCAGATACTTTAGCCAGAATAATATCTGGCAAATTATACTGCTCTTTGAGTAAGTTATATTCGTCTGATTCAGTTACATCAACGCCTTTGATGGGATTAGTAAATATCACTTCGCGTCCAGACTCTACCAGGTCTTGTAGTTCTCCACGATAAGTTTCTTTCCCTTGTGAGAAACCACCGATGTATAAAACAGGCTCATCATACTTAATAACTTCAGGAGTAACCTTTGTGTAGGTCACTTCACCTTTCTCCAATAGTAAAAGGTTGTCCTTGGTAAACTGCCGGTCAAATTCTTCTTGCGAAATGCAGTTCTCTACTTTTTGCTCAGGTGTGTTTGGAAAGCTTTCATTCATGTAATAATTATAAATGAATTCAGGCATTACAAAAGCCGAACTGGCCTAGTTGCCGTTCGGCTTTATTCTTAGCTTCTAACTTCTACATTCCTACTGCCGGTGAGATTTGCATAAATGCCAATACTCCGATGGTAGCGAGACTTAAACATTGGACCATCCAACTGTTTTCCGTCTGGAATGTCTTACTGTTATCTTCTAAGTTTTGCATAAACTAATTGTTTATATTGCTAAAAGAACTGTGAAATCACTGTAATTAATTCAGGAAATTGTCTAAGCTCTCACCATAAGCTCTACGTTGTACATATTTACTCTGGTGTTTACTTTGTTTTATCTCACCGAGTTGTAAGGCGTACGATGAGAATTTAGACAACTTCTATGAAGTAATCTGGGTAATTTCGAAAGAACAAATCTATTGCACAAATATCTTTTTTCTTGAGAAGTCCAATACTTGTGAACAGGAGGCGGATCTCGCACAAGGTCGCGAGAAAGGCGGACCCCTTACGGGATCCGCCTCCTGTTAATTACATTATCTACCATTTCAAAAACTCCGCAACCCTCCCCTGTGCATAACTGGGGATAAGTATTTATCCTTTACACAATTGAGAAACGTGTTATTTCTCAAATAGAAAAAGAACCCCCTTACGGGGTTCTTTTTCTTTCGGCAAACAGATTGCCAAGCTTTACGGAGTGCGACTACACTCACTTGTGAATGATGACAGCTCCATGAGCTTGACTACATCATCTTCACATCGATATTCACTCCACTTGGAAGTGACAAGTTGGTTAGAGCCTCTACTACTTTAGGACTCGGGTTCAAGATGTCGATCACACGCTTGTGAGTTCGCATCTCAAATTGTTCTCGCGCGTCCTTATGCACGAAGGTTGAACGATTAACCGTATACTTCTTGATTTCAGTCGGTAACGGAATCGGACCAACCACCTTGGCATCGAAGCGCATAGCAGTGTCGATAATTTGCTTCGTACTGGTATCGAGAATCTTGTGCTCATAAGCACGTACTCGAATTCGAAGCTTATTGATTGAACCGGCTGCTTTTTCTGTTGATGTTTCTGTGGCCATAGTAATTTCAATTTACTAGTTAGCTTGAGATTGCCCGATATGCGAGGTGAGAAGGTTTGGGAAACCTTCGCAAGACCTTGCCAGCTAGTTTATGAGACATGAGTCGAAATAAATTAGCGACAAGGTGTACCGCTCCTGTAAGGAGAGTGAGCTTTACTCAGCAGATTGGGTAAGACTCAAGTTAACTAGGCGATGATCTTAGTTACTACTCCAGCTCCCACAGTCTTACCACCTTCTCGGATAGCGAAGTTTGTTTGTTCTTCCATCGCTACTGGAGCTACTAGCTTCACTTTGAATGTAGCTGTATCTCCTGGCATTACCATTTCTGTTCCTTCAGCTAGAGTTACGTCACCTGTTACGTCTGTAGTTCGAACGTAGAATTGTGGCTTGTAACCTGAGAAGAATGGAGTGTGTCGTCCACCTTCATCCTTAGATAGAACGTATACTTCAGCTTCAAATTCTGTGTGCGGAGTTACTGAACCCTTAGCAGCTAGAACTTGTCCTCGGTGTACGTCTTCCTTCTTAGTACCTCGAAGTAGGATACCAGCGTTGTCTCCAGCTTGCGCTTGATCCAATTGCTTGTTGAACATTTCTACTCCAGTAACGGTAGTAGCTGTAGTATCCTTGATACCTACGATTTCAATTTCTTCACCTACCTTTACAGTACCTCGTTCTACTCGACCAGTTACCACTGTTCCTCGTCCTTCGATTGAGAAGATGTCCTCAACTGGCATTAGGAATGGCTTGTCTAGTTCTCGTTCTGGTGTTGGGAAGTATGTGTCCATCGCGTCAACCAATTCAATGATCTTAGCTTGGTACTCAGCATCACCTTCTAGAGCCTTAAGAGCTGAACCTTGGATGATTGGAGCGTTAGCACCGTCAAATCCTCCTGAAGTTAGCATGTCTCGTAGTTCTTCTTCTACCAGCATAAGCATTTCTTCGTCTTCAACCATGTCACACTTGTTCATGAATACAAGCATTTGTGGTACTCCAACTTGCTTAGCTAGAAGTACGTGCTCTCGAGTTTGAGGCATCGCACCATCTGTAGCAGCTACTACTAGTACAGCGCCGTCCATCTGTGCAGCACCGGTGATCATGTTCTTAATGTAGTCCGCGTGACCTGGCGCATCGATGTGAGCGTAGTGTCGTGTCGGTGTTTCGTACTCAGAGTGAGAAAGTGAGATAGTAATACCTCGAGCTTTTTCTTCTGGAGCCTTATCAATTTCTCCAACGTCCTTAACGTTAGCGTCGTAACCTTCTCCCTTAGCCTTAAGAGATGTAAGGATAGCAGCAGTCAAAGTAGTCTTACCGTGGTCAACGTGACCAATAGTACCTACATTGATGTGCGGCTTTGATCGATCAAATGCATCTGACATGTTAATACTTTAAATTAAGTGTAATTAAATAATTTGGAATACAGCTTTTCACTTCTCCGTGTATAAAAAACGCCTAAAATTTCAAGTATGAAACTTTAGGCTCTTTCGCAACGTGGAATTTTGTACTCAATCGAAACGGCGCGAGAACGCTGCGTTTCGGTTAAATACCAAACGTGTGAAAGAGCTGTTATTTTCCGTCTGCCCACAGACAAGCCGTGAACAGTGGAGCTATATTATCAGACTACTTTGTTTTTGCAAGCGTATTTTGAAAGAAAGGGCCGGCGAGCAAAGCTCGCCGGCCAATGAATTCTAATCAAATCAAAAAGCGACTAATTGACTTTGATCAACTAGTAAGTAGGATGATTGAAATCGTTCTTTGGAGTAAACCGATGGAAACAAATAATAAGTGTGTTTTTTGCAGCGCAACCGAAAACTTGACCCGATACAAAGACTCTCTGGTCTGCACAGACTGCAGTGCGAAGATCCACGTTCAGATACAAACTGATATTATTTCGGGGAAATTAATCAATCCCAAAAGACTGATGAGAGTCGAGAGATGAGAATTCGTTTTCGGGCCAACTGCTTGTCTATGTCAGTAACAATGGCAGTCTACGGCATCGAAATCTTTGACGACATGAATTCGAAACTGGTGACTATTGAATACTATTTGAATGGTATTTATCTTGAACCAGCTAGTTTCTACTGCTAATCAAAAAGCCGGTCGCTTCGCGACCGGCTTTTCCTTGTTACGTAGCATGTTACGTAACATGCTACGTAACAACCTTATTCTCCACTCACACAGGTTACTAAGTGTTCTCACTAGCTTCGCTAGTTGCGAGCACTAAGTACCTGTCGTCTCGGCTCGCGGTTCGTTGCGGCGGGTCAAAGCCGCGCCTCACATTGCTCCGCCCGGTGGCCGCTGTCAAAGCTAATCGCTTTACCTATTCCGCGGCCACCCCTCTCGCCTTCTTAATTTCTTCAGCTACGTTTGGTGGTACTACTTCGTAGTGATCAAATTCCATCGTCATTGATGCTCGTCCTTGAGTCATTGATCGAAGGGTATTGGTGTAACCAAACATTTCTGATAGAGGAACTTTCGCATTAACGATAGTCTTTCCTCCTGCTTCTTCAGTACCTTCGAGGATACCTCGTTTAGAGTTGATGTTTCCGTTTACGTCTCCCATGTATTCTTCTGGGGTTCGTACTTCAACCTTCATGATTGGCTCAAGGATAACTGGCTTCGCGCTGCCGGCGGCTTGCTTGAAAGCGTTGATTCCTGCTAGTTTGAAGGCGATTTCTGAAGAGTCGACATCGTGGTATGAACCATCGTATAGCTCAACCGAAACGTCTTCCATCTTGTATCCGGCAACAAAACCTCTCTCCATCGCTTCCCGACAACCCTTCATTACAGCTGGGATGTATTCCTGTGGAACCACACCTCCCTTAATGTTGTTGATGAATTCGAAGTGATCTTCTCGAGTAACATTCTTTGGCACTGTCTCATCTTCACCCAATGGTTCGAGTGGCTTGATGCGAATCTTAACGTGTCCGTACTGACCACGACCACCAGATTGCTTAACGTATTTCTCTTCACCTTCCGCTTCTTTCTGAATAGTTTCTCGGTAGGCTACTTGTGGCTGTCCGATGTTGGCCTCAACGCCAAACTCTCGCTTCATTCGGTCAACTAGAATGTCGAGGTGAAGTTCACCCATACCTGCGATGATAGTTTCAAGAGTTTCTTCATCGGTAGATACTACGAAAGTTGGGTCTTCATCGGATAGTCGCTTCAAGGCAACACCCATCTTTTCTTGGTCGTTCTTGGTTTTTGGTTCTACTCGTACCGCTACCACTGGTGCTGGGAAGGTAATTGTTTCAAGAAGAATCGGGTTATCAAGATCACTCAAAGTGTGTGAAGTCTTCACTTCCTTGATACCTACCGCTGCAGCAATTTCTCCAGCGTACACTTCTTCTACTTCTTCTCGCTTGTCAGCCATCAGTCGTACGATTCGTCCGACACGTTCTTTTTGTCCGGTTGAAGCATTAAGAATGTATGAACCTGACTTCACTACTCCTGAGTACACACGGAAGAAAGCCAGCTGTCCAACGAACTTGTCGTCTTGCAGTTTGAAGACAAGAGCTGAAAGTGGTTCTTCGTCAGAAGCCTTGCGGGCAATCTTGGTTTCTTCATCATTAGGATCTGTTCCTTCAGTGTCTGGTAGGTCGAGTGGTGAAGGAAGGTAATCTACCACTGCGTCTAGCACCAATTGCACACCGATGTTTTGTAGGGCAGTACCAGTCATAACTGGGAAAATTTCGTTTGCGAGTACAGCCTTTCGAAGTGTTGCCTTCAATTGTTCTGTAGTTGGCTCTTCGCCGCCCAGGTATGCTTCCATCAAAGCGTCATCGTGTTCTACTACTCGTTCGATAAGTTCTGCTCGACGAGTTTCAGCTTCGGCCTTGAATTCTTCTGGGATTTCGTCTTCCTTCACTTCCATTCCCATTTCGCCTTCAAAGTAGTACGCCTTCATAGTAATAAGGTCTACTACACCCTTCATGTCGTTTTCTGCTCCCATTGGGATTTGGATTCGACACGCTTTCTTTGATAGTCGTTCTTCGATTGACTTCACGGCAGCGTCAAAGTCAGCCCCCAGCTTGTCCATCTTGTTTACAAAACAAATTCGTGGCACGTTCGCTTCGTCAGCATAACCCCAGTTGGTTTCAGTTTGTGGCTCTACTCCAGCTGCACCGTCAAATACTACAACCGCACCGTCGAGTACACGCATCGATCGCTTTACTTCGGCCGTAAAGTCGATGTGTCCCGGAGTATCGATGATGTTGAAAGTGAACATCTTGTCCTTGTTGGTTCGGTCAGTTTCTAGAGTCTTTGACCAGTTACAAGAAATAGCCGCCGCGGTAATAGTAATACCTCGTTCTCGCTCTTGTTCCATCCAGTCGGTAACAGTCTCACCATCGTGCACCTCACCGATCTTGTGACTCATTCCAGTGTAGAAAAGAATTCTTTCTGAGGTTGTAGTCTTACCTGCGTCTACGTGAGCAACGATTCCGAAGTTACGTAGTTTTTCGAGAGGAAATTCTCGTGCCATAAATATTAATTACTTATATATGTATAAATTTACCTTCCTATAGATCCCAAATATGCTTTGCGTCGATAGAAAAAATTGCCCAAAGGCAAGTTGGCGATACTATACGTCAAAGACCCAGAAACTTCAACCAAAATTTTATATAAAAACATTGACAAATTACTATTCTTGTGATAATAAATATATAGTTTGTACATCAAAATCTAAGGAGGAAGCATGACAAACAACCTGCCCGCAGCAACGGTGTCCCGCAGCCTTGAGATAGCAGTCGCTCAAATTGATGTGTCCGGGCAACATCTGCTTAGACTGGTCAAAGACTTTAGTCTAACCGAGGCCAATGTCTATGACATGATTGAGATCGTTCTCGAACACGGAGCAAAACCACGGAGAATCCTGGAGCTTTCACGTGACCACGACTGCAATCTGCAGCTGGTTGACATGATCTACTCCGTTAGAAATGTACTGAGTAGTAAGGAAGACACACTGTCGCTCGAATTACTCGGTCGGCTGATCGCCCAGTACGGTGATTACATCGACCTGAGTTCGGAGTCAGGTCTTCTGGATTTTGTTCGACAGATACTCGACGCCTCGGACGAGAAGTACATGGGTACAGCAATTACCAAATTCATGCTGATGGCTGAAGAATACGGTAACGATGATCCCCTCTTTCTACTTCAAATGCTTGAAGATGGGTTTATATATTCCCTAAATCAAGCAGTCTAAGTTTTCGGAGCGTCTCTCAATGAGGCGCTCCCTTTGCCAAAGGGAGATACGTATGGCAAGCAATAATCCTTTTGCGATAATTGGACTAAGCCCAGATGCAATGAGAGGTCTGTCTAACGCACAAATTAAGAAGGTTATTAAAAACCTTGTGAGAGGTTTGCAGTCTGTCCACCATGAAGATGTTGGTGGTAAGCCAGGCAAAATGTCAGAGATCAACGTTGCCGTTGACGCTCTGTCAGATCCAAAAGCTTTTGATAGGTACAAGAAGAAATACCTACACAAGTCTCCTCAGAAGAAAAAGATCTCTGAACTAGAGAACCAACTTAGGGAGACAGAAAAGGCTAGCCTGGAAGAAGCTAATCGACTTTGGGCATACATCACAACCCTCACGGGGCATAACATTTATGAAGGAGCGACTATTGTCTCTGCTCGAAATGTGTATGTAAGTGACGACGTGACCCAAATCAAGAGAAGATTCCTCCGGGGAACAGACTGGCATAAAATGGATTCTCAGATTGAAGCATATACTTTTTACCGTATGTCCATAGAAACGGGCGTACTCACAAAAGAGTTTCTTCAGCAGTCTAGCCCTACATCGCCAGTTGAAATTTTTCTTACTCGGAATGAATCAAGCGACGAAAGAGTTATTGTTGGATGTCTTAGCGAATCTGAAATCCGTAAACTCGGTGGTAGGGAATCAGTTCTCTTCTTACTACAGGGCGCGCGGGAAATTCCTAATGAGGGTATTGCCAAATTATCTGGTCTCGCCAGAGATAGGATCATTACCAATGAGTATCACGTCGACAATTTTAAGGTAATTCTGCCTTTGTTGTCTCCAGAGATTACCATTGGCGGCATGCTTTTTTCTTTAGTGATTAATCCTAACGGTCTTAATCATATTGAATACGATGGAAGAGTGGTCAATAGGCCAATAAACATCAGTAAGTATGGCTGGTTGTAGCACCACCTATTCAAATGGCGCTTTTGTTAAGCGCCTTTTTTCTTTTCTACCACCCCAACTTCTTCATTGCTTCGAAGACCCGGGCAAAGCCAGCGATATTCGCACCATTTACATAATCAATGTTTCCATCTTTGTCTTTTCCATACTTCACACACTGATCGTGAATCTTGCCCATAATTTTTTTCAATTCTGCTTCCACCTCTTCACAACTCCATGCGTAGTGAGCAGCGTTTTGAGCCATCTCAATTCCAGACACCGTTACCCCTCCCGCATTGGCTGCTTTACCAGGTGCAAACAGAGTTTTGTTTTCTCGCACTACTTCTACAGCTTCGTCATCAAGCGGCATATTTGCCCCCTCAACTATGAACTTGGCATGCTTAATCATTGCTCGAGCATCAACGCCGCTAACCTCGTTCTGTGTAGCGCAAGAAAAATATGCGTCGGCTGCTACTTGCTGCCAGGGCTTTCCTTCTTTGTATACAGCGCCATTAATCACAATTTCGCTCATATTTTTGCCGTTACCACGAGCCTCCACTATCGTATCTACATCTTTATGAGTCAGGCCATCTTCCTTAAAGATAAAGCCACACCGATCAGACATAGTCATCACTTTCACGCCAAAGTCTGTTAGTTTCTTTGCAGTATGTGATGCCACATTACCGGCGCCCGACACTACAGCCGTAAGGCCTTTCATTTCAATATTATTTGCTTTGGCCAACGCTTCGGTGAAATACACCACCCCATTTCCCGTCGCTTCAGTCCGTCGACACGACCCTCCGAAAAGCTCATCCTTACCGGTTAGCACTCCCTCATTTCGATTAGTAATCTCTTTGTACATGCCGTACATGTAACCTATCTCTCGCCCTCCTACTCCGATGTCTCCAGCGGGCACATCAGTTTCAATTCCAATATGGCGATACAATTCGAGGATAAACGCTCGGCAAAAAGATCGTATTTCGTTATCGCTCCTCCCTCGGGGATCAAAATCACTTCCACCCTTACCGCCCCCGAGACGAAGACCTGTAAGAGAATTTTTAAAGATTTGTTCAAAGCCCAAGAACTTCAAAACGTCTTCATTTACTGACGGGTCAAATCGCAATCCTCCTTTATACGGACCAAGAGCTGAGTTGAATTGCACCCGATAACCAGTATTAATCTGTCGTTTCCCCTCATCATCTGTCCAAGTGACTTTGAAAGAAATGATTCGCTCTGGTTCGGTCATCCGTCGTATCAAATGGTAATCCTCATCTGAAAAATCATGGTCGGTGACATAACCATCGATACTTTCATATACTTCTTTTACTGTCTGCAAGAAGGTTTTTTGGTGTGAGTGCTTTTCAAGCAAATCACTATAGATGGCTTGTAGTTCGGTATTCATATTTGGTAAGTATAACTGATTTTTAACTACTTGAATTACACACTGAAATAAACTTCCGTTATATCCGTATGTAAAGTAGACTTAACATCAATGCAAGGACACTGCATATATATACTTACTCAAAATCAGTAATAATATTTCATCCCCAAACAATGAAAGAGAACATCAGTAATCAAGTGCAAGAGCTTCGGAAGCAGGCAAAATTAACGCAAGTTGAGCTAGCTGAGACAGTCGGTGTTACCAGACAGACAATCATCTCGATTGAGAAAGGTAACTACGTACCGTCGATTGCCCTGGCCCTGAAGCTCGCTCAAGCTTTTAACACTTCAGTGGAAGAAATTTTTTATCTAAATAATTAAACGTCTATGACCAAACACGCCATCCTACCAATCGTTGTATCTTTGCTCGCCCTAGCCTTTGTTGATCCATTTATGTACTGGATGCCGAGCCATTCAACATGGTTTTTACTTGGGGCACTATTTCTAACCACAGTGATTTACGGTTTTTTTATCATGACCGAACGAGTCAGCGATGAACGTGAAGTATCGATCCGAGCTTTTTCCGACCGAGTATCGAGCCTGGTCGGGATGGCTCTCCTGGTCATTGTCATTGCCTGCCAAGCCTTCAAAGGAGGCGTCGTCTCTACCGAAGTGGCCGTGATTTTGGTAACGATGATTATTTCCAAGTCCGCTGCTCAGTGGTGGGCTAATCACAAGATGTAACAATATGAACGAAACTAAAAAATACGACATCGTAGTAATCGGAGCTGGTTCGGGTGGACTAACTTCAGCAGTAGGTTTTTCAAAGATTGGCAAGAAGGTGCTCCTGATAGAAAAAGAACACATGGGTGGCGAATGCACCAACTCTGGCTGTATTCCTTCGAAAGCACTTTTGCATCACGCGAAAGCATACCACCAGGCTCTGAAGGTGGCAGGAGGTGGCGCGAAAAGCGAAGCTTTTCGCGCCGACGCATTTACCTATGTGCGAAACACCATTAACAACATTCTAAAAGAAGAAACCCCCGAAACCTTCGAAAAGATGGGTATTGATGTGGTGATGGGGGAAGCTGAATTTATCTCAAAGTGTTCAGTCAAAGTCGGTGATATGGTGTACGGATACAAGCGCGCGATAATTGCTACTGGTTCCCATCCGCGAAACCTAGAGATTGATGGACTTAGTAAAACTGATGTACTCACTAATCAAAACATCTTTGATCTCGATGAGGCTCCAAAAAGTCTACTCGTAATTGGAGCCGGTCCGATTGGACTAGAAATGGGACAGGCTATGGCCATGCTCGGCAGCCGAGTCACCATAGCCACCATCGATAATGAATTTGGTAGATTAGAAGACAAAGCTATTCGACCAAAACTAAAAGCAGCCTTCACAGATCTAGGAATAAACATCAAGCTCTCTGCCTTTATCAAAAAAGTCGAAGGTAAAGAAGCTATCTTTGAAATTAAAGACGGTGACCAAGTAGTGCGAGAAGAACGAGTGACGTTTGATAAGGTCCTCATCGCTGTCGGACGAGTACCCAACCTGCCACCCGGACTAGAGGCAGCTGGCATCAAGCATGACGATCGCTGCATCATGGTCGACAGCCAGCATCGCACATCAAACAAATACGTGTTTGCTCTTGGTGACGTTGCGCAGCGCCTGAAGTTTACTCACACCGCTGATGATACTGCGCGGCAAGTAGTGACTCATGTCGCTAGTAAGGGTCTAGTGCGAGTAAACAAAAAGAAGGCGGTGCCGAAGGTTACCTACACTTCGCCCGAAGTCGCTCAAGTCGGCATGTCAGAGGCAGCAGCTGACGCCAAGTTTGGTACCGACCGCATCATGCGCATTGAAGTCCCATTTTCAACCAATGATCGCGCCAAGACCGACGAGGCCACTGACGGTATGTTGGTAGTAACCGCCCGACGTCTCAATGGAGCAGTGCTCGGTGCCCACATCATTGGGCCAGCGGCTGGTGAATTGATTACAATCTTTACTCTGGCCATTGATGAAAAAATCTCGCTCTGGAAATTGCAGAAATTAATTTACGCCTACCCGACTTATTCGTTGACAGTTAAAAAAGCTGGCGACTATTTTGTAGCTCAACAGTTAAAGGATATTAAGGTCGATATTAAAAAAGCTATTAAACGAGCGCTTCCAAAAATTATTGCAGGCGTGTTCTGGGCGGCTTTGATTTATCTATTTCAAAGTTATCGTATCGAAAATAATTTATCGTACAAAGATGTCCTGTTTGAACTAATTCACTTTTTCACTAGTACAGCCTGGGGTCCTTTGGTATACATTGTGTTATACGCCGTTCGTCCACTGATATTGTTTCCCGCCACCCTGCTCACTGCTCTGTCAGGGGCACTGTTTGGTTTGTGGTGGGGTATTATTTTCACTGTCATCGGAGAAAATGCTTCGGCCAACTTTGCTTACTGGATTGGGCGTTTCTTTGGTAAAGACTTGAAACTAGAAGACACCATTATTGGTAACTGGGTTGAAAAATTACGCAGTAACAGTTTTGAAGCTGTCCTCTTAATGCGCCTCTTCTATTTCCCATTCGATCTAACTAACTACGGTTCTGGTGTAGTTAAGGCAAAATGGAACGAGTACTTCTTCGCTACCCTCATTGGCATCATGCCGGGGCTGACCACTTTTGTTGCTCTTGGAGCAGCAGTTGATTTGGAGGAATTCCGTACCATGGGACTAACCTTCGACGCCTTAGATCCAAAATTCTTGGCTTTATCTGTCACAATTTTTATCACTTCTCTATTTTTATCCAAATTCCTAAAACGCTGGAAAGCGGAGATGTAAAAACCAAAAGGCCGGCGCGCGACCAAATTTTTAAGGAGTTTACGACTATAAAAATGGAAGTACTCTTGTGGTGAAGGCGCCGGCCTTTTAGTTTACAAAATTTTTATTGAAAAACTTACTTCTTCACCCGCACTGATATCTTCATCTCGCCTGACCTTAGCTTTCACTGGAAGAATAAATGACTCGGCTGGTTTGCTATAAAACATTGAGGTCTTCCAGACCATCTGGCCGATCTTCACCTCAACTTTAATCGAAGCAAAACCTTTTAGACTAGACCCAAAGTCATTCCGAATCTTTTGTCCGTCTTTTTTAGGTATAGATAAAAAATGCCAATTCGCAGACTCCCCTGGCCACAGCCAGAGCTTTTGCTTAAATTGATAATTTCGTTTCATCCTAATTTACCTCAAGCAGATCCCCCGACTCTAAAGCCGGTGGCAATGTTTCACCTCCGACCCCTGGCGCTTCACAGATCATTGAACATACGTCCATACACATCTCCGCCTCAGGACCACAAGCGCTACCGCACTCATTAAAAAGGCCGCCCTTCATCTCACAATCTGATCTATACTCTTCCATCTGACTTACATCTTCACCATAGCGAATCGGGAAAGGAGACCAGGGATCATCAATCACTTCGACATATCTCTGACCGTTGTGAACACACTGACGTGGATAAGATTCCATGACAGGGTTACCGGCGGCAACACAATCAACGAACGAATCTACTTCCAAAGAATCCCCCGACGGACACTCAGCAAACTCACAGTTTGGACCGGTCCTCCCAACAAAAGAGCCGTCAGGGCACATCATGGCATCGGCCGTACAAGCCACCGGCTGTGAGCCGTAATGTGGCGGTAACACAGCGGGCTCTTTTAATTTATCGATCAGATCATCAGCTGTTATATCCTTGGTGCGAATATCTAAGCGGGTAGTGACATTACTCATGATGGCGTTGTAGCCCGCTTGTGTAAGCGCACCGGCTGCAGAGTGCGGCATTGTCTCACCCTCTAAGTCGTGTACCACTTGCTCTCGTTCATGTACATATATACCAATTTCTGCTTCGGCTCGATCAAAATCTGCTGGAATCAAGCCAGGCAATACTTCCATCAGCATAGCTGGCTCAACCCCTTCAATTGGTTGTCCTAGCTCGGATATTACCAACTCTTCTGCGGCCACCTTAAACTGCTCTGACTTTGATGGTTGTTTCACCGCTTCAGCTGGCGTCTTTTCAGGTTGGTCGAAATGATATTTCTCTATAAGCTGCCAAAACACCAACGCCATAAAAGCCAAAATTATAAAACCGGAAATTATCTCAAGAGTTTTTTTCATACTACTAATGATGCCTCCAATTATTTTTTACGCAAGCTCAGTATGCACTTAATCATGACGAGAACTCTCTGCTTTACAAAGCTTTCACCTCCCCTCTACCGACACCTATTTTTTCTGGCTTCTATGTCAATCGATTGACATAGAAGAGTAGGTATTACAAATCGGCGCCGACCAAATTTTCTTTTTGGTCTCGGGTGAGCTGTTTGAGTTCGTACTCTCGCTTCATAGCCGAGCTCTTATCGGCTACTTCTTCGCAGTAGTGTAGAGTTACTGGTCGACGACCACGCGTGTACTTGGCCCCGACTCCCTGCCCTGCTTCTCCATTGTGGACCTTTAGCCGATTCTCAATATCGTTTGTATAACCACAATAGAAAGTGCCGTCGCTACACTTGAGTAGGTAAACAAAAAATTTATTCTTCTTCATTATCTTTCTTGCCCCATTGCCACTTAGGCTTTTGGCCAGTTCGCACCACGATTACTAAAAATAAAATAGTGACTATAGCGAAATCCACCAGGAACACCCTCGGGTCAGGTTCAGTAAAAGCAATGTAAATAATGGTAGCCATGTACAGCAAGGTAATGGCCCAACCCTGCCAGCGCGCTGGTGTCCAACCCCACCCGTAAAGCTTTCGCTTAAACCAATAACCCTCCGGATTATCTTTTAAATAGTCGATATGATCTTTAAAAATTCCCATTACTAAAATGGTAGCATGTTTTGACGATCTGCAAGTCATTACTTTCAACTCGAATCACACACTCCTTGCACGCCCAGTCAAACCCTCCCGTATATAGTCGTTATTCTCTGAGTTACAGTTAATAACTTTAATTCTAGTACTGTTACTTCTTAAACTTCTTCAGCTTTTGTAGGTCAAGTACTTGATCAATTCTTATTTGGTCAACAAACTCAGGAACGTGAGACACTAAGATCATCGCGCCTTTATAGTCATGCAAGGCCTGCGCGATCACGGGTATGTGCCGGAAGTTGATGTGATTGGTCGGCTCGTCGAGAATTAAGAGACCCGGTTCTTCCATTTTTAACTTAGCAAATGCCACTAAACCCTTCTGTCCTTCTGACAAATCTCCCACTCTACTTCTCATCACATCTCCAAACAATAAGAAACCGGCCGCAACTGAACGCATGTCTTCTTCTAGCTTTTTCTTCATCGAATCCATTAGAGTTTCGAAAACTGTTTTATCAAAATCTAGATTTGAAAAATCTTGTCGGTAGTAGCCGATTTTTACCCCATCAGCTATCTCTTCGCCAGTAGCATGGCCGCCGGCTAGACTTTCTAGCAAGGTGGTCTTACCGATTCCGTTGGGCCCAACGATTTGTAA
This sequence comes from Patescibacteria group bacterium UBA3466, assembly GCA_002378195.1. Classification (GTDB taxonomy): domain Bacteria; phylum Patescibacteriota; class Minisyncoccia; order Phycocordibacterales; family UBA918; genus OLB19. The sequence goes on from DFRJ01000001.1 coordinate 40,324, forward strand.
ATGCTCGCCGCGCTTTAACACCACATCACACTCAGCCTGTTTGGGTACATGATTTTTAATCACCTTCACAGAAGTCAGCTTAAGCACTTCTAAAGGAATGTCTTTATGGGGCTCAATAGTAAAAGGTCGGATGGTCTTATCTTCCTTTCTCACATCCACCTTATTGTCTTCACTTTCAGCAATATCGGCTCGCATCTTTTTTGCTATCTTTCGCATCTTTCCACCCTTTTGCGCAAAGTAATTAATTTTATCTTTGTCAGCTTGAATCTGCTTGGCCATCTGAGCATTCTGTCGCTTTTCTCTTTCCACTCGAGCAGTGATTTCTTTTAATACAGCGTGATAGTTACCATTATATTGTTCTACCTGACGATTCTGCGTATTGAGGTAGAGGACGCCTTCAGTGAATGAATTGAGGAAGTCGGCATCGTGGGAAATAACAATTACAGTCTTGCGGTACTCCTTCAAAAAATTAGTAAGGTGTTCAATCCCAGCTTGGTCTAGGTTGTTGGTTGGTTCATCTAACAGTAAGACATCTGGATTTTGAATCAGGGCTGAAGCTAACAAGAAGCGAGCTTGTTGACCACCAGAAAAACTACCAACTTTTCTTTCTTTAAAAGATTCTTTTATTTCATCAGCTGGCACCATATTCACAATCTCTAACACCTCGTCAATTTTCGGATCAATGTCATAGACTTTTTCTTTGAAGCATTTTTCAAAAAACTCTCGGAGGGTTAATTCGAGTTCGTCACGGGGAATAATCTGACGCGCAATAGCAATAGAAGTTCGTGGTTGAATATTTATATCTCCATCATCTAAATGCAGTTGGCCGGTAATAAGAGAAAACAAGGTAGATTTACCAGCTCCGTTTTGACCCATTAGAGTCAGCTTGGCACCGCGTCGCACGATAAAGTTAGCCTCTTTAAGAATCGGCTTGGTGGCATCGTGTTCATACGAAGCATCTTTAAAAACAATTAATCCGGCGCTTTTTGACATGAGCGTATAACATACAACATCAACCACTTAAATCAAATAGCTTTTCTGCTAAAATAAGCTTCATGATAAAGATAATTAAATGGTCAGCAATTGGAATCTTTGGTTTGGCTATTTTCTTTCTTACCTTTTGGCCAACCATCTTGAGCACTTACGCATGGTATTCGGCCTATTTCTTTACCGAAAAAACAAATCCTAATGTTCATATAACCCTGGACCAAAACATGACCGTGGTAGCGGTCGACGGTTTGGAGTCATTTACCTTGGGCAATATAAAAATTCCCATCCTATTTGAAAATTACAGCATCGAAGAGCAGGAAGCATCAGTAATAATCAGTGACCAAGACTCTGATGCTGTTTACATTTTTTATGTCGGTACACCACTTTTGAAAAACTTTTTACTCCACCAACAATTTGCGGACCATGACCAAACTGAAGTGTGTCACAAACTGAGCAAGATAAATGGCGCCAACCCTTGCGACAGCGACAAGGCATTTTTACAAGTACAGGCTGATGTCTCTAAGCACAATATCGGATTATTTTCTGGCAACACAATAAAGTTATTTGGATCAATCATGCTAGTACTTAAGAGTGCATACATTGCCCCTGACACGCTCCGAATTATTCCTTATGACAACGAAGCGTCGAGTGGTTTTATATACGAAACACAAAACGGCGTATCTGTGAACGTCTTTGAAGATGAAAATACCTATTATGATATTGCTGCCTACCGGATGGACCGTGAGCAAATAGAGACAGTGATTGGAGCGGTGGAATTTGTGGAGTAAAAAAGGCCGGCGCCGAAGGCGCCGGCCTTTTTTATTTTTCTACCCCTTTTCTTCCATCTCCTTCACTTTTTGCAGCGCTACCACGTACATACTTTCGGCCCAGCCGAGTGGTGTATTTTCATTTGGCTTATCAGTGTTTGAGTAATACAACTCCGGCACCTTTCCATCTGGTGTCACTGCATTTTTGGTACGTCGAAGATAGTAATAAGCTTTTTCTTTGTCACCCCGCTCAGCATAAATAATAGCAAGCCACGCGAGACCAAAGCACCATTCGGCCTCCTCACTAAAACCATCGACATTATTATTGTAGTAGCGATCAAGTTTGTAGCGGATTACTCCTCGGTCTTTTACCAAATGATATTCAATGTTCTTCAAAATTTCCAAAGTCTCTTCTTCGGTCGTCACAGCAAACGGGTAGATGAGAGTAAGAAGTGCAAGGTCAGTAAACTTAGTGACAGACTCTCGGGGCAGCAAAGCTCGCAGGGCATGCTCTCCTCGTTCAATCGCTACGTCTGGTACTTCTAGCCAGTCAATTTCATTAGCTTTCTTCAGTGCTGCTACGCATGAGCCGACCGATGAAGCATGAACTTCAAGGTTTTCTTCCCAGATGCCGTTGTCGTCATCATCCCAGTACTCGATACTTATTAGGTAGTCGATAATCTTCTGTACCATTTCGCGTTCATCATCTGTCTCGACAACACTCTCGCCCATTTGTTCTAGGGTACAGATGAGGTTGAGCACCTCTCCCACCGCGTCATTTTGACTATTACCCCATTCCTCCCAATACTCTTCAAAAGTTTCTGGGTGAAACCGAGCGTGGATGTATTGCCATGCTTCACGCGGCTTATTCTCAATCGCCCAATTAATTTTGTCTTTGTGTTTTACAAACACCGTCAAGAGCGCCTTAGCAGCGTCTTTGGTCGTTTCCAAGTCTCCTGTCTCAAAAAAGCCAAGGGTGATGAAATAAATATCTCGCAACCACGCTTTATTATAAAAGGTATCATCGAGAGACGCAGTAAATACCCCTGGCTTCCGCTCGAGACCTTTTACCACTTCAAGGTGGTGCTTAATTTCCGCATCAAAATCAAACTTCATAATCTAAAGAACTCAACTAAATTAATTCGAACTAACGGCCGAGACTGGCCAGCATTTTTTCATGCCGTTCAGTCTCTTCTAGAAAGGCAATTTCTCCAGCAAGACGTAATCGCACGTACCGATATCGATCTTCAACCTTGGTTAACCCATCTTCATCTTTACTACTCTTTGAAACATCAGGCATAAGCTCATGTGACAATTCCTCTAAGAACGATACTTTTTCAGATACACTCATGTCCTCGTAGCCTGGAATCCTTGAAATCATCTCTTTAGCGGTATCTTCAGCCCCCTCTTTAAGGGCTCGCCAATCATCTAATGATTCAACATTTTCTTTATTTTCAGTTTTTACTTTTGGTGCTCCTTCTAGACTACCCATAAAACAAGAAAATCTATTAATAATATTTATTGTATCACGTAATGGTCAACCGACTTATGACATAGTTTGTTATACTAAGCCGCAATGTTCTGCCACGAATCACCCGACTCAGAAAGTTACCAACCATCTCCCATTACTCGTAGTGCAATTAGTAAAAATTGGGAGAAATTTACAAAATGGAGAGACGTGACTGTAATTTCAAATCTGTGCCGACTCATTAATGCTGATGGTGACACGATAACTATCAAAACTGATGTTTCATATAAAGACGTGGTTGGTCTTCGTTGGCCTCGTCCAAAGCAACCGAAGAAACTACAGTTTCAAGTAGTGACCGCAATGGGTATCGTGTATACCAGCGACGGTTTCTTAGTCATGATCCCTCGCGACTCCGGAGACTGGCCACCTTCAATCGAGTGTCCGGGAGGATTTATCAGAGCTGAGTATCTTGAAGACGGCAAAATTAATGTGCAAGATTTTATCCGCACTCGAGTAGCGGAAGATTTAGATATTGATCGATCTCTAATCACTGATTGTGATTATTTGCATGTTTACGACGCTAAAGAAATCATGGAATACATGCTGCTATACAAAGTTAAGATTGCAATGAGCAAGGCCGAGATAAAAAGTCACAACCCTGACTTTGTCTTGCTGCCCCGCCACTACCGGCCAGAAGCTCATTGCACTAACTGCATCAGTTTGATACATGCTCCGACTCGCGGCGCCCTTTTAACTCTTTAATTTTTCACGAGATGTAACATATCAGTCGCTAGCTAGGTTCTATTGGGTAGGCAGCACATTAACCAGCAAAAGGAATTCGCTATGAACGACGTAGCAATTACCAACGAAGAGCTGGATGAACAAATCATTGAGTCAGCCCAGGCACTAAAAAAAATCGATCCGGAGCACGAACTACTACGTTTTGCTCACATCTTCCTACAAGAATCAGCCTTGTACCAACCCGAACTTGAACTAGAGTATCGACAACGATTCTCACCTAGAGCTGGTAGCCACTACAAAACGGCCGATTTCAATTTCTACCTCGCACTTTGCAACGCACTCAATTAACTCTTCATCCTCCTCCCACCCCTCAACCGCATGGCTAGCCCAGCGGTTTTTTTAAATTAAAAACCATACGCGAAAATACGCTACTTGGACTTCACCCACCTCTGAACTCGCCAAGATAAGGAGCTAGAAAAGATTTTATGAGAGTGAAGAACTAATTTCACTACAAACTTTTTCAAAACTTACGCCTACCTTTACTCGCTTTAAGTCTAAACCGACTTGTTTATAAAGATCATTAACAAACTCGTCTCTTTTGATCATTTTTTCAGAATTATGAGATTTTCCATCAACTTCAATAGCTAATACGATTTTCCTTTCGACTAAGTCCCAGATTAAAAAATCTACATGCTTTGCTCTAATCATATTCCACCATTTCCTATTTCTATATTCCTCACTATCGACTTGGACAAAATCTCCGAGTCTCACTTTTGGAAAAACGGTATACCTATGTGCATCAAGATGTGCGTTTAGAATATTAAAAAATTCTTGTTCTGACCTAGAAAAAAAGAATTGTTTAAGATGATAAGGAAAACGTTCCTTAACTTCCACCTGATCAGAAGAATACTCTTGAACCCGAAACAACTTATATAACAGGAACAAAATAATTAAGAAAAAGAAGAAACTCAACATACCCTTAATTATAATACAAACCCATCGACGAACTCGCCAAAGGCAAGGTGATGGGAAAGATTTTGCGTAGTTAAGCATTCTGAGGTGGGTGTTTTAAACTAATTAGTACAATGATAAAATATTTATAATTTATTCATTTATCTATTTCAGAGTTATGTCGTTAGAAAGTCTTTCAAATGAGCCAAGTTCAGTTGAAAAAGAAGTGTCAGACACCAGGAATCAGATTTTTGGTTTGATTGATAACATTAGAGCAGTGGAGTTCAGACAAATCATGGACAGGAAGCTTAAAAATGTTAAAAACAATCCAGCTGATGATGAGTTGCTAGAAAACATAATGGACCAAATAACTGACTCTGCTAAATACATGGTCCACTTAGAATCTGGCAGACAAGTAGACGAAATTGCCGACGAAGAAGCTGACACAAAAAGAGTAGAGCTTTTTACTGAACATAAAATTTATGGTGCTCCAGATGACGACAGGGGTTTAATGAGTTTTATCGCTGACAACAAGCTAACTCTTACGGGTTCTGATGGTTATGTGTACCAAACAGAAGAGCTTTTACACTCTGTGAGTCACGCTTTATCTGGAATGGCAGACATAAGAACGGTGACTAGAACAGGAGGACTTAGAGACAAAGTGCAAAAAATCCTGGATTTAAAAGAGGTCTACAAAAAGCATTCTATATAAACACAAGAAAAGAAAAACGACCCTCTCGGGTCGTTTTTCTTTAGGTGACTTCAAAATTAGATGAATGGCAAGGAGTCTAGGCAAAAATTTTATGAGTGGGACAACTGTCCAGCGAATTAAATTTTTGCCGTAACGACGAAGCCAGTCGCTAATTTTGGAATTACCAAGCAAAGTGTGCAAACGCTCGGTTGGCCTCCGCCATCTTGTGCGTATCCTCCTTCTTCTTCACTGCATCTCCTTCTTCCTTGGCTGCTAGCATTAGTTCTTTGGCTAGTGCCTGCATCATAGTTGTACCTTTTTGCTTTCTTGCTGCTGCAATAAGCCATCTAAGTGCCAAAGCTTCTCGTCGTTCTGGTCGTACTTCTCGTGGAACTTGGTAGTTTGCACCACCAACTCGTCGTGATCGTACTTCCATCAAAGGACCAGCGTTTCGAAGTGCTGTATTGAACACTTCTAGCGGGTCACCTCCTTCTTTATCGTTTTTGATGATTTCAAACGCTCCGTATACGATCTTGCGCGCGGTCTCTTTTTGACCTCGTAGCATGATGTAGTTAATGAGTCGTTCGACATCCACCTGACCGTACACAATATCTGGTGATACTGTAGGTCGTTTCTTGATAGGTCGTCTCATAATTGTGATTGATTAACTGAGAACGAGGAGTGTTTATGAAAACATTCTTCATTCTTCGCATAATGGTCGATGAGCTGTCGCTCACACCAATCGTTATCTGTAGCGAATATAAACTATTTGTAATGTGTGTAGAGATTCGCCTCTCTACGTGCTTCTTTGCTAATCTGCAAAGTTCGAATTTTTCTTAACTGAGATGAAGTGTGCGGAAGACCAGAAATTTAAGACGAGGTGTACTTGGTAGTACAGTGAGTCTTAAATTATCGCAGTCTGACAAAACAATTCGCTCAGTTTAGGAAAATTATTCTCCCTTTGGTTTCTTAGCTCCGTACTTAGAGCGCCCTCGACGTCGTTCGTCAACTCCAGTCGCGTCGTACTTACCACGCACTACTGTGTAGTTAACACCGATGTCCTTAACACGTCCTCCTCGTACAAGTACCACTGAGTGTTCTTGTAGCGTGTGCTTCATACCTGGGATGTACGCTGTGATTTCTTGACCATTTGAAAGTCGTACACGAGCAATCTTTCGAATCGCTGAGTTCGGCTTACGCGGGGTCTTAGTAGTCACACGAGTACATACTCCACGCTTGAATGGAGAAAAGTAAGTGTTTGGTTGATTCTTGATCTTGTTAAAACCAGATTCAAGAGCCGCCCGCTTACTCTTACGTGCTTTATCTTGTCGCTTCTTACGGGTTAATTGTTGAATTGTTGCCATAATTTAGCTCGAACACTTTACTATATGTAACCAATAATGCAAGCGTTACAGACTAGTTTTTAGATATTAAAAAACCGGACACCCTACCCAATCAAGGGGATTAACTGGGAGGATGTCCGGGTGTCGCTCTAGCGACCATTCACTTACAGACCGGAGAAAGTCTGCGTACAGCGAGTGAATGCCACAAAAGAAAACCGGTACACCTCACACCTATTCTTTTGCAGTTGGTGTGAGACCGGCGAAACTTCTTAACCTGTGGAACTGTAGCAAATAACTACGCCCCGATCAATAGCCGGGCCAGCATGATTGTAAGATCGTAAAGCGGGTCGGCCAAAACCAGCACAAACAGCAAGATAATAATAATGAAGCCGAGGCCAACATTTTGTTCTAGGCGCGACCGAAATTCATCATATTTATAGGCAAGTTGTCGTGGCAGTAAGCGAGGAAGAATTTTTGAACCGTCCAGCGGTGGGATTGGGACCAGATTAAAGAAGGCTAAGAAAATATTTAAAATCATCACCATAAATGCTAACTGCACAAACGACTCGCTCAAACTTAAAACTTCAGCGCTCCGGATCAAGAGACCAAAAATAACAGCTATCACAATATTCGACGCCGGGCCAGCTGCGGCTACTATCGCTTCTCCCCACTTTTGATTACGGAGATTGTATGGGTTATAGGGCACTGGCTTAGCCGCTCCAAAGAGAATTGGTGAACCGGTAGCCAATAGCAAACCAGGTAAAATTACCGACATCATTGGATCAAGATGCACAATCGGATTAGGACTGAGACGTCCGGCCAAACGTGGCGTTGGATCACCGAGCCAGTCAGCCGCAAACCCATGGGCCATTTCGTGAATCACTACTGAAATAATAAGTGCAACGATCATTGCTATCTGTATTGGTTCCATAACCATCTTATAGTAACTAGAGTTGAATTGAATTGCAAAATATAACGCTTGCTCGTAGTTGCAATATTTTAAACACATGGTAGTATGCCTGCACTAAATAACTTGTATATGGCAAAGCAATGCGACATTACCGGTAAGAAAACCCAGATCGGGGGACGATACAGCAACCGCACACGTGCGACGCAGTTCAACCCGTGCGGAAAGACTACCCGTCAACCAAATCTACAAAAGAAGCGAATCTTCGTTCCTGAGCTAGGTAAGACAGTAAACGTAAAAGTTTCTGCAGCCGCTCTTAGAACTATCGCTAAAAATGGGGCTTACGCAACATTGAAGAAGGCTGGTTTGATCTAAAGAAATAAAAAGCGGCGGGCCCAAAGGGCCCGCCGCTTTTTATTTAACCCACACCGCTTTTCCATCAGTCTTAAATATAATAGTTCCCTCTTCGGCAGTGTTCAAAATCTTTGCACCAGCATTTAGCGTGCGCTCTACCACTTCTGTATTTGGATGACCGTAGCGGTTATCTCTGCCGGCTGACACCACTGCATAATCTGGCTGCACTACACTTAAAAATAAGTCGGAAGTTGAAGTCTTTGAACCATGATGGCCAAGCTTCAACACTTCGCTTGCAAGAGAAGCCCCGTGAGTCTTTGAAAGATAGTCTTCAATACCCATTGGCGCGTCCCCGGTTAACATGAAATCAATATCTCCATACGTGAGCTGCACAATAATAGAAGCGGCGTTACTTTCCCAATTGGACGTATCACCAAAGGGTGACAAAACTCTCATGGTAGTAGATGCTCCCAACTGAATTACTTGTCCAGCTTGGGCGCTGATGAGTTTTGCTCCTTCAGCGGCAGCGGCGCGGGCGAAAGCCCGCGCCGCTGCCGCCTCATGATCAACTTCTGTCCACAAGATTGTTCCCACTTGATACCGCTCTAAAACGTCATTCAAGCCGCCAACATGATCTGTATCAGGGTGAGTAGCTATCACAACATCCAAACTTCTATCGAACAATGACCGATCTTTTGCCAACTCTAACAGAACTGCGGTGGACGCCCCGCCATCAATCACCACTTCTACCCCATCTGGAGTACGAACATATATGGCATCACCTTGTCCAACATCCATAAAACGAACTTCTAGGAGGTCGGTAGCTGACTCGGCTGAGTCAGCTACGGGTAGCCAAACCAAAATTGAAAACACCGTCAAGATGCTGATGGTGAACGCTCTTAACCAGACAAAATTTACTTTCATTACATCATGATACAATGAGCAAAAATCCAATAACCAAGAAATAAACTAATATGAAGTACGAAGCACTTACATTTGATATCCCCGAACTAGATGGCATCTCTAGTGAATCCGTTGAAGATCACATTGGTCTGTACCAAGGGTACGTAAAGAACCTCAACCTAATCCGCGAAAAGATTGCAGCCTATGCCAACGATCCTGACAACAACGCCTACGCTATTTCTGAAATGCAGAGACGTTTGGGTTTTGAGTTTGGCGGCATGCGCAATCACGAATACTATTTCTCGCAACTTGAAGGCGGTCACAAACCCCTACCCGACGGTGCTCTTAAAAGAAAAATGGAAGAGCAGTGGGGTTCGTTTGAAAATTGGTTAGCCCGCTTCCGTGAAATTGCTTTGACCCGTGGTATTGGTTGGGCCATGCTCTACCACGACCCGCACACAGACCAATTGGTACAAACTTGGGTGGATGAACAACACCTCGGCCAACTACCAGATCTGGATTTAATCTTGGCACTCGACATGTGGGAACACTCATACATGCGAGACTACCGCGCACCAGACAAAGCCAAGTACGTCGACGCATTCTTTAGGAACATCAACTGGGAAGTAGTGGCTGGGCGCTTGATCTAGTTGCAATAATTCAAACGATAAGTATCATACCCTCAGACTTGAACTGAGGTTTTGTCTTATGGACTTACCAACAAATCACCGATATACCTCATACTACCTACCCCGTTGGTGGAAACACCCAGCCATGAGGTGGTACCGGAGACTCAAGGTGTGGTGGTGGTCGAAACGAGGTTTTGCCTCCTATCAACGGGCCGTCTCTTGGCAGCATGCTCGCATCCCATATGGCAAAGAGCGCTTTTACCATGAAGGCATGGCCATCATGACTGTACGTCGAGTACGGCAACGCAGATATATTCTTTGCACTGCCAAACAGTCAGACTATGCTCTCGACCAATTTCTAAATTAATCTAACGAAAAAATATCGGGATATCATCGGCCGGTTTGTCTGGCGCCACAGGCGCCTTAGGCAAACCGGCCATTTCTGTCTCTACTTAATAGTGCGGCAAAATGCTGCCATGCTACAATCACAACATGCATGAGCCAAAAAAGTTAGTTCTTGTAACTGGAGCTTCTGGTGCAATTGGGCGAGACTATTTGGAAGAATTTTCCGAGTTACCTGAATTTGATTGCGTTGCTATTGCTAGGAGAGAATTTGAAACCTCAGCTGATAATTTTACTTTTTTAGAGCTTGATTTACTTGATGAGGCAAAAGTAAACGAATCAATACAAACCATAGATTTTTCAGTATATTCTGAAGTTGTGTTCATACACTCTGTTGGGATGTTTAAATACGAACCAAATGGTGAGCCCTCAATAGATAATGATGAAGATGGTATCGATGATGAAGTATACAAAACAAACATTGAGACCTTTGTAAATATCATTAAACCACTTTATAAAAGAATGCTGCAATCTGAAGAAGGCTTTAAGTTGTCACTATATGGAATGGGGTCTGTGTCTGACAAACATCAAATCAAATACTGGCAGTCTTACACCAAATCAAAAAACATTCTCCGTTCAATCATATACAACCTAATTCAAGAGAATCCGGAACAAGTTAAAGGCATGATGTTCAATGTCAGTACAGTAGACACAGAAAAGGAAAACGAGCTAAGACCTAACGCTGAAAAAACTTATTGGCTTAGCGGTAAAGAAATTGCCGTAGCAACGTTACCTTTTATTATTAAAGGTAAGTTCGGAGAATGGAAAGAGTTGGACATTTTTAAGAACTCACCACTTTTTGAAGATGGATACTATGAAAACTTAAGTGAAATTAGAAAACGCTGGGAGCAACAAATGAAGCAGAATGAAAATCCGGGTGAAAATATTTTTGAAGAAATTGACGGCGAGGTAGCAACTCGCCTCTTTGAAGCTAAGCCGCCTCTAGATGGACCTTTCTTTAAATTTAGGTAGAAAGCAATTTTTCTACATCAATAAACATAGGTGTACCTTCCCACAACATCTCAAACATCTGCTTCACTGTTTGAAATATTGCATCATCATCAATTGTGATCACCTTTAAATCATCATAAGAAATAAGTACTACCCTGCCCTCAAATACAATTAAGTCAGTATCGATTTTAGTTTCTCTTGGAAGATATCGTATCTCCTGAGTTTCATTGTTGTAATAGTCAGCGTACGGAACTGGACGATTGTTACCAGCTATTAATTCTTTTACATACACGCCGGCTTTTGCAACACGTTCTCCTATCTCTCTTGAATAGTCGCCCCACTGGTCAACTACTGCATCAGTAGAGTAGAGAGAATAGTACCAATCGACAAGAGGTAATTGCTCATAAATGTCGTGGATCGCTTCTTCACCTTTTGTTACTAGTACTCCTTCTATCATGTTTTGGATTATAGCACAGGGAAATAAAACATGAATGTTATAGCCTAACGAAAAAATATCGGGATATCATCGGCCGGTTTGTCTGGCGCCACAGGCGCCTTAGGCAAACCGGCCATTTCCTTTTCCTCTTCAACTACCCAACCGTTGCCGTTTTTTCGATAATTTGCATAAGCTATAAGCATCACCATCAATAAATACATGAACGGCACTAAATAGGCTGGAAAACTTGGTACACTCACGGCAGCAAAAGGCAAAGATGCAAAGCGCTCAGCGACTACCAAAATGTAGTTGAGGCTCAAATCAGCCAGATAAGCGATCGGTTGCGCTAACGTAATAGAAATTAACCCCACTACTCCTGTCAGAAACGTTAGTAGCATAGCAACCGGCACTACCGGCAACACTAAAACATTAACGACAATCGCTACTAGCGACACTTCCCCAATATGGTAAAGCAAAAGTGGTAAAACAGCGATCTGAGTAGTGAGAGTGGCCACCAAAAACTCCGAGATTTTAATTTTCTTAGCACTCAAGAGAGCTGTTTCAAAATATGGTGACAAAATAATCAAGCCTAATGTCGCCATAAATGATAGCTGAAAACCAATGTCATACAAAAGTAAATACGGATTGATAGCAATCATTACTAAACCAGCAAAAATTAGCGCTCGCATCACATTGTATTCACGTCCAAACGACTGGGCAAACAACACCAACGAAGCCATGATGCTGGCGCGCACCACGGTAGCTGATAAACCAACAATCAAGGCAAAAGAAACAATTGCTACCAATCCAGCCACAAAGCGCCAGCGTAGTGGTAGAAAGAATGAGAAAATAAATAGAATAAAAGCTACTACCAGCATTACGTTGTAGCCAGACAAAACCACAATGTGAATGATGCCAGTTTTTCGAAAATCTTCCTCAATATCATCTCCCAAAGAAGACTGCACTCCCAACAAAAGTCCGTTGCCCAGTGCCACTTCCGGCTCCGGAATAGTCTGTTTTACCGAATTGATAAAAGCGTGCTTGGCGGCCAAAAGCATGCCCACAAACCAATTACCACCACCTGAATCAAGCACCGACACCTCCGCAAAAGATAGGCGATACTCCACACCGCGAGCTTTGAGATAATTTTCATAATCAAAAGTACGGCCTAGATCAGTGGTAAACGAAGTTGGTTTATCTAAGCGCCCGGTTATCTGCACCCGATCTCCATAAGACAAATCTGTTAAACGATCGGCACTCACCAACACTCGATCATCAGAAGTTGTTACATAAAACTGCACCTGATTAGCTCGGTAATCCGGCTCTTCATCAATTACTCCGATCAATTCGATCGAGCTGCCGACAGACTCTTCCAGGTTAGACTTACCAAATTGCCAAGTCGCTAGCTCCGTTCGAAAAATCCCCAACGCGAGCGCTAGCATGATTACACTGAGTCCCAAAACCGGCTGACACAGAGTCTGACAAGAACGCTTTCGCCACCATAAAGCCAAAGCCAGACTAAGCACCATCAGCCAGACCACGTACTCAGACGAAATATTAAATATAGTACGAGCGGCAATTCCACCAGTAAAAGAAATCGCTATGACTTCAAATAAATAGCGCATAAGCTAGTGTAACAGGTCACTCCAATCTAAATAATAAAAACCCAGCCAATTTCGGCTGGGTTTTCGGACAGAAGCGATGGCTAAGCAGCTACCTCGCACGATTCTTCAGGTCCGCGTAAAGCTTCCTGTTCAATATCGAAATTTCCGTCTCCAGAATACTGCTTACCGACACTGAAGTCATCGCCTCGCTCACCACCGGCATCATCCGGTTCCGGCTGGTCTTCAGCGTCAGTTTCTTGTTCGGTCTGATTGTTGTCTGCAGTCGAGGCTGCTTCGAGCTCTGCGATCCGATCCTTGAAGGACGACTTCAGAACCATGAGCGCCTGTGCGTCGGCATAACGAGTACGTCCGGCTTCCATTTTTTTGATGGTCGCTTTAAGGTACTCATACTGCCGCTTCAGACCAGGCAGCACGTCGTAATAGTCATTCAGGACCTGCTCCCAATCCGCAAAACTCTTGTTATCAATAGACATCAAAACGCTTTCCTTCTGTTGATGAACTAAAAATGGTGAAGTCTTTCGACCCACCGCGACTTATGAGAGTACAGTATAAATAAGGTTAGTCAAGTAGTTTATCTAACAATTGTCTTGGCTCTCGATTGTCTTTCTCTTTCACCAATTTTGGTTCGAGTGCAGGAAAGCAAGCTACTCGTAAATTGTATATTTCAATAAAATGTCCGATGAGACTAACATCCTTTATTTCCGCCTTTGCTGATAGGTGCTGGATCAATGACTCACATTCAGACTGTAAGGTGTGTGAAAATTTATTCAAACCATCGCCAAATTTCTCGCGCAGTAACTGCAAAGCTCGTACCGCCGCAAAATATTCCGCATATTCGCTAGTTGCGTTGCCAATTTCCTCAGCCTGAGAAAATACTTCCTTGCCTTGCTTGTCAGTCACCACTATCCCAATCGCTGCCGGACCAAGTCCATCTTTCGCAGCTCCAGCAGTTTTAATAATTAGCTCTTTCATAATTGCACCCTAGCACACAACGAGCGCCTGGCGCTACCCTCCAAATTCAGCCCTAATTTCTGATTCCTCTTCAGCCGTAAGCGCTTTTTTAAAACGAGCCTTCTTGCCTTTGACGCGTGCTTCGCACTCAAGCCAAGTAGCGTGCGTCTCAATCACTCCGTCTACTTCGCTGACATAAGAAAAGGCTTTCATGTTGCTGCGCTTTCTAGCTTCGCTACGGGCGGCAGCTTTCTCTTTATCATATTCAACATTTTCTATCTTATGTTGGTAGGCAGATCGAGGGCCAGCAAATAACTCGACAGGTTTTTTGTCACCAAAATCTGATGCGATAGTATCTGCTCGCTCATTTCCAATCAGCCCGACGTGCCCAGGTACTTTGTGCCATTCAATTTCCACCTGCTTCTGCAAATCAAACAATTCTTGCCAAAGCTCTTTATGCAAAACATCGGTATCGTTCTTGGTCTTCCAGCCATTTTTAATCCAGCCAAACACCCAGCCTGTTGCTCCCTCTACGACATACTTCGAATCAGTATAAATATGAAGAGTTTCTTCTGCCTCTCGTCCTTCTTTAAGAGCTTCTACCACCGCCTTCAATTCCATTTCATTATTGGTGGTTTCTGACTTTCCTTCTCCAATCTCTGTCACTGTATCTCCTAATAACAAAACAGCACCGTAACCTCCCGGGCCGGGATTTCCCTTGGCTGCTCCGTCAGTAAAAATTAAATTCATGTGTATTAGACTATCATAAAAAATGAGCACCTTGCTGTTACAAGATGCTCCGGCCGAACACGAAGAATCACAACTTGAGCAAATCGGCCTCGTGCTCTTTTCGCCTAACTTGGCCGTCGACAATTCGACCGAGTCGGGTATAGGTGATCGCAAATCCTTTTGCTAAAGGATTTGCGTGTGTAATCTCCCCGTAATGAATACGTAAATCGGCTAAAAGCACGATACGATTTCCTTCAATGCTCACTAGGCAGCCGTCGAGACTGTAGACTCCTTGAGGGACCCAGATTCTTTCTTTGCAATTCCTACTCATACTCCCTCCTCGAAGTTGAGTGACTAATTCACAGCTATAGTGTCAGCTGATCTAAATAATGTCAACAATCATCATGCGAATCTGTCGTCGTCCCATAAAAAATGATTGTTCAACATTAGCCAAAAGAGTAAACGGTGTGTTAGCTGTCGGCACCTTATTAAAATCTTCTGGTTTTTGGAAAAACGATATCGCTTCAAGCTGGCCATTCTCACTATCAAAAATAATCTTGGTGTGCTCTTTAGTTTTACCAAATACATCTACTTGGCGAGGGGTAACATTCTTGAAGGCAAAGACGGGTTTGTGATTGCCGGTACCAAATGGCGCCAACCTCTCGAGTTCTTTAATGATGAGTTGGTTTACGTCATTGAGACTAAGCTCCGCATCAATTTGCACCTCTTCTTTAATTTCTGCTTCAGCCCCCAGTTCGTGCATTGCTTCATTAAGACTTTGCCCGAAGCTGTGAATATGCTCGTCTTTTACTGAGAATCCGCCGGAAAAATGATGCCCGCCATGTTCAATAAATACGTCTTTGCAACCCTCCATCAAAGTGACAACGCTGACCGTACCTCCTGAACGACACGATCCTTTATAGACACCATTGCCATCAGTTCCCCACAAAAACACCGGCTTGTTATATTCTTCTGCCAGCTTGCTGGCAGCTAACCCTACCAGTGACGGCCGCCAATCAGGGCTACCCATCACTAGCACCGCCGGCACTTCTTCCAGAGCCTTCAATCGCTTATGTATGTCTTTGGTCATTAAAGCGACTTGGGTCTTCCGGTCCTGATTTAATTTTTCTAAATGCTCCACTCGCTCACTAGCTTTTTCAAGATCTGTCTCAGCCAACATATAAAAAGCATCTTCGGGCGTGTCCATCCGTGAAGCAGCATTTACGCGTGGACCGATAGTAAAGCCGATGTCTTCCTCTGTGAGGTACAACTGATTGACTCGGGCTTTTTTGAGTAGTTGTTGCAAACCGGGACGACGAGATTTGCGAAGTACCTTAAGTCCGTAATGAGCGAGGGCGCGGTTTTCATCCACGAGCGGCACCATATCCGCGATGGTAGCTACCCCGACCATATCTAGCCACCATTTTTCTTTACCAGGTATTAAACCATAATCATTTCGCTCAAGGAGAGCCTGGATCAATTTAAATACTACTCCCGCTCCACAAAGGCCATCAAAGGGATAATTGCCTAATTTTGGATTCACGATTGCCACCGCCTTTGGCAGCTCTGTCGGAGCTTCGTGATGGTCAGTAATAATTACACCTACCCCCTCCTTCGTGGCATGCGCCACCTCTTCAACATTTGAAGTTCCACAATCGATGGTAATGATAAGCGACACTCCATCTTCTTTTAGTTTATCGACTGCCTTTGTACTCAAGCCAAATCCTTCAAAGTGACGATGTGGAATGTAATTTTGAAAATTGGTGTAGCCAATTGAAGTAAAGAAATCATGCAGAACTACTGCTCCTGGAATTCCATCGCAATCATAATCACTGAAGATTCCAATTCTTTCGTCATTTTTCATCGCTTCCTCGATCCGAACACAAGCGGCTTCCATATCATTCATAGCCTTTGGATCGTGCAAATGAGTTTCGTAATTAGGAGCTAAAAACTCATCAACTTCTGCTTTTTTAGTGATGCCTCGAGCGAGTAGTAGCTGATTAAGTAAAGGTGATAACGATTCATCAATCACTTTGTCATTCACTTCCGGAAATTTATAAATCGCCATAATAGTGACTTATGTTAACATTTATCAATAATTGACTAAAGTTATGGAAACTATTTTTTCGAAAATCATTGCTAAGGAAATCCCAGCCGATATTGTGTACGAAGATGATCAGATACTGGCTTTTTTAGACATCAAACCAGTCAACCCTGGCCACACTTTAGTAATTCCAAAAGAACCAGTAATTGACGGGGTAGAAGCTTCAGAAGAAACAATGGCGGCAGTTATGCGTGTCGCTCAAAAAGTAGCTCGAGCCCAAAAGAAGACACTCGGCTGCACTGGAGTAAATTACATCATGAACAATGGCGAAGATGCCGGACAAGAAGTATTTCATGCTCATATGCACGTCATCCCACGCTACAAAGACGACAATACTTTTTCTTCGCCAAATCACAATGACTACAAAGAGGGTGAGGTAACTGAAATTGCCGACAAACTAAGGGACACAATTTAAAAAAGCCCCTGGCGGGGCTTTTTTTATTTGAGTGAATCCAGTACTGGAGTACTACCCTTTTCAAGCAGTGTCAGCATCGAGCCCCCGCCAATCGAGACAAAGCCAAATAGATTATTAATCTCAAGTTTTTCTACCGCTGCCACTGTGTCACCGCCCCCGATAACACTAAAGGCGTCTGCCCCTGCGACATGCCTTGCAGTGATTTCAGTGCTTTGGGTGTAACCCATCTCATAGGCACCAAATGGACCGTTCCAAAGAATGGTTTTGGCTTTTTCGATGTAAGTCGCCAACATCTCAATTGTCAGCGGACCACAATCAAAAATCTTTTCTTCAGGAGTGACTTCATCGAGATTCTTCACTTTCCGTCCGTCAGGACCATCGACAATTACATCGATAGGGATGAGTAGTTTTTTACTATTCAGAAATTCTGCCCCTTCGAGCGACACATCAGACACCAGTGATTCACCCACTTCGTAACCCTTAGCTTTGAAGATATCATTCGCGATTGCTCCCCCGATAAATACATGATCGTACTCAGCAAGGTATTTCTCTACGAGTGGCATCTTGGTATCAAACTTGGCTCCACCAAGCAGGAACAGCGAGGGGCTTTCCGGTTTCATAGCCTTGCTAAGTTGCTCGACTTCTTCTGAGAGAGTGAGGCCGGCGTACGCAGGCATAACTTGAGCTACTCCATAGGTAGAGGCATGCTCTCGGTGGGCGGCTGCAAAAGCATCATTTACATACACTTCTCCCAGTTCGGCTAATTGCTTTACAAACGCTGGATCATTATTTTTTTCACCCTCATTTTGTCTAGTATTTTCAACCAAAATAATATCACCATCACCCATAAGTTCTTTTCTCTGTAGCAGACCATCAGTACCAATTGCCCCGCCCCAATGCACTGGAAGATATTTTTCTAGCTCATCAAACACCGGCTTGAGTGTTTCATTTGGTTCACGGCCGATGTGTGCAACCACAATAGTTTTAGCACCCTGCTCGTGCAGATATCGCAAAGTTGGCAGCGCTCGCTCGAGTCGAAATTTATTACGTATCTTTCCATCTTTCAATGGAATATTGAGAGATGCTCGCAGTAATACATACTTACCTTTCAGATCACCTGCTTCGGTAATTTTCTTCATACTAAATTGTTGCGTTAATAATAGCCGTAAAGTCTTCAGCCTTGAGACTAGCTCCTCCTACCAAAAAACCATTCATGCCACCGTCTTGGTGTAATTCTGTGGCGTTGTGCGGCTTCACAGATCCACCGTAGAGCAACCTAACATTACGAGCTGTTGCTCGGTCATATATTTTAGTTAGCACACTTTCGATAAATAATTGCATCTCCTTTACATCTTCTGCTGTAGCAGTTTTACCGGTACCGATTGCCCAAATTGGCTCATAGGCGAGAACTACTCTTTTCATTTGAGCAGGTTTAAGTGTTTTTGCTAAGCTGCGAATCTGTTTTTGTACAAAGTTGAAAAAATCTCCTTTATCATCACGCTTACTTTCCCCGATGCAAACAATGGGAGTAAGTTTGTGTTTCAGTACCATTGCCACCTTCTGAGCCACATCCTCATCATTCTCTCCCATGGCTCGGCGCTCAGAATGCCCGATGATCACAAATTCTACCCCTAGGTCTTTCAATTGCAGCACGGACACTTCTCCAGTGTGTGCTCCCATGTTTTTGTGATAAACATCTTGTGCTGCTAATGACGTCGGGGTCTTAGAGATTTTCTTACCCACTTCTGACAAATACGGAAATGGGGGAGCCACTGCAACATAGGCATCGGTTATTTTTTTGTTCTTACGAGCTACGCCAGCGGCTAAATCGCTAGCTTCTTTTAGAGTAATTGGATTTAATTTCCAATTTCCAACAACTAGGGCGTGTGTTTTTTTCATACTTGAGAATTGTAGCACGCAAAAAAATCTCCTTTCGGAGATTTAACTGCAATATAAACGTGCCCAAAGCTGCATACTGAGTCCCGCATATCGTCTCGTAAGCATCGACGATTCCTCGCTCGCGCTCGGAGGAGGTAAATCGTGACCAGGTAATTCTGTGATGGAAAGTACCTACTCTGCAAACGTGCCTAAAGATTAGTTTTTGTCCCACTTATTTCCTCATAAATATCGGAAATTTCTGACTCTCGTCAGAATCAGGTAGAAAGCTAAGCAGTTTGCTTTCTACCCATCCTGACGCCAGTCATCAAACATATAGACATCTGATGTTTCAGGCGTCATCGGTGGTGGATTATCTACTTGGTCTTGATCAAACGAAGTAATTCGATTAGCAAATCCGGAACTATAGGATCCACAATAGGAACCGGTCCACTTTGTACCAACTCGTCCGTTTGAAATCACACTACCAAATCTGGTAAGTGAATTGCGGCAGACGTATGCGTCCAACCACCATGGTAGACGACTGGTCCAATAGTGATTGCGACCAAAGCGACCATTTTGCGCTACAAACAAACCGTTAGCCGTCATGTTGTTTGGCACCTCCAGACCGACATCAATATCATCTTCTGCGATTGCTAAAAGACCAGCTGGAGCACCGGCTGCGTAGGTTATATCGTCATGCAACACAATATTAGTCTCTGATCCGGAGGAGAGATTAGCAGCGGCCAAAGTGACTTTTTGGGTTATCTCACCTTCGAGCCAAACCTTGTCTTCAATATAAATTAGTGGGCAATTAGGGTCTATCGCTTCAGTCGCCACAAATGATTCGCCAGTAATGACATTCCGCTCGCCCCAATGCCAACCTTGTGAAGTACTATAAGCGCGATAGTTATAAGTGCTGGTCACCTCTCTGATTGTGATCGTTCCGTCGCCATTAAAAATTACTCGATAACCCCAACCACTTGATGGGCCATAGTAAATACCGCCGTCATTCTCAGCATGATCTTTTATCTCGCTCAAATCCAGGGTGATGCCAGCAAAATCAACTGGTGAAACTGGGAAAGAAAATAATCCTGGAGTGGCATTTCCACTTGTCGTAAATACACCATCGACGGTCGGATTCCCCGCACATCCAAACGAGCTGGTGCAAGTCCAATCTGACTGCCCGCTGCCCACAAAAGAATTATGTGATCCGTCCATTCTAATTCCCTGATTGGAATGTACCGGACCAGTAATTACACGGTCTGACCCATACCACACGCCACCGTTAGTGATAAATGAATACTCGGCCACTGTCGGCAAACTATAACGTGCACTCACGGTACTAACCGCCGATGGATCTTGGTAAGTAAAACCAGATGATGTCACTTCGATCGAAGCTGTACTGCCGCAATAAGTATTGCGACTAATCGTCAAAGTGTACTCGCCAATATCTCCGTCCTCGGGGTCTGTATATACGCTACTGGTACTTACAGTTGCATCATCAGGAAAATGAGCTAAATACCAACGGTAGAAATTTAGACCAGCTTCAGCAATCTCAGTGGCTTTTTGTTGCTCTTCACGGAAATTAACTACTTGGTTTTGCGTAATGATATAGCTAGTGAAAGAGGCCAAAATAACTAAGAAGACGCTACCGAACACCAAAACCAAAACCAGCAGGTAGCCGGACGATTTTGTAGTTTGTTGGTGTGATTGGAACATATACTTATAGATTATCCTTCAAATTGCGAGGAGCAAGACTAGACCTGAGCATAAACTCCCCCGGCGCCCTAATCGGGTCAATATTTACAATCAACTGAGCGGCAATGTATCGCACATCGATAATTGGCGAAGTTGAACTCAGTTGATTACCAGCATTATCAAAATACAAGAATGTTGAAGTCCCTTGCAGAATATTTTGTACATACAGTGATAAAGTAGTGGTCGCATCAGGAGACGTCAAATCATAAACCGGCGGGTTGCCAGTTGGATCATAAGTGAATTTATTGAGCGTGGTCTCGTCTAAAATGTATTCAACATATTCGACAGAATCATCTTGGTCGGTGTCACTATAATAGCCAAAATGGTGCTCATCAATTACTGCCACGGGGTAGGTACCATCTTCCGCCACTGTCATTTCTTTAGCATCTCGGTTCCATTGTGTCATACCGCGCCTTGCGTTCTCTACCTCATTTGCCTGGGCGGTAGTATAGGCAGAGATGTTATACAACTCTCGCACGGCTGCTGTTACCGCCAGTAGCAATACGGTATAAATGCCGATCACCACCACCATCTCCACAAAACTGAAACCTATTTGCTTTGTATCCTTAAAATTAGCCATACTATTCAGTCATTATTACCTGCAAGAAAGTATCACCATCAATTTCATACGGGTCAATCGTCTGCCCTACATATCCAGCGGCTGTGATATTAACCTCATAATCCTCTTCCGCTATCAGACCGCCGGTGAAAAATGTTTGACCGCAGTTATCAGTTTCTTGGGTGACGTCATAACCAGTGCGGTTTACATTTACTTCTACCCCGGGCAATACCCTGCCTGTCACGTCGACCACATTTACCCGTAAAGTATTAGCAGCTCCACCAACTAAACGCAGATCAAGATTACCGTTGATTCCAGCCAAGTGACTAAAGGGGTGAGCGGGGCAAGCACTAGCGATATCTCTACCTCCAGAAATATTAAGTGTGTATTCATCGAATTCTAAATCAGTAATCGTATGTTCGCCTGATAAATCAGTGGTCAAAGAATCGGTGAATTTATAAATTGGTGAAGCATCATCTTCTGTGCCTATTAACTTCGCACCCTGAATATCAAAACCTACGCTACCTAGTGAGGTCTCGCCATCACGATAATAAACATCGATCTCATCAACCTGAGGTGACACCGTGGTGTCAGAAGTAGTAAGGTTGATCCCAACAAAAATTGACGAATAAACGCTGGTGCTCAGTTCAGAAATATCGATAATATTGTCTGTGAAGCCAGCTAGGTTACCGGGCAAATCAATTTCGGGAATTAAAGTAAAAGTGTAAGGACCAGTTCCTACCCCAGTAAACAACTGTACTTCTTGTGTGGTGTTAGCGGGAATATCTCTAGCTACCCGTACCGTATCCCAACCTAGCAAACCAGCTGGATTAATCGGGCCGACATAAACCACTCCACTAGTATCATAGACACCTAGCGTATTAGCGAGCTCTAATTCACCAGCAAACGACCTCACTCCACTACTAGATGCAACCGATAGCAAATCAGCGAAGTCTTCTCGGAAATATTGATCACTCCAATCAGAAAAAGTATTTATATCTAAATCACTCAACTCATCAATCTGAAAAGTGAGAGTTGACACATCTGCCTCTAAGACAGTAAAGGGTGAAACTGATGGATTCGGATTGGTGGTGGTAGCTTCGTATGTCTGGTCGGTTGAGTATTGGTCTCCACTTATGTTTGCTGTCACTTCTACCTGATACCCGCTATCTGCCCGCACATTAAACAGGGCCTCGCCATTATAATTGGTGAAATTTGTCACATCATATGGAAATGTAGAACTAGAACCATACAAACGCACAGACGCTCCTGGCAGTAAACCGGCCTCTGAGTCAATCACAATAATCCTAGCAGTTCCACCACCGGTAGTCGTTTCGATTGAACGCGGTACGATATTACTCAACAGCACCACACTACTGGTAGCACCGCCCCGGTTCCAAGTGTATTCCAGTCTGACTTTTTTATAATCAAAAATAATTCCGTTACCATCGATACCCGCCACATCGTCACCCGGATCATTGATCCAGTCGATACGCACTCGCTCGATAAACTCGATACCGTTTAAGGTGGTGGTACTGGTCTGCGGAATATTGCCAGCAGGATCACCGGCTATTACCCCCACATCTGCATAAGGTAAGGAACGGATGTACTCCATTCGATCATTAGCAATCGACAAAGCGCTCAACTTAGCCTCTGTGTTATTGATGAGATTAACTGAGTAGCTAAATGATGAGATTAAAGCTCCAAATACTAGCGTAATCAAAGCTGACACAATCAAAACCTCTACTAGTGAGATCCCCAATTGTGACAATTTGATTTTATGCATAGATACTAGCCAATACCGTCTGAAATAGAATAGATTGGCGCAATCAACGCCATAGCAAAGAAGCCCACCCCGCCACCAATCACCACCATCAAAAGTGGTTCAATGATGGTCGACAGGTCTTTGGTTTTTCTTTCTACCTCAGTTTCATAAAACTGTGCCAACTCTCCCAACATACCAGCAATCTGACCAGTTTCTTCACCCACCAAAATCATTTCTCCTACCAACACAGGATACAAATCTTTTCTTTCAATAAATGTTTCCGATAGTGCCGTTCCCTTCTCTACCCGCACCGACGCTTCAGCTAAGATTTTTTTATAAAATACGTTTTGCAGCACTTCTTCGGTGATATCAATAGACTGAATAACATCCACACCTGAATTCAGAAGAGACGACAGGGTTCGTGCGGTACGAGCGGCATTAACCTCTTTGGCAATAGTCCCAATAACTGGCAACCGCACCACCACCCAAGAACTGACAATCTTACCGATCTTAGTTTTTAGGAAATACATAAATCCGACAATGAGTCCGACCATGCCACCAATTACCACAATAGTGTAATTTTGCATAAAATTACTAGCTGTAATCAAAAACTGAGTAGTGGCCGGCAAGTCTTTATCCATACCTTCAAATACCCCCGTGATTTGTGGCATCACGTAGATCATCATCAAAATTCCAATCACTACCATTACCACCACCACAATACTTGGATAAATCATGGCGCCCTTCACTTTTTTCTTGAGGTTGTTTGAGCGCTCCATCTGAATCGCCAATGTTTGTAGAGCTTCAGCTAGGTTTCCACTTTCTTCACCCGCCTTCACCATAGCCACATACAGATCATCAAACACCTCGGGAAAGTCTTGTAAAGACTCATAAAAAGTTCCTCCCTGATTGATCTTCTCGACCATACTCTTAGTGACCCCCTGCATGCGTGGATTGGTACTCTGTCTTTCAATCACCGACAAAGCTCGAGTGACAGTAAGTCCAGCATTAAGCATCGAACCTAGGTTTCGGGTCACCATCACCAGCTCGTCTCCGGTCACGCGGCTGAGGAAATAGTTCATCTTCTCAACATTGATCAGACGACTAAAACTAAACTTTGAAGTCTCTTCAATAGAGGATACTGTATGCCCTTGCCCACGTGCGACCGCATAGACTCCAAAACGATCCTCCGCCTCAACGGTTTCAGTTACCTTCTTGCCTTCACTATCTTCCCCAGTGTAGGTAAAAGTGGCCATACTAATGATTATTCGTTAATTACTCTTAATACTTCTTCGATACTAGTCAGGCCTTGTGCTGCCTTGAAAATACCGTCTTCAATCATAGTGAGCATTCCTTCCTTGCGCGCTTGTTCTTGCAATTCTTCACCGGTCTTCTCTGCCATTACCATTTCTCGAATGCCGGGTGACACTTCCAGTACTTCATGAATACCCATCCGACCGTTGTAGCCATCTTCGGTCTCACCTTTTTCTTTTGGATGATAAAACGGCACATCATTCCAGGTCGCGTCATCATTAACCACTTTCTCTTCTTTCAGGGCGGCAAGGACGAGGTCGAGATTCACCTTCTCGCCCAACTCATCTTTCTCGGCTTTGGTGAGAATGTATGGCAATTTGTCATCAGCCAGCTTTCGCACCAATCGTTGACCAATTGCCACTCGCAAAGTTGAGGTAAGCAGGAATGATTCGGCACCCATGTCAGTCAAGCGTGCGATGGTTCCAGATGCTGAGTTGGTGTGAATAGTCGCTAGCACTAAGTGCCCGGTCAACGCTGCATTGATCGCCAACGATGCCGTTTCTTCATCACGAATCTCCCCCACCATAATCACATCAGGGTCCTGACGCATAAGAGACCGGAGACCAGCAGCAAAGGTGAAGCCAATATCAGGCTTAACCTGAGACTGATTTACTCGTGGCATTTGGTACTCGATCGGATCTTCGATGGTAGAAATGTTTACTTCCGGTGTATTTAAAAGATCGAGAATAGTATAGAGAGTAGTCGACTTACCAGAACCAGTTGGCCCGGTGACCAAAATAATTCCGGTAGTGGCGCGGGTAGCCCGGTGAATCCGGTCGAGAGTGGTGCCATGGAAACCAATTCCTTCTAGTGAGAAACCGCTGCGGTTTTCCCGCAACAAACGCATTACCACCTTTTCACCATAAAAAGTTGGTAGCATTGAAACTCGAAACGCCACTTTCTGTCCATCCATCTCCATCTTGAATCGTCCGTCTTGCGGAAGACGTTTTTGGTCAAGCTTGAGGTTTGAAAGCACCTTGAGACGGGCCACGATACTGCTATCAGCAATCTTTGGCAACTTCATCGCGTCGTTCAAAATACCGTCAATGCGATACCGCACCAACACCTCCTCTTCCATTGGTTCAATATGAATATCAGATGCTCCTTGAATGATCGCGTGTCGAAGGAGTGTGTCGACAATACGTACCACCGGCAGGTCTTCCGCCATCTTCTTCAGCTCCTTCTCACTAACTTCCTCTCCTTCTTCATTCAAGACCTTCAATTCTGAAGCGTCTTTCATAATAAGATCACCAAACTCATCTTTGAGGTTTTTTTGGTACATTCTAAGCGCGCCTCGCATTGATTCAGTGTCGGTAAGGCGTGGCTGGATTTTGAGACCCACCTTTTTCTTTACAAAGTCGATGGCTGGCAGGTCGGCGGTATCGAGCATGGCCACTTCGAGTGTATCTTCGCTCTTTTTGTAGGCAATAATATTGTGAGTTCGAGCTACTGGCTCGGGGATGAGAGTAAGGGTTTCAAAGTCTATTTTCATTTCCTTGAGAGAAACAAACGGAATTCCAAGTACATATGACTCAACGCGACGCATATCGTCCTCGGTCATGTGGCCGTGTGAGATAAGAGCTTCACTTAAAGTACGCTTCTCTTCCTTGGCGATTTTCTCAGCCTCAGCAATATCAGCCTTGGTGATTAAACCAGCATCTAAGATAAACCGCTTGAGTTGATCATCTTGAATACGCATACGAAAAAATACACAGAACCATTACCTCCGGAACTTGTTGCTTACATTATATCACCTCTCTCCCAATAGCTCGGTCGGATGTTCACGATTAATATTTCTCTTTGACTTTTGGAGGACCTGAGAGTATATTTAATTTATCTGATGAATGACTGCTCGGCCTGTGGCCGAGCCGTTTTCTAACCAGACAACTTAATAATCAGCGTTGTATCACATGACTCGATTCATGATGCAGCGCGCAATAAACAATTGAATATGTTTGATCTAAAAGTAATTAATTCAGTATTAACTGAAATGGAAGAAGAGCGAGGGATCCCTCGTGAACGAATGATTGACGCGATTGAGCAATCACTTGCAACTGCATACAAGAAGGAATTTGGTAAAAGAGGGCAAATTGTCACTTGCGCCTTTGATATGGAGACCGGTACAACCACCTTCAATCAAATCAAGATTGTGGTTGACGAATCAATGCTCAAGCCAGAACCAGAGCTAGACGAAGAAGGTAACCCGATCGAAGAGGAGGTTGAGACCGAGGAAGAAGACGAGGAAAACCCGAAGGTGCGCTTTGATGAGGAAAAGCACATCATGATCGATACGGCGAAGATGATTAAGAAAGATGTGGAGCTTAACGAAGAACTAGTTTTTCCATTGGAAGCTAAGGATGATTTTGGTCGGATTGCTGCCCAAACAGCTAAGCAAGTGATCATGCAAAAGATTCGTGAAGCTGAGAAAGAATCTGCCCTGGCAGAATTTGGTCAAAAAGCTGGCGACATCGTGATTGGTCACGTTCAACGATTTGAACGAGGTAATCTATACGTCGATCTCGGACGGGTAACCGCCATCATGCCTTACGAAGAGCAAATTCCCGGGGAACGATTCAAGCCAGGAGAAAGGCTCCGAGCTATCTTGCTGGCAGTAGAAGAAACTCCACGAGGGATCTTCCTGAAACTATCTCGATCACACCCTGACTTCTTGGTTTCACTATTTACTGTCGAAGCGCCAGAACTACAAACTGGAGCGGTTGAAGTAAAGGCGGTAGCTCGAGAAGCCGGCGCACGATCAAAGATTGCCGTTCACGCGGTTGATGAGCACATTGACCCAGTAGGATCACTAGTTGGTCAACGAGGAGTGCGAGTATCAACTGTAATGAGTGAGTTAGGTGGTGAAAAAATCGACATCATTGAATGGTCACCTGAAGTAACGGAGTTCCTAGAAGACTCACTCTCTCCAGCTCAAGTAATGTCTATCAAAATTGAGGCTGAACCAAACGAAGAAGAGGGCGAGCGAGGTCATGCCATTGCTGAAGTGTCTGGCGACCAACAATCACTAGCTATTGGACGAGGTGGTCAAAACGTACGACTAGCAGCAAAGCTTACTGGCTGGAAGATCGACATCATCTCGGCTAATACTGGTGAAGACCTAGCCGAGGCAGACGCTGATGGATCAGTTGAGGTTGACGCCCCAGCTGATACAGCAGTTGGTCAGGATGACGCGGTACTAGAAAGCGAAGATGCTACTACTGATCAGCCAGACTTGGAAGAAGTGCTTGACGAAGAAGATGATACAAAAGATCGAGACATGACTGAAGGTGCTGTGGCTGAGGGCGAAGACGAGATCGACACTCCGGAGGAAGCTGAAGAAGAGTTGGCTCCAGCTGTAGACGAAGAAATCGCTGAAGAAATTGAAGCGACCGAAGAAAGTGAGGAAGAGGAAAAGAAAGATTAGTTGAAAAACAAAAGGCCGGCGAGCGAAGCTCGCCGGCCTTTTGTTTTTTCCATTCTCGCGCTACTATAACGAACACAATATTATATAAATATGAACTTACTTCACGATATTCCAGCGGGTTCCGCTGACGAAATGAACGTTGTTATTGAAATCCCTAAGCTTTCAAAGAACAAATACGAAATTGATAAAGAAACTGGCCTAATTGCCCTCGACCGAGTGATGCACACCGCGCAGGACTATCCATTCGATTATGGTTTTGTACCGCAAACTCTTTTTGATGACGGTGATGCTCTTGATGTGGTACTCGTCACCACTTACCCGCTTGCCCCGGGCATCTTAGTAAAAGCTCGACCAGTAGCCATCATGGAAATGATTGATGGAGGTGAGCGCGACGACAAAGTAGTGGCGGTACCAGTTGACGACCCGCGCTTTGCTGACGTCAAAGATATCGACGACCTAAATCCGCACTTTAAGAAAGAAATGACTCATTTCTTTGAAACCTACAAGAAAGTACAAAACAAAGAAGTAGAGGTGGGCGAATGGCATGGTGCTGAAAAAGCTAAAGAAGCCTTTACAAAAAGCTGCGAAATGTATAAAAACGACAAATAATTTCAGTTGTAAGCGGTTCTGTGTATAGCGCCGGTGGGACGAAAGTCCCACCGGCGCTATACTTTACCTACTATTAAAGAGGTATTAAGTAAAACTATGAAAGCTATTAGTAATATTGTTATCAGTCAATTTGTTTTTTTATTAGCAGTAATGATGGTCACCAGCATTGCTTTTGCACAAGAGGAAACAACCGAAGAAGACACTCCGGTGACCGAAACTGAAGAAGCCGCTAATGCTACTACAGAGGAAAATACAGACAAATCATCTGACAGAGAAACCCGCATACAAGAGCGCGAAGCGGCTCTCGAGGAGCGACAAGAAGCAATCGAGGAGCGCCGAGTAGAGGCGGCAGAAAATGCAGAAGCTAGACAAGCCGCAGCAACTGAAAAACGAGAGGAGATGGCAGCCAACCAAGCTGAACGAAAAGCTGCCCTGGAGGAACGAGGCAAAGAGCGTATCACTAATCTAGCAGCCAACATCAGTAATCGTATCGACGCTGCCATTGAACGCCTACAAAATATCATCGACAGAGTTGACTCGAGAATGCAAAAGCTGACAGACAGAGGCATCGACACTACTGCAGCCGAAGCTTCCCTGTCCGCCGCACAAGCTGCAGTCGATCAAGCCACAGCCAGCATTGCCAATATTGATGAAGAAGTAGCTGACGCTGTAAATTCATCCGACATCAGAACTGCTTGGGCTGATGTAAAGACTTTGTATGGTGAAGTCAGAGATCAACTAAAGGCAGCTCATACCGAACTGAGAAATACTGTCACCGAACTAAAAGCAGCCGTCGAAAGTGCCAAGACAGACGCCGCTGAGGATACGGAATAATTTTATAAAGCTAAATTAAATCTATGAACGAAGAAAATACTCAAGTAGAAGCTCCTCAATTTGAAGGCGAGGAAATGAAAATGCCAGAAAACAGTTCGATCGATGTTCCTACCGAAGAAAAAAATAGCAGCATTATCAACGCACCCCTCTTGGTCACCTTGGCTGTACTTTTGCTACTTATCCTTGGCGGCATGTTTTACTGGCACAGCACTTTAGAAGCTCCTGCTCCAGAAGTTGCACCAGCAATTGAGCGACCGACCCCAGAAGAAAACAACGAACCAGAAAGCACCACCGCTGAAGCTCAAACCGAAGCCACCGAAACTACCAGCACATCCGATGAAATCTCTGCGATTGAGGCCGATATTGAAGCGACCGACCTAGAGTCACTTGATGCCGAGCTTAATGCCATCGATGCTGAAATCGAAGCAGCTTTGCAGTAACGAACTATTAAAAAAGGCCGGGGGTCAAGTTTCTAATTCGCTTACGCTCATAAGAACTTCCTCCCCGGACTCGCCTTTTTCTGCTCTAGGAATGAGCAGAAAATATGGCTCCGTCTCAAAAAGCTAGAAAACCTGCAGCAGTGCAGGTTTTCTTTTACGCTTTTAGCGAAGGCGCCGGCTTTTTTAAATAACACAATTACTGTGTAACGGTTGCATTTTCTTCGATCTTCCGTACACTAGCGGGCACTATGTCAAACACACATTCTGTAGATTTTAAAGAAGCTTTTTCAGTTGAAAAATTGGATGGTTCTCAGGTAAAAATTTCTGGTGAACTACCATACGCTGAACTCGAAAGCGAAAAGAAGGCCGCATTAGTAGCACTTGGAAAAAACGTTGAATTAGACGGCTTTAGAAAAGGTAACGTCCCAACTCCCGTACTAGAAAAGCACCTCGGAGAAATGGCTATTTTGGGAGAGATGGCTGAACGAGCAATCGCTCACTCATACCCACACGTTGTAGAGGCACATGAGCTTGAAGTAATTGGTCAGCCCCAAATTGAAGTGAAGAAATTGGCTCCAAACAACCCGCTCGAATTTTCTATCACTGTTGCAGTAGTCCCTAAGTTTGAACTACCGGACTACAACGCAGTTGCTAAAGAAGTAAACGCTAACCGCCCATCAGACGAAGTGACTGATGAAGAGCTGGAAGAAAAGATCAAAGAAATCCAAAAGCAAAAGCGCGCGTACGAACGTATGCAAGAGTTGGCACAAAAGAATGCTGACAAGCCAGAAGCAGCAGAGGGTGACCTGCCAACTCCCGAAACGGTAGAGAAGGCGGACGAAGGGCCAACTGCCGAAGAGCTTGAAAAGATGCCGCTTCCAGAATTGACTGATGAGTACGTAAAGACACTCGGTCAACCAGGCCAATTTGAAACAGTTGATGATTTCAAGAGCAAACTACGTGAGCACCTCGAAACAGAAAAGCAGCAGCAGAATGTTGCTAAGCACCGAGCAGACATTACTGACGGTATCATCGACAAGACAGACATCAACCTCCCACAAATCCTCATTGATTCAGAAATCAATCAAATGTTCGCTCAGATGGAAGAGGATATCAAACGGTCTGATCTCAAAATGGAAGACTACCTTGCTCACATCAAGAAGACTCGAGATGATCTGAAACAAGAATGGATGCCCGCAGCTGAAAAGCGAGCAAAGCTCCAACTTGTCCTGAACGAAATTGCTAAGAAGGAAGAGATTACTCCTGACAAAGACGCGGTGGAAGCTCAAACACAAGAATTGTTGGAACGATTCAAAGACGCTGACAAGCACCGAGTACAACTCTACGTCGCTTCAGTCCTCTTGAATGAAGCCGTCATGAAATCACTGGAAGAAGCTAAATAAACTCGCCACAAAAGAATAAAAAGGCCGGCGCGAAGCGCCGGCCTTTTTAATAATTTGACGTTATATTTGACATTATTAAG
The DNA here is from genome assembly GCA_002378195.1 of Patescibacteria group bacterium UBA3466. Lineage (GTDB taxonomy): Bacteria > Patescibacteriota > Minisyncoccia > Phycocordibacterales > UBA918 > OLB19. Next base: position 71,742 of record DFRJ01000001.1, read on the forward strand.
GATAATAGATATCTTTCTCCAACACCAATTTGTTTGGTGACTTAATGGAGTTACCCTTTACTGCATTTCTCTAAGTCTGAGGTCCAAACAATTGCAACCTGAGAAGGTCCTAGGGTGTCCCGGCGGCGAAGCCTTGCTTCGCCGCCTTTTTCTTTGCCTCCTTAACAATAATTGTGTAGGATTTAGTTCTGCAGCGAATGAAATGACTGGCAGATTAATACGTATTTACTTTTATGACATCTGAAAAAAATAAACCGGAAGAAAACTACTTGGTGCCGACCGTGATCGAAAAAGTCCAAGGTGGTGAACGGGCGTTTGATATTTACTCACGACTACTGAAGGAACGCATTATCTTTGTGACCGGGCCAATTGAAGACCATATGGCCAACCTGATTGTGGCGCAGCTACTTTTCCTTGAATCAGAAGACCCAAAGAAAGATATTTTCTTGTATGTAAACTCACCGGGTGGGAGCGTGACCGCTGGTTTGTCGATTATTGACACCATGCATCACATCAAGCCAAACGTAGCGACCGTATGTGTCGGACTAGCAGCCTCAATGGGGTCACTTATCCTCTCACAAGGAGAAAAAGGTAAGCGGTTTATCCTGCCGAACGCCGAAGTAATGATCCACCAACCATCAGGCGGAGCTTATGGCCAAGCATCAGACATCGATATCACCGCCAAACACATCTTGAAGACCCGGGAACGACTGAACAAAATGCTGGCAAAAGCAACGGGTCAAAAACTCGACCAAATCCAAAAGGATGTTGACCGCGACTTCTTTATGGATGCTGATGAAGCGAAGAAATATGGGATCGTAGATAAGATTTATAAATAAATCTTATCTACGATCAGGCGGAGCGATGTGAGGAGCGGCTTTAGCCCGCCGTGACGAACCAGCGAGCCCGGGGAGGAAGTTCTTACTAGAATTGGAGCGTAGCGAACAATTATAGTTAGAAACTTGACCCTCGTAGATAAAATCTACAAGTAAGGTAAATAAAAAGGCCGGCGCCTTCGGCGCCGGCCTTTTTATTTACAAACCTCACCCACTTTAGTACAGTTCATAGGAACTGATTAAGAATTTTAAGGAATATAGTTATGCCGCCATTAGTATTTACGGTTGCATTGGCCATAGCTTTGTTTCTCGGTATTGTTGGAGGGTATATCGTGCGCTACCTGCACGCTCAATCAAAGAAAAACTCGCTGGAATTAACTCTGAAGGAAAAGGAAATAACGGCAGAAAAGAAAGCGCTGAAGATTGTTGAGGAAGCGGAAAAGAAAGCGGAACAAATCGAGAAAGAAGCTAAAGCTGAACGCAAGCATCTGGAAGAAAAGCTGGAACAAAAGGAAGAAAGACTGGGTAAGAAAGAAGAAATTTTAGACGAAAGACAAATCGATATCGACTCAGAAAAAGAATCCCTTAAGGAAAAGGTGGAGCAAATTAAGAGTATTAAGTCTCAGCTCGATGCTAGAGGTGAAGAAGCCGATCAAAAACTAGCCGAGGTAGCTGGCTTGAACAAAGAAGAAGCCTTTGAGCGCATCATCCAGAAAGCCGAACACGAACGGGCTGAAGATATTTACGAACGCATCCAGAAGATCGAACGAGCCGGTGAAGAACAGTTTGAAACCAAAGCCCAAAACCTGCTTTTAGCAGCTATTCATCGTGTCGGCAACACCATGTCCCCCAACCTCATGACTTCTCATGTCGAAATTCCTAGTGATGACCTTAAAGGTAAAGTGATTGGTAAGGAAGGACGTAACGTTCGAGCCTTCGAACGCGCGACCGGGGTCGATGTACTCATCGATGAATCGCCAGGTTATATCGTCTTGTCTTCATTTGACCCTATCCGCCGAGAAATTGCCCGCGTGGCACTTGAGGCTTTATTAAAAGATGGCCGTATCCAACCAGCCAAAATCGAAGAAGAAGTAGATAATGCTCGAAAGACCGTCGCGAAGACCGTGCGCGAAATGGGCGACAAAGCTGCTTATGAAGCTAATGTTCCTAATCTCCATCCCGACCTCCTTACCATTCTTGGACGACTCCACTTCCGCACCAGCTATGGCCAAAATGTTTTGTGGCACTCAGTTGAAATGGCACACATGGCCGGCATTATTGCTGAAGAGATTGGGGCTGATGTAGCAGTAGCTCGAGCCGGCGCCTTACTACACGACATCGGCAAAACTGTCAGTCATGAAGTGGCCGGTACCCACGTTGAGATTGGTATTCGTATCCTTGAGAAATACGGCGTCAGTCAAGATGTTATTCTCGCGATGCGGGCTCACCATGAAGAGTACCCATACGAAACTCCAGAATCTATCATCGTACAAGTAGCCGACGCTATCTCCGGCGGCCGGCCAGGCGCTAGGCGTGATTCACTAGAGAACTACGTGAAGCGCCTATCTGACCTTGAAAACATCGCGACTAAACTCGCTGGAGTAGAAAAAGCCTTTGCGATTGCCGCCGGTCGCGAGATTAGAGTACTGGTAAACCCAACTACCCTCAACGACCTCGAGAGTAACAACCTCGCTCGCGAGATTGCCACCAGCATTGAAGCCCAACTCCGCTATCCTGGTGAAATTAAAGTTCACGTTATCCGGGAGACTAGAGTAATCAGTTACGCTCGGTAACATTTCAGACTATTAAAAAAGGCCGGAGGAGCAAAGCTCCTCCGGCCTTTAGCCTAAACATGCTACCCCCGTAAACGTGCCCGCACCATCAAGTATGACGGATACGTGTCACCGTTAATCTCTTCGCAGCCATCTGACAATCCTTCTTCTAGAGAGATCAGATCAAAATTTTGAAGAAAAAAAGGATTAAAGAAATCTACAAATGTATGACTTGGCTCCGCCACCGTAACTTTTCCATCGAATAAAACTGAGTGCACAACCTCCTGTTTAAAGTAATTCTTACCAACTCTTTTCTTCTCGACGAACTGCCGAATCGGATGAACCCAAAGAAAGACTATTTCTGCGGCAGGATTCAGATGCTGCACCAACCTGAGAAGGAATGAATGGTAGGAGTATACATTTTGGATTGCCCATTTACTTACGACCAAATCAAAACTTTCTTTGGCAGGAAGGCCGTTGAGCGTTTCCATATCTGAAACATACAAATTGTCGGCTACTGCTTTTGTCTTCGCAACACTAATCATATCAGGCGAAATATCAAGGCCAACAATTCTAGATGCTCCCCTAGATTGATACTCGATAAATTCATCACCTGGACCGCATCCCAAATCAAGCAACTTCTTACCAACCAATGAATCGGGTATCGATCTCAGGAATGAACGAGTGCAATGCTGCTTGTACCCATCAAATAAATTCCATCCGAAAGATAGCTCGCCATCATATTGGTTTTTCATAGAACTTCTCCTTTTAATAAAGACCAAGGTGAAAACATTAAAACGTAAATTTTTGACAATTTCAAAAATAAATGTATTAATGTATTAAATTTAAAGTTTTTCTTTAAAATGTTTAACTCAAAACATCAATCAACTGAAGACAAGTTAATCTCCCTACTGCTCAATGGAGAGCATACCGTCGCAGAATTATTCAAACAGCTCAACCAAAATGGCCATAAGATATCGCTACAAGCAGTCTACGACGCTATCAGACAGCTTGTTTCTGCGGGAGTGGTGATAAAGCAATCAAAATTATGCAGCCTAGATGCAGAGTGGAGAATTAAAACTGCAAATATCTTAAGTAGCACTCCCTCCTTGCCGGAGCCGCTGGAAGGCGAAGCGCAAACATTTAACTTTAATTCGTTTAACAGTTTGGATACTTATTGGAAACACATTAATGCTCTACTGACCCGAGCTGTTCCTGATTACCCTGTTTTTTATTTCGTGTCGCATGAGTTTTGGGTGTATCAGGAGGAAAGAAAAGAGAGTCAGCTAGATTTCATCAAGCAACAAACGAGTAAGCGAAGTACGTACATTCTTATCGGTGGCACAACTCAATACGACAAAATATACAAAGAAAGGTTCAGGCAATACCGTCAGATTGAACTAAGTGAATTTACTCCACTCAAACGACATGAACATCTTACAGTATGTGGTGACTTTGTAATTTTCACTAAAATTACAAAAACGACATCGGAATTGATAGATAAAATATACCAGGAAAGTGTAAATGAAACTGAATTAACATCTTCATTACAAAAAATCTTTACCTCGAAGCAAAAAACGTCTCTGGTCATCAAGCGCGATGCAAGCCTTGCAATAAAATTAAGAAAGCAGATTAGTAAGAACATGTACCTCCCAAAAGAAGAAAGAGAGAAGTGGAAATTCTTCTAAACCTTACTAATTTTCATAAAGAGAAAGGCCGGAGGAGCAAAGCTCCTCCGGCCTTTAGCCTAAACATGCTAGGCGTGTTTTTGTGCTCGCATCTCAGGTCGCAAAGCAGGATCGGTTTTACTATCCCAGCCTTGGATCTCAAAGAGCCAAGTCATGATCGGTTCATGATCATCGGCTTCACTAAAAACACAAAAGTAGGCATTTATAAAGCCGGCATCTTCATAACGAAGCGTAACGTCAAGCTTAAAGCCTTCCCGGAAGGCAACAGCAACTGTGCTGGTCAACCAAAGATCAAGCTTAGCGGCATTGCCTTCAGCTATCATCTCAGCTAGTGTCGGCAAGGATATCAGCGTACATTCAGGAAGATGAGAAGAGTTCAGGAGAACATGCTCCAATCCATCATGACCACGCTCGGTTAGGATCATCTGATATTCCCGCTCGGTAGATTTCGAACCAGCAAACAAATTTGCTTCGATCTGAAACCACGGCTCGCCACGATCATGTGCTGACACGAAATGCAGCTCAATAAAAATTGAATCAGCCAGCATTTCTAGTCGGTCAAGGTTAATGGAGGAACCTTCGATCACGAAAGTATTCTCCAATTCCGGCTTCTTGAAAGGAACTACTACCATTCTTCTCTCCTTATTAGAGTTGGTTTGGTGGCTGGCATAATACGGATTTAGGATAGAAAAGTCAAACAAAAAACAGGCCTGCGTGAGCAAGCCTGTTGGGTTGAAGGTAGTCTGTATCAGTGGCGGAGTGCACTCAACAGCTCCTTCGAAGGTGCGCTACGAGACTCAGTCTCGTAGACAGCGGTCGACCGAATGAACGCCACCGGCACATCGTAGGTTTTAAAGGGTCGAAAAGACACAACATACTGCCCCTCTTGCCAGTTCAAGCGAATTTCGCAGGTGTGCGCTAGAAATGCCACCGCTTCCTGAGCCAAAATCCGGCGTAGCTGATCGAGACTGCGATAACCTGCTGCCAGGCTCTGCAAGCGACCAAGACTCATTCGATGACTGGTGACCAATTCGCTCAGTCCCTCTTCTTCCAGCTCAACCACATAGCGCTTATGAGACAAGTGATTGTCGTCACCAAACCACAGTGACCCTCTCCAAATCAAATCTGACTTAACCTCCAGTCCGATTGTGAATTCGGCAGACTGTTCCTGCTCGCTGCTAATCGGATGTTGTGTCAGGCCCTTGAACTGCAGCTCAGGCACGGCTTCCGTAACACTGTAATCAAACTCATATTCCATGAGTAGTACTCCTTCTGTTTGTTTGAGGTACTAAAATTTAAAGCCAAAAAAAATAATACTGAATATAATATAAATTGTCAATTATTTTATTACACCATACATTATCTACCTGTGTAGTCGTTGCAGGTGATATACGTTGCTATATAATGTTTTGTAAGCCAATAAGGCAAACGTGCTTGGGCAACTCGCCCACCACACATTAATCACACAATTTTAATTCAGATTATATGAACAAAGCAGACATCATCAGCCAAGTACACGAAGTGCTAAACACTACCAAGGCAGACGCTGAACGAGCAGTAGACGCCGTATTCGCTAGCATTGAATCAGCTATGAAGGACGGTACTCAAGTATCAGTAGCTGGATTTGGTATCTTTGAAGCCAAGATGCGAGCAGCTCGAGAAGCACGTAACCCTCGAACTGGTGAAACAGTACAAGTACCCGCAATGCGAGTACCAAAGTTTAGAGCAGCTAAGGCTCTAAAGGACGCTGTAAAATAAGCCTTTCTATTTAAAAAGGGCGCGGGCCTACGGCCCGCGCCCTTTTTCTTGCCTCTCACAAAGATATGTTATACTAGTCGAGTAACGGAGGTAATATCGTTACGGAGGAAATACAAGTTATTTCCCACCACACTGTAAGAGCCCCGACGGGGGCTTTTACTTTGAAGATTGAAATTCTTATCTGTTGTGATAGGATTGTGGAACTTCAATTTACCGCGGGTGTAGTTTAGTGGTAAAACGACTGCCTTCCAAGCAGTAGTCGGGAGTTCGATTCTTCTCACCCGCACAGCCAACATGAAAAGCCGTCCCGAAGGGGACGGCTTTTCTGTTGCTGCTGTGCGGAGTGGAGAAAGTGCCTTGAGGCACTTTCGTGAGGAATCGAACGCCGGAATGATGTGAGGAAGTATGACGAACGAATGAGGCGTGTCCCGCGGCACCTGCTAATTTATGAGGTACGAAATAAATTAGGTTGGTGACCGTCAGGACGATTCTTCCTCTCACCCTATTTAATCTGCTATACTCAGCACATGCAAAACAAACCACCAATGGAAACTGATTCACCAGAGGAACTGTTGGATTTGGTCGACGAAAATGACAACGTCATTGGCACAAAAAGCAGGAAGGAAATTTACGCTGAAGGTTTACGTAACTACAGAGTCGTTAACGCCTTTATAGTTAATTCTGAAGGGAAATTATGGATACCGAGAAGAGTTACTGCAAAGAAACTATTTCCAAACGGACTAGACTACAGTATAGCTGGTCATGTTGAGTCTGGAGAATCATACGAAGAAGGAATGAAGAAAGAAGCAATTGAAGAAGTGAATATTGATTTGAATGTTATCCCTTTTAAGGAAGTAGCTACTTTTACTCCTCACACTCACAACGTCCACTGTTTTCAGAAAGTGTATGTAATTGAATCTAATGAAGCTCCAGATTACAACAGAGATGATTTTTCTGGTTACGAGTGGCTTTCTCCGGAAGAAATAATCAAAAGATATGAAGAGGGTGAGTATGGCAAGGAAGATATTCCTGAGGTGGTTAAGCTCTGCTTTCTCCAATAAAAGTTCGAACATCGTTGAATAACCTGCACACATGATTTAAGCGCCCTGTTGGGCGCTTTCATCGTTCGATTCTTTGATTAAATTTTGATTCTCTCTCCTCTTTAGAAAAGCTTAATGCCCACTCCCACGCCTCAAAATATATGTCTTTTGGAAGATTTTCTTTTTCCCACAAAACAGCACTATCAGCATATTCATCCCCATATAAATCATGTAAGACATCATACAGTCTAAGGAAAAGTGTCTTATGCACTTCTAAGCTACTTGAGTTGCAGTCCCTGTCTCCAATAAGTATGTGACCCAGTTCATGAATCAAAATTGACCTTTTGACTTCATATGGATAACTCGCTCTCAATTTAAACGGACGCGACCTACTTACACCCTCAAAAACTTTTGCGTCAATCTCTTTTTGTTCAAATTCAATACCTGTCTTTTCTTGCCAAACCTCTACTATTTTCCTACCATCCAAATTCCAAATTTCACCATATTCATTTGCAGCTGTTTCGAATTGTGGTTCGGCTGGATTAAAGTTTATTCTCATACACCAACTATATCATTTCAATAAAGTTCGAACATCGTTGAATAACCCGCACAGATACAATGAGCCCCTATTTAGGGGTTTTATTGTTGGAGGGATGGTTGAAATATTGGCAACTATCGAACTTTGTAGTAATTTACTTAGATACAGAGCCGGAGACAAAGCGTACTTGGCACCTATTAAAAGCATAAAATATATTTATGAAAGAAATACCTAATTGTTTTTATCGTGTCAGTATTAAGGCACTAGTCTTGAATGAGACGAAAGACAAGTTTCTTCTATGCAAAGAAGAAGATGGGCGTTGGGAGCTACCTGGAGGAGGACTAGAATGGGGAATGTCACCACAAGAAGACTTGCCTAGAGAACTGATGGAAGAAATGGGTCTCAAGGCAACATCAATAGCTGAAAACCCCTGCTACTTCATAACTGGTCAAAGTACCAATTATCCAGAAGTTAAAATTGCAAACGTATTGTATGAAACTAAGCTTGAACACCTAGACTTCACTCCATCTGATGAATGCATAGAAATACGATTTGTGAACAAAGATGATGTAGAAGGGATGGAACTTTTTGATGGACCTAAAAAACTATTGAGCATATTTAATCCTGATAATCACCAATAAAAGTTCGAACATCGTTGAATAACCCGCACAAAGAAAATGAGCCTATTCTGCAAGGCTCATTTTTTGTATACGTAATTGAAAAAGTGACCACTCTCGAACTTACACCAGCTGGCAGTATTCCGTGCCAAAGCGCAGTTCCGTGCCAAGCTGTGCCTGCACCATTTCCCAGAACTGAGCAGCCTCTTCTTTTCCTGCTTCTCGAAGGGCAACGATGGCATCAAAAGTGCGTACGATTGACCCACCGTACTGCTCGTCGTTATTCCAATTGAGACTGTCTTGCAGGACATCTGCCTCTGCCTGGTCAATGAGTGGTATCTCTACACCTACCCACTGTTCACGGATATGCTGGGGCGCAAATCCAGCGGGTGTGGCAATAATGCGTACTTTCTTGGTCATCTGAAGAACTCCTGTAGGAACAAAAACGGACTTACACCTTACACTCTTATAAATTATTTTGCAAAACCGTTCGAACATCGTTGAATAACCCGCACAAAAGTGTAAAGAAAAGACCGTTTTTTAAGAAACGGTCTTTTCTTTAGTAAGCAAACTGCTTTGCTTGCGTGCGCTTTTGTGAAGCGGAGCCATAATTTTCTCCCCTCCCTAGGGAGAAAATGGGCGAGCTGGGGCAGCAGGTACTTAGTGCTCGCAGCTAGCATAGCTTGCGAGAATACTTAGTAACCTGCGCCAGACAATAGTTAGATAAATTGCAAATATTTATGTGAAGGTGACCGATTCTTCTCACTCGCATTTAAAAAAGTGAAAGCCACTGAAGAAGTGACTTTGCTCCAGTGGCTTAATTGTCTGGCATGACGTCATGCAAATCAGGGTACTTTGGGTCCATAGGATCAATACCGTTCGCAATCGCTTCCTTGCGACGACGAACCAGTTCATTACCAGCTTCACTCATTCGAAAACCTACGTCGAGATTACAGAGTTCTGCTTTGTAGTGCTTGATTACGGCTTTTTTGTATTCTTCATAGTACGCACCGTACCAAAACACGAATCTGAGCCCCAAAAGAGCAAAGCGTTTAGGGTACGGCATCCAGTTGAAGAAAAAAGCCCAAGGAAATATTTTTGAGAACATTGTCACCTCCTTAATTTGGTTGACAGTCTATTTGTATCAAAACTACGTAGATATGCAATTGTTTCCTAAAAAGTTCGAACATCGTTGAATAACCCTCCAAAAATTTTGTTACGTAGCATGTTACGTAACATGCTACGTAACAAAGCACACCTGATTTGCCTGTCTGATAGATAGCAGTATAATCAGATTATCTCTGAGTCGGCGATAACGCATCGTGGCAAAGTTACCAAATAAATATTTTTTATGATTGAACTAGAACGTACTTTCTTAGCCAAATCATTACCAAGTAATCTCATGGAATGTGAGAATAAGGAAATTGAAGATCTCTATATAGAGAACGGCCATGAGCACGCTGATTTACGTTTACGCAAAAATGGTGATACGTACGAAATTACTAAGAAAAAGCCGGTCGATGACGCTGATGTATCAAAGCAAATTGAAACCACCATCCATATCAATGAAGCTGAATACAACAGCCTCGCCAAGGCTGATGGTAAGCGTGTAGCAAAAACCCGCTACTACTTCGAACACAATGGACGCACCGCTGAGTTTGATGTCTTTTCTGGCGAACTTGAAGGTCTAGTGCTGGTCGATTTTGAATTCGACACTGAAGAAGAGCGAGATGGGTTTGAAATGCCAGATTTTTGCCTCAAAGATATCACTCAAGAAGAGTTTATTGCTGGCGGACTACTAGCTGGTAAAAGCTATGGTGATATCAAAGATGATCTTAAACGCTTTAACTACAACCGCCTCTAATAAGTGCACTACTCTATTTACAAATAATAATTTAGTAGTAGAGTAAGGATAGTAGAGCAATGATCACAGCCAAGACGATTTGATTTTTATTGAACTGTCTTGGCTGTGATCATTTTGATTGCAGTGTAGACCAACCTTCGGGAGAAAGTACAAAATGAGTGAAGAAAAAAACGAGAAAAGCAGCAGCTTTTACCAGGATCGTTACGCTTTGCGGCAACAGCACTCGGCAAGGTCGACCACGGAAGCGGACCGACGAAGAGATTCTCATATCACACCTGCGCGAGGTCATGCTCACGGAGGAGGATTGCTCGGCGATTCGAGTCCGGTCTAACAATCGGCAAGCAGTAATTACCGCGGTGAGCACTTATGCTCACCGCTCTTTTTATTTATATAGTTTGGTCGGTGCTATACTTAAACCACTATGCAATTTCTTACCGATATTTTAGTTGTTGTGCTATCTAGCTACTTGGCCTTTACCAATTCGCTAGCCCACAACATAGAAAGTCTTTTTATTGAACCTGAAACAGAGATCGTCACTGCAGTAGAGCCTCAGACAGAAAACATTTCTACCCTACCCAGTCAGATCACCTCAGCCATACCAGACGTTCTATTAACTAGTGTTGAATACCAATCAGCCGCACTCGCTAGTTCGCAAAATTTGACGGGCGCTAACACCCTTGAGCCTTTGGATGCAATTGTGAACATCTTTTGTACCATGACTACCGATGACTACATTCGCACCACTACTGGTACTGGCTTTTTTATTGATCGCGATGGAGTAGTAATGACTAATGCTCATGTCGCGCAATTCCTACTCCTTGAAGAAGCTAATCAAATCGGCGATGTGGAGTGTATACTTCGCAACGGCAACCCAGCGGCGCCCCGCTACCAAGCCGAGCTACTATACATTTCACCAGCATGGATCCAAGAAAATTCTGGGGTAATTTCTGAAGACACTCCAATGGGTACTGGTGAGCGCGACTATGCGCTTTTGTACGTTAGCGGCAGTGTTGATGGATCTCCACTGCCAGCGGAATTTCCCGCTCTGGGTTTTAGAACAGCGGACTTACCGACGTCGATCAAAAATGACGCCGTCGTGGCAGCCGGCTACCCAGCTACCCCACTTTTTGAAGACGGCCCTAGCGCAGATCTGATACCAAAAAAGGCTGACACCTCTGTATCTGAACTATATACCTTTGGATCTAACCTGGCTGACGTATTTTCCATTCGTGGCAGCGAAGTAGGTGAACAAGGATCGTCTGGCGGCCCAGTCTTAAATGAAGACGGCGAAGTAATTGGTATTATTGTCACTCGCGGTGACGATGAAGCCGACGGCGAAGGTAGTTTGAGAGCTATAACAATATCGCACGTAGAAAGAACCATCAAAGAAGAGACTAATTTCTCACTAGAAGAAAATCTCAATGGCAATCTTCCATTCAGAGCCGAGGTGTTCGCCGACACCATGACTCCATTTTTGTTGACGATTTTGCAGCAGGCAAACTAGAAGTAAAAAGGCCGGCGGGAGCTTCGCTCCCGCCGGCCTTTTTGTTACCCTCCTAAGTAACCGACTTGGTGTAGATAGTCTGAGTTGGATAAGCAAACTCTATCCCCTCTTCAGCAAAGCGTTTCATTAGATCAAAGTTGAAGGCCTGTTGGATATTTAGATACTCAGTGTAATCTGACGATTCAACATGATACACCACCTCAAAGATCAGGGCTGAATCACCAAACGAAGTGAAATGAGCGCGATCAAAACGCCCTCCATCAAGGTCAGCAAAGATGTTTTCCACCATTTTAGGGATTACATGCACTTTTTCTTGCGCCGTTTCATAGGTGATACCAAACTGAGTGACAATTCTCCGTTCATCCATTTTCTTAAAATTCTGTACCCGGGCAGTTGTCAGCTCGTTGTTTGAAACAACCAATTCTTCCCCTTGCAGAGTTCTAATTCTGGTAGTTTTAATGCCGATCCTCTCGACTGTACCTGAGTCACTACCGATAACAATAAAATCACCGATCCGAAATGGCTTGTCAAAATATAGTGAGAACGAGGCAAACAAATCACTCAAAACGCCCTGTAAGGCAAAGGCAATCGCGACTCCCCCGATTCCCAAACCAGCGATCAGTGATGTAACCTCAATCCCTAAATTTGATAATACAAATAGTGAACCGAGTGCCCATAAAACTATTTTGGACATTAGAGTTACCAAATGCGAGGCAGTGGCCGAATTTGGATCGATTTGTCCATCACCATCTTCATCTTTTTCTAGGAAATTTCTTGCTAAAAACCTAATGAGCGATGAAGCCATTTCAATCAATTGCCACACTACCGCAAACAAAAAGATGCCGGTAATGATCTTGGTGGTAAGTTCACCAAACTCAAACACTTGCAATGCGGCATAAAGCGAAACTAACGTATACACCCAGGCTCGCACTGAACTGACAATGCCAATCACGGCATCATCCAGGTTGGTCTTGGTCTTGGCAGCCAACGCTTTTACCCGCAATAACACCACCATTCGAACAAACCAAAAGATGAGAGTGAGGGCAACAAAAATAATGCCCCCCGCGACCAGTTTGGTCACATCAACTTCACCCAACAAAGGCAAAGTCGCGCTTAGGGTAGGCATATGGGCAGTAATAAGATTCGCTGATAGGTTTTCGAACATGTAAATTGCTTAGGACTATAATGTCTCTACCCTACCAAATTAGCCACCATCACTCAAACGTTCCACTTCTTAGCCAAGGAGACAACTCCCACCCTAAGAAGCGAAGGGCAACTAAAGTTGCCCAGACATCAATGATTATGCAACCTGTGATACAGAATGCAGACTGTCTTGATGACCAAATTCAAAGCCCACGAGCCAGCTCTGACCACTATCTTCGTCAACCCGCAGCGTGATGGTTGAAAATCCAACCATCCCCAAATCGAGCAACCGATTAATCAGCGGCCTGGCTTTCAATTCAAGCTCAGATGACTTGTCCGTGCATGACAACGAACAATTCATTGTCATCAAGGCAGACTGCTGATCAAACAGATAGTAGACAAACGCTACATCATGGGTCCCAGCCGACTCTTGCACCAAGCAATCGTAGAAACCATTACTGGCTTCTTGGGCAACCCAATCAACTAAAGTTGCTTTATCGGTCATCCACACAGACCGATATTCCCCAGGCTGGTTGCAGTAGCGCACCACAAACTGTCCTTCCTTCAGAAACTGTACAGCTTCCTCGACCTGCAAGTTACAGCAACCCCGGTAATACAGTAGTCGAGTGGCAGGTAGATACCTCTCCCAATCCAGATAAAAACTCACCGGATCCACCAGTCTCTGGTACTGATAGTGGCCGAGTAACAGCCGTGGATCTGGTGGCTCTACTTCGGATTTATTTGATTGTTTCATAATCACTCCTTTTAACAGAACATTTGACCATCCTAACTAGGCGTCAATTTTGGAAACTTTATTGCTCCCAGAACGTAAAACAATCAATGTTCTTTTACGTCCTGGGAACTATAAAATAAGACCGGCTCGCCTGTGGCGAGCCGGTCTTTGGGGTATCTAGTTTTAGCACTCCAACTACCACTCGCCTAGAGCGAAAAACCAAAGAAGCTAAACCAGTAACGGTTTAACTGATTGGTAATTGTAGTGGGCAGACTGCTCATAAAACTAATATACTCCCTATTCGATCTCTGTGTCAACGGCCGCTTCTAGTTCTGCCTCTGACTCGAGCGGCACCTCCTCTACCAACTCTTCTACTTCAACTCCCTCTACCGCTTCTTCCTCATCGATCACAATTTCTTCAGTAGTGGTCGCAGTTGTACTGGCCACTTCTTCGATTAATTCTTCTGGTGGTAATGGGTCACGCACGCGGTTGATCTCCAGCACCTTAATTGCGTTGTCAGCAATAGCAATAGTTTCTTCGGCTAAATCTACGTAGGCCACAAAGTCAGTAGTTGAAGCCAAATTTTCTAGACGCTCCGCAATATCAGCCTGAAGTGCATTGGTCTTTTCAATAATTCCTTCGTCTTCCACCAACTCTAATCGTGTTTGCATCTCGGCAGACTTATCTTCAATAGTAGTTTTAAGCTCCAACCTTGCCTCCTCCTTCTCTTCTTCAGTCAACACTACCGGGATCACGGTTTCGATATCGACAGTATTCACTACTTGTAAATCTGTAATAAACACTACCAGCCGCTGGGTGCGCTGTAGTACTGCTACTAACTGTTCGCGAGCGGTCAGTTGATCATTGGCAGCGGTTTCTACCGCCTCCACAATAGCTCGGTCGAGGTCTTGTGCGCGTCTAGTTACTTCTAGATGACTATCTTCTTCAATCACACCTTCGAGGCTCGCGATTAATTCATAGATACGAGTGGTGTTTTGCTCTACTCGAGCCATTAGCTTGTCATAAGCAGGCAAGGTGGTAGAAGCATTTTCAGGACTTGCTTCAACTCGAGATTTATCTATGGCATCTGCAATCAAATTAACTGAACCAGTCGTCACCTCCCCTTCCTCGACGGTTTCTTCATTTTTTAGTGAAGTAGATTGAACTTCCAAAGTAGAATCTAGTGCAATAGAAGCAATCGCGGCAGCGTCAGCATCTTCGGTGCGCAATTCTTCAATTTCTCGCTTGGCGTTTTCGGAGTGAGTGCGTACAGCTTCAGCCACCTCGGCCTCCGCTTCTTCAGTCAGACGACCTTCACTAGCCAGTAGTCGCGCTTCTGCGATACGTCGATTGAGACGCTCGGTCTCCCATTCAACTTTTTGCACACTATCAAAGGTGAGTGAACCACGCAGCTCTTCATTAAATTGTACTTTTACCGCATACAGTACGTCTCCTGGCACCGCCCGCTCGGCTACAAATGGCACCACCACCATGATAAGTACGGCCAGTGAAGCTGTGACTTTAAATATATTATGGAAAGGAATTTTTACAGTCGCAAATGGTTCAGTCAAAACTGGTGCTGCGGACACCTTCTTGGCCTTCTTCACTTTCATTTCGGCCGGCAGTGGATGATACTCCATATAAGCAACAACCCGCTCTCGCAGTTCATTTCTCTCAGCCGCACGCAATTTTACGCTTTTGGCTTTGGTATGCAGTTGTTCGCTAAATCTTTTCATTGGTTATTTGGTTTTCTTGTTGGCGGTGCGTTTTTCTTCGGCGAATTTGTCCCGAGCTTCTATTCGCTGCCGCAGAATCTTCAGTCCTCGGTGCAATCGTACTGACACCACGTTTTCGCTTTCTTCGATAAGTTCACTGATTTCTTTGGGGCCGAGCTGATCGACAAACCGATAGATAATCACCTCACGGTACTGATCGGGCACCTCTTCCAAAAGTTCGAAGGCTTTTCTGCCATCGATGGTGGCGGCCAAGACCTCAACTGTACTTTCGGTCAGCTCATCGAAGGACCCTTCGTCTACTCCGTCATACTCCATGAGAGCATCTAGCGAGGCTTCTTTCTTCTTTCGGTATTCGTCAATAATTAGATTATTGAGAACTTTGTATAAAAACGGCCGAAAGGAATCGATCTCGTAGCCTTCCCTGGTATATGACCAGACTTTAGTAAACGCATCGTGCACCAAATCAATGGCTTTCTCACGGTTGCTAATACGAAGCATAGCGTGCCGAAATAAAGCATCGTTGTATTCCTCGAAAGCTTTCAAAAAACGCTCTTCGTGGTCACTTACGTTGTCAGTCGATTTCTTTCCCGCCATGTAAGAACCATTATATACGTAGACGGCCGAAAAGCCGATATCTTACCGTCAAACGAGCGAGCAAAACAAATAGTGTCAACTTTTATTTTCGAGCGAGTGAAGACGGCAAGCTTGCTTACCGAATTAAGCGGCAAATTTTGCTAAACGCAAAATTTGCCGCTTAATACTCACTAAATTGACAAGACGCTATTTTTATGATATTTTATGGGCTGAGATAAGTTTTTTTACTTCAACTGTTGCGCTTCAAACGAGGCAAGGAGAGAACTAATGTCGAGGACTTTCAACTTAGAAATCGGTACGATTTCAATCCCCAAGCGTCCAGTCTGGTCGCTGATGAGCCTGGTAGTTTGGATTTTCTTCAGTTTCGACCTTTTTTCCAGCTACATTTTGCCGGGGATGAGAGAAATTATAGACTTAGGGCTTGAGACTGTTAGTTGGTCTGATCTCCTCTTGGTCTGGCGTCCCATCATGGCTTACATCGTGGTTAGTGTTGGAATTTGTTTGCTAGTGAACAGCTTCAAACCACTAAAAAGCTGGGGTGAAGAGGGTCTCATGAGGGGTCTTATGAGTGGTCTCATTGTGGGTGTCATTTGGGGTGTCATTTGGGGTGTCATAGGGGGTGTCATTTGGGGTCACATGGGGGGTCTCTCTGGAGGTTTCATGGGGGGTCTCTTTGGAGGTCTCATGTGGAGTCTCTCTGGAGGTCTCAACACTGAGCTCAAATAGACCGCGAGGTTAGGGGCGGGTTGCGATAGCAACCCGCTTTTTTGTCTATTTTTCAGCAATCTCCCTAATTTTCTCAATCAGCTCTGGAAACTCCTCGATCAAGAAGTGGTTTTTGTCTGCGAAAGTAATGAATTCTGCTTCGGGCAATGCGTCCGCTAGAGCGACACCGTGCTCAAACGGCACCACAAAGTCATCCTTAGAATGCAAAACAAATAAATTATCTGTTTTCCCCAACAAAGGCCGAACCTCTGCAGGTTTAACCATAAAATCGTAACAATCGGAATCATCAAAGTCAGGCACTGCGTAAGCGCCTGAGAGCAAGAAAATGGCTCCGGGACGAAACGGTAGGTCATTTTGACTAAGATACTTCGCCAAAAACATCGCACCAAGCGAAAAACCAATTACAACAGCCCCGTCCTCTAAGTACCCAAAGTGCCGCTCGAACCAAATACTCCACTCCGAGAAAACCGCATTCTGACGATTGGGCATCGGTGGCATTATCACCTCATACTCATCTCCCATAACCTCAGGTAATGTACTGGTCCATTTCTTTTGTGGCACCACACCATCATCTTTAGGAAGATGCCACAAGTCCGCTGTCTTTAGGCGCTCCAGAAAATCACCATGATTTTTAAATGACTCCCCGCCGTGAATATAAAATACTTGTTGTTTATTCATACTAATTACTTTCATTTGCCATCTGTCGCACCCACTTGCCGTACTTATCAGACATTTTATCAAAACCATTTTTATTGGTCGTGATGGTTTTCTTACCGTGAACCATTTTGATAGCAGCCTTGAGATTTACTTTTTTGCTTGGTTTCACACCCTCCATTACCTTTTGTATTTTCTTAGTATTTCGCAAAGTGGCATCAGCTGACTGGGTTAGTTCTTTGATAATTGCTTTAGTTGAAAGCTTCTTACCGGTCGCCAGCTTCACACAGGTCATAAAATCTTCTTTTGCACCAAGTGCCCACACCCTCTTCATCTCCTTCCCTACGTTTGAATTATCGACGATGTGGCCATACTTTTTGTAGAAGTACTCGCGCCACTGCGAGAGCGCAATCTCAGCCAGTCCATAGCCGTGGTAGCTACATGAACTTTCCCAAGAGTATATATGAGGCACATTCAAGAGCATCAATGATGATTCGCTAAGATCGGTGAATTTTTGGTGATTTTTACGGGCCACCTTCTTGATATTCTCTTCAGTGACGTTTCTTAATTCATAAATATCCCGCTCAAAGGCCGACACCATCGCTATAGACAGGATCCTACTAGGCTTCAGAAGCTCAGTAGCGCGTACTGCACGCTCGTGCAGTACAAAAGGATACGATTCCCCGTCCGCATTCTTGGCATAGCGGGCTTTCCATTCATAGCTAGCCATAATGGTATCGATAAACATGCTCTGGGTCTCAGACCAAGCAGCGGTTTGCGGAGCGTATTCATGGTTGAGGCACACATCTTGCTGTTCAATATTTAAGAAATGAGCCGCGTGCCCTCCTTCATGAAACAACGTGCGATATCCAACCGATCCAGAACCCACTTGCCCCGCCACTACATTACACGTGAAATTAGCTGACCCTGGTGATCGCTTTCCGGCATTAAAATGAACCAGCTTCGGCCAATGACAAAAACCATTACTGTACTTCCCTTCTCGGTCCAGGAGATCGAGGGTGAGTTCTCCGCCCTTAAAGTCAATTCCAAGTCCAGCAAAAGACCGCCCCCAACGATCAAGCGCTTCCTCAAACTGAAAGTAGGGATCCTCTTCTTCAATAAAATTCCCCAACATCATATACCCAAAATTCCATGGCTTGCGTAAGCGTGGACGTTTCTTTTCCAACTTCCGCAACTCAAGAAACGTTCCTTTGGTTTTATCCGCGATCTCGTCAAATAAACCAAACAGCTGTTCTTTGGACATCTTATCTTCCCGGTGCAGATTATAATCAAAGAAATCTGCAAAACCGACGGCTTGGGCAAACTGATTTCTTAGTTTTATCAGTTGGACATACTCGGTGAGACAGCTTTCGGCCAGCTTTTCTCTGGCTGCAAAACAAGCTTTTCTCAACTTTTCGTCGGGGCTAGTCTGCATCAGTGTGCGCATTTTTAAGATCGATGCTTTGACAAATTTACTGGTCTTCGGATCAATATACCCCTCCTTTCTCTTGGCCAGTTTGTTTTGAATCTTTGATTCCAGTACATCAATCTTGTACTTGAGTTTTTTAGCCTCATCACTCATTTGGTATAGCCCGAAAAAATGTATCCAATCCTGAAGCCGTTCTTTATCTTTCTTGTTCGCTGATAGTGCTAGCGCTTCGGCCTGTTCTTTTAGTTTTTTGTCACTACGGAAGTGGTCGACGGCCTGCAAAGCTCTGTCCTTTTGCTCGGCGAGCGCACGGTCGCCCATGTAATACTTCCAAAATAAATCTTCGTATTTTTTATGTAAACTGACGTACCTTTTATTCAAAGTATGTAAAAATTTCTGAGTTTCTGTCATGTTTAAAATCTACCACAGATTGTTTCTGAAGTGGGTGCGTAACTTCTGGGACAATTGGCTAGAGCCAATCATTCCGACGAAAGTACCAAACCATCACACCTACCGCCACTACTACTACACCAACCACTATCATAAATGCATTCGGATTAGCCGCAAAAGGCAGTGCCACGTTCATGCCATACAATGAGGCGATCACCATTGGTATGGTGAGGAGAATAGTCAAAACGGTCAGTGTCTTGATGCGTGAGTTCAAATTGATGGCCAGAATCGCTTCTGAAGCACTGCGCAAATTTTGAATTGTTTTCAAGAGTGTTCGAGCAGATTCAACCACCTGCTCATTAGCAATTCGCACATCGTCAATCAGCTCTTTGTCCTCGGGGAAAATCTGCACATATGACCCGGTAGCCACCTTTTGCAATGACACGTTGGTCGGCACTACCGCCGAAACCATTTCGTTAAGTTTGTGCTCGAAGTTTACAAAGTGCTCCACTTCACGATTACTAATCCGACGAATCTTAGAGCGATCTTTATTTACTGCGCGCCGTAATTGAATGAGCTCTCTCTCAAACGAGCTAGTGACCGATTCCATAACTTGAATGAATAGCTTGGTCTTTTGGGTGGTAAAAAACTCAATTTTGCCTTCAAGTAAAGTTTCTAGTCGCGGCACTTTTGTCAAAGCTACCGTTAAAACAAAAGCCTCACCGGTCACAATAAGTAGCGGCGCGGTATCCGACTCTTTATTTTTATCTTGGTGCGGGTAGCGAGTAAAGAAGTAACTCACCTCCCCCACCTTCTCGAGACGCGGAACCTCAAAGAAGTCTAGTGAGTCTTCAACAATGTTCATATCGAGGTCGAGTTGCTCACTCAAATCCTCCAACTCCGCTCGTGTCGGATTTTCCGCATGAATCCACACACCATTACGCAATTCGCTAATCTGCTTTAAGGAGGCATCTTGCACAGTGCGGAAGTAGTACTTAATCATGAGAGTATCGTACCACACACAAAACTACTCGCATTTTTTGAACTAAGATGGTATATTTTGCGAACTTAAATGCGCATAACTACGCATGAAAGTCGAGTGATGATCGGGCTGTAAGCAAAGCTTGCACCCCTTCGTTCGGAAACTAAGTGTAAGCCAGCTTCCACTTCTTTCCTCTCTCGGGGTGTAGCATAATGGTAGTGTACACGGTTTGGGACCGTGCGGCCCGGGTTCGATTCCCGGCTCCCCGACAGCGAGTAAAATGGTCAGACTGTAGTCTGGCCATTTTACTTCTGTGGCCGGGATCGAAAAGGTTAGTCAGGTACTTTTGCGAATGCTTGGAGCAAAATATCGACAACCTGCACTGAACCTGTAAGGTTCGATTCCCGGCTCCCCGACAAAGAATTGAATAATCGGACCGTAGGTCTGATTATTTTTATTTTATGACCGCGATCGAAGTGGCTAGTCGGACATCGTACATAAGAGGTTTACTGACTGAATTGTTTCACGTGAAACGTGAATCACGCGGCGTAAACCCCTGGCAAAATGCCTGATTTGCTACACATGAAACTAACCTAGCACAATATTCCTCATATACTTAGCAGTAGCATACTTTTCACGTGGAACTATTCTAACTGCAATAACATCCACTTCCCACTCCCCATCATAGTCATTCTCCATAATCCAACTTTCAATTGCCCTATTCAGCCGCCTGATCTTAGAATAATGTACATTTTCCTCTGGCCGCCAGGTTCCACGTGAAATAGCCTCATCAAGTTCCCTCTTTGTTTCATATGAAACAGTTTTTACCTCAACAAACCTAATAATAGCGCTATTTTTAGTAGTTTCACGTGCAACAATGTCTATTTCTCCCCATTTTTTAAGGTAATTTACCTGCAATACTGCAAAACCCTTCCTTTTTAGGTAATTTGTGGCAATTTCCTCCCCAAGAGCGCCAATTTTATTCTTTTCTCCTTGTTTATCGCTTTGTTTCATGTGTAACAGATCAAAATGTTTCACGTGAAACGTTTAGATCTTAGCGTTTATTAAATGTTTTATAAAAAACCCTTGTATTATAACACTTTTTTATAAAGGACATTTGGATAATAGATCTGTGGATTGTCCCTTATCCACCTATCCACACAGTTTTCCCCAGTTATCCACAGCTAAATTGATCAAACCACACAGCCATGATTACAAATGTCTGCGGCCTAACCCCCGTGGGCTATGAGATGATCCCCAGGGAGGGTGGCTGCAGGGAATCGGTCACCTATTCAGCCTAGTCTTAAGTACTTGGTGCCCCAGCTCGCCTATTTTCTCCCTTATGAGGGGGAGAAAATTATGGCTCCGCTTCACAAATAGTGTACGCAAGCCAAGCAGTTGGCTTGCTATAAACAAAATCACCTGATTACTCAGGTGATTTTGCTTATACACTTTTGTGCGGCTACAGGGAATCGAACCCTGATCTTATCGTTGGCAACGATACGTTCTACCACTAAACTATAGCCGCTTATTTATTGTCTTACCAAGACTTTTTAACTAATTGCACCCAAGCTTTTAGTTTTTGTTTGTGGTAAGTGCTGGCGATTATAGTATTTCCCACGCTTTTCTGCAACACTTTATCTGAACTCTTATTTACAAACTGATTCTTGTAAAAGGCGGTGTAGGGAAGAGAAGTGCATTTAGACCACTGTTTCATGGCTTTTTCTTCGCTTGCTTGGCCGTAAAGCTGCAACCAAAGGTGGATTTTGGTCTTCTCAACACCCAAAAACCGCTGCGCGAAGGCGATAAAAGCCTTGTGCAACTCTGGTGACTTATGGCTGAAACGTATGACATTATCATCAGCTAGGTCCCCAGCCGCCACATAGGCGGTCAGCCCTGCGACAAACAACGGGTCGTTGGCGTAGTTATCGTATTCGACCCTAGCTGACGCTTCAGCATCCTTATAGCGAAGTTTGCGTTCTGCGCCACGAGCTTTGGCAACCAGCTTCAGCCTCTTACCATTTTCAACCCCAGCTCTATGCTTATTTTGAGCGGTGACAGAAGCTGAAAAAGGCTTATTTTTCAACCATTTTGAGGCGGTGGACTTTGATATATCACAGTACCTGGCAATCTCTTCTAAGGTAAAGCCGCGCTTTCGTAAACTAACTGCCTGCTCGTATTTCTCCTCATTCCGAACCATATTGTGTGTATATTATATACTATTTATATATGTTCGATATTAGTTTTTAACAAAACCCATTCGTGACCGAACGGGTTTAGTGCTGCGAATGGTTACGGACTACTCAGCAATGATGGCAATCATCCCGTCGGAGCCAACTATCGCTGAGTGGGGAGTGTTGGCGGGGATATTAAAGCGACGGGGCGCCATTATCTCTTTTTCAACGCCATCTATGATGTAGGTAATCGAGCCATCAGTCACAAAAATAGCCTGATCGGCAGGATTGGAACGCTCATCATAGACTTTCCCGGGTGGATCTTGATGTTCATAGATATTGTTATAGCCTTCACGCTCAAACTCTTGTATAGCTCGTTCTGAAAGTTCCATAGTAATTATTATATAGCACGCTAATTATATTAAATGTAATGACCTGTGATATAGTTAAAAAATGAGTGGATTTGAGTCGATAAATAACTGCCCCTCGCAGCAGGAAACCCCTAATGATCTGGAAGCTGTGAGTGAGAATTCTCAAGAGTCGATTGAAGACGATCGTAGCTTGGAAGAAATAGAAAAGGAAACTGAAGCATTGGTTGAAGAGGCTGAGGCAACCGCACAACAACTTGAAGAAGCCAAGGAAAGTATTAATGAAGAAACTGACCCCAGTAAGCTGGCCGAAGTTCAAAATAAAATTATTGAGCTTGAAAAGAATTGGGAATTCTTTAAACAAAGAGCATTGCCCGTCTTAACTAAGTTTAGTATTAGCTTGGGAATGTTTGCCGTGGCAATAGAACCATTAGTGAAAAGCACGCAAGTTAGCGAGATGGGTTCACAAATGCTGAATTCCTCTATCACTGCAGGCGCTGCAATTATCGGTGTTAATGCTTTATTGCATGCTGGCAGTCACCTATACCACAAAATTACTGAGGTACAACTAAAAAAAGAGGAGGAAAACATCAGGAGTAAAATGGCTTAATATATGAACGATATTTACAATAACCAGAACCTTAAAGAGGATTTGCAAAGATTAGAGCAAATGAAATCAGAAAATCCCGAAGAATACAAAAAGCTCTTGCTTGATTTGAATGATACCCTTAAGAAAAATATCGAGATTTCTAAAGAAGCAATCGATACAATAAGTACTAATTGACCGTTTCAAAAAATCGAAACCGGTCACTTAGTTGTGACAAAGCCGTCCACCTTAGCATACCACCCCTACACACGTTGGTGGTTGCCTGTAAACCCCGTTGGTCTGACGCGGCAGCGCCCTTCGGCGCATTCAAAGCGCGAAGTATCGTTTTGTGCACCCGCCAGGACTCGAACCTGGAACAACGGTTCCGAAGACCGGCATGATATCCATTTCACCACGGGTGCGTTTCAGTGTGCCGAAGTGTACTACTGTTTTCTATAATAATCAACAGCTAATCCCTTCAAAACCTTCATCATCAAAAATAGCCCCTTGCTATTTCTGACTTCTATGCGCAAACATCCTTTGTGCGCTGGTTTCTGTTTACTAATATGTGCAGTCGGTTTAATAACTGTTTTGAGAAACTTATCACTAGAAACCCCTAGCTTACTTTGCCACCATTTTTCACAGCTATTGTCTGCATACGGTTTATGAATATACAATCGAAAGAATATACGATTATCAGATACTCGTGGATATTTCTTTAGCCAATCAATCATCATTATGATGACATCATGGTCTGTATTGACGATCATCCAATAACTTGATGTCTTGGCGCCTTCCGCCCAGTACATCACAATGCCAGCGTGAAAAAGTGGGTCATTTTTATGCTCATTGAAAATCGCCTTGGCTTCAGCTAAATATACCTGCTCTCTTTCCAACCGACGCGCCCTCAACTCTGCCGCTGCTTTAATTCGACCTCTTGAGATGTTTGCGTCTTTTCTAGTTCTTAACAACTGCTTCTCGCGGCTGGTTAATGGTAGATCTTTAAGCCACAATGATAAGGTGCTTTTGGCTACTGGGACTCGTGCTAGTATCTCCTTGTAGCTCAACCCTTTCTTGCGCAACCTTATTGCCGCTTGCTTTTCTTGAACTAGTTTCTTCATTTTGTATCATTATATCATGGTTCAAATGTTATTATTTACCTCTATAAATTTCGTGTTGTTTTCTTAAAACAAGATCTAATCGCAATCAAAATTAGCCAAATAAACTCAACTGACACTAACAACGGCAAAAGATTGAGGGCATACCTAATAATTTGGTTTTGTGGGCTGGGTCCATAGCCACTGAACATAAGCGAACAAAAGATCCACACCGGTATTTGAATTATTATAGCTTTAAACAAAACGAAGCCCTTACCTCT
Source organism: Patescibacteria group bacterium UBA3466 (assembly GCA_002378195.1). Lineage (GTDB taxonomy): Bacteria > Patescibacteriota > Minisyncoccia > Phycocordibacterales > UBA918 > OLB19. Next base: position 96,253 of record DFRJ01000001.1, read on the forward strand.
ATTTGAAAAGTGTTTTATGCGAAGCAGAATCCAAGGCCACATCGCACTGACAAATAGCACTGTACCTACTATCGCTTGGTACAAAAACATAGCCCTATGGTATTCAGCCAGCCTTTCTTCACTCTCTCTTTGGTATTCAGCTTGAATTGCTTCAATATCGTTTGGTGAGTCAGACAACTTATCTACTTGCCCTCGAAGACTACAGTCCCATCTGTTAATTTCGCCATTAGAATTAATTACACGAGGAAAACAATCAAGAGTAGCTTCATACACACCTGAAAGGGGGTCAGTAGTCATTGAATTAAGACCGCCAGTTATTGGATTAAGATACTTTGACGCTTTATCTGATTCCGTTTCTAGGGTTGTAAAAACTTCGTCTGTAACTTTACAACTGTTCAAGTCGATACTCTTGTCTTTCACAAAACCTTGAGTCACATTGCCGTTCTCTAGTGCTAACACAACCGTTGTGGTTGGCGGAGCACAAATGGATGCAAGGGATTCAAATGGGCTAACAAATAATCCACAAATAATAAAAGCAATGAGTAGGAGATGTGATTTCATATTTCTTAATATATCATGGCAAAATCTGCTAAAATAGCCTTATGCAAATAAATCTGATAGATATTCCGGAAGAAGTGAGAAGTGTGGCTGAAACGCTTGAGAAGGCAGGCTTTGAGGCTTATTTAGTAGGAGGTTGTACTCGTGACTTACTACTAAAACGCACTCCTAAGGACTGGGATCTAACTACCAATGCCAAACCGGAAGAAATTCAGAGCTTGTTTCCGGATCATTATTACAACAACGACTACGGAACCGTGGGGGTAAAAACTGACTCAGAATACGAAACTCTTAAGGTGGTAGAAGTCACCCCATACCGGTCTGAGGGCGAGTACAGCGACGCCAGGAGGCCCGATAACGTTACTTTCGGAGTTTCCCTCGAAGAAGACCTAAAAAGGCGTGATTTTACGGTAAACGCCTTTGCTTTTCGTGTCTCTACTGGAAACTTGATAGACATGTTTGGTGGGGCAGAAGACTTAGCTTCCAAGCGCCTTAAGGCAGTGGGTGACCCTAATGAGCGTTTTCAGGAGGACGCCCTCCGCATGATGCGAGCGGTGCGCTTAGCGGCCCAATTAAACTTCGTGATTGAGAATGAGACCATGGCCGCAATCGCCAAGAATGCCGGATTATTAAAGAAAATCGCTACCGAACGGGTAGCTGACGAATTTATCCGGACTATCAACACCAATACTCCAATGCAAGGCATCATATTTATGGAGAAACTAGGCCTACTTGAGCTATTTATTCCAGAATTAGTACGCGGTATTGGGGTAGAGCAGGGTGGCATTCACCAATTTGATGTATATGAGCACAATTTACGGGTCATGCAGGCGGCCGCTGATAAAAATTACTCAACAGCCATGCGTTTGGCGGGTCTATTTCACGATATTTCTAAGCCTGAGACTAGGCGAGAGGGAGGCAAGAACAAGCAATACACTTTCTTTGGGCATGAGGTGGTAGGAGCAAGGGTGACTAAGAAAATTATGGAAAGACTGCGCTTACCGCGTGAATTAACCGAAGAAGTGGTGAATTTGGTGCGTTGGCACATGTTTTTTGCTGATCCAGACGAGATTACCTTGGCGGCTGTACGCCGGACTATTGTTCGGGTTGGGGAAGATAATATTGAGAATCTCCTTAATTTACGGGTGTGTGACCGCATTGGGATGGGTCGACCAAAAGAAGAGCCGTTTCGTTTTAGAAAATACAAGGCCATGGTAGATGAAGCTCTCCGTGATCCAATATCAGTAAAAATGCTTAAGATAGACGGCGACCGTATCATGGAACTCTCTGGAGAGAAGCCTGGACGCCGACTTGGCTATATTTTACACGCTCTTTTGGAGGAAGCGCTGGAGGATGCTAGCAAAAATACCGAAGAATATATGGAAAATCGCGCCCTAGAATTACTTAAATTAACTGATGAAGAGCTGCAAACCCTAGCTGAAGCAGGCAAGAAACGCCAGGCGGAAGAAGAAGCGGCGGCTCTTAAATCTATCGCCAGAGAGCATAAAGTGGGTTAGATTTAGTCAATAAACTGTATGGAAACATCTATAAATAAGGTGTTTTTGAAGAATTCCCAACCGCAGGAATACTTTTTTGTATCCGAGTTAAAGCAAGAGGCTAGGCACTCTCACTCTTAGCGTTTAGTAGATCTCACAAGAAGGACTTGTCGCTGTAGCTCAAAATTTGAATAATAAAAAAGACCTGAAGGGATCGGGAGCCGATGTGGTGGATATCAGCTGCCGGTGCCTTCAGGCCTTGGTGTGAGAGCTCATAAATGGTGGATTGTTGAATCCAAGGTGGCGCCTGTGGTGTGGCTAACCTGTTCCGAAGCTCTACGTTGTTAGAGAATTCATTCTCGACTTTACTCTCTAGATGATTGTAATGTCTGAATCTCTATAGTGGGATGTTATGAACGTTTTTGTTTTTTTGAGTGTAAGTGTTTCTTGTTATCAGAGAAGTTTTACCGGGAAGCTTGTTCTAGGCAAAACTTCTCTGATTACATTCCACACTTGGAGGTAATACTCAATTGATTTTGGAAGATCTCTTTAAGGGTTTCTTCAGAGGGAAGTGAAGAGGAGATTATTCCTCTGCACTTCTCTCTGAAGTAACTGCTCGCCCTTGCTGGGCCTGCACATAATATACTCCTCGTAAAAGACAGAGTAAAGGACAGTCTTGTGGATAACTGTCCTTTATAACTATTCCTTGACAATATTGTGTTTCGTGTGATTCTGCTATACAAAAACAGCGTTATTTTACAACGTAAAAAACAGAAGTTTTATGAAAGAGTAATTACAACTAACCTGAAGTAGGGAAATCAATCTGCATCGTAAGCCGCTTGATTTAAAGCTCAATACTTAATTCAATTGAAACCGGACAATGGTCACTACCGAGTGCTTCGGGGTGAATTTGTGCCTTTTGAACGATTGGTATTAGCTCTTCCGAGGCCATTACGTAGTCAATCCGCCAGCCCACATTCCGCTCACGAGCTCCGCCAAAGTGACTCCACCAAGTATAAAGATCTGGGGTGTCGGGGTGGAAGTGCCGCAGAGTATCAACGAAACCTTTTTCAATCATGGCATCAAAACCCGACCGCTCTTCATCAGTAAACCCTTTCTTGCCAACATTTGGTTTTGGTCGAGCTAGGTCAATTTCTTTATGCGCAACATTGAAGTCGCCGCAGAAGATAACCGGCTTCTCACTTTGAAGTCGAGTCATATACTCAAGATACGCTGGGTCCCACTGTTGACGCATCGGAATGCGTGAAAGGTCATCCTTGGCGTTTGGAGTATAAACCGTACTGATATAAAACGGCTCAAATTCAGCCACCATAACCCGTCCTTCTTTAGCGGTATCGCCATAGTCGTCAGATAGGGCATATTTTTGCACAATATCCTCTGGGAGACCTGAAATAACCTCATCTGGCTCATGTTTAGTAAAAATAGCGGTGCCAGAATAGCCTTTTTTCTCCGCCGAGTGCCAGTATTGATCGTATTCTTCGTATAATTCAGCCATTTCTGTCTCAACCTGCTCCGGCTGAGCCTTAGTTTCTTGAATGCACAACACGTCTGGTTGGTGTTTTTGTATAAAAGGCTCTAATAAACCCTTTTTTTGCACTGCACGAATGCCGTTCACGTTCCAAGAATAGATTTTCATAGGGTGATTATACACAAAACTAACTCCTTTAGCCCTTTTCAGGTTGACATCAATCACAATCTACATCATGATCTGAGAATCTTGGGACGACCAAGACAACCGAGCGGGAGGCTTGCTATATGAGCAATATAAATGAGGCTTGTGACGATATCTGTTTTCAATGTCGTCAACGCATTCGATTTGAAAAAGAGGAGAATGTTACAAGATGTCACGCCTGCGGCGTCAACAATAACCGTACCATTGTTGAACCGGTAAGTAATTTACCGCTAAGCTACCAGAACACGCTCAATACACGTTGGGTACCAAGGGTGGTCTCTCCTTCCGGAGAAGCGCTGTTCGTCTAAATATTATGATAGGCGTTAGCCACCATGACCGCTCTATATTTGAGCGGTCTTTTTATATAAAAGCCTTGTATTTATCCTTGTATATGCTTTAATTCAAACACGAAACGACGCTCCTCTTTGATGTTGTAGAAGACGGAAGGTGAAGTAAAGTTTTGGTTAAAAAATAATATACATATATATGAAAGGTTCAGTAGTTCGAAAGCGTGACGAAGGTTACGGTTTTATCAAGCCAGAAGAAGGTGAGAAGGATGTATTCTTCCACGCTTCAGCGGTAGCAGAAGGAACATCTTTTGATGATCTTAGTGAAGGTGACGTAGTTACTTTCGATGTTGAAGAAGGTCCAAAAGGTCCTGCTGCAACAAATGTTACTAAGGTAGAAGGTGAAGCTGCGCCAGCAGAAGCACCAGCTACTGAAGAGGCTCCAACTGAAGAAGGAGCTGAATAGTCTAAAAGTGACTTAAGCCAAAATGGCCGCGAGCGAAGCTCGCGGCCATTTTGCTATACATATATATGAACCCGGCAACGACTTTTTTCTGAACTGAACCATATTTAGAGCTATATTGGCGTACTTTCTGGTTCTGGCATACAATATATAGGTATGAATTCAAAAAATATTGTAATTGTGATCATTGTTTTGGTGCTAGTAGGTGCCTTAACATATTTATTTACTAATGGAGGAGGTGAGGAAGTGGCTGTCAACGAAACTGACACCAATACCGAGCAACCAATTCCAACCGAGCCAGATGAAGGTATCGGTGATGGCGCGGAGCCACTTACTGAACAAAGTGATGAAACTATGGATGAAAGAGGTGAATCATCTGTCCTTGGCACTTCAGTGGGAGGGCGAACAATCACAGCCAGTCATTTTGGTACTGGTGAAACTGAGCTACTTATCGTCGGTGGAACACATGGTGGCTACTCACCAAACACAACCGCTTTGGCAGAAGAAGCAATTGAATACTTCACCAATAATCCAACTGCGGTGCCAGAAGGAGTAATGGTAACAATCATTCCTACCCTCAACCCAGACGGCGCGACACTCTCAGGTACACCTGGTCGATTCAATAGCAATGATGTAGACCTAAACCGAAACTTTGATTGTGAGTGGTCAGCCACTGGAGTGTGGCGAGACCAAGAAGTTAGTGGGGGAGCAGAGCCTTTCTCAGAACCAGAAGCTAATGCCTTACGACAGTACGTGGATACTTACAGCCCGAACCATGCAATTGTACTCTTTGCCGCTGAAGGAAAAGTATACCCATCAGCTTGCGCAAGCACACCAAGTAATGCATCGGTTGAACTAGCTGCCACTTATGCCACTGCTGCAGGTTACCCCGCCGAAGCAGAGTTTGATGCTTACGCAATCACAGGTGACATGGTCAACTGGATGGCAAAGGAAGGAATTCCGGCCATCAGCGTCTTGCTTTCTGACCGGCAAAGTAGTGAGTGGACAAAGAACCAAGCTGGTATCGAGGCAGTCCTAGAATTACTAGCGCAATAAAATGAACGGTTCAGCTAAAATTTTAGTTGGAACAATAATCCTGCTCGTGGTAGCAGGGTTATTGTTTCTAACTCTTTCGAAAAAACAACCTGAAACAACACCAGAACCAGCACCAGTAAATGAAGCTCCTGCCCCCACACCTACCACTACCGTTTCTGTAATCGGTAAGTCTGTGGAAGGGAGAGAGATTGAAAGTCATGTTATTGGCAACGGAGACACTGACCTGCTATTTATTGGCGGCATACACGGTGGCTACGAATGGAACAGTGCGGAGTTGGCGTATGAAATTATTGATTACTTCGATGCAAATCCGAATGAGGTGCCTGAGAACATAACCATACACATCATTCCCAACCTGAACCCAGACGGACTACATCTGGCTACCGGACTCGAAGGTAAATTTACTGGCACTGATGTGACCTCGTATGAAATGCACGAAACTGGCGAGGGAAGATTTAATAGCAATGATGTAGACCTAAACCGAAACTTCGATTGTCGTTGGGATCCAGACAGCACCTGGCGCGGGCGAGCAGTGAGCGGAGGAACTGAACCATTTTCCGAACCAGAAGCAGCTGCGATTCGTGATTATGTACTAGCGATCAATCCAGTCGTCGGAGTAGTTTGGCACAGTCGCGCCAACAATGTGTACGGCTCTGAGTGTGGTGGTGAGGTGGCCGAAAACACTCTTGCTCTTATGAATGCGTATGCTGAAGCAGCTGACTACGGAAAAGTCCCGATCTTTGATGCTTACATTGTGACCGGAGCTCTTGAAGACTGGATGGCTGGTCGCGGTATTGCCTCGGTGAGTGTCGAACTAGAAACAAGAACAGATAGTGAATTCGAAAGAAACTTAAGGGGAGTGAAGGCAGCGTTGGAACTGTATCGTAAATAAAATTAAGTTTAAAAAACTACGGACACTCTCCGTAGTTTTTTTAAAATTTAATGACATTGATTCTATTCAAATGTACAAACTAGTGACCTGCAGTCTCTCCGAAAGCAGCGTCGATTAGATACGATAGCTTACTTCGAATGAAATTTTTTATGCACTTCACGCAAGTGCTTATCGGTCACGTGAGTGTACACCTGCGTAGTGCCGATATTCGCGTGACCAAGAAGCGCTTGTACCGACCGAAGGTCAGCTCCGTTTGAAAGTAAGTCGGTAGCGAAACTGTGGCGGATGACGTGCGGAGTTACCTTGCGAGTAATTCCGGCAGCGACGGCATATTTTTTTATGAGACGCTGAACGGCGCGCGGGGAGAGACGTAAGTCACCACCGTCATTCATCTTTCGGCCGTAACGAACGAACATCGCGTCATCCATGTCTTTACGGTTTTTTAAATATTCTTGCAAAGCCTGGCGGGCCGAGTCACTCAAAAACACCACTCGAATTTTGTCACCCTTACCGCGTACTGAAAATTCATCTCGCGTGAGATCGACATCATCAATACAAAGACCAGTCAGCTCGGAAATTCGTAACCCGGTCGAAAATAAAAGTTCGAGAATGGCTTGGTCTCTTTTTCCTTCTAAAGTTTTTTTGTCTGGTGCGCTCATGAGTCTTTTCAACTCAGCTGGCGAAATTAAATCAATCGAGCGCTCTGGCACTTTTGCCAACTCAATTCTTTCTGGGTTTAGAGACTCGATGCCACGTTTTCTGAGAAACTTTAAAAATGCCCGAAGAGCAATCAGGTAGTAATTTTGTGTACGTCGTTTCATGGGCTCGGTACGACCGCCAGTTTTGGTTCCAGGTTGTCGGTTGAGATATAGACGAAACTCTCTTATCTGTTCCTCGGTCAATTGACTCGGCTTCTTTACCTTGGCAAATTCAAAGAACCGTTCAAGGTAACGATCGTAGTTTTCTACCGTCTTCACACTCCTCCCCCTTTCGATTTCTAGGTACTCTAAGAATTGACGTTTTAGTTCTACAAGATCCATGTAGAAACATTATAGCAATCTTACTCAATGTTTTGCGACATTAAATAACTCTAGGTACTGCCAGCTCGCTTAAGGCTTGATTTTTTATTAATTTATGCTATTATCCTCCCAACCTTAACAGGTTTAATAGTCCGGACCTAGTGGTGCCATCGATGTTACTAAACATATGCGTGGATTCTCACTACTGGTTTCGTAACGAAATTAACACTATGCTATCAAAGCGAATTAAAGAAAATACTTTGAAGAACGCGCAACGACACGACAGCGACACTGGTTCACCAGAAGCGCAAGTTGCCCTACTTACTCGTCAAATTGAAGAACTGTCTTCGCACCTGCGAAAGCACAAGAAAGACTTCCACTCACGACGCGGTCTACTACAAATGGTAGCCAACCGACGTAAGCATCTAAAATACCTACAGAAGAAAGATGAAAAGAGCTACAACGCTCTCATCAAGAAGCTAGGTCTCAAACGATAATCAAAGTCTCACATTCGCTCCACTAGCTGGGGCGTTTGTTCGTTTAGTACAAAAGTCTATTTCTGGCTAAGGCGCTTGTTTCACGCTATAGTGTGAACAGATCACCACTCATTTTTATAAGCAGACAACCTCCTTGGTCGACACTCAGAGAGTAGCGACTATGCGTGGGAGGGTTTGGCTGGGGCACGCAAGGAGCGTGCAAATCGAGTGATGACCAAGGAGGTTACAACGTTTTACACCAGTGCAAAACATTTTAATATTAATTAACTGAAGAAATTTATATGTCAGTAATCAGACACCCCGACCAACGAGTCGCGGTAATCATTGATACACAAAACTTGTATCACAGTGCAAAAAATTTATACAAATCAAAAGTAAACTTTGGAGAAGTAGTGAAGGCAGCGGTAGGAGATCGTAAGTTGATCCGAGCAGTTTCTTACGTAGTGAATACGGAAAGCGGCGAAGAGTCGGCTTTCTTTGACGCTATGGAAAAGATTGGCATCGAAATCAAAACCAAGGATCTACAAATTTTCTACGGCGGCGCCAAGAAAGCCGACTGGGATGTCGGCATGGCCGTGGACGCAATCAAGATGGCGCACAAAGTTGACGCGATTGTTTTGGCCACCGGTGATGGAGATTTTATCCCGTGCGTTGAGTACGTGAAAAGTCTCGGCTGTCAGGTGGAGGCGGTAACTTTCGGTCGCTCTTCATCTTCCGGTCTTCGGGCAGTAGTTGACGACTTTATTGATCTTGATGAAGATCCGAAAAAATTCTTAATTGGTTACCGACCATCACGCCGCCGAACTTCATCAAGTGGAAAAGGGGCAGCTAAGAAAGCGGTCAAAAAAACTCGGGCAAAGAAATCTGGTCCGTCAGAAACTAAAGTGGTAGGATCTGATACAGATAGTTTACTAGGATAAAATATTTTTATGAACAGTTTTGAAAACTTCAGCGCGAACGAACCACAAGAGGAAACTATTCTGCCAGCCATCATCCTCGACACACCAGAATTTCAAAGAGCAAAAAATGAAGAAGCTTTGAACGATAGGTACGCCACAGAACAAGGAAGCGAAATTAACCCCGAAGAAATGATGGAGGAAATTTCAAAGGCGATTAGGTTTTGTTTGGCAGATGGTCTAACCAACGATGACGCAGAGGTCCAAAAACATCGCGGACAACTTCGCTACTGGTATGAAAAAGTAAACGATGCAAATTAATTTTAAAAAGGCGGCGGTCACTTTGTGACCGCCGCCTTTTTTGCTATTCTTGAAACATTAAAACTAACCGAGGTAAGCACGTCAGGATGTTTGCTACCCAAAGAAAATAGTTTCTGAGGTCAAATATCTAATCGTGTTTATCTCACATAAACAAAAATGAAATCACAATCTTTTTCAATGGAACTGGCCGGCAAAACTCTAACCGCCGAATTCAACGATCTGACTGCACAAGCTAATGGATCGGTCATACTAAAGTACGGCGAGACCGCCATCTTAGTAACAGCCGTCATGAGCGAGCATGAAAGTGGCGCACACTACTTTCCTTTGTCAGTCGAGTTTGAAGAAAAGTTTTATGCCGCCGGTGCAATCTTGGGTAGCCGTTTTCAGCGACGAGAAGGGAGGCCTAGCGACGAAGCAATTCTCTCCGCTCGAATTGTCGACCGCACCATTCGGCCACTCTTCAATCAACAGGGCCGAAATGACATCCAAGTGGTAGTGACTGTTCTTGCTATGGGTGAGGACGACCCAGACGTACTTGGTGTAATCGGTGCTTCTCTCGCATTGTCTGTATCTGACATTCCTTGGCGGGGACCGGTCGGTGCTGTTCGCATTGGACGAAACAAGGAAACAAAAGAAGTTGTGATCAACCCGACTTATCTTGAGCGAGCAGAAAACCTCCTCGACTTTGAAGTTTTGTCATGTGGTAAAGACGGAACAATCAACATGATTGAAACAGCCTCAAACGAAGTGAGCGAAGCAGACATTGCCGCAGTATTTGAAACATCAGCCAAAATACACGGACAGATCGAAGCCTGGCAAAAGGAAATAGTCGCAACCATCGGGAAAGAAAAAATTGCAGCCCAAGATCCAGAAGTCTCTGCAGAAATTAAAAATTTGTTCACTGATAAATTTAAAGCCCGTCTTTCAGAAACGATCTTTAGCGATCGGGCAGGTAAGTCTCATATCTACGAAATAAAAAACGAATTCATCGAGGCTATTAAAGCAGCCGAGCTAGATGACAAGTCGGCCAGTGATTTCTTTGAAGATGAGATCGATCGTGAATTACACCGTGGCGCTCTAGAAGACGGAAAGCGCGCAGACGGTCGAGGCATGGACGAAGTACGTGAACTATACGCCAAGGCTGGCGGCATCTCTCCAGTCCTACACGGTTCTGGTATTTTCTATCGAGGTGGCACCCACATTTTTTCCGCCCTCACTTTGGGAGGACCAGAAGCAGCACAGATGATCGACACCATTGAATCACAAGACTACAAAAAAAGATTTATCCATCACTATAACTTTCCACCATTTTCTGTTGGAGAAACGGGTCGAGTCGGTGGTTTCAACCGACGCATGATCGGACATGGTGCACTAGCAGAAAAAGCTTTAGCGCCAGTGATTCCGTCCCAAGAAGAATTTCCATACACTATCCGTTTGGTGTCAGAAACTCTGTCTAGTAATGGATCAAGTTCTATGGGTTCAGTCTGCGGGTCAACCTTAGCTATGATGGATGGGGGAGTACCAATCAAGCGACCGGTAGCTGGTATTGCATCAGGTGTCATGATTGAGGGAGACAAGTACGCACTTCTAACTGATATCCAGGGGCCAGAAGACGAATTTGGTGATATGGATTTTAAAGTTG
>DFRJ01000001.1:107371-108598 GCA_002378195.1 Patescibacteria group bacterium UBA3466
TGGATTTTAAAGTTGCTGGTACAACAGAAGGAGTGACCGCTATCCAGATGGACGTAAAAGTTGACGGGGTACCGTTACACATTTTGACCGAAGCCTTGGAGAAAGCCCGACTTGCTCGGTTGCACATCCTAGAAACAATGGCTGCAGAAATTGCTGAACCACGAGCTGAAATTTCACCCCGCGCTCCGCAAATCGTAACGCTGAAAATTTTGCCTGATCAAATTGGTTTGGTGATTGGTAGCGGCGGCAAGACCATCAACGGCATTAAAGAAGAGACTGGTGTAGAAGAGATCAGTATTGAAGAAGACGGCACAATCTTTATCTCCGGAAAAGCCGGCAGTGCGGACCAAGCGGCCGACCGCATCCGTTCATTAACAAAAGTTTATGAAGTGGGTGAGAAAGTAGAGGCAACTGTTGTAAAGTTGGCCAACTTCGGTGCCTTCGCCAAACTAGATGAATTTAATGAAGGCTTAATACACATCTCTGAAATTGCCCCATTTAGGATTGAATCCCTGGACGGATTATTATCTGAAGGTGAAGTGGTAACCGTTGTGGTTTCAAAGGTGGAAGATGGAAAGATTGGCCTGTCAATCAAACAGGCCGACCCCGACTTTGCTAAGAAAAAAGGCTTCTCAGCACCAGATAAAGGATAGAATCCACCAATTGAGTAGAGTCTGCCCCACAAACTCACCAAATCGTGAGATACTAGAAACAATGAGCTCTGATATGAAGAATCCTGTACCAAAAATCCGGACTTTTGCCGGCGATTTAGAGGAGCAAAGAAAATCACAACATCGTTCTACTCCAAAGGCAGACCAGCCAAAGAAAGTAACCAAAAAAAGTGAGCCGAGGGTGGCCCAGCCGGCAACAAACAGGGAAGCCAAACAAGGTACACCTGTCCCACCGGTACAAAAAAATGAAAGTGAGCAACCAAAAAGTATTGCCAAGCCCGACAAACCAAAGTCAGTGCCGGTAGTAAAAAAAGAGAAAGAAACTCCAACTACACCCCCAAAAAAGCCTGAACCAGCCCCTAAAGCAATTCCGGCTTTTCATGAAATAGACAAACAAGTAAAAGTGATAGAAAGCAGTCGCACTAGTGACAACAAAATCCACGCTGGTGTTGACGCTAAGGTTATCACTGATAACAAGAGTAGCCGTTTTAAATTTTTTCCCGCTTTGCTAGAAAGTATTAAAGGTTGGTTTAAGAAAAAACCTAAGAAGAAAAAG
>DFRJ01000001.1:108906-109105 GCA_002378195.1 Patescibacteria group bacterium UBA3466
AGAAAAAACCTAAGAAGAAAAAGAGGAAGCAAGAATATCAGATACCCGAAACGAAGCGCCGAAAGGGCATTATTCAAAAAGCGACTTCTCATTCGGGATCTGTCTTCACTGACGATGATGGTGCCTTGCGCGAGAGAATTAGAAGACGTCAACAACGACTCGAGGAAGAAGCTCTAAACAAACAAACTGAAGATGAAGA
>DFRJ01000001.1:109413-109570 GCA_002378195.1 Patescibacteria group bacterium UBA3466
AAACAAACAAACTGAAGATGAAGAACCCGAAACTGTTTGGACACCATTCACTGATGCCGGATTTAATTTGATCGAGGACGAAGTAGAAGAACCAAAAATACAAAACGTACAAGTTGAATTTAAAAAGACCGCCTCACCAGAACCAGAACCAGAACCA
>DFRJ01000001.1:109976-155853 GCA_002378195.1 Patescibacteria group bacterium UBA3466
AGAACCAGAACCAGAACCAGAAAAGCCTAAACCGTTAGCGCAACCGGTCAACCAAGAACCTAACCAACAGGTGTTAAAAATGCGCAACTCCGGTTTGACCAAAGTAGACACCAACACCCTGTCGGTAGTGGTGCTGATTAGCATCATTGGCTTTATTATTGTGGTGATTGCAGCCAGAATAATTTTTACTACTTTATCTGGTGAAACTAACAATCACACAGAACCTGCTCAAACCACCCCATCACCCGCTCTGCTGCGAAACTCGACCTTAAACACCATCACGCTCAATGCCAACAATCTAAACCTTCTTCCGCAACTCATTGATCGTGGGCTTGGCCAAGCTAATGGCGAGGTAATGGAAATAAAAGTGGCCAATTCCGATGGTGAAGAAGTTAGTCCTTCGTATGTTTTTGGACTACTTGGTCTAAACACAACACCAGCTCTCAATCAATCTCTGACTTCGATCCGCTTTATTGGATCAGGACGTGGCGATAAATCTATCTTGTTAAAATTTACAGAAGTCACAGCTGTGCAAGGCGGTATGTTGATGTGGGAATCTGACATGGCAGAAAACTTGAGCTCAATATACGCTTTCGACCAAGACTTGAGTGAAGCTGGTTTCATTGACCGAAGTCTGGCCGGTAAAGACGTCCGGATACTAGTCGCTGACGGGGAAGTGGTACTACTCTACTCAATAATAGATGACAATACTGCTGTCATAACTCGTAGCACCGCAAACTTTAATGAGATTGTCGAGCTGGGACTGCGGTAGGTTATACTGCTAAACATATGTCACAAGAACAATTTAAAATCCAATTGGAACAAGAGCTAGAAAGTCTAACCACTGAATTAGAAGACATCGCTCAACTAAACAAACAGACTGGTGACTGGGTAGCTATTCCAGCTGGAGAAGACTTAAAAACTGCCGATGAAAATGTCGAAGCTGATGCGGTGGAAGATTGGAATGAGCGGAGAGCATTACTGGCTCAGTTGGAAATTCGTCACCGTAACCTAAAACGCGCTTTGGATAAAATAGACAGCGGCACCTACGGCGTTTGTGAAATTAGCGGAGAAGTTATCGAGGAAGAACGGTTGGCGGCTAACCCGGCTGCCCGCACAAATATTGCTAACCGGGACAAGGAATCAGAACTACCTCAATAAACTAGACATGGCTGTTGCTCGAGTACATACAGTTCAACCCGACATTCTAAAAGGTACAGTTGTTTGCATCGAGACAGATATTGCTCGTGGTCTGCATGCTTTTTCAGTAGTTGGCCTAGCGGGGAAAGCAGTTGATGAGGCTAAAGACCGGGTTGGTAGTGCCATCAAACATTCTGGCTATCCGTCTCCTAAAACCAAGAATCAAAAAGTGGTAGTTTCATTGTCGCCGGCAGACCTAAAGAAAGACGGGCCAGCTTTTGATTTACCAATTGCCATATCATACTTATTGGCAGCCGAAGAAATTGCCACCGATGAAACCAAGAGACTCTATGTTGGAGAACTGGGTCTAGACGGAACCTTAAGACCAATAAAAGGTACCCTAAATGTCGTTCGGACCGCTAAGGAAGCCGGCTTTACTGAAGTAATTGTGCCAGAAGAAAACGCTGAAGAAGCAGCGCTAATCGACAACATCACAATTTATAAGGCCAAAGATTTAATCTCGGTCATTCGTCACGTAGACTTAAAGGGGGAAGAGGGGCCCGAAAACCTGCCCAGCCAACCGCTCACAGTAGTGTCGGGAGGTTGGCACGAAAGTGCAGTCAACCTAGAAGACATAAAAGGTCAGGAAAGTGCCAAACGCGGACTAATCATTGCCGCCGCCGGCCGACACAACGTAATGATGGCTGGCCCACCCGGCACTGGTAAAACTATGCTGGCTCGGGCCCTCCGTTCTCTTTTACCTCCTCTAACTCGAGAAGAATCGTTGGAGGTAACAGCCATTCATTCGGTCGCAAAAAGTGACTATGGCATCAGCAGTAAACCGCCTTTCCGTAGCCCACACCATACCGCCTCACACACCTCGCTAGTTGGTGGTGGCACCAACCCCAAACCAGGAGAAATTACCCTGGCTCACCATGGGGTTTTGTTTATGGATGAGTTTCCAGAATTTGACCGACGTTCACTAGATGCTTTGCGCCAACCACTGGAAGACCGGCTAGTGACTATCTCCAGAGTTCAAGGTACTGCTGAGTTTCCAGCTGATTTTATTTTAGTAGCCGCTCTAAACCCCTACCGCGGAGTGGAAGACGGCACCGAAAACTTAGCGCGAGCAATGCAAGAAACGTACAAAAACAAAATTTCTGGGCCAATCTTAGATCGTATTGATTTGTGGCTCGAAGTACCGCACGTCCCTTACGAAACCCTAACGTCACTCCCGACCAAAACCAAGGAGACCGAAATTGCCCGAGACCAAATCACCCAAGCTAGAGATATCCAGCGACAGCGCCTGCAGGACTCGGTCGCTAATACCAACGCCAACATGAGCGCACGAGATATAGAAAACCTTATCTCCCTAAAAGATGAGGTGTCAGACCTACTACAAGTTTCTAGCAAAAAACTAAACCTATCACCCCGCAGCTATCATCGACTGATCAAAGTTGCTCGAACTATTGCCGACTTAGATAACAGTGACAATATTGAAACATCACACATACTCGAAGCTTTGCAATATCGGGTAAATGTTTAAAGAAAAAGAGGCATCTCCCCTTGGGAGATGCCTCTTTTTCCTTTCATCAAAACGGGTTTCTTGCCCCGCGCACTTCGAAGTGGAGGTGAACTCCAGTTGATCGTCCGGTACTACCCATACCACCAATCACTTCACCCTGGGCAACGTACGCTCCTACTCCAACCGCATTACTAGACAAGTGAGCGTACAGAGTTTGGGTACCATTGCTGTGTCGGATTACGATGTACTGTCCATAACCTCCATTCCAACCAGAACTCTTAGACACGATCACTTCACCGGCTGCGGCCGCTCGGATAGACGTACCGTAACCGGCCGCTAGGTCAACGGCGTTGTAGCCGTGGATGCCCTGCGTCTTAACTGAACCTGGCGCTGGGTGTGAGAAGCTGGTTGCTGCTACCGCCGCTCCACCTGACACCTTCACTGGGGTAGCAAATGTTCGAGCTGGAGCTGAGTGCATCGCGCCACCTGGGATGATTAAGGTGTCACCAATGGACAGCTCATCAGCCGAAGCGAGTTGGTTGTAGCCGAGGATTTCCTCGATGTCTCCTTCATACTTTTTGGCGATAGTGCTCATAGTGTCGCCGTCTTTCACCACGTGTCGAACTCCCACAATTGGCAAAATCACCAATGTATCACCCGGTTGAATTTCGGTCGCTTTGGTAATGTCATTGGCCCACATGATGGTATTGGTCGTTACATCAAACATTTCGGCAATTTGCGACAGGGAATCTCCGACCCGAACAGTATAAACCCGAATTTCGCCCATACTACTTTGCTGCTCAGCAATCTCGTCTTCGCCCACCGGACCAGTTGAAACCAGCACGTTTTCATCAACGATAATTTCGGCGCCACCGCGCGCTGCGATTGGATTGGGGTTTTGTAGGGTAGTTAAAAGAGGAATGTCGACCGGCTCGATCTGGGCCGGCTCGATGTTTGTTTCTATAGCTGCTTCTTCAACATTAAAAAATTTGGCCAAAAACCCGGCTTGCACAGAAAGCGGCAGCATGATTACTGCACCCACAAAAATAAATTCACTAATCACGCGCACTGGGGCAGAGCTTAGTAATTTTGAGTATTTAGTCTGACCGCTGGATATCCCAGAATTGTCGTCAGCTTCTACTGTAATAGGTTTAATACGCTGTTGTTAGGTCTCGCCGCCATACTATCGATACTTCCTGTCTCTGAAATGAAAAAGAGCACAAAATGCTCCCATTCGCACCAACAACCTTGGTACGCAAAGTATTCTACTAGAGTGAGAGGGTACCGCAATTGACGAAATACACTTTTCCGGCCAACTATAAAAAACCCTAATCCGGCCCTAAAACTAGCCGTAAATTTAGTATTGACACAGATAATTAAAGATTGCATAAAGTTTTTAAAGATCAGTTTTATGAGTGTGCTATAGTTTGGGTCACATGACTGAACCAGCTTACGTAGAAGGATTGAACAACCCACAAAAAGAAGCGGTATTGCACAAAGACGGGCCATTGATGGTCTTGGCCGGTGCCGGCTCAGGAAAAACCCGCGTTATTACTCACCGCATAGTCCACATCATTCATGAGGGAACAGCACCTCACAATATTTTGGCAGTCACCTTTACCAACAAAGCGGCTAAAGAAATGCGTGAGCGAGTTGAATTTCTCACTCGCAAGTATTTTCCGTCTGATCGAGCCGTTATCGACAGCCTGCCCGTAGTCACTACCTTCCACTCACTAGGAGTCCGGATTTTACGTGAATTCCACGACACTCTAGGGCTGCGTCGCCACTTCACCATCTACGACCGTAGCGATAGCCAAAAAGCCGTTAAGCAGGCTATTGAGAAATGTGACTATAATCCCAAAGAATTTGAACCCCGAAAAATCTTGGGCATGATTTCGCGCGCCAAAGGAGATGCGGTGACAGCTCTCGAATACAAAGACATGGCCAACTCATACCTTGAGCAAGTGGTGTCGGAAGTTTGGGAAAAGTATGAAGACATTCTCAAACAAGAGCACGCTCTCGACTTTGACGACCTATTGGCCAAAACCTTATTCCTCCTCCGCGAATATAAGCCGGTGCGAGAAACCCTGCAAAAGCGCTACCAATATATCCATGTAGACGAGTTCCAGGACACCAACAAGGTGCAGTTTAGTATTATGGAATTGCTAACTGGCGAAAGTCAAAATGTCTGCGTAGTGGGAGACATCGACCAAAATATTTACTCTTGGCGTGGCGCGGATATTAAAAACGTCCTTCAATTTGAAAAACATTTCCCAGACACCACTACTATTTTATTAGAGGAAAATTATCGCTCTACTCAAACCATCATCGCTGCTTCAAACGACATCATTAAGAAGAACCAAAATCGAGTCGAGAAAAATGTGTTTACTAATAATGATGAGGGCGACAAGATCACTCTCTACGCCGGCATGACCGGTATTGATGAGGCTGAGTATGTTGCTCTCACTGCCAAGTCACTGATCGATGAAGGGGCGGAACCTTCATCGATTGCAGTTTTGTATCGGACCAACTTCCAGTCGCGTTCCTTAGAGGAAGCGTTTCTCAACTACGAAGTACCATACCAACTCCTAGGAACCAAATTCTTTGAACGAAAGGAAGTGAAAGATGTATTGTCGTACCTACGGCTAGCCCTCAACCCTGGCAGCAACGCCGACCTCACCAGAGTAATCAACACGCCAACGCGAGGGATTGGCAAAATAACAATGCTCAAAGTAATAGAAGGAAAGCGAGCAGAACTAAACGCTGGAGCAGCCGCCAAGGTGAAGGTATTTGATGACATTATGTCTGACATTGCCAAGACAGCCGCCGAAAAACCCTTATCTGACACCATAAAATTCATTATGAAGCGCACTGGTCTCGAAGACAGCCTCAAAGACGAAGGGACCGAAGAAGCTTTGGAAAGAGTCGAAAACCTACGGGAGCTGGTAACGCTTGCTAGTCGCTTCAACGACATCAATCCAAGCGAAGCCGTCGAGCAGCTCCTTGAAACGGCGGCTCTTCAAAGTGACCAAGATGAAATCAAAGATAAAGAAGAGCAAAACGCCGTACGACTCATGACAGTGCACGCCGCCAAAGGACTAGAATTTGGCCACGTATTTATCACCGGACTTGAGGAAGGCTTATTCCCGCACGAGCGTCTCGATGATGGTAAGACCGACCAAGAGGAAGAGCGGCGACTGTTCTATGTGGCCCTCACTCGAGCAGAAGAAAAACTCTATCTCACTTACGCGCACATGCGCACCATCTTTGGTAGCCAGCGCGTGAATGTCCCATCTTCATTTTTAAACGACATCAGCACCGAACACGTCGAGGCAGCTGAACCAGAAGGGGGAGGGCACACTTCCGGCTACGAGACTACGGTTTACTTAGATTAGTACGGACGCTAACCCGCTCCGATGACTTGAAATACCTACCAACGAAGGTATGCTGAGACCGTGAAAGAAAAATTCGAACACAAAAAATCACTAGGGCAGCATTTTTTGAATAGCGACTACGTGCCGAAAAAAATGTGTGATGCAGCTGAAGTAGCAGCGGGGGATTTAGTAGTGGAGATTGGTCCTGGTACTGGTGTACTCACCCGAGAAATCCTGCAGCGTGGCGCCAAGGTGATTGCCATCGAGGCGGATGAGCGGGCGATTTCTGCTCTTCAGGAAAACTTTGCGCCAGAAATCGACCGCGACCAACTCACCATTTTCCACGACGATGCTCGCACCCTCGACCTAAATAAATACGGCTTAAAAACAGGACAGTATAAAGTTGTCGCTAATATTCCGTACTATATTTCCGGCCTACTATTCCGCAGCTTTTTAGATACCCCCATCCATCCCAACACTTTAGTCTTTTTGGTACAAAAAGAACTGGCCGAACGCATTGCTCGCGATCCAAAAGAATCCCTCTTGTCACTATCAGTGAAAGTATTTGGTGATCCAAAATATATTGGCACCATCAAACGCGGCCACTTCACTCCACCGCCACAGGTAGACTCAGCTATTGTGGCAGTAAATAACATTAATTTTAAAGGCCAAAGTAAGATTGAAGCCAAAGATTTTTTCAAAATAATCAAACTCGCCTTTGCCCAAAAACGGAAACAGCTGGCCGGAAACTTAGCAGCAGAATTTGAGCGATCTGAAATTGAAGCGGCTTTAAGCGACCTTAATCTACCTCTCACCATACGCGGGGAGGACGTCTCGCTGGCTGACTGGATTGCCCTAACCGAAAAGCTGTGTTCGAATTAGTAACGAAGTTATATCGACCCGAAAACTAAGCTTAAATTCACATTTTTACCCTTATTACTCCTCCTTGGGTAGCTCTGACTGATATACTATATGTACATTATGGGACTTTTTCTGAACCCTAAAGTTTTGGGATCATGCATCATCGGTTTTGCGCTAGTAGCTGGCGCTTATGTTATTAGTAATTTTGGTGAATCAAACTTCGAACCCCAACAAACCGCCAGCACCAGAGAAGCTGTTAAGCCGGTGGAACGTATAGCTATTCCTGTCGAGGACGCCGACAACAACGGCATCGAGGACTGGCGCGATGCCCTCGTTACCACCGAAGTGACGGCAGACGATATAACAGTAGAAGCGACCGAGTTCACCATGCCGGAAACCGTCACCGGGAAAATGAGCCTTAATTTCTTTGAGGGGATTATCAGCTCACGGATTTACGCCCCATTTTCACCTGATGATTCTGAGGTAATCGAACAAACCGTCCAAAACCTGCAAGAAGAAGCTCGACAAAAACTCTACAGTCGGTCAGACCTGGACATCATGACCGAATGGGACGATGAAGACATCGTCAACTACGCCAATACACTGGCCGCTATTGTAATAACCAATAGCAACCCCGACCTTGATCCCGATATTTTGATCATCAGTGACATCATCCGCAACCAAAACTACGACCGTATCGAAGAACTGCAGGCCGTGGCTGATGTGTTCTGGGCATACCGTGATGATTCACTCTTGCTACCAGTACCAGAACCGTTTGTTAAAACCCACCTTGATCTCATCAACACCTATCAAGCGGTAGGGGAGAGCTTGGAAGCGGTCACCTTAATTGAAGAGGATCCTATGCTGTCTCTAATCCACCTCCGTCGTTACCAAGACGACGCTTTAGGGCTTAAAATGGCGTTAGAGAATGTGTATGAAGCGCTGGTGGAATACGCCCCCCTCTTCACCGAGGAAGATATCGCCAACATGTTCACCTTCTTTAGCTCGGATTATCAAGATAGTATTTAGCAACTTTTTATGGACACCTTTTTCACCTACTTAAAAAAGAGCCTGATTGCCAGCTTGTTTGTGGTATTTACCCTGACAGTTTCATACGTACCTCTTTCACACCAAAACAACATTCCGGAGGCGGAAGCAACTGGGATACCAGTTTTTGATGGAGGTAACTTTGCACAATGGCTACTCCAGATCCCAGAGATGCTCATATCAAACGCCACCCAATTGTCCCAGCTAGTGATCGAACAAGCCGAACACCTTTGGAAAATTAAAGGATTCATTGTGAAAGAAACGGCCAAACTGATATTGGGGGAGATGCTCCAACAAGTAACCGCTTGGGTCCAATCTGGCTTTCGTGGCAGACCTCTGTTTGTACAAGACATCGAAGGCTTTTTGAAAGAAGTGGCCGATGGGGTGCTGGGAGAGTACATCGAAGACTTAGGTAGTGCCGGCTCCTTTTTATGCGAGCCGTTCCGGCTCGATATCAGAATTGCGCTAGAAAACAGCTTCCGCAATACCCAAAACCGCCGTGAATACACCTGTCGACTAAGCGATATTGTGGGCAATATCGACGATTTTATTTCTGGCACGCAAGGCTCTTTTTCTCAAGGCGGCTGGAATAACTGGTTTACCATCACCTCAAACCCAGGCACCTACACTCCCTACGGACAATACCTCACTGCCGAAGAAGGTCTCCTGGAGAGAGTAGCCTCAAGACAAAATTCTGACTCAGAGGAAGTACGCCGAGGCAACGGTTTCTTATCAATTAAGATGTGTGGTGGGGTGAAGTCTGCTACCGGTGGTGGTGAACAAAATTGCGAAGTGGTCACCCCTGGAGTTGTCATCGCTGACCGGCTAAATGATAACCTGGGCAGTGGCCGCGACAAACTCGTTGAGGCTAGAGAAATTAATGACCTTATATCTGCATTACTGGGACAAGTAGCCAACACTTTATTCAGCGGTTCAAACAGCCTGCTCGACCTATAATTTTATGAATCACCCGCGCTCAAAGTACCTACCAACCATCGCCCTCACCGCGGTTTTGTTTTTGGTACCAACTTTGGCTTTTGCGGGAGGTATAACGAACATCTTATTCAACTTGGTCGCTGGTTTGTTTGGTCGAATGGTAGGTTGGGCAGGGTACATGCTCAATGTAGTAGTAGATGAGATGATCATCGGGTTCGGCAACCTATACATTACCGGCGTGGGCCAACAAATAGACTTGATCTGGGTGAGCATAAGGGACATATTCAACATTACCTTCATCTTTGGCTTAGTCTACATCGGCTTCAAGATGATCCTCGACAGCACCAACTCCAGCACTCGACAGTGGCTAATCTATCTCATTATGGCCGCGGTATTTGTAAACTTCAGCCTCCTCATCAGTAAGACAGTGGTAGACGTAAGTAATGTTGTCGCTAGCGAAATCGCCCTATCCGCTTTTCCGGCCAGCAATAACAGTTATGCATCCACTACCGTGACCGGCACACAGGGAACTAGAGTAGCCATATCAGACACTTTTATGGACCACATGGGTATCACGGCTACTTTTAATATCTTGGGGCCGGAAAATAGAGATGGGGCCGTACAAAAAATGCTAGATGAAGGTGGTCTCACTTACGTCTTTGGTCTCATGATTATATTTTTAGTAGCCACCTTTGTATTTGCAGCGGGTGCTATTTTACTGATCACACGATTTGTGGCACTGCTGCTTTATATGGTCTTTTCACCCCTTATGTTTATTGGCTGGGTTTTTCCCCAGTTCCGCCAATACTCATCTAGGTACTGGCGAGGGTTTTTAGGTAAGGCTTTTTTTGCCCCCATTTATCTTTTACTACTATATGTTTCGAGCAAGATCCTTGGATCGTTCACAACCTACACCACCATAAACGTTGGCACCCCTAACTACGCAGCATCCTTGGGATCAAATGCTGTTGCGGCCAGCAATAGTGTGCTGTCTACCCTTATTCCTTTCATCATCGGATGCATTTTACTAATATCTTCACTGACAGTTGCCAAACATCTGGGCGTCCAAGGTGCCTCTTCAGCCATAAGTATGGGTAATAGAATGCGCCGCACCGGACAGCGGTGGGCGGGTGGAGCCATGATTGGAGGAAGTGCGGCTGTGCTGAGAAACACAGCTGGCCGAGCTGCTAATGCATATGCCAGCAGTGATACTGCGAAGCGACGTGCTGCCAATAGTTTTTGGGGACGAAAGGCTTTCCAGGCTACCAGTGGAATTGCTGGAGCTAGTTTTGACGCCAGGAATGTAGCCGGTGTAGGAAACGCAACTGGACTTGGTACTGGTAAGAAGGGTGGTTATAAAAAAGCTGAAAAAGACCGCGTCGAAGCTGAAAAGAAATTTGCGAAATCAATCCACCTCAACCGTGACAAGGACGACCCGGAATACATTGCCGAAAAGAAGAAGAACGAGGAAGATATCAAGCGCCGCGCTGTTAAGGATGCTGCAGTTGCACGTGATGCAAAAACCTTTACTGGTCAGTCTTTTGTTAAACGCACCGAAGATTTAGAAGCTGATCTTAAAGCTGCCAAGAAAGAGCTTGAGCAACTCAACAAAGCAAACAAGCAAGCGCAAAAGAGTAAGGATTTGACAGCCGGCCAAAAGGAAGACGCTGAATATGCCGCTAAAGGTAAGCAAGCTCAAGTAGAAGCTATGCAGCGTGTTTACAACCTAAAGTTGAAAGAAGATGAAATTAAAAGAAACCGTACATCTGGCACAATCTCTGACGAGCAAGCAGGTGAGCAGCTGGCAGCCGTCGATAGAGAATTTGACGCTATCAACACAGCGCTTGAAAACCGAGCGACTGGATTTGACAAATTAGCTGAAAATACTAAAGCAGCCGCAGACGCCGCCACCAAATATGCTGCTGAACTTGAATATATCAATGACCTACAAAATCGATCAACCCTTTGGAATTCACCAAAGACAGCATCTGCTTCCGCAGTCGGAGTAGGTATGGGCGCAGGGGCCATGATGGCTGGTACCGGCCTGCTGTTTGGTGGAGCGGCTGCGGTAGGGGGAGTGGCTGCGGTGACACATGGTGCCCGAGGGCAAGCAGCAGTTGACGCCCTGAAACGTGAATATGGCGATAATGGAACTAAAATGGCCGGAAAAGAAAAGCGTCAGAAAAAATATCAGGAGCAGGATGAAGCCAGGGCAAATGATGGCCACTCTTCACAAACCAATAACAACCAAGGGGGCGACAGCTCAGCAGGTGGCGAAAATAATGATACCAACAATAATCAACCTTAATTATGACCAGTGATCTTCTAACTACTCGCGAAAATCTTTTTGACCCAGCCTACATTGATTTTGTGAACAGTGATTTTATCTCTGAGTTAACTAATCGTTTAGGGCGAAAGGCGGACTTGAACACAACCCAATTACCTATCTTAGAGAATGCAGTTATTCTGTTTTTGTACTGCTTCTTTAATCAAGATAACCTTGAAGATTTTATTCACACTGAATGTAAGGTTCCACAAACTACAGCCAAAGAACTTACAACGGTCATCTTATTAGCCTTGCCAGATGAACTAAAGTTATCGCAGAGCATAACTTTCAACTACCTAAACAACGAACCAAAAAACAAACCGGCCACACCAACAAACACAACAACACAACCCCCAACACCAGACGGGTCGGTCGTGCACACCAATATCTCTCAAGATGATCTGTTAGGCAAAAGAGATAACTCTGCTTAACGTTTGGAAACAGGATAAACCAATTCTCAAACATCGGAATAACTCAATAAATCTGAGCCCAGGGAACATGTATAATATGTGTGTATGCGATTTGAGGTTCCTCAGTTTATTGACGTTGATGACAAAATCTTCGGCCCACTTACCTGGCGACAATTTGTCTACCTAGGTGGGGGAGTAGGCATTGCAGTAGTGCTGTTCTTTTTCAATTTTTTCGCCTTTCTATTTATTGGCTTACCATTGGCTTTGTTTGCTGCAGCGCTGTCTTTTTATCCCGTCAACAACCGCCCATTCTCCAACTTTGTCGAAGCAATTTTTAACTACCTCAGCAACCAACGCCTGTATCTATGGCAGAAAAGTTCTGATGTGGTGTACCGAGGAAGCGAAAGTGCTCAGGAAGCACCCGCTCCTCAGACCATTATCTCAACCGCCAAACCCAAGAAAAACATCTCCTCTCTAGCTAGAAAACTCGAATTACAAGCCCTTCAAAAATCAGAAAATTAATATGGCCGGTACCAAAGCAGCAACTCAAGATTTTGTCTCAGTGCGAGACATCAAAGGCAATGTCGTCATCCAAAAAGACGGCCAGATGTTGATGATCCTCCTAGCTTCCTCAATCAACTTTGCTTTGAAGTCAGTCGAAGAACAACAGGCCGTCTTGGCGCAGTTCCAGAGTTTTTTAAATACCCTAGATTTTTCTCTCCAAATCTACGTGCAATCACGCCGACTCGACATCGAGCCATACTTGCAGGTTTTGTCTGGCCTCGATACCAAGCAAGACAACGAATTAATGCGTGTGCAACTGCGTGAATACATCGAATTCATTCGCACCTTCACCAAGAACATCGACGTTATGAACAAAAATTTCTTTGTGGTGGTACCATACTCTCCTTCAAAACTAAATGTCGCCAAAGGAATCACCAATCTATTCTCACCATCATCTCGATCGGCCAGCCTACCGTCTGATATGAAGTTTGAAGAAAGCCGCATCCAACTTGAGCAAAGAGTGGGAGTGGTTTCGGAGGGCTTGGCGCGAGTTGGGGTGCGCACCATTGCTCTAGACAAAGACGATTTGGTCGAGCTGTTTTATCATATATATAATCCTGGTGACCACACTGGCTCGGCACCAATGGTAGAAAGCGTATAAATTTATGGGAATCTTTAGTCCACAAACACCAAACAAAAAAACCGGCGGAATTGAAAACGCCAAAGAGCAATTGATGACCCTTACCGACGTCATTGCTCCGTCTGCTATCAGTGTCACTCCTCGCAGCATCAACATGAGTGGGGTGGCGACGCGAGTTTATTATGCTGTTTCATATCCACGTTTTCTAAATGACGGCTGGCTCGAACCGGTACTCAATCTCACCCGTGAGCTCGATGTATCTATTTTTGTACACCCGATCGATACAGCGGAAACCTTGAAGAAATTTCAAAAGAAAGTAGCTGAGGTACAAAGCCAAATCAACATCAAGGAAGAAAAGGGCGAAGTGCGCGACCCACAGCTCGAAGCCGCCTACCGCAACCTTGAAGAGCTTCGTGACAAACTGCAACAAGCAGAAGAGAAGCTGTTTAATGTAGGGTTTTATATTGCGGTTTATGGTAGCGACGAAACAGAGCTCAACCAAGCCGAAAACGATATCCGAGGTATTCTAGATGCCCGCATGATCGCTATGAAGCCGGCTTTGTTCCAACAGGAGCCAGGCATCAAAAGTATCTTTCCGCTTTCTCGTGACGAACTTTTGGTACACAGCAAGTTTAATTCGTCACCGCTTTCGAGCTTTTTCCCGTTCACATCTTTCGACCTCACCTCTGACTCAGGAATTCTCTACGGCATCAATCGACACAACTCGTCTTTGGTGTTGTTCGACCGATACAGCCTCACCAACTACAACTCGGTGACCTTTGCTACTTCAGGAGCAGGGAAGTCATACGGGCTCAAGCTCGAGATCTTACGGTCTCTGATGTTTGGTACTGAGGTAATCGTACTCGACCCCGAGCGCGAATACGAATACTTAGCCGAAGCTACTGGTGGGCGCTTCTTTAATATCTCGCTGTCTTCCAAGCACCACGTCAATCCGTTTGACCTACCACCGCCAGCCGACGACGAAGACCCGCGCGACGTGCTGCGTACCCACGTGATTGAGCTAGTTGGTCTTTTTCGACTGATGCTTGGTGGCCTTACCCCGGAGGAAGAAACTCTTATCGACCTAGCCATCCAAGAAACCTACGCCCTTAAAGACATCACTGGTGAAGCCAACTTCGCCGACATGGAGCCACCACTTCTGACCGACTTTGAAATGGTATTAGCAGGAATGGAAGGTAGCGCGTCACTGATCTCGCGACTGCAAAAATACACCTCCGGTACGTGGTCTGGCTTTATGAATGAACCAACCAACGTCGATATCAACCAAAAGTTTGTGGTGTTCTCCCTCCGTGACATGGAAGATGAACTAAAAACCATCGCGATGTATATCATCACCAACTTCATCTGGGGTTCAGTGCGCCGTCGACTAGCCAAGCGACTGATGGTTATTGACGAAGCTTGGTGGATGATGAAATCTGAAGACACTGCGTCATTCCTCTTTAGTCTCGCTAAGCGTGGGCGAAAGTACTACCTCGGCATCGCTACCATTACCCAAGACGTGGACGACTTCTTGCGCTCACCGTACGGTGTTCCAATGATCACCAACTCATCCATCCAACTTTTGATGAAGCAGTCACCAACCGCCATCGACAATATCCAAGCCACCTTCAATCTCACTGACGAAGAAAAAATGCTCTTGCTTGAATCGAGTGTGGGGGAGGGAATCTTCTTTGCTGGACTGAAACACGTGGCTATCAAAATCATCGCTTCCTACACCGAAGACCAGATCATCACTTCCGACCCATCACAACTCATGAAAATAAAAAGCGCTCGCGCTGAACTCAAAGCTGCACGAGATTAGCCTATAGTATACTTATATAGTATATGGCGGCGCCCCAACCAATAAACGAACGCTTCAACGACTCGTATAGCGAGGCGGGTCTGCAGCCGTCGACTGGACAAGTACGAAAAATTAGATTCGGGGAAGATAAAGCGGCCAATGACCCAACCATTAGACGTACCAAGGTTGAATATAACCCGGACTTTCAAGCCGCTGCTGCTAATGACGCTACCTACAATAAAAAAATAACTAAAAAGGTACAAAAAAACGTCAGCGACCAGGGCGCCCCTAAAAAAATATTGCCAGCGTTTACCAAAAAACAGCGCCTCAAACGAGAGGCAGCAAAGGGTGGGGCAGCAGGCAAAGCAGCTGAGATGAAACTCACCATGAAAGCGCGCGCTCGCGCCACCAGAGTTAATATTCCAATTTTCACTTGGGGTGCTTACGCTTGGTTATTTTTTCAATTACCGGTTGCTGTTTTAAGCTTTCTTGCACTTATCGCTACCATAGCTTTCTATGACCTGATTGATACTATCACTGGTGTAACTGAAAATGACGGTGTAGTTTTAGCAACTGCAAAAGAGCTTGCTGGAGTTGTAATTAATAAAGGGTCGGAGATTGTTACAGCCGCATCAGTCTTATTTAAAAAATTTACCGGCATTGATTTTTCATTATTTACACTAGAAAATCTCTTCTTTATAACTTACGCGACTATTTTTGCATGGGGAATGTTAGTTTTGATGCTTATGTACCTACTTTATAAACTAGCCATATTAGAACCTCTGGGAGGAAAGGGAAGTGGTTTGAAGATGGGAATGCTTTTACTGTGCATCATAGGTTATAGTCTGCCAATATTTAATATATTCCCATGGCATATGGCTTGGGCTGGCTCAGTTTGGATAAAACCAAATTAAAAAAGCGCACCTAGGGGTGCGCTTTTGCTTCCCGCTGTTTAAGACTAGCGTGAAACTATTTCTTCCAGGTAGCCAACGGCGTAGCTCATACTACCAGTTGTTTCTGATTTCACTGTCGTCCACCGTGGAAGGTTGTTTTTTGAGACAAACCAAGCAAAAGTCCTCTCTCTGAACAGCAGTTTGTTGTCATCGAGGAACTCTTCAAACGTCACAGGCTTTTTGGGTGCACGAACGCACACAAGTCCAGTTTCAGTGCCGCAGTCTCTTGAGGCAAATTCACCAGCGTCTTCGACGTCTTTAGGGGTTAGATCCCATGCACTCGCGGGGAGCGCAACGGAAAGCAGCAGGGCAGCTGCGGTGATTGCAGCCACGAGGGCCGCTCGTACATGTGTAAACATGGTTGAACTCCTTGCGCGAAGCGCAGTGATTGATATTAAAAACAAAAGGTACTGCTGGTGCTTCTTCCGGTCTGGCCGGTGCACCCACAATCTACTTATACCACGTAGCCAAAAATACGCAATACCCCAGAAGACCGCCTTTCCACCTTCCTAAAACCAGCAAGCCAATTCATCCAAAAGGGTCTGTTATTATTAGAGTAATGAAATATCTTGGTGCTTTACTGGCTATCTACCTATTGTTTGGGGCTTTTGCTGCGCAAGCCCAAACCAGCCTTGATGCTTTTGGTGACTTTAGTGATCTCACCAGCTTAGAAGGTATCAACTTTGATAACGTGACTACTCAAGCCCCGGCCGACACCAGCCCGACCATTACCATCGGCCCCAACTTCCCCCAACCCGGCGAAGCCTACACCGCCACCTTCAATGACTATAGCGCTGGTTCGTTTGGGTCAAATATCACCTGGTTGGTTGATGGGGAAGCCGTGCCAAACAGCACCAACCGCCGCGAAATCGAACTCACTGCGCCGCCGGCCGGACAAAGTCAGACTGTATCGCTAATCCTTAATCGAGCTAATGGCAGCACCGACCGCTCCGACTTGGTAGTCCAACCATTATATGTAGACATTATTATCGAACCACAAACCCACACACCAGACTTTTATCTCGGTCGTTCGCTACCGAGTCCCGGTAGTCTGGTAAACGCTACAGCCATCATCAGTGATGGGGAAGTGGCTCCAGCAGATTTAGTATATTCTTGGCGAGTAAATCAAGAAGTGATTGGCCTCGGTCCAATCAGAGGTGGACAATCGGTGTCGTTTGAGACCAGCCGTGATGATGAACTAATAGTCACGGTTGAGGTATCTCGGCCAAATGGTACCAAGGTAGGTGGCAACAGTATTTTGATTCCGTCAGTCAATCCGTATTTACGTTTTTATGAATCAAACCCACTCTTTGGTATAAAGAATCGTCCGGCTAGCGACCCGCTATCGTTTGTTGGTAACAGTGTGACTTTGCGCGCCACCCCTTATCATCTTGATTCGAGAGTGTTCAACGACCCATCACTGATTGAGTGGTCACTCGGCAACAACACTCTACCAAACCAAACCGCCAATCCGTATGAAATCACTCTTGAAACCACCGGAGCTGGTGGGCGAAGTAGTTTAAATTTCCACGTCCGAGATATAGACTATGTGTTGCAGGGTGCTCGCGATAGTATTGATATTAGTTTGTAGTTATATGAAAAGACCAACCATCATTATCATCGGAGTAATTATTGTCACGCTACTGTTGGGTGTATGGCTATATTTACTCTTTGGTGGAAATAGCGCCGCACCAGATGAAAACTACGCTGATCTCAATCTGCCAAACAGTACTGATGTGATAGTAACAACCAACGACGACTCAACTTCACAAGAGCCACTGATCGATATCAACGAACTGGAGATCATTCAACAAATCACCACCGATAGTGTAATTGGTTTTCAGGAAGTACAAGACACCCCCACTTCAACTCCATTTGCTTACTACGTAGAACCAGGAGTGGGTAACATCTACAGCATCAACCTCGAAACCGGCGAGGAGAAAAGAATATCAGCCACCACCATTCCGGGGGCGAGCAAAGCTGCGATTACACCGGACGGTAATTGGGCGCTGTTCCAGGCAGGGCAGGGAGGTTCGGCTGCATTTAGCCTCGGCGAGGTAAGAGCTTCTAGCACCAACCTCGCTCTAGAGCCAATCAACGAAGCGATCCTGGATTTTGCCAGCACTAAAGACAACACCTTTCTATATATTGCACGCGATGGTAGCGGTACGGTAGCGATAGAATACGACCCTGTTACTGAGACAAGCCAAGCACTATTTAGTCTGCCATTTAATGAAGTGCGGATGGACTGGGGTAGCAGCCGAGACGACACTCACTATATTTACCCGAAGGCCAACAAACACTTGCCGGGGTATTTGTACGCCTTTAGCGACAATACCCTCAAGCGACTACCAGTGGCTGGCTTTGGTCTTACCGCAGTTGGCTCTCAAGAATCTGTACTCTTTGCCCACCAAGCAGACGAAACCTACCAGAGTGGTCAATACATCATTGGGGAAGACACCACCACCAACACCGTGGCGGAATTTCTACCGGAAAAATGCACCGATCTAGACACTCGTGACATGTTTATTTGTGGTGTCTCAAACGAACCTTTCAACTACTACACTCCAGACGAATGGTATGAAGGCACGCAAACCTACAGCGACAATTTCTGGTCAATTCGTCCAACTGCTCTAGCTGGCACATACCTACGTAACATCACCGATGAAACTGGTCGTAACCTAGACATCACCAACCTCCAAGCTGGCTTTAATAGCGAGCGGGTCTACTTCCAAAACAAAAACGATGGCACTTTGTGGATTTACCACTTAGACCGCGAACCGAATTCTAATTAAACCAGTATGATTAAATTACTAACAATCCTAACCACCTTGCTACTACCATTTATTGCCTCGGCGCAAAATTATGAGACTTTAGTGCAGTTGCCTGGCCTGGAAACTGGTAGTGGTGATTTTGAAAATTTCATCAACTCTTTGTACATACTATCAATCACCATCGCGGCTTTGTTGGCAGTAATAAAAATCATCATCGGTGGAGTGAAATACATGATGACTGACATTGTTACCACCAAAGGTGAGGCAAAAAAAGATATCCAAGGGGCCTTAATCGGACTACTGATCGTACTGTCGGCCGTACTAATCCTTACCATCATCAACCCGCAGCTGGTGAATGTTAATTTTGACCCAGACCCAATCACCGCTCCTGATTTTGAGCCGGGGGTTAAATCTAGTAGCTTAGTTGATAGTGCCACACCGCAAGACCTTACTTTTCTAATAAGTGGTGACATGCTCCAGCATGCACCAGACGGTCTTGGTGACGATGAAAAAAAGCAATTGATATGTGAAACTAAACGAGATGATTTATGTACCAAAAAGGCTGGCAGCCAACAAAGTGGCGACACCCCAGCTGGTGCTGGTGAAGTATTTTGCTACCAAGGAGAATGGGACGGACAAAAAAATGTCTGTATAGTGAGAGCAGAGAACGCGACAATCCCTGACGCAGAGACCAAACTAGGTGGTATCTCTAACATGAGTACAGAGATAAACAACGACTCCACCACAGAAACATCTAGCAATCCATCGGCATCAACCGACACCCAAATAGAGTGCCCGGAGGGACAAAAGCCAACCGATGGTCTCACCACTGGCGGTGCTCCCGGATGTGAACCTATCCAATAACTAACGATGGCGACGAATATAGTATTCTTGCGCAATCATCGTGAGGTTACTCACTAGGAAATAGAGAGCGATGGCAGCAGAAATAGTATAGGCCACAAAGGTAATAATTACCGGCATCACGTACTTCATTTGAGTTTGCATATTACGCATAAAATCCTCCTTGAGGTTTGGCTCAGCACAAGCTTCTTTTGGTGGTAGTTGGGGGAGAGTGAGGTTAACGTGGATGTACTGAGTAACCCCGGCAGCGATGGCCAACAATAAACTACGACCAGAAATATCAACCAAACCAATGAAGTTCATAGTGACGTCAACTGGAGTGTTTATAAAAGCGTACAACAGATCAGTATTTATATCTGGCAACGCCACTCCACCACCGGTAGACACCGCGAAATAAAGAGCAATGATGATTGGAATCTGGAGGAAAATAAGAAAAATACTCGCCAAAGGATTCATGCCGGCCTCCTGATAAATCTTCATCATCTCTTGTGCTTGTTGTTGTCGATCGTCTTTGTATTTCTCTCGCATCTCTTTTAGTTTCGGTTCGATCTCACGCATTATTTTTTGCGTTTTTACCGCCTTAATTGAGACTGGTAACAAAACCATTTTTACCAACAAAACTGTGGCAATAATTGCTAAACCTACATCACCTCCAGGGATTACTGATACAAAAAAGACCAAGGTGTTGTACACCGGGTCGAAGAAAAAAGTGTGCCAAAAATTACTCATAGAATTTTTCTATTCTACGCACTTTTCTTTACTTCAGCAATTGACTGCCGGACGATCTCCTCGGCTGTTTTGCGCGCTAGACCACTGAAGGTGGGTTTTAATATAACGATCATTTCTCCCAGTGACTGTTGTTCGTCCATTTTTCGCAAAATTGAGTAGACACGGCGTTTTAACAAATTGCGACGCACAGCACTTTTAGCCACTTTCTTTCCAGCCACCACAGATACTTTGGTACCTGAATTCTGACCAAGAGTGATCGATAGGTGGGGGAAGTGCTTCTTTTTACCCGACCGGTACAGTTCACTAAATTCGGCGGTAGTTAGTCGATTGGATTTCTTAAACATATTAATAAGATTATAACCAAATAAAAAAGGCTCTTTACTGAGCCTTTTTCACTGTAAGCTGAGCTCGACCCTTTTGCCGTCGGGCTTTGAGGATTTTTCGTCCAGCGGTAGTAGCTGATCGAACCAAAAATCCGTGGGTGGTTGCTCGCTTTCGCTTACTTGGTTGATAAGTTCTTTTTGACATGTCTTTGTAGAATTAGTACCCGAGAACTATACAGGAATATGTAAATTTATCAATAGTTATTGATAAATTTTGAGTAGCGGCCATCTCCTCAACTCTCAGGGAATAGCGACTATGCTCGGGAGGGTTAGGCTGGGGCATGCAAGGAGTGTGTGATTCGAGAGTTGAGAGGTTGGATGTTTGGTAAATTATATAGTTATCCAGTTATTCACAGGTTATTCACAGTTGCGTTTTTTGATTCAAAAAATGGGTCGGTAAATTTTGAAAATTTTTGCGAAATATTTACAGTTAATTTCAGAGGAGTATAATGCAAACTACCTTCGATTAGAAAACGTATGAATCCTACATCACACTCACCGTCTAGTAACAGTATCGTCCAAACCGAACAAGTAGATGTTAAGCAGCTTTGGGATGATGCTTTGGTAAAAATCGAACTCTCTATTACTACCGCCAATTTCAAGACCTGGTTCCGTGACACTTACATCTTGTCTCTAGAAGATGGAACGGCAACTATTGGGGTGCCGAGTGTTTTTGTTAAAGATTGGCTACAAGATAAGTTTAACAACATGATCTTGAAGACCTTACGTGAACTAACTCCACACGTGCGCAGTGTCGAATATACCGTTGCTCAAAGAAACGACAAAAAGCAGGAGAGTAACAAGAAACAAACTGTTAATGCCGCCCTACCTCTTGAGGATTACTACATCAACAAGAGTGATAATCTTAATCCGAAATATTCTTTCGAGAACTTTGTGGTAGGCCCCTACAACGCCCTGGCTCACGCAGCCGCAAAAACTGTGAGTGAGAAGCCAGGCATAACTTACAATCCGCTTTTTATCTACGGAAAGACTGGTCATGGTAAGACTCACCTTATTCAAGCGGTCGGTAACCAAATTAAGAAGACGGGGAAGAAGGTTTTTTACGTCACCAGCGAACGGTTTGCGGTAGATTATTTCAACTCTCTACAAAACGGAAGCGCCAACAGCTTTAAAGATAGGTACCGACAATATGATGTTCTAATTATGGATGATGTTCAGTTCCTAGCCTCAAAAGAAAAAACTCAGGAAGAACTATTCCACCTTTTCAACTCACTACACGACACTAATAAGCAAATTGTTTTCTCTAGTGACCAACATCCGGCACTCTTGAACGGGATGGAAGAACGATTACAGTCACGGTTTGCTCAAGGAATGATTGTTGACCTTCCAGCTCCTGATCTAGAGTCTCGAGCAGCAATTTTGTACGCCAAAGCAGCGCAAAACAACATTACTCTACAAGATGATGTGGTTGAGCACCTTGCTCAAAGCATTGAAGGTAACGTTCGAGAACTTGAGGGAGCCCTAAACACGATTATGTGCCAATCACAACTCCTTGGTCGTACTCTTTCTATTGATGAGGTTAGAACTATCATCAAAAACAGCTCTCGACCACGTAAAAATTTGGCTATTACTGATGTGGTAGATAAGGTGGCTCGTTATTACGACATCGATCAGTCCAGTATTTATGAAAAAACTCGCCGAAAGGAGGTGGTGAAGCCGAGACAAATCATCATGTACATCCTACGAGAAGACTTCCAAGTTTCTTACCCAGCAATCGGTAAAAAATTAGGTGGACGAGACCACACAACCGTCATCCACTCCTGCGAGAAGATAAAAACTGAACTAAAGAGCAATAGTGAGTTGGAGGAGGAGATTACTCAAGTGAGGTTACTCCTTAAATAAAACCCCGAAGGGGTTTTATTTTTATAAGCAGTATTGTTGTAATTATTAAATATGTTGGTAAGTTGTGAGTTGCTGAATATAACACCAGGATTAGGTTTGGAATTTATGTGGGGAAGTGGGTAATCTAGTGTTTCTTATCCCCAAATACCTGAGGTAGCTTGGGATTAGAAAAAGTTATCCTCACCAGTATCCTCATATATCAACAAAAAACTAAGTTATTGTTGTTATAAATCCACCACAAAAAACATTTAAAACACACCACATTTTAAACTTTTGCACACTTCCACACCCCTAATAATAGAGAGTAAAATAGATTAAAATAAAAATATGGAGATAACTATTCCACACCAAGAACTCCTAGGAGCTCTAGAGATAATCAGTCGTATAAGCACTAAGCATGTAACCCTACCGGTACTACAGTGTGTGTTATTAGAGGCTAAGGAGGGCGAGGTTAAGCTACAAGCGACCAACTTGGAGATAAGTATAGAAATACCAATCAAGGGAAAAGTTGAGGAGGATGGGGTAGTAGCTGTACCAGCCCAAACATTTCTTCAGAGTATTCAATTCATTACCCAACCTGAGATTACTCTAAGGACTGAAGACCAGGTACTACAGCTTGAAACAAATAACAGTAATACATCAATTAAAACTTTTACTACTGAAGAGTTTCCAAACCTTAATCAAATCTCTGGTGAAGAATCAAAAATTCAAGCAAAGAGTTTTTCATACGGTATAAAGAGTGTGGCTTTTGCGGCTTCACAAACTTCAATTAAGCCAGAGCTGGGAAGTGTGTATATTCAACAAAAGAAAGAACACTCGCTCACCTTTGTAGCTACCGACTCCTTCCGCTTGATGGAAAAGACTGTTTCACAAAAAGGTTTAACTCTAAGTCAGTCGATAATGGTGCCACAAAAAAATGCCCTTGAGTTGGCCAAGGTTTGCGATGCTGTTGAGTCTGATCCTACTTTTATAGTGAATGACAACCAGTGTGCTTTAAAATTCGATTCTGGCGTATATATAGCCTCTAGGTTAGTCACTGGTAACTTCCCAGACTACACCCAAATTATCCCGAAAGAATACTGTACTCACGTCACTGTTTTAAAAGAAGACCTGGCCCGCTCTTTTAAGAAAACAAACATCTTCCTAAATAAGTTTAGACAGGTTTCTTTAATGGTGACTGATACCAACCTAACCATCTCTTCACAAAATAATGAGGTGGGACACACAACAGACACTATCAAGGCACAAGTAGAAGGGGATGAGTTAACTCTCAGCTTTAACCAACAGTACATCATGGACCCACTTAGCCACCTGACCGAAGATTCGATTGTTTTGAGTTTTGCTGGTGTGGGTAGAGCGATGGTGATGAAAGGTGTGAATGATAAAAATATTCGCTACCTAGTAATGCCAATGAATAAGTAATTATGGATAAATACCAGTCTCCTAAGAAAATGAAAAAGCTTGGAGATCTGTTTCAGAAGTACCAAGATCATTTCCGTCCACCACAAGCTTCCATAGAAACCGCTTTTATAGAAGTGGTTAAAGAGGTGACTGATTTTGAATTAAAACCAGATTTTGTTAACTACACAGTTTCAACTAGAACTATTGGGATTACTGTCCCTAGCATTTTAAAAACAGAGATAAAGTTTAAGCAAAAAGATATTCTGCAGAGATTGGAGGATAGGTTGGGTAAAAAATCAGCACCCAAAATCATCATCTAGAGTTAACGTCTAAGCGATCGCTCTGGTTTTTGATCACCTTCTTCTATTTCTTCTTCAGCGCTAACTAAAACTCCAAAAGTTTCTTCGTTCCATTTTTGTACACCATATTCCCAATTTTCGTATTGTTGATCAGAGCTTGGATTGGCCGGATAACCACCCTGTGGGTCGTCTTTATTTACATAATGTAGTATCGAGTGAATGTTGTTGTAGATGGATCCAATATTAAGGGTGGGCGCTTCACCTTCGTTGTCTGGGTTATTTACTAAAGAGTCGATCAATAATGAGGCGTCTATATACTCACCCCTAATAATCGGCTTCACACCAGTGGTGTTAATTTGTGGTTGACCGAAGTTCTCTTCGGGAATTTTTTCGAGAGCGAAATCCATAAACTCGCGCCACATTGGGGTGGTGATTAATCCTGATAAACCTCCACCCATAGCTGAGTTGTCATTATTTCCAACCCACGAGCCGACTGCGAGATTTGGAGTGTAACCCATAATCCAAGCGTCACGTAAATTATTTGTACTACCAGATTTAGCGGCTACGTCACGGTTGGGGAAGTTTATAAGGGAACTAGCTCCCCATAGTGGAGTACGAGCCACGTTGTCTGATAATACATCGCTCATCATTAAGGCTACATTCTTGTCTAAGACACGATTGGTGACAACTGTGGTTTCGTCCACCACATTACCCTTACTATCCTCAACCTTTAGAATACTTCTCGGCTCAGCCCGCACACCTTCGTTGGCAAACACACTGTATCCGTACGTCATATCTAGTAGACGCACTTCACCACCACCAAGTACTAAGGTTAGTCCGTAGCGATCTGGGTCGTCTAAGGTGGTGAGGCCCATGTCACTAGCTAGTTTTAGAGTGTCATTAACTCCGGCTAAATAAAGAGCTTTAACAGCTGGAATGTTTAGTGACTGTGCCAGAGCATTTCTCATACTGATAGGACCAACAAACTCGTGGTTGTAGTTGTTGGGTGCATAGCAGGGTGATTCGGAGCTAGTGCTGTCTGGTTCACACTGTGGTGAGAATTGGGTTTGGACATCGAATACTATAGTATTCGGTAAGTAACCTTTGCTAAAAGCACTGGCATAGACAAAAGGTTTGATAGAAGAACCTGGTTGGCGGGCTGACAAGGCGACGTTGAAGTTACCATCCACTTCATCACTAAAGTAATCGCGGGAGCCAACCATTACTAATAAGTCACCAGTTTTTGGATCAGTGGCTACTAGGCTGGCGTTGGAGGCGTTAAAACGCTCGGTATTAGAAGCAGCTTTTTGTGCAACGATTCTTTCCGCTGCTTCTTGTAGTTCCCAATCTAGGGTAGTGATAACTCTAAATCCTTGTTCCGCCATAGCTTCTTCACCATAAGTTTCAGCTAACTGTTCCACTACATACATCACAAAGTGAGGTGCTCTAATTCCGGTTACCGCCTGGGTTTCAAATTCCACCTCTTCCACCACCGCCGCTTCGTATTCTTCAATAGTAATAAAACCATTTAAGCGCATTCGATCGAGTACTAGCTGTTGTCTTTTGTCTAGAGCATCACGGTTGTTACCGTAGGGTGAGAAGTAGGTGGGAGCCTGAGGAATAGCGGCTAAGTAAGCTGCCTCAGCCAGTGTCAGGTCACGAGCGCTTTTATTAAAGAATGATCTGGAAGCTTCTTCAACACCATAAATAGTTCCACCATAAGGTGATTCATTTAAATATATTTCTAAAATCTCATCCTTCTCTAATATTTGCTCTATCCTAATAGCTAAAATAGCTTCTTTCACCTTTCTGGTTAGTCTTTTTTCTCGATCGAGTATGGAGTTTTTGATTACTTGCTGGGTGATGGTTGAGCCACCCTGTCCGCCAAGTAGGTCACCGGCAGTGAAGTTGGAAACCGCCGCTCTTATGATGGCTCTAATGTCGATGCCGATGTGGTTATAAAACTGATCGTCTTCGATAGCGATGGTGGCGTTTTTTATATGCCGTGACATTTCCTCAAACGGAATGATCGTGCGTTTTACATCTTGGTGGAGGTCGTACAGTAAAACATCCCCTGTACGGTCGTATATTTTAGTCGACTGTAATACCCGACGCTCTTCAAACGAAGATAAGTCTGGTATTTCTAAGGTAGAAATCCATAGCAGTACACTAGCGGTTATGATTAAACCAACCACAAAACCAAATAGTATTAGATCAATAGCTATTTCCTTCCAGTTCTTTTTAAACCAGGATCGAATTCTCATAAATGATGTTATATAGCAATACTAGCATGAGTTGTCTAGACAATATATTACGATTGTGTGATAGAGTTATTTCAATATGAATCTCTCAAAAGAGCTTAAAGAAAGGGGGTTTATCTACCAAACCACCACCGAAAACCTATCTGAATTATTGGATGGTGGATCAAAAACTATTTACCAAGGAATCGATCCTAGTGCTAACTCAGCTCATGCCGGAAATGTGGTTCTGTGGTTTTTATTAAGCCACTTAATTAAAGCGGGCCACAAGGTAATATTTTTGGTTGGAGGAGCTACTGGAATGATTGGTGACCCTAAACCAGATGCGGAGAGAGAATTACTTGATCCAGAAACTGTACAAAAAAATATTACGACAATAAAACAGCAGGCGGAAAATTTTTTCGGGGAAGGGGTTGTTGAATTTGTAAATAATTACGATTGGTTTAGTGAGGTTAAGTTGATTGATTTTTTGCGCGACACCGGAAAACACTTTACGGTAAATGAATTATTAAAAAGAGATGCGATCTCAAAGCGACTCGAGGGTGATACAGGTTTGTCTTACACTGAGTTTGCCTACCCACTGATTCAAGGTTTTGATTTTTTACACCTTTACCAAAACAAAGGTTGTGAAATCCAGGTCGGAGGCTCTGACCAGTGGGGAAATATGGTGTCTGGTGTTGATTTAATCAGGAGAAAAACCGGCGCAGAGGCAGTGGCGATCACTACCCCTTTGGTGGTAGACAAGGCAACGGGCAAGAAATTTGGTAAAAGTGAAGGTAATGCAGTGTGGCTTGATCCTATGCAAACCACTCCATATGAGTTTTATCAATTTTGGTTAAACGCCAGTGATGAGAGTGTAGTTGACTACCTAAAACTTTTTACTTTTTTGAGTTTAGATGAAATCGATACTCTTAAGCAAGAATTTGAAACTAATCCTGGAAACCGTCTAGCACAAAAAACTCTAGCGTTTGAGGTGACTAAAGTAGTGCATGGTACTGAGGCGGCGGAAGCGGCAAGAAGAGTCTCGCAGATATTATTTGGTGGTGAGTCAGTTTCAGAGCTGAGTGATTTAGAAAAGGAAATGTTGTTACAAACAGCACCCTCATCAAGCTTAATGTCAGTAAAACCAGTAGTTGATATTCTAGTGGACACTGGGTTGGCCATAAGTAAAAGGGAGGCTAGGATGTTTATTGATAGTAATGCGGTGGAGTTACAGGGAGAGATGGTAACTGACGCTGCTAGTGAGATTGACCCAATTAAACATCAGGAAGACTTTTTGATTATCCGTAGAGGAAAAAAACAAATTCACATACTTAAGATAAAATAAAACCGCCTCAGGCGGTTTTATCAGTAATGATTTAAACAATCTTGTGATTTGGGTTGGGTTAGAAATAAACCCTCTACATTTCGTCGACATCGTCAAAGGTGTCGTAATCAACATCCTCAGCATCATCCTCCAACTCAGGCTCTTCCTCTTCCTCATCGTCTTCACCATCATCAATATCATCTTCATCAACGTGGCCAAAACCTTCAACATTCTCTTCCTCATCTTCATCTTCTTCACCACTCACTTCATCGAGTACATCATCATCGATCGACGCATCCTCATCGTCTCCATCTATTTCTTCTTCCAACCCCTCATCTTTTTCGCTGTCGAAATAAATCATACAAGTTTCTTAAAATTGTTTTTATCAAAATATCGTATTAATTTGAAAAATTCAATACCATGTCAGTCGAAGATTTTACCCCAACCCAACATTTTCGTCACTAGAATTTTCCCCTAAGTGTTGATTAGTATTTCTTTTTCAATAAGTTATGATGATTGTCAAAGTGTGTATCACTTTTAAGTGTTTCGACCGTGATGGGCCAGGCAAGTGATACCAACCGCAATCGCATCATATTCATCGTCTAAAGCTTTGTCCGGAGCATCTGGTACCAATCGCTTCACCATGTCTAAGACAGCTCCCTTATCGCTTTTGCCGTAGCCGGTAACAGCAATTTTTATTTCTTGGGGTCCAAACTCGTGTACTGCGCAGTTGTTGGTTTGGGCGATATAGAGCAGTATTCCTCGCGCCTCAGCCACACCAATCGCAGTTTTGACATTCTTGTTGAAAAAAATAGTCTCAATCGCCAAGGTGTCAGGTTTATGTTCCATAATTAATTGTTTGAAACGATCACCCAAAAAAACCAAGCGCTCATTTAATGGTTGGTTTTTATTTGTTTCTATACATTCGGAAAAAACCAAACACTCTTTTCCGTCAGCGAGTTCCATTATCGCTACGCCAATTCGGTCGTAGCCAGGGTCTACACTAATAACACGCATATTTTTTACTCAGGAGTATCAGCAGAAGAAAAGACGTTGGTCACGTCATCCTGATCCTCTAGTTTTTCGATGAATTCAGCTAATTTTTCACCTGTAGCATCATCTAGTTCCATTGGTGTCGAAGGCTTATATCCTTCATCGGTTTTTTCGAACGCCCAGGCGGCTGATCCCGGGGTTCCTAATTCCAAACCAGCTTTTGAAAAGATGTGTCGAATCTCTGGGGCGGTACGGTTGTTGTTGTCGGTAACCGCTTGAATCAAAAGAGCGACACCACCCGGGCCGTAACCTTCGTACATAACCTCTTCCAGCGTGTCTCCTCCTGCACCAGATCCTTTGGCTAGTGCACGTTCAATATTATCTTTAGGCATTGAGTCGCGCTTGGCTCTTTCTACTGCCGCTAATACACTCGGTGAACTCGCATCACCACCAGCTTTCTTTACCTCCATAGTAATCATGGCTGAATGCTTAGAAAAAATCTTTCCTTTTTGTGCATCAGTTGCCGCCTTTTTGTGCTTAATCTTACTCCATTTATTGTGTCCTGACATATGCGCTCATTATATAGATATCTTTTTAAAATCAAAGTATTAAAATGATATTGCCTTTATGATTATTTATGGTATGGTGCAGACACCAGACAAACTCTGGTTTTCTTATGTAAATACGGCGAGGAGGCCGAGTTTCTATGAGAAAGTACCTTAACATTTTATGTTTTACAGCGCTTTTGCTGACGATTCCATACAGCCACGCTGGCTATATGGATGTGTACGATGGCCCATTTTTGCCGACAGAGGTAAACCTGGGCTGCGAAGAGATTGATGGCTGTAGCCAGATCCCGGCCGATCAGAGCAATAAGGATGTTCTGAAGACACTCGATCTGCTGGACGGTTCCATGTCTGGTGGTTTCGGTGGTTTGGTGCAACTGATCTTTGAGCAGACTTTCTCTGAAGGTGTGCTCAAAGTTGATGTGGTGCCAGAGCTGCTCGGTGGTTATCAGGTGTATGCAGCCCTGAGCTCTGGCGACGGTCTCTACTACTTCGTGGGGAACGGTCTCAGCTCAGACCCCTTTTCTGAGCTGGTGATCGACTTCAGCTTCGATAGTATCGTGTTGGCAGATCGAGGGCCGTATTTTTGCAATCAGATCGGCTATGCCGACCCTGCGTGTGAGCCCGGTCAAGATGGTACCAACTATCTCTCAACTTTGGTGTGGGGTGAGTTGGCTGCCGATGGTGGGAATCCAGTGCCTATTAGCGGCACTTTCTCACTCATGGCCTGCGGTCTCATTGGTGCAATGATGGCTCGGCGTCGTACCAAAACGGCTTAGCAATTAGGTCGAGCAAAAGCACAAAACCCGCAGCAGTTCGGCTGGCGGGTTTTTTAATTTTCAATATGGCTAACCGCGGTGTGGGTGGAGACTCGCCCGCGAGGTGTGCGTTCTAGTAATCCGTGACGGATTAGATAAGGCTCGATCACATCTTCGATAGTTGATGGCTCTTCGCCGGTGGCCGCAGCGATGGTGTTTAGCCCAACCGGTCCACCATTAAATTTATTAATAATTATTTCCAAGACCGCCCGGTCAGTTTTGCCTAAACCAATACTATCTAT
Organism: Patescibacteria group bacterium UBA3466; assembly: GCA_002378195.1. Lineage (GTDB taxonomy): Bacteria > Patescibacteriota > Minisyncoccia > Phycocordibacterales > UBA918 > OLB19. The sequence goes on from DFRJ01000001.1 coordinate 139,987, forward strand.
TTCTAATAGTTCGAATGTTCTGTTAATTATTTCATTATCTATTTCTACATTTTCTAGCTGCGCTAGATCACGACAACGCTTGAGGAGGTAGTTGGCTGTACGAGGGGTAGCTCGGCACCGTTTCGAAATTTGATCCAAAGCAGATGAGGAAGCATCAACACCAAGAAGTTCTGCAGATCGCTTAAGGATGGTGGCTATTTCATCGTCGGTGTAAAAATCTAGTCGGAATGTTCCGCCAGAGAAGCGTGATCGAAGTGGGGAAGAGAGGAGGGAGATGCGGGTGGTGGCCGCTACCATTGTGAAGGGCGGTAGTTCCAATTGGACAGTGCGAGCTGAGGGACCCTTACCAATAATAATATCCAACACCCCAGACTCCATAGCGGGGTAAAGTACTTCCTCGATACTTTTTGAAAGTCGATGAATTTCGTCAATAAATAAAACATCACCCGGAGATAGATTGGTGAGAATGGCTGCTAAGTCACCCACTCTTTCAATGGCTGGGCCAGAGGTAACTTTCATATTTGTACCTAGAGTCTTTGAGACTAGATTGGCTAGGGTTGTTTTGCCTAGTCCTGGTGGACCATAGAGTAGTATGTGCTCAGCGGCATGACCTCTTTCCTTGGCGGCCGTAAGAAGAATGCGTAAATTTTCTTTGGTTTTTGATTGACCAATATACTCCTCCCAGGTTTGAGGTCGTAGGGTGCGATCAAGGTTGTTGGCATCATCGCGGGTAATCTCTTTCTTTTCCGAATCTGACATAAGTAGAGTTAGTATAACAATGAATATAAAAAAGGCCCACTAAGGGGTTGACAAATTTTCTAGTTATGCTAATATCTTAATCAAGAAATAGTTCTCGACACACGATTCGTGTGTATTTATTTTGTTTGTCACATTCCAGAAGATAACTCTCTAAGCAACTTGGGTACGTTGCGAGGGGTTTTTGGCGCTCACCCTAGAGTGAGAATGCGAAAGATTTCCTTAGCGCGGTATCCACTTTCAATGCGGAAGCCTTGCTTAGAGAGTTATACTCTGGAACGAACGCCTCTGAGTTCTGACCTTATCACGAAAAAAAGTTTTGTAGTCTTGACCGAATATAATTTACCTTCCGGAATACTACTAAACAATATGAGATTCAAAATCTACGTCCTCATCTTCTGGTGTAGGATTTTTTTGTTGCAATTCGTTGTTGTCGTTTCTTGTTTTAAAGCTGGCCAGGTTGGCGGGAAACTCTACTACTCGCTCTAATTCTTTGATGGAAGTAACTCCCTGTAGCACTTTGTCCATACCGTCTTGTAGCATGGTCGGAATGCGTTGTGGTTCGGCTGCTTGCTTGATAGAGGTTTCTCTTGGGTCTCGGCTAATAACTTCTTCTACCGCCGGATCCATAATAACTGCTTCAAATACTGCCTGACGCCCTTTGTAGCCAGTGGCGTTGCAAGTAGGACAGCCTACCGGCTCATAAACCGTGAAGGGGTTTGAGTATGATGGGGGATAAGGGTGTGACTTCAAGACTTCAGTAATGAGAGTTGTTTCATTCGGGTTGGCTGGGCGGGACTGTTTGCAGTCCGGACATAATATACGCACCAAGCGTTGGCCCAGGATCAGATTGATTGATGACCCAAGCACATCCGGGCTGATACCTAAATCAATCAGGCGTACAAAACCAGCAATCGCAGTGTTGGTGTGTAGTGTGCTGAACACTAGGTGTCCAGTTTGAGCAGCGTGAATGGCGGTTTCGGCTACTTCATGGTCGCGAATTTCTCCCACCATAATTACATCTGGGTCTTGGCGCAATATCGCTCTCAGGCCTTGAGCAAAAGTATAATCTTCTGCAGTTTGCGTATGCATAACACCTTCTAGTTTGTATTCAACCGGATTCTCGATGGTGATAATTTTAATTTCTTCATCATTTACTTCTCTCAAAAAAGCATAAAGAGCTGTGGTTTTACCAGATCCGGTTGGGCCGGTGGTGATAATTAACCCATTGGGTTTTTTTATCTGCTCTTTAATTACTCGCATAACATGCTCGCTCACATTTAGGGTGTCCAAACTAAAGCTCGCCACACTTGGGTCGAGTAGACGCATTACAATAGATTCACCAATCGCCCCTGGAATAATTGAAGAACGCACCTCCACTTGTTTTTCGCCGGCACTAAAAGTAAACCGCCCATCTTGTGCTTCAACTTTTACATTGAGTACCATGCCAGATAGTAGCTTGAGCCGCGACATGATACGCTTGTGGATGTAGGTGTCCAGATCGACTATGTCATGAAGTACACCGTCTAGACGGTAGCGTAAACGTACACCAGCTTCTTCTGGTTCGATGTGGATGTCTGATGCTCCAAGAGCCAATGCGCCTGCAAACATTAAAGCTAAGGTTTCAGTGATGCGACGAGTGTTGTTCGAGTCACCAATGCTTTTTAAGATGGTAGCAACATCAGATTTGTGTTTAATCTTTGTCATCATGTTGACCATGTCGCCTTCTCCAATAGACAGCACCCCTTTCTCTTCCGCAGTCGAACCAACCACATCTTTATAGCGTTTCCAAGCGTGTTCCAGGCTAGCCATTGATGCGAGGTAAACCATTACAGCGTAACCTTTCTGTTCTAGCTTACCGATAAGTTCGGTGGTAGTGGGGTGGTTGGGATGCTTGCAGGCAACCGAAAGAGTTTTTTGGTTTAGGTCAAACCCTACTACAAAAGCTTCGCGCGCTTCTCGTTCCGAAATGGTAGAAATAGCTTCTGGATTTGGGCTGCGTTCAATAAGGTTAATATAAGGAAAACCGATTTGTGGGGCTAAAGCTTCCACCGCACGCTCCTCCTCTCGGGCTCGCAACTGTTTCACTTGCGAGTCGGCAAATTTGTCATCGAATTGAACCATATTATCATTATGATAACACGCAGTTTCTTGGTTACTTTTGATTTGCTTACGTTAAAACTACTGCTATAGTCTTTATTAATGAAAGCTGAGTATACGATAGAAAAACCAGAAGACTTCAGGGAGATTATTGATGATCTACTGCTGGAGCATCAATCAGAAGAAAGTCTGGTGATTACCTTAACGGGTGATTTGGGAGCAGGTAAAACTGCTTTTGCCAAAGAATTGGCCGCTTATTTTGGTGTGACTGAGCCGGTAACAAGCCCCACTTTTACAATCATGAAAAAATATCAGTTGGAAAGTGAAAAATTTTCTGAACTTATTCATATTGATGCGTATAGGATTGAATCAGAGGATGAGGTGGGGCCACTCGATCTAGATTCTTTGGTTGGTGAAAAAAGAAACATTATTGCCATAGAATGGCCAGAAAGAATTTTGTCGACACTGCCAGCTAATTTTTATAACCTAACTTTAAAGATTACTGAAGGAGACACACGTCTAGTAACCGCGAGTCGCAACAACTAAAACAATTGTAAATAGTACCGCTCTCCAAAAGCACGTATACTAGTAGCACTATGGCAAAAAAAGAGATACCAACTCTTGTTCTCTTAGATTCGCACGCTATTTTGCATCGAGCCTACCACGCGTTGCCAGATTTTTCTTCACCAACCGGCGAACCGACCGGCGCTTTGTATGGGGTGACGACAATGCTGCTGAGGATTGTTGAAGAATTCAAACCGCAATACATGGTGGCTTGCTACGATCTGCCCGAAGCCACATATCGTCATGAAGCCTACGCCGAGTATAAGGCTGGACGATCCAAAACTGATGAAGCGTTGGTGCAGCAAATTGAGCGGTCACGAGACATTTTTAAGGTCTTTGGGATTCCGGTTATGGAAAGGGCGGGGTTTGAAGCTGACGATCTCCTTGGAACCATCGCCCATCTTACTGCAGACAATAAAGATCTGCGTGTAATTATTGCTTCTGGCGATATGGATACGTTGCAGTGTGTCGACAAAAAACGGGTGCAAGTGTTCACTCTCAAGAAGGGTATTAAAGATACTATTGTCTACGATGAAGCAGCGGTGAAAGAGCGGTTTGGCTTTGGTCCAAATCTCGTGCCCGACTACAAAGGGCTTCGCGGTGACCCGTCAGACAACATTCCTGGTATCGCCGGTATCGGAGAAAAAACTGCTACTACACTTCTTACTAACTTTGGTTCACTCGAGAAGTTGTACAAAAAACTGGAAAAAGACGAAGATGCATTTCTTGAGGCCGGTATCAAACCAAGAATCATCAACCTGCTAAAAGAAGGAAAGGAAGACGCCGAGTTCTCGAAGATGCTCGCTACTATTCGGGTAGATGCGCTCGATGAGTTTAAGTTGGAAGAAACTGAGTGGAAAGAACGTTCTGATGCTGAAGAGATCATCAAGCTATTTAGTGAGCTTGGTTTTAGGACGGTTACCGATCGGGTGAAGAAATTGTTTGATATCACGCTAGTTGATGATGTGGCCATGGCTGCCGAAGTCGACGAACGTTCTTTGCAAGAGGCGGCCATTTTACTTTGGTTGGTAGAGAGCGAAAGAACTAATGCAAACTACGACGACATCATCGAGTATGGCCGCTCGTTTCTCAAAACCACTACATTCGCAGACACTGTAGCTACGCTAAAGAAGCGGGTGCAAGAAGAAGACCTGTTACATATATATGAAGACATCGAACTGCCACTGATCGACGTGCTAAAAAAAATGAAGGATCAAGGAATTAGCCTTGATGTTGATTACCTCAAGGATTTGTCTAAGAAGTTCCATAAAGAACTCGCCAAATTAGAGAATGATATCTATAAGCGAGCAGGGGTAGAATTTAATCTCAATTCACCAAAGCAGCTAGGCGAAGTTTTGTTTGATACGCTCGGCCTAAAACCTAAGAATGCAAAGAAGACGGCGGGCGGCCAACGCTCTACCAAGGAATCAGAATTGGAGAAGTTAATTGATGATGATCCAATTATTGCGCAGATTCTTCGCTATCGTGAGCTGCAGAAGTTGGTTTCAACATATGTCGATTCTTTACCCGAACAAGTAGGTAAAGATGGTAAGGTTCACTCGACCTTGCTGCAAACTGGAACCGTCACCGGACGGATGGGAAGTCGCGATCCCAATCTCCAAAACATTCCAGTTAAATCGGAAGAGGGCAGAGCGGTGCGAAAAGCTTTTGTACCTGAAAAAGGTTACTCACTTGTGGCAATTGATTACTCACAAATTGAACTACGTATCGCGGCGATTTTGTCTGAAGACCCAAGCCTGATGGAAATCTTTAAGTCTGGTGAGGATGTTCACTCTGGTGTGGCACAGCGGGTGTTTCAGGTGAGTGAATCTGAGGTAACCAACAACATGCGTCGTCAAGCCAAGGTGATTAACTTTGGGATTCTTTATGGGATGGGCGTTAATGCGCTCCGCCAAAATCTCGGCGCTGATACCACCAGAGAAGCTGCTCAAGAGTTTCTTAATGCCTACTTTAATACTTTTACTCGTCTGGCCGAATACCTTGAGGAGACCAAGAGCTACGCCAGACAGCATGGCTACACCAAAACCATGTTTGGTCGCCGTCGACATTTTCCCGGTATATCATCTAGCGTGCCGTTTATTCGAGCGCAGGCAGAGCGAATGGCTATCAATGCGCCAATTCAAGGTTCACAATCTGACATTATTCGTATCGCGATGGTAGAGATTGATCAGTACCTAAAGAAAGAAAAGTTGGAGAAGAACGTCCGACCACTTTTACAGGTGCACGATGAATTAATTTTTGAAATTAAAGACAGTAAGGTAAAAGAAGTCGTACCAAAGTTAATGGAAATAATGTCGTCAGTTTTGACCAAAGAGCAATCTAAGGGAGTGCCAACAATTGTGGAAGCAAAGATTGGTCCAAATTGGGAGGATCTAGAAAATGTTAAAGTAGAAGATCTGAAATAATTATGTACGTAGTATTTTACGGCAACGATAGAACTGGTGTGCGCAATAATGCTAGTTCCTACATAAATAAGAATTTACCCGAGGGAGCTACTCTTACCACTATTGAAGGAAAGAGCTACGAGCCGGGCCAGATTACTGATGCGCTAGGCGCGACCTCATTATTTGGTGGTGTTGAGTGGTTTGTGTTAGATACGCCTTCGGATAACAGTGATTGTAATGAAGAGGTTAAAGGTGCTCTGAAAGAAATGGCCGAATCTATTAATACATTTGTGATTCTTGAGGGGGCTTTACTCGCGCCCGCCAAAAAAAGCTACTCCAAATACGCCGCTGATACCTCAGAATCTAAACAAGACGCCATCGAAAGGCTAAACGTATTTGGCGCGGCGGAAGCTTTAGCCGCTAAAGATCGTCGTAGTTTGTGGCTGGCAATTGCAGATTTGCGAAGAGAAGGGGTTCCTCCTGAAGAGCTCATCGGTATTTTGTGGTGGCAACTAAAATCACTTCGTTTAGCGAAACAGACTTCTTCTGCCGCCGAAGCCGGCATGAAAGATTTTCCGTACAATAAAGCCAAGCGAGCCCTTGCAAAATTTACCGACGGCGAAGTGGAGCGCTTATCCCAATCACTGCTTGAGTTGTATCACGACGGTCACGCTGGGGTAAAAGAAATCGACTTGGCTCTTGAAGAGTGGTGTTTAAAGATATAAAAACCGCGCTAGGACATAGCGCGGTACTACAGAAATCCGTATTCAGGTTATCTTCCTTTCGGAAATTACCCTGAGACTGACAGGATCTACTTCCAGGTAGACTGTGGTGCAGGGCGGGCAATCCATCTTAAGCAAGTCAGACAGAGGGCTGGCGAATAGCCCGATGGCTGACGGCCCGTGTCCAACCAACAGGATGGTGTTGTGTCCTTGATCAGCCAAACTGCTAATCATGGGAGCGGCCTGGGCAAAAAATCCGGACATCCAACGTTGAGTGGCGTTGGTTTTAGACATCATCGCGTTATAGCTTATATTTCCATGACCGATTTGTTTGCATCGCTCCTGGTATTCACTGGCAAGCGCCTTTTCGTCTTCCGGCGAGAAGTCTGGTTGGCCCGGATAGCCCTTCGGCACTTCAATGGTTCGAACCGTGTTGGTGGTAATGCTGACCGCAGTTTCATAGGTGCGGATTGCACTAGTTACGAGTGCAACGGTCGGAATAAGGTTGAGTGTGTGTAGTCTGTGACCAACCGCCTCGGCCTTGTCTCGTCCTTCCTTGGTTAAAGTCCGTCTGTGGTCAGACCCAGCCTCTTTGACTGAGTTGGTAAAAGAGTGGCGACAAACAATCAGGTCTATCGAAGCCATATGGCACCTCCATAATATTTGAGTGGGAACTAGTTAAAGATCATTAAAGCTGAACAAAAGATACAACTATTGTTTAAATTGTCAATTCAAAACTTGAATTGAAGCTGAAAAATGCTATAGTTTTTCGACTTTGAATGCCTGTTGCACTCAAATAACCGCCCGTAGCTTATTGGTGGAGGTGAGAAGATTTGGTAAATCTTTGAACGCCTTTATAAGTTGAGGGGTATGAAATAAAACCGCCCATAGCTCAGTTGGTAGAGCAGCAGCCTTTTAAGCTGAGGGTCCCAGGTTCGAGCCCTGGTGGGCGGACAACGTTAAGAAAAACTGTGCCTGCGCACAGTTTTTTAGTTGTCCGAGACGCATTCATAATTTTCTCGCCATCGTAGCGAGAAAATAGACGAGCCGGGCTCGCGAGCCAGTAAAATTAATGAGCAAAGCGACTATAATGTACTGGACTTGTGAGGACAAGGGGCATACAATCCTCACCATGACTAAAATCCTCATCCTGGAAAATATCCGTAGCGCCTATAATGTCGGTGCCATTTTTCGTACGGCCGATGGAGCGGGGGTAGACAAGATCTATCTGGTTGGGTATACACCAACCCCGATCGACCGGTTCGGTAGAGTGCAACCAGAGATCAAAAAAACTTCGCTCGGGGCCAGTGCAGAAATTGAGTGGGAACACACCCAAGATATTTCCCTAGTGATAGATGAATTAAAACAAAGCGGCGCAACAATCGTTGCGGTTGAACAAAGCGAACAATCAATTTCACTACCTGATTTTGTAGTGCCTACAGAAGTGGCTTATATCATGGGGAACGAAGTCGAAGGGGTGAGCGAATTGGCTATTAAGTATTCCGATAAGGTGGTTGATATTCCAATGCAAGGGACTAAGGAGTCACTCAATGTTTCTGTTGCGGCTGGGGTTGTGCTGTACCACGGTCTACATTGAGTCGGCAGCAATCTCTGGATGAGTTGTTTTGGCTAGTTCATCGATTAGTTCTTTTACCACCTCGGCGTCACTCCATTCTTGCTTGGTGCCGTTTGGCCCCATGATGTAAGGGTCAGTGCCTTTTCCAGAAATAAGTATAAATCCATCTCGTTCACCTTTATTAAGTGCGGCCTTAATCGCTTCGCGCCTATCCATAATGATTTCTACCGGAGCATTTTGACTCATGCCTTTTTGCATATCTTCCACAATTTTGCGGGGATTTTCATCGTACGGATCTTCGTTGGTGAGAATAATTTCATCACAATATTTTTCAGCAATCGCCCCCATTTCTGGTCGCTTCCAAGTATCGCGTCCACCACCAGTGTTGCCAAGGACACACACCTTATGTTTGTTAGGGAAGGCTTCGTAGAGCTTAGTTAAAGAGTCGGGAGTATGAGCATAATCAACTACCGCTGTTACTCCAGTCGATGCTTCGAATGTTTCTACACGTCCTTTTAGGGTAGGAAGGTCGCGTAGCGATTCGCTTATAGCTTCAACACTCATGCCCAGCTCACGTACTAACGTGATACATGCGAGTACGTTATATACATTAAACAGTCCAATCAAAGGCACTCTTATAGTGATATCGTCGATGACCATGCTAATGCTGTCTTTTTGCAGCGAGTGGAGAGTGAGGTCTTTTAATGAGTACGGAAGTTTCTTGTCTACCTCAAAGTCCAGGAAGTCCTGACCGTGTTCATCGTCAATGTTAGATACAATATAACGTGGTCGTTTTTTGGAATTAGTAACAGCTTCAGCCAGCCTCAGTTTGGCATTTTTATAATTTTCAAACGAACCATGAGATTCTATGTGTTCGGGAGTAAGGTTGGTAAATACCAAGGCATTCATTTCAATAAAGCGGTGTCGGAATTGTTTAGCTCCCTCGGAAGTCATTTCTATTACAGCATGACTACAGCCAGCATCAACTGCCTGCCGCAAAAACTTTTGCACAAAGAAGCGACCCGGCATGGTCATTTTGAATAAGTTACGTTCTTTTTTGCCGTCTATGGAGAATTGAATAGTTGATAGTGAGGCTACTTTTTTACCATGGCTTCTTAGGAGGTGAGTCAGGATTTCAGTGGTGGAAGACTTGCCTTTGGTGCCGGTGATGGCGATGACTGTAATATGCTTGCTGGGTTGGCGATAGATTACACTGCCGATAAGAGACAGGCAGTAATGGTATGGAGGTTGTAAAAAGCGGTAAAGTCTTTTCGGTAGTATTTTTTTCAGTATAGTCAGTCCGTATTGCATATTTAACTGACATTATACTAACTTTTGATTGCTAGGTCGACTTATTCATATAAGTATATTTTGCTTGCTATACTGTGGATGTGCAGTCAGCTATTTCATACTTAAGGCAACAGTTTTTACTGTCTGAACATCGACTCTGGTCCTGGTTTCTTGTCGCCGGCTTGTTGGCCTCTGCCCGATTATTTGATGAGGTTTGGTTTATAGCTATACCCACACTGGCGTTTGCGGCATTTCTTTCTGTGGCAGAGACACCACAAAAGCCCAAGCTTCTCTTTCATTTATGGGTGATGTTACTCACGTATCATCTACTAGCTTTAAGTTGGTTTTGGGGGGCCTATCCACTCAAATGGGCAGTTGGGGAGTGGTGGCTGGCGGCTTTGATGGTGGCAGTTGCCTGGTTTCTGGCGGCACTATTTTTATCCTTAGGGGTCGTTGGTCTAGTACCGATGCTATTTGTTGGTCGTCAGGAGTTCAGACTGGTTCTGTTTCCGGTATTTTGGGTGCTACAGGAGTATCTTGCTCAATGGTTTTTTTCTCTACTTACATATGGAGCAGGCAATCTAACCGGCGCTCATTTTTCGGTGAACATGGTTGGCTACACGCTTGCTAACCATAATTGGTTGTTGCAAATAGCGCAGTTTGGAGATGTGTACGGCTTAAGTTTTTTAGTGGCAGCCATGGCGGTTATTTTGTGCTTTGGTGTTCAGTCTCGCTTTGCTCTTATTACTAAAGGAAAAGTTATGGTGGTTGCGATAGTCTTAATATTAGGTTCAAGTTTTATTCCTGTACCATTAAATAACCATGCGGGCACTTCGCTTAAACTCGGTTTGGTGCAGACCAATTTTTCCAAGTATGGTGAATTGAATACTGAAGGTGAGTATGAAAAAATCAAACAAATTATTGCAGAGGAGTCGGTTAAGTCGGTTGATGTGTTGGTTTTTCCGGAAGAGGCTAATTTTGTAGATAGGGCGATAGCTAATGATTTGGAATGGCTTAAAAATAATTTATCCTCCACCACTTTACTGGTTGATTCGGGCCCGGTGAGCGGAAGTGAGGCGGGTTATCTGCGGTCGGCTGCTTATACCTACCAAATGAATGATTTGCAAAGAAATATTGTTTATGAAAAGCGCTTTCAGGTCCCGATGGGAGAGTATATACCTGAGGTTGTGCGGATCACCTTTAAGCTTTTTGGTCTTGGTGGTGAATTTGGTCGTGTGGACCACAATCTGCAAGAGAACGAGGTCGGTCAAATTGAGCAAACCGTTACAAAACTTGGATGGCAACTAGACGTTAAGTTTTGTGCGGAGGTGACTTCTCCTAAATTATACAAACCGGCAAATGAATCGAAAAACATACTGCTCAATTTGGCCTCGCACTCTTTTTTTGGAGATACGACTCTTTTGCACTCATATATAAGTGATATTGCAAAAGTGAGGGCGGTTGCTAACCAGTCATATTATGGGCAGGCAACCAACGGATCGCCGGCCCTGTTGATAGCCCCAAACGGTCTAGTTTTGGCCGAATCTGCAGGTCAATCGGGCCTGTTAATTATTACTCTGCCCTAGAGTAGATATCCCCATTATTTATGTAACCGTCAGGTTTAAGCGGTATGATTAAGGAAAAAACATATATATGGAAAATGAACCAATTAACTCAGATTCAAGAGTAGAAAATAATTTACAAGACCCGGTTATTACGGAAAAAAAGTCTTTCTCATTAATAAAATTACTAGTGATCATGATCATCCTCGGACTATTATCCGGACTAGGATGGTTTTTGGCGCAGAAGACAAAAGTAATAGATGATTCAATCTTATCTCCCGACCTAAGTATTGAAATTATGGACGAGACACCAGAACTCACTCCAGAAGAGGAGGCTGAAATGGTGGCCGCTGCGACCATGTACTTAGATCGAGAAGTTTTAACTGTTCTTGAATTACCTGGGTTTGGCTATTACCTAGCTCGTGCTTCGGATGGGCGTACTTTGTATGTACAAAGAACTAAAGAGGAGTGTGAAGGGGAGTGTGCTGATCGCATGAGCCCCTTTACCTCGGAATATCCTCATGAACGTAAGGTTGATAATGACCCGGTGGCTAATCGGTTTGGGTCTATGGCGATTGAGGACGGTTTGCATCAGTATACTTGGGACGACAAACCCATCTATCTTTATGCGCTAGACCGTCGGCCAAACGATGTGTTAGGCGACGGCTTTCAGACAAACTTTACTCTTTTAATTCCGTAATTATGTATTTGTTCCAATTAACCAAAACCGATCTGCTAAAACGACTAGCCATTATTTCCTTTAGTGTGTTGGCTCTGGGTTTAATAGTTCTGCTATTTTCTCCAAGAGCAGAGGCCGTGCAACCCAATGTGTCTTCTTTATCTTTTGGAGACGTTGTAGTCGGCAGCACGTTAGAGCGAACCTTTAGAGTATCGTTAAGACCATCCGCTTCAGCTAATTCAAGCTATACAATCACTGATGCCAGCCCGTCATTCAGATGCGTGAGTAATTGTAGCGGCTCGCTTACTCCTGGTTCTGGAAGAAATGTGCGGATTAGGTTTACACCACAGGGTGTGCGAGGACATGGAAATACTATACGGGTAAATTCCTCTGGGGGAGGCGGTAATGTGACAGTAACAGGTAACGGAATTGCTGCACCAGCTGCCCTATCGCTCAGTCCTAGTAGTATTGATTACGGAACGGTGGAAGTTGGGAGTACTCTAAATCGTACTTTTACCATTACCAACACCGGCGGGGAAACGGCTACTGGGCGAGTAGACACAATAGCTGGATCCCCGCAATTCTCTTGCGTTGGCGGCTGCGGCAGTTTTAGTTTGTCTGGGGGTGCGAGTAAAGTGGTAACCTATCAATTTGCTCCCGATTCTGCCAGTATTTTTTCAGGTCGAGCTTTGATGCGGTTTGACCAAGGGTCTAACCCTAGTGTTGACTTGGCAGGAGTGGGAAATACTTCCAGTTATGCTGAGATTGCTGCCGGATCAAGTGGTTGGGGATTGGTGATTAGTCCGTCCGATTATTTTGCCGCTGATGTAAGAAATGTTGGGACTGAAGTTGTGACCTATAGCACTAGCCTGCCAGGTGGTACCGGTATTCACCAGTGTATGAGTAATTGTTCAGGGACACTAAATCCAGGCGAGACCAGGAGAATTCATGTCAGTGACATGATCCCGGGAGACGGATTGTCATCTTGTTGGGGTGGTACTGATGTTGAGTTTCGTATCACTTCATCACACTTAACAGTAAGTCCTTGGGCTGGCTATCGACCGAGGGTCAGTATTCCAAATCCTTGTGGCGGCGGCGGAGGAGGCGGCAACGCAGCTCCCACCGCAGATGCTGGATCGAGTCGTACCATTACTCTGCCAACTAGCTCCACTACTGCATTTGGGGCCGGGGGTAGTGACAGCGACGGATCTATTGATAGTATTACTTGGTCGCAACAAAGCGGGCCAGGATTGGCCACTATTACTGGAGACAGAGGCTACACCCCAACCTTCTCTGGTCTAATTGAAGGCACGTATACTTTTAGGATCACAGTCACAGATGACGACGGAGCAACTGATACCGACGATATGACGGTGACAGTGAATCCTGTACCAGTCGCTAATGACGCCACCAACTGTGTAATGTCAGGTGTGCCAGGAGTTTTAAATACTGGTCAAACATTCACTGCGACTATGCAGCTAACTAATTCAGGAGGCACGACTTGGACTAGCGCTGGTAGTTATGGCTTGGGTTCCCAAAGTCCAGCCGGTAACGTGAATTGGGGAACAGACACGGTCAGCTTACCGTCTTCGGTCAACCCAGGGGCGGATGGAATTTTCACTTATACCTTTACAGCTCCGGCGGTAGCAGGCATCTATGATTTTGATTGGCAGATGTTCGAGGGGGCGTCAGACTTTGGAGTTACTTGCTCACAACCAATCGATGTCCAAGCGGCTCCGGTTGGTAACGATCTGCAGATCAACCGTGTCGGTGACGGCGCTTCGGTTGGTTCTCTGACGGTATCTCCAAGCGGTGCTAGCTGCGGTGCAGATTGTCATATCTACGCAACACCACCTGTTAGTACCTCCGTGATGCTAACTGGATCTATACCAAATGGGATTGTAACTTTCTCTGGCTACGTTCCTTGCGATTCCAGCACTTCAAACTGTGCTGTCACTGTCGATAGCGACCGTACGATTGATGTGCATTATGATTGCGACACGCCGACTTATGTTTGGAACGGGGTAGGGGCGTGTGTGCAGGCCAATAGTGATTTGACAGTCACCAAATCAGGCGACGCTAGCGACATTACAGTTGCGTCTGATGTTGGGAATATCAATTGCGGTACTGGTAGCGATTGTACAGACACCTACCCATACACAACCACAGTCACTCTGAGTCCAACTAGCGTTGCCGACGGTACCATTGTGTACACTGGCGGTGGTCCAAGCTGTGACGGGGGCAATACTTGTGTGGTTGATATGGATGCAGATGTAACCATAAACGCCGACATAAATTGTACTGCCCCAGCAGTCTATTCTGCCGGTGCATGTGTCACACCCACGCCTGATGTTGCTATTAGTGGGATAAACGCCACTCCGGGCACAACGTATTCGACCTCTACCGGTGAGTTTACTGGACACGAAGTGAGAATGGTCCTAACCAACACTACCGCCGTTGATGTCCCCAATGGCACAGTCGTTCCTTATGAAATTAGAGATTCAGGTGCCACATTGGTTGGTTCTGCAAATGTAACTACAGGTACTATTGTCCAAAGTGGAACGGAAAATCATGACTTACCGGTGTCGGCTGGTTTTGGGCCAGGATCGCATCCACTCACAGTGACCATTGCTCCACCAGGCTCGGTGGATCAAAATCCAGGAAACAATTCAGGAGTGACCAGCCTATCACTTGCGTTAGCTGACCCTGATACCATGAATGTGAATTTTGGATTAGATGTGATTCGCAGTGGTGACAATGCAGAAGTGATCGTCGCTGTTGAGTCAACAGTCTTCACTGTCGAGTGTGTCTTAACCGGTCCGTTACTACAGGATCCAGGTGGCTTATACAGCTATAGTCCGAGCGATACTATTGGAAATATCGTGGCTGGTCCAGGCACGCCGTTTAATGATTCATTCACCGCTGGTCCGCTAGCTAACGCTAGTGAATATACTCTTACCTGTACTGAGCCAGTCACTGCCACTGTTTTTGACCCAGTGTCTCGCATCATTGATGTGGTGCCTGTCATACAAGAAACCTAGAATAATGTGACTAAAAAATCACCGCTTGCCGGTGATTTTTTGTATATGTATTAGTCTTGTTACATTTGCTTCAGCGCTTTTGTTACCAGTGAGTTAACAGTCTCCTTTTCGGTCGGCAGAGCCATGATAGTTTCTCTCGCTGTGTTCATGTCGTAGCCAAGTGAAATGAGAGCGTCGATGGCATCGGTTTGAGTTTGTTCCAAAGCACCTTCGGCGACAATAGTCGTATCTGGCAGCAGCTCTAGTTTGCCACTTAGGTATTGCACTATATTTTCACAGGTCTTTTTACCAATACCTGAGAGTTTGTGTAGATATGCCCCGTCATTCTTGTGGGCCGATTCTGCTAGTAGGGAGGGAGTGGCTTGCGTCATGATAGCTAAGGCAGATTTTGGTCCTACTTTTGGCACACCGAGTAAAAGTTCAAACATATTCAATTCTTCCTTTTGCGGAAAACCATATAAGTCGAGAGCGGTTTCTCGGACAGCGAGGTAGGTTTGAAGAGTGGCTGTGCTGCCGCTTTGATATGTATTAGTGAGGGTGGGGGTAGCTACTAAATATCCTACTCCATTTACATTAATTACCACCCAGTTTTCTCCTTGGTCTTCGATTGTTCCAGTCAGGGTTCTGATCATACAATATGTATTGTACTGCAATCTAAACAAAAGGAAAAAGGCTTGCCTTTTTAGTATCCCTGATGTACAGTATGCCCACTTTATTGAAATATATATGCCAATCACAAAAGGAGCACAAAAAGCCCATCGTGTATCAGAGCGCAAGCGAGTATTTAATATTCGACGAAAGAGCGCTATGAAAGACGCTGAAAAGGCTATCGAAAAAGCAGTAAAAGGTGGCGATGCTACTAAAGCCAAGGAATTGGTGCCAACTGCTTACAAAGCAATCGACAAGGCGGCTAAGCGAGGAGTGATCAAAAAGAACACTGCTGCGCGAAAGAAAGCCCTGGTTGCCAAGCGAGTAAAAGCTGTAAAATAAAGAAAACGCCCGAGAGGGCGTTTTCTTTTTGTATTGGAGAGAGATTCGGTCACAAATAAATTTCTTTCAGAAATTTTTCACGACTCCGACTTGCTTGTTCGCAAGCTCACACCGCTCCGTCTTTCGAATTCTCACGAAAGCAAAGAAGTTTGCTTTCTTCTCTCCGCAAATAAAAAACACCC
>DFRJ01000001.1:156185-226980 GCA_002378195.1 Patescibacteria group bacterium UBA3466
GGGTGTTTTTTATTTGCGGAGAGAGAGGGATTCGAACCCTCGAAGAGGTTTCCCCCTTGACGGTTTTCAAGACCGTTGCCTTCAACCACTCAGCCATCTCTCCATATATATTTAATTGTGTGGCCAAGATAATAACAGAAGATAGCCTAAATGTACACTAGTATACAGCCCCTGTGATACAATTTTTTAAATGGAACAAAAACCCCGTAGTATTACTTGGGAAGCGCCCGAGCATCATCATGTCGAAAAAGGGAATGATTGGTTTTTTGCTCTTGTCGTTATTGTTTTGGCTTTTGTTATCGTAGCCATTTTATTCGACAATTCTTTGTTCGCTCTTTTAATTGGCCTAGCCGGCGGCGCTCTATTTGTGTCGGCCGCAAAGCGTCCGGCCATTATTCCGTATGCTGTGACGCTACGGGGGGTACGGGTTGATGATCGGGTTTATCCGTACTCAACACTGGAAAGTTACCGGATAGAGGAGGAAGATCCGCGTGGTCCGCAGTTGTTACTTAAATCAGAACGTAAGCTGATGCCGTTGATGGTTATGCCTATTCCGGCCGATCATGTGGATGATATTGACGATCTTCTAAAAGAGAACCTACTAGAGGAAGACTTAGAAGAGCCACTTTTCATCAAAATACTGGAATTATTTGGATTTTAGAGTAGAATCTTTTCACGCAAGATTCTTTGTGTGAATGCGCTCTCGTTGTAAGAAGCTTTTACTTCATTATCAGTTCATAAAACTTCTTATAGGTGTTGCGTTCGAAATACGAAAACGAGCGGCTCGTTTTATATTTATCACTTGCTCCCGTAGTTTAATGGATAAAACATTGGTTTGCGGTACCGAAACTCCAGGTTCGATTCCTGGCGGGAGCACCCGGACAAATGAAAATCTCTCTAGATTAGTCTAGAGAGATTTTCATTTAGAAACTGAACTGCTTCAGTCTCGTGTCCAAGGTGCTGGTTGGAGGCATGTTTTTATTTCATTTCCTAGAAGTAAAAACAGCTGAGGCGGGGTCGAGAATACTTAGTAAATTATGAACGTAGTGAAATAATTTGGTTAGTAACTCGTGACCACAAACAAGTTATTTTCAAGATTCCCCCTTTAAGCCCCCCCAATGAACACATCACGGTATGTTCATCACACATTTTCTCACTTTTCAAACCCGCACCTTGTGCTATGGTACTCAAACGTTATATGAAAAAAATGGGAATTGACTATGGTTCAAAAAAGATTGGTGTAGCCCTCAGTGATGATGGGGGGACTATGGCCTTTCCGCATGAAGTTGTGCCGAATAATTCTGAGTTTCTCGGATACATCAAAAACTTAGTGGAAGATATTGGGGTTACAGAAATTGTGATTGGTCATTCATTAAATAATGACGGGAAGCCAAATGAGATTCATCAACAAGTTGAAGAGTTCATTACTGATGTCACGCTGCACATAGGTATCCCAGTGCATTTAGAGCCAGAGCAGTACACGTCGCAAATGGCTGCGCAGATTCAGGGTAAGTCTGCTATGGCTGATGCTTCAGCCGCCGCTTTAATTTTAGACAGTCATCTTAATAAGAATAAATAATATGGAAAAAGAACAAATCAGCTACGAAGATTTTGCCAAGTTGGAAATTAAAATCGGAACGATTACCGCTGTCGAAATGGTAGAGGGCGCTGACCGGCTGCTAAAACTAACTGTTGATGTGGCCGAGGAGGAACCGCGTCAGATCGTTTCTGGTATCAGAGAATATTTTGAAGATATAAATGAATTAGTGGGCAAGCAATGTCCGTTTCTGATCAATCTTGAGCCGCGTACTATTCGTGGCTTAGAAAGTCAGGGGATGATTTTGGCGGTTGGTGACAACGATGAGTTTACGTTGTTACACCCAGGGTCAGAAGTGTCGTCTGGCTCACTGGTACAATAGCTACATGCTAGAAGGTGTATCATCAGCAGAAGAAATTGTGTACGAGTCGAAGTTGGTTCGTAAGTTGGAGAGCCTGACCAAATCTCGGGCTGGCGCCTTGGTGTTAGCTGCCATCTCTTTTGTTGAGTCATCTCTACCGGTGCCGCTTTTGACTGACCCGTTTCTAGCGGTGTCGGTTTTGTTTAATAGAACTCAAGTGGTTAGGCTGGTCTTAGTGACTATGTTTTCGTCAGTGATGGGAGGAGTCGTAGCTTACTTTATGGCTACTTTTGCGCTCGATATGATCCTTGCCTATGTGCCCAGCATTATGATTTCTGATCTCGATCATCTCACCGAAGCAAAAGACAGTAGTACACTAGCCCTAACTTTGATTGGAGCGATTACACCAGTCCCGTATACTGTGGTGGCTTGGGCAATTGCGGTTTTAGAAGGTAGTCTAATCATTTTTATTGCCGGTTCTGTAATCGGACGAGGACTTCGCTATGCGATTGTGGGCTATTCCGCTTATCGTTTCGGTCCATTGGCGGTGAAATACGCGCGTAAATATATTGCGGTCACATCACTGCTGGTGTTTGCTGCTGTCGCACTCTTGGTTTGGCTAAAGATGTGAGTTGTTGTGTCGAAAGGGGAGGCTGAACAGCGTATACTAGAGGTACATATCTTATGATAGGTCTTTCAAAAATATTTCCGCCACCCGCTTTTTTAACCATGCCGTGTATTGGGGTGGATATTTCTGACACTTCACTAAAATATATTTCCTTTAAACCCTCTAGCAAGCAAGGAGGAGACCGGGTGCTCGACTTGTGGGGCGACATTGATATTCCTACCGGTATCGTGAATCGAGGTCAGGTTATCGATCCGACTAAGTTGGTCGCGGTTTTAAAAGAATTTAAAACCGCGACCAACGCCGAGTTTATTCGCGTGTCTCTGCCTGAAGAGAGAGCTTATTTGTTTGAAACTTCCATAAAGCGCGGAACTCCTCTGAAAGAAATCAGAAGTTTATTAGAGTTTCGTCTGGAAGAGAATGTGCCGATCCCGTCTAAGGACGTATTCTTCGATTACATGCTTTTGCCAGGGACATCAGACAAGCGGAGTGTTGAAGTAGCGGTGGCCGCTTATGCGAAGGAAACTATCCAGCAGTATTATGACTCTTGTGTTGAGGCTAAGTTACACCCCATCTCCTTTGAGGTTGAGGCGCAGGCGGTCGCTAGGGCAGCAGTCCCGCATGACGCCACCGGGTCAACTATGTTGGTGGATTTTGGTAAAACCAGAACCGGTATTGGTATCGTGTACAAAGACACTCTCCTCTACACGTCCACGATTGATATTGGAGGCGATATGTTATCACAAGCGCTGCGCAAGGTGCTCGGGTCTGATGTGTCCGAAAAAGAATTAACCCAACTAAAGAATACTCAAGGCTTGGTTAAAGGGGTAGATTCGTCTGAGATAGCCGAGACACTCCTTAGTACCATCTCAGTGATCAAAGATGAGTTGGCAACTCGCATGCAATACTGGCATTTGCGCAACGGTGGGGGAGACGATCGACGTATCACTTCCATCCAACTCTCTGGCGGGAGTTCAAACCTGAAGGGACTTACCACTTACCTCACAGAATCACTGAAAGTGCCGTGTGTACTAGCGAACGTCTGGGAAAATTCTTTTGACCTCAACGACGTAGTGCCACCAATAGACAAGCGGCATTCTTTTGGCTACGCCACCGCTATTGGTTTGGCCTTATATCAATCTTCTTAGTTCATGATTAATCTTATTCCACCACAAGCTAAACGAGCACTGCTGATCGAATACTGGATTCGAGTGGTAGCTTTTTGGGCGGTGATGTGGAGTGTAGCGCTGGTGATTGGGTCTATTTTGCTCATGCCCGCCGAAGTGTTGATCAATTATCAAACCTTAACCTACGCCGAATCAGCCGAACTGGCCGCCAAGACCAATGAAACGTTCGAGTCAGTTGCACCCGAGTTGGTAGAGGCTAGTCAGCAGGCGAGATACATTATTGATGAAAGTGCTGTGCCGAGAATTTCTGCTTACCTGGATGCTTTGGAGTCGGTTGAGTCTGCATCCATTAGGATATCGTCTATAAGTATAAAGCGGACTGAAACCGGCTTTGGACCGGTGTCTATTTCTGGGGTGGCCGATACTCGCAGTGACTTAGCTGCATACAGCGATCGACTAGTCGCACATCCACTAATCGAGTCTGCTCCGTTACCATTTTCAAACTTGGCTCAAGACCAAAACCTATCTTTTTCTTTAGTGGTCGAGCTTAATCAAAATCAACCATGAGTAAGAGCACGATTAAAATGGCAATCATCGCATCTGTCATGCTACTCATAGCAGGTGGCGTGTTTGGTTTTATGATCAGAGAAGTTATCACTGAAGCTAATGAATTAAGTGTCCAAGTAGAGATCTTACAAGAAACCCAGACCAAAAAAGCCACCTTTATCCAACTAGAAAGAATCTCGGACGATACTTTAGATGAGCGAGCAAAGTTAGCCAGCTACTTTTTGCCAACTGGTAGTGAGCGAGTGAAGTTTTTAGATGCTATGACCGCATTGGCGCCACAGGTTGGTATAAATTTAGATTTCCAACAAATACAGGAACGAGGTGCCGGCACCGATGATGCGTGGGTCGACATGACTTTGGCGGTCAGCGGATCAAGAAACCGCGTGCAGAATTTTGTAAAAATTCTTGAAACTCTTCCTTACGTGACGCGGGTTAATAACATAAGCGTGTCCAGCAACGGCGGTAATTGGCAGGGTTCGATAGATGTGCAAATAAGAGTAATGAATTAAGTATGATTAATAAACCCGATTTCTCAAAAATTGCCCGCCAGATTTTTAAACGGAATGGAGGCATGCAAAACCCAAAATTAATTCACCCATCTCGAGAATGGTTCATCGGGTTGTTCGTTTGTGTGTTGATTGTAATTTTGGTCGCTGCCTGGAGTGCTTTTACTTATACCTCTTATCGAAATATTTCAGTTTCTCAAAACTCAAATGGTGCAGGTGAAAATATTGTTTACCGGGAATCAATGGTCGAAAGTGCCCTCGAACAATTTGCTGAGCGGGCAGTCGAGCATGAATCTCTTATCAACGGATCTGCAGGCGTTTTAGTGGAAGAGCCTATGGTTGAAGTGGGGGAAGACATCGTCGTGCCTGTAGAGGAGGGGAGTGCAGAGACAAGCACTTCTACTAGTGTAAATGAAGCAGAGTCATCCGCTTCTTCTTCAGAGCCGTCAGCTCCTGCGGGAGATGAATCCAACGCAGCCCCACCAGCTTTGCTGGAGTAGCTCAATTTAAAACAAAAATTAAAGGCCAGACATAAAAGTCTGGCCTTTAATTTCTAGCGCCCCTAGTAGGAATCGAACCCACATCAAAAGGATAGAAGCCTCTCGTTTTATCCATTAAACTATAGGGGCAAGGACTACCATAGCAAAAAAAACGACCTAAGAAAACTACTTAGCTGCAAGGGGGTGTAAAAGAATTAGATGCCTCTCGCTTTAAAAATAACCGCAACGGTTTGGAACATGATGGTTAAATCAAACCATAACACCTGGTACCAGTTGTGGTGGTGATAATAGTCAGCGTATTCCTGATCCATATCACGGTCGGTGATCTTGGTGGTTTCGGTCAGATTCTTCATCGATTGATAGCGGCCGGTAATACCAGCACGCACTTGATTTTTAGCGAAGTGTCCGTTATCCATTAGGTTTTGATACACCTCAAGATTGACCGGTCTTGGTCCTACTATACTCAGATCACCTTTTAGCACATTAAAAAATTGTGGCAGCTCGTCCATATAAATTTGCTTCAAGACCCAGCCAACCACTGTGACACCTCCATTTTTCTCAAAATATTTGGTGTGAATAAATTCACCACGGGCCTTTGCTTCCAGGATCATGCGGTGTTTAAAAATATTAAATTTATATAAAGTAAAAGGAACCCCGTGCGACATCCGAGTTTCTTTATAGAAGAGAGGGTGGAATAAACCTCCGTCAAGAATCTGGACAATTTTAATCAAGAAGAGGGCAGTAGCACTAAAGGGTAGAGTAATTATTAGAATGAAAGAAGACAAAACGATGTCTAGCAGACGTTTGGCAAAGATGATTTTAGGTCTTGTTTGTTTCATGTGATGTAGCGGGCATTATAACAAAGGTTTAGTCGTTGGCTATCTCGGAAAGGTGCTTGTAGTTAGTCATTCATTATTTCACCGATTTTCCTTACCGTGTTGATGTTGCGAGCGGTGAGTTTTTTATAAATGTCAGTTTTGATCACTTCATTCATTTTACTTTTTGAGTAGTCAGCCTTCTTCACGCGCCATATTATTGCTCCCTCAAAGTATTGGGTCTTATCGACAGCCGGGTTCTTCTCGATTAGTTTTAAAGTTTCTTTCGATCTATATTCATCCCACAGAAACCACACGTCAGTTTTGTACTCGCTGTCGTTCTTCCATGTGTGTGGTACGTGCTCAATTAAATTATCAATTTCTATCTGGCTACGCAAAACTACCGGAATATTTAAATTAAAATCTCGAACAATAGTTGCTTCGATCTTTTGAATGACGTCCTTCTTACTCTTTGCTGTAGTGTCAAATATTACGTTTCCAGAATTGATGTAGGTAGTTACTTCTTTAAAACCAAGCTGCTCAAAAGAAGTTTTTAGCTCCCGCATGTCGATTTTATTATTGCCACCGACATTTATTCCTCTTAACAGCGCAACGTATGTAGCCATATTAAAAATTGTATCAGAAGGCGTTGGTATAATTATGTTATGCAAAAACCATTTATAGTATTTATTGACGGACCAATGGGTTCAGGTAAAACAACCACCACAAAGTTACTCAATTCTGAGCTTCCAGATACAGCAAGGATCGCTTTTCCTGACATTAAGAGACTGGTTCCAAATTACAGAGAAAACGAAATAACAATTTCAGTTATAAAAGAAGTGATGGCGGTTATGATTGAAAAATATTTGGAACATGGAGTGAGCGTGGTTGTAGAACAGATTACGAAACAAGAGGGTATTCACTCACTCAAAGACATTGCAGACAAGCATGGCGCTAGATTTTTTGCATACAGAATGAGCGCGCCAAAGGATGTGCGATGGGAACGAGTTAAGGAGAGAACAAGGTTAATGATGAAAGTAGAAACCTTGTCCGAATCTAAAGTTGAGGAACTCCGTGGATACTTTGAACCTAACAACAAATTCTATGAGGACAACCCCTCGGACGTAAGTGTGGAAATTGATTCACTTGAAAACAACCCTAAACAAGTTGTTGAAATGATTAAGGAGAATTTATATTTGTAAAAATACTATATACTTTTGGATATGGAACCCCAACAAACAATTGAAACTCAAGAAATTGAGAAAGAATCAAATCTAAATAAAGTCACGCCACTATCAAAATATTTAGCCCTGCTACTTTTTGTTCTTTTACCGTTTATCGGAGGCTATATCGGTTATATGTATGCTCCGGTTAAGGTGGTTGAGGTTGAAAGGGGGGTCATTAGAGAGGAGGTAAGTGAGGAATTGATTGGTGTGTCCGACAATTCAAGTGCTAATACTCAGGTAGGAATTGAGGAACCTGATTCTGTTTTTGTCATAGATGATTTAAATTCTGAAATAGAAGCTGAATTGATTCAAAATACCCTACGGTGGAGAGAGTGGAACCCCAAGTCTGATCGATGGAATGACTGGCACTCTTTTGTGGTCTCTAATCCAGATGAGCTTAAATATCTTGGTCTAGGTTTATTTACTGACAAGATTGAAATCTATCGACTGGATACAGTTGAAGCAATCTTTATCCCTGACTCTATTCAGCTTGATCCAGCACTTGCTATCACGGTTTTCACAGAACAAGGAGAGGCGTTTATTGAGAATGGAGAGAGACTGTTTGTAAGTGTTCCAGTTATCATGACCGGCTCTAGTTTGGCTGAGCTACCAGGCTTTAGGAGAGCCGATTTGTTAGTACTTGGCTACGGATACATTACTGACGGCACCAAGTTGTATTCACTCGATGGTATTAATCAAAATGATCAGATACCGGCACTAGAGGGTGTTGATCCAGATAATTTCGATTTTTATTTAGTAAACAATTCTGACCATCCCTCTAATGTATTTATTGTTAGTAAAAATAGAGTTTACTACCGAGATCTTTTGCTGGATGGTATTGATTTTGAAAACGCAGAGTTTCTGAATGGAAATACGATAGTTAAGGATACAGACACAGTATGGTTTGCTAGTGGCGATTGTCATTATAAAACCTATAGGACAGGTTCGCTTGAAGAGATTGAGGGATACATTCCACCTTGCTAAAAAATCAGTGTGCGCGATGAGAGATTTGGTCACCTTCACATCAATATTTTGTTCGACATAAAGTCTCCAAAATATTGTGTTACGCGACCCCGGCGCTCGAATCGTCCTCGCTCCGCTCCGGGCGATATACTCGCTTTCTTCAAGTCCCTCACCACTCTGCATAATTTGAGACACAAGAAAAGCCGGACCGATGTCCGACTGTTCTTGTGCTAGTGCGCGATGAGAGACTTGAACTCCCGACCTTTTCGGTGTAAACGAACTGCTCTACCAACTGAGCTAATCGCGCTTATAAATAGTATGTTTTGGCTTCCAACACAAATATAGCTTAAGATGTCAGTTCGTTTACAGGTGTAAACGGTTCGAAAGTCTCCCAGACTTTCTCACTTCCACCAACTTCGTCGCGCTTAAATATTTGGTTGTAGGGGATATCCTACCGAATTTTTCAAAAAAAACAATAGGCTACTTTTAAAATAGTTAGAGCTCGCAACTTGTGCGAGCTCGTACCCCTTCACCGTTTTGCCATCTGAATCTGAAATGGCAGATTAAAATAACGGGGTGGTTGAAATTTGGGTAGGTGACGTTTCCGATTTTTGTTCGGAGACGGCCGACTTTCTGGTTCACCACCACGGTTATAGGTCCGGTGCTTATTTGCCAAATGAACTTCTCCTTGTTAGTGTGCCTATTTACTTTATAGACCGGTGTAGGGTCTGACGCAAGTTAACAGGTGTGAATCATACCGCCTCAATAATCCCCGCCACACCGGTTTCAGTATTAGTTTCTGCCGGTATGGCCGGAGAGGTGGCATGAAGTTTGAAGAGTCGACCTGGTTTGTCAACGCATAGCGTCAACGTATCTTTGCAGTCAGTGAAGACAAATTCTCCATTTCGCACAAAGCCGAGTGAGATCTCAGCTGTGGTGTGGAAACTGATAGGTGAGCTGCAGCCCGTGAGATTGTCGATACTTCGAATTAGATATTCGACCCGACCATCCCCAGCTTTTTTGACGGTAACGCCAACATGGCAGGTGACATTATGCAGGCAAATTTTCTTACCAGGGGAGGCAGTGATGTTGATCGGTTCACTAACGTACATATATTACTTCCTTTTGTTGACCAGAGGGTTGTTGTAGAACTACTTCACCAGCAACAATATAATAATATTTATATATGTCAAATATGTTGGTTTAGTGTTGGGCACAAGGTATACTGTCACGCATGATCGAAATGCTAGCAGTCGTGACTGGTAAAGTGCAGAAAGTAGCCTACCGAGCTTATACCCAAGAATCGGCGACCGAGTTAGGGATAGTAGGTAGTGTGCAAAATATGTCCAATGGCACAGTACAAGTAGTGGCTCAGGCTGAGCCTGATGTCTTGAAAGAGTTTGTGGAATACTTAAATGAAGGGTCACTAATGTCAGAAGTGGAAGGGGTGTCGGTCGAATGGCGCAGTGTATCCAAAACTTACGACGAATTTTCTTTGTTGCATTAAAATATGAACAAAACTTCAATCCAGTGCCTTGGCTTTATTATGGACGGCAATCGCCGTTGGGCGAAAGAAAAAAACCTGCCTACTTTAGAGGGTCATCGTAAGGGGCACGAGGTGTTCCTTGACTGCGTTCGCTTTGTTAGAGATCAGCATATCCCGCACGCAGTTTTTTATGCCTTTTCTACTGAGAATTGGAATCGTTCAGAAGAAGAGGTGGCGTATCTCATGCAGTTGTTCGCTCAAGTCATTGAAAATATCAAGAAAGGAGTAGATGAAGAGAGGGTGCGAGTGCGGATAGTTGGTAATCGGTCTGACTTTTCAGAAGAACTGCAAACCGCTATGACAGAGTTGGAAGAAGATAGTGCCAAATATACAGAGACTACCATCTGGTTGGCGCTATCATATGGAGGCCGAGCCGAAATAATCACGGCCGTTAATCAGGCGGTCGAAAACGGCACTAAAGTGACAGAAACAGATTTTCAAAAATTATTATGGACAGCTGATATGCCTGATCCCGACATGATCGTGCGTACCAGCGGCGAACAGAGACTGTCTAATTTTTTGCCCTGGAATTCAGTTTATAGTGAATTCTTGTTTTTAGACAAACACTGGCCCGCTTTGACCAAAAGTGATTTCGACGGCATACTCAATGAATATGAATCCAGAGACAGGCGAAAAGGTAAGTAATGAACCAGCAGTATTGTTTGAGAACGATGATGTTGTTTTCATCAACAAGCCATACGGCTGGTTAACTCATGCGGATGGACATAATCAAACTGCACCGGTAGTGGTGGATTGGTTGTGCGCCAAGTACCCTGAAGCTAAGGGGGTTGGAGAGCCTGGCTACGCCAAAGATGGCTCGGAACTCGATCGATCGGGTATTGTGCACCGGCTTGATCGAGAAACGTCTGGAGTGTTGGTGTTGGCAAAGAATCAACCTGCATACGAATTTCTCAAGGAACAATTTAAGGAACGGTTGGTACGCAAAGAGTACCGAGCGTTTGTGTATGGCCGGATGAATGATCGGTGGGGCACTATCAACCGACCAATCGGCCGTAGTGCCAAAGACTCTCGTCGTCGATCAGCTGAGCGGGGAGCCAAGGGTGTGCGTCGGGAGGCGATTACCGACTTTGAGCGAGTCGGGATGGGTGAGTATGATGGCGAACCTTTTTCTTATGTTAGATTGATCCCTAAAACTGGCCGCACTCACCAGCTTCGAGTGCATTTACGCGCCATCGATCGTCCAATTGTTGGTGATGGTCTATATGCTGAGCATAAAATCCAAAAATCCAATAACTTATCGCTTGATAGGCTGGCTCTTCATGCCTATATTCTTGAATTGGCCCTCCCGAGTGGTGAAACCCACCGCGCTATGGCACCAGTTCCCCAAGAGTTTGAAATAGCGGCCGAGCGCATTGCAGAGTAACTAGTATTGTGGTAGATTGTGGCACGTTTTAAGGACCTTTTTATAAGGTCTTCTTTATTAAGAAACGACGCATTCAGATTTATTAATTGTATTTATTATGAAAGTAGCAATGGAGGGGGTTGAAGTATCTCCCGTAAACATGGAAGAACGTAAGTCACTTGGTATCCGAGCTGGAGACACAGTGCGAGTTCACCAAAAAATTCAAGATAAAGGTAAGACCAGAATTCAGATTTTTGAAGGTTTGGTTCTTGCTCGTAAGCATGGTAATGAACCAGGAGCGACCTTCACTGTACGAAAGGTGGCTAGTGGAGTAGGGGTGGAAAAGATTTTCCCACTGTATTCACCACTTATCGATAAGCTAGAAATCGTTAAGCGCGCTAAAGTGCGACAATCTAAGTTGTACTACATTCGTGAGAAGGTTAATCGAGAGATTAAGCGACAAATGCGTCGAATGCACCTAGTTGCTCTCGCAACCGAATCTGAAGCTGAGGCAGAAGTTCGAAAGGCTGAGGAAGCTAAGAAAGCTGAAGAAGAAGCCGCTCGCGTAGCTGAAGAGGAAGCCAAGAAGGCAGAGGAGGCTGCAGCCAAAGAGGCGGAAGCAGCTCCAGCAGAAGCACCGGCTGAAGAGTCTGCTGATGAAAATACTGAAGAAGCTGCCGAAGAGGCGGCGCCAGTGGTAGAAGAAGCAGCTGAAGAAACTCCAGTAGAAGACAAGAAGGAAGAGACTGAAGAAGAAAAAAAGGATTAGGTTAAATAAAAAGCCGGCGCCCTACGGGCGCCGGCTTTTTATTTACTTGAACAATATAAGTGCTTCAGGCATAATGGCTCGCACCAATCGATATGTCTACGTGGCGGAATTGGTAGACGCGCTACCTTGAGGGGGTAGTGAGCATTATGCTCGTGCTGGTTCAACTCCAGTCGTAGACACAAATTAAGACGCCTTCGGGCGTTTTTAATTTGTGTCTACGAAGAAAGCAAACTGCTTTGCTTTCGTCTGGAGTTAAAAGACGGAACGATGTGAGTGTGCGAACAAGTGAGTCGGGGTCGAAAGCACTTGGTAGATTTGTTGCGAAGCAATAAATATACTTAGTGACTTGTGGCCAACGTAGGGAGTAGACATACAAATTAAACGAGGCGATATCTCCGATATCGCCTCGTTTGCTATACTACCGACATGAAAGCAATCAAAGATACTTCATATGGGGTGATTCCGGTCAGACGAGCGGGAGATTCATTCGAAGTGTTTCTCATCCATCAATATAGTCGCATTGGAAATAATACTTACTGGGTTTTTCCCAAAGGACACCCTGAAGCCGGGGAAACTCCAGAAGAAACGGCTAGACGTGAACTCAAAGAAGAAACTGACATGTTGGCTGATAAATTAATAAGGGATCCAGTTTTTAAGCTGCAATATAGCTTTCACTACGACGGTAATCTAATTGATAAGACTGTAGTATTCTTCCTTGGCCTGGTTTCCCAAATTGAATACCAGCTAGACCCAGAAGAAGTGAAAGAAGCGGGCTGGTACTCCCTCGCAGATGCTAAAAAACGACTAGACTACAGTGATACAAAACAGATGTTCTCCGAAGTAACAAATTTTCTGGCAAGCCAATCCGCACTTGAAATATAAGTAATAGCTTGTATAGTTTGTTTTGAATTAGGTTACTTTGGTCTTTCCGTTTTTAAACCAATAAGGAGACGCATAATGCGCCTACTAATTATTGTGGTACTGCTGTCAATCGCTTTTTCCGCTAGCGCTCAAGAAGGACTAGATCAACGTTTTCGAGATCCGGAAAGTGTTTTGTTACCGGGTTGTGAAAAAGTCAGAGACTTGCGTCATGCGTTTCGGAACATGGATCGTGCTCAGGCTTTTCAAGAAGACTACGATTACAAATTCCTTGACGGCATCACTGGTTGCGACCGGGTGCGCATCCGTTCTCGTAGCACCTATCACCTGCATAGTTTTTTTGCTGGGGAATTTGGACTGTTCTCAGTCTATGAGGTCCGGGGAGGGCGTGGCCACCGCGATAATGAAGTTGTCGGGTATGTGGTGGTTAGTGAATATGATAAACGGTCATGGGAGATCGCTGATAAGCGCTACTGTAGCATGTCTTCGTCGGTGGGTAACTGTTTGTTGCCTCGAGACTGCATGGTTTTCTCCGGTCGGATTCCGGCTGGCACTTTTCACAAACTGCCAGTTGATGAGGTGGCAATTCCGCCATATTGCTTTGGTGTGGGCAGAAGTCATTAACATTAAGGTAAAACCAAGACGCTGGTGCGATAGCACCAGCGTCTTTTACTTTTACACTTTGTTTAATTCTGATTCGGCTTTTCGTACAGCGTTTCTAACAATTTCTGGCAGGGCGGGGTGGATGTAGATCATTTTTAGTAGGTCTGCGCAGGTGGCTTCCATGGTCATGGCCAGTATTAATTGGTGCACCATAGTAGCGGCTTCTTCACCAATAATATGCGCTCCCAGTAGTTTCTTACTCTCTTTATCGAACATTAGCTTGACGAGCCCTGTTTCTGGTAAGCGAGCCATACCCTGAGCACTGTGTTTGTATTCATGAGTCACCACCAGGTAATTAGCGCCGGTTTGGCGAAGTTGATCTTCGGTGGCACCAACGCCAGCAATCTCTGGGTAAGTGAAGACCGCGTGAGGCATTGGTGGGTAAGAAATTTCTGCCTTCTCGGCATACTTGAATAGCTGCTCAAATAAATACTCACCTTCAAAGTTGACACTGTGTCGGAATAGAAAATTACCTACACAGTCGCCAATAGCGTACACGCCAGACGCATTAGTTTCTAGATGACCGTTCACCTTTATGTAACCTCGTTCATCAGTTTGGATATTCGTATTCTCGATACCCAATTCATCTGTGTTTGGTGTCACTCCCGTGGCCAGGAATAGGGCATCTCCTGACACCCGTACTTCATTACCGGCGGGGTCTAGGCCAGTCAGGGTGAATTCGTCTGATTCATAAGAGACTGTCAGGTTTTGGGTGCCGTAAATTGTCTGGTGTTTTTTCTCAAAAATTTTCTGAAACTCTTCTCTGATAGTCTCGTCTTCATGGCTAAGGTAACAGTCCCGCACAAAGAATATTGTTTCAGTCCCGAGGGCGCTATAGACATGACCAAGCTCACTGGCGATGTAGCCGCCACCTATTACAAGTAATTTTTTCGGTTGCCGGTCTGGTTTGAGTACTTCGCGACTAGTCATATAAGGAGTACCGGCCAGTCCAGGAATTGGTGGCACATTCGGCCTTGAGCCGGTCGCAATAACAATCAGCGGTGCAGTTATAGTTTCATCGCCAACTTTAATCACTTTATCTTCTACAAACAAAGCAGACCCTCGGTAATAGTCTAGGGTATCTATGGTGTCGTAGGTGGTAGCAATTGAAGCGCTTTCAGCCTCCACGGTTTTGTTTACACGGTCGAACAGTCTTTCAAAGTCAACCTTGCAGTCACCGTCTATTTCGATGCTGTATTTATGCAGCTCCTTAGCGTGATTCAGAACATTGGCCGGGTGGATTAGCATTTTTGAGGGGATGCAACCTCGATTGAGACAAGTGCCACCTAAGTCTTCTTTCTCAATGATCGCTACTCGCTTGCCGAGCTTAGCTGCGGGGGTAGATAGTTTGGTGCCGCCACCAGCTCCTATGACAATTAGGTCGTATTCTTTCATGCTCATTATTTTAAGTTAGTTCATCTGTTCTTTCTCTTGTAAAAAGACCTCCTTCGCTTTCTTGTAGGTTTCCATCGTGCGGTGGTAGCTCATCTTTTGGTCGACGAGTGGGGCAGGGTAATCAGGAGCGAGTGTGCTGAAGTTTTGAGTTTTGCCATCAGTGAGAAGTGAGGCGTCTACCTCTGACAGTTCAGGAATCCATTTCTTAATATACTCAGCATCTTTATCGTAGTTTACTGCCTGTGTGTACGGGTTAAAGATTCTTAGTGGACGCGGGTCAGCGCCCGTTGACGCGCTCCATTGCCAGCCACCATTATTTTGACAGGGATCATAATCAATTAATTTTTGGGCAAAATATTTTTCACCCCACTGCCAATTGATAAGGAGATTTTTGGTAAGGTAGGAGGCAACCACCATACGTGAACGATTATGCATCCAGCCGGTTTTATTTAGCTCGCGCATACCAGCGTCGACCATCGGCACACCGGTTTTGCCTTCACACCAAGCTTCAAACTGTTCCTCGTCATTAATCCACTCGAGGTGCTTGGCCCACGGCAGGAAAGAGTTTTTGAATACCTGAGGGAAGTGATAAGTGATATAGAAATAAAAGTCGCGCCAGTATAGTTCTGAAATAAAATGACAACCGATGCCCGAGTGTTCTTTAGCAGTATGGAAACTTTCGCGAATCGAAATTGTGCCAAATTTATGATGAGCGGATAGTTTCGAGGTGCCGTTGTCGGCCGGGAGGTTGCGTCGATCTTTGTAGTTATTAAGGTACTGGTTTTTATTGAGAATCGCGAGACCTTCTTCGCGTCCACCCTGAATCACGTAGTCTTCATTTTTAGGAAGGAGATAGTCTTCCAGTGCCACTAGTTCGGTCTTAAGTGCACTACTAAAATAATTATCAAAATTATTTTTGCGTGGTTTAGGTACTTCATTTTGAATTGCGTTCTTCATGAACGGAGTGTAGACGGTGTAGACCTTGTCCTGACCGGTGCGAATAGTTTCGATTGGACTGAGCGCCACATCATCAAGCCTGAAAAGGGGTACTTCCACTGCTTTACACACATCATTAATTTCGCCATCACGTTTTCGAGAGAAGGGAGTGTAGTCCTTGTTTACATACACAGCCTCCACCTGGTCGTTTTCGATGAGTGATTTTACGACTAATTCAGGCTGACCATGAGCGACGTGTAATTGCGAGCCACGGTTTTTGAGTGCTTCATCAAGTTCGGCGAGGGAGTTAAGCATGAAGTAGAAAGCGGGGGAGCTAAAAAACTCATTCTCTTTCTTATTAATTTGTCGGTCATCAAATATAAATAAAGGCACCACTTCTTCCGAGTTTTCCAAGGCAGCTAACAAGCCGAGGTTGTCTTCCAGTCGCAGATCTCGCCTGAAAATAAAAACCGATCTTTTATAGGTTTTATCCATAAGTATTTAGTATAGTCAAAACCTGCTGTTTAGCTAGTTCATATCCAGAATCAACCCGGCCCAGGTGAAGCGGTCGGCGCCCATACCTTGGCCGGTTTCAGGATGGTAGTACTCACGCATGCCAGACTTTCGGATTAGTTCTTCAGTAGAGGTTTTTAGTTTAGCCGCTTCCTCGTTAAAACCGTATCGCTTTAATCCTTGGTAAACACACCAATTGACCACCATCCAGATTGGCCCGCGCCAATGCGGGTGCTGCCACGGTTGACCAAAGTCTGGTTCGGTGGGGGCGTAGGCTTCATCGCTCTGACTAACGGTCGGGATTGAAAATGGGGTAGAGAAGTGACGGGGAGAATTAAAATATTTATCGATTAACTCAGACGCTTCTTCTGGTGAGTATAATCCAGCGAATAAGGGGGCAAAATGAGCCCAAGTATCTACTTCAATGAGTGGTTGGCTGGGTCCCATAGCGCTCAAAAATACTCCGTCACTAAAACAGTAGCGCCGCAAATCCTCGGCAGTTTGATCGGCTTGCTGAAGCAGCTGATCAGATTTTGTCTGATCTCCCAAAATTTCAGCTATCCGACTTAAGGAGCGGACGCTCTCTAGGGTGAAAATATTGAATGGCACGTCTTCGACCCAGAAGTGTTCGTGTGTACCCTGATTAGCCTTAAACGCATTTTGCTTATGCACGTCAAATAAGGCAAACCGCTTTTTTTGATTTTCCTCTACATCGTGTATTGGTGGCAAGTCGAGCGCGATATCAAAACGCGGTGAGTTATCCTCGCCCGATTCGTCGGGGTTGATGATGCCGTAAATATTTCGGTTGGGAAGTTGGCGCTCACGCGCTAGGTATTCGTGCCACTTCACCAGTTTGGGGAAAATGCGCTGCAGCCAATCAGTATTACTGGTCTTTTCAAAAATTCTTAAAGCAGTGTATGCAATGACCGGCGGCTGGATGAGGGTGGTAGTGTTAGTGTCGACGCCCCAGTCAACCGGGTACACATCGTGGTCACGCTCCCAGTAGATCACGTGAGGTACCATGCCGTTTTCCCACTGTTTGGTTAGCAAGGTTTCGATTTCTTTTTCTGCCAGTTCTGGCTGGTAGTAGCTATATATGAGAGCATGCCAACAAGAGTCCCAGAGCCATTGGTAGGGGTAGGCGCGGTCGGAAGGCACGGTGTAGAAATGTCCGCCAGACTTACGCTGGTTGTTGGCCATGGTTGATTTGATAAGGGGCAAGAACTCACTTTCCATGGTCTCATTATAGCGGTCAATCATCGCCGTCGCTTATTAATCACTGGATAAATAATCTTTGGCCTGACTTAAATGCGTGCGCTTTTTTTCTTCAGTCATTTTTTCTAATAACCTAGGCATCATCGAGAGCCGGTGATTTGATTTGAAAAAATCTAAATGTTCATTAATAAAATTCCAGTAGAGGGCCGTCCAGGTTTCCTCCCAGTCACCCTTGGGGAAATCAGACATTTTCTTTAAGTAGTTGCTGCCGGAGATGTATGGTTTGGTGGCAAAGCTACCGCCATCAGCAAATTGGCTCATGCCGTAGACATTGGGCACCATCACCCAGTCGTAGGCATCAACATACATACCCATAAACCAGCGGTAGACTTCATCGGGATGTATTTGACTCAGGAGCATAAAATTTCCCATGACCATAAGTCGTTCTATGTGGTGGGTATACCCAAATTTTAAAGCGGTATTTATCACCTGGTCGACTGGCATGATGCCGGTCTTGCCTGACCAGTGACTATCCTGCAGTTTTCGTGTATGTGCAAAAAAGTTTTGGTTACGCATGACGTTACCATCAACTTCGTAGCTAGCTCGTATGAATTCTCGCCAACCTAAAATCTGTCGAACAAAACCTTCTATTGAATTGAAGGGTATTTTGTTATCTTCAGCATAATTGATCGCTGTCTTTAAAACGGAGTCGGGTTCTAGCAGCCCCACATTAATAAGAGGGGATAAGGCTGAGTGAAAAAGCCGAGTACCTTTGGTGGTCATAGCATCTTCGTAGGTGCCGAAGTGGTGGAAGCGGAGGCGGAAAAATTCCTGGAGGAATTTTTCCGCCTCCGACCTCGTATAAGGCAGCCAGCACCCCGCTTCACCATAAATTTCTCCTTCAATTTCAGCGCTCCACTCAATCGCCGCTTTTACCTCATTGTTAGATATAAACTCTATATCTGTTGGCCGGTCAATGTCCCGCGGCAGTTTTTTGCGATTATCATCATCAAAACTCCATTTGCCTCCCGCCGGTTCACCTCGATCGTCTATCAAAATATTTTTATCAATTCGCAGCTGTTTATAGAAACTAGCCATAAATTTACGACTCGACACAAACCGGTGCATTGCCTCGGCTTTTGTTAATACAAACAAGGGTGAGTCGTACCAGACGCGCTCAATATTTAGTTGGGCAATTTTTCTCTCGAGGTAGTTGTCTGTGGTGTCGACGACATGAATTTGTTCTATCTGGTCGCGGTTCAGGATTTCTCCCAAGTCATTTCGGACAGACACTCTAGTTACTTGATAGCCAGCTTGCTCTAACTCAGCCTGATAAACATCCATAGTTAGTTTGTGGAAGATTAATTTCTGGCGGTGGATTGGATTGTGGGTAAGGATTAGTGGCTCTTCAACTAAATAAATTGGCCGCCCCAGCGAGACGGCCGGCGAAGTCTCAAATAATTGGTGAGGGTAGATGATAGTGGCTTCATTCATATTATGTTTGTGTTAGACGATGTTACCACGATCTAATTGCAGAGCGTGTCTAATCGCAAACTCCGGCTGCCCAGAGGCCGAGTTGATTAGATTTCGCATATTGTTCAGCGGCTTGGAAGTCAGCTTGGTACTGGTATGGAGTTTTAAAAGTGTATTCATAGCCAAAACCATTTCTGATCATCTTCTCAGCAAAGTTTTCGCCTGAGGTTAAAAAGATGTAACCAAGCAACCGGTCGTATTGATCACGCTTGGCTTGACTTGGGTCATGAGTGAAAGTGACTGTCTGATTAGTTAAAATTCTTCTGGCTTCTTCGGTTGCCTCTTGGCCAAAACACTCTTCTTTTCGATACGGACTGTCAGTCTCGGGGGTGTTGAGGCCCACCAAGCGTACGCTTTCGATAGTGTCGTCTATGTTTAGCCGGATCGTGTCCCCATCTATGATGTCTACCACTTGGTATTGATTGTGAGGAGAGGAGGTCGCTGCCGGTTCCTCTCGATCGAGGTTTTTGTTGACCCCGGTTTCAGCCGGCACAAACTCTGACCAAAGCATCAGGCCAGTTATGATCAAAATGAGAGGAAGGATTAATTTCATTTTGATTATTCTTTCGGACAAGCCAAATCTTCTTCACTAAATACGCCGCTGGGGCAGACGTCGTAAATAGCAGTTGGTTTTAGTACCAGCAAACCCTTGGTCACCCGTTCGGGATTTTGAGTTTCGACCCAGGCTGCCGCCTCTTCAAACTCTGCTCCAGCACTAAGATAGGTAACCTCGGCTTTTATCTGGACACCGGTCATATCGGTCCAAGCGGCTAAAGCTACTTGCCCGTCAGCTGCCAGATTATTCTTGGTTTTATTCATGAAAAAATCGAAGAGCCAGATTGAATCTGAATTGACTCTAATCATTGAAACCGGCACCACGTTTATTCCTTCTGGCCCATTGGTGGCCAAGGCTTTGGCGCTGGCATTTTCTAAGAGGGATTTGATTGTAGTTGAAAGTGACACGATAAAATACACTTAGATTGGTATTCTTCCATTATACTCCGCTTCATCTTTGTTACGTAGCATGTTACGTAACATGCTACGTAGCAAGTACCTAAACTGAAACTATTGGAACATCAGAAACATCAATTGTTCCTTTATATAAAACATGAGGTATACCAGCATAAAGAAGTGGCTTTTTCTTTTCCGTTATAGACTATAATAACCAGTAATGAATCAAGAAATATTTAACGGAAAGGTTGTTCGGTTGATGATTGAACCAAAAGAAGTTAATGGTAAAACTATAGATTTTGAAAAAGTTTATTTACCGGGTTCGGTGCATATTTTTCCGATAACAGATGAGGGTAAGATTCGTCTGGTTAGAGAGAGGAGACATGAGCAGGATGGGAAAGTGAAAGACAAAGTAACGGCTGGCATTATCGAGAAAGATGAAGATTCTCTGGTGGCTGCAAAGCGGGAGCTTAAAGAAGAGCTGGGGTTAATAGCCGAAGAGTGGAAAGAGGTTTATGTGGCGGAGCAGAAAGGAGCTGTTA
Source organism: Patescibacteria group bacterium UBA3466 (assembly GCA_002378195.1). Classification (GTDB taxonomy): domain Bacteria; phylum Patescibacteriota; class Minisyncoccia; order Phycocordibacterales; family UBA918; genus OLB19. Next base: position 176,718 of record DFRJ01000001.1, read on the forward strand.
ACGATAGTCGCGTATATTATTCAGCAAAAAATCTAATTCAAGTGGATTTAGAGCATGATGAAGGGGAAGATATACTGGGTTTTGTAGACTACACCTTGGAAGAACTTTTTCAGAAAGTTGTAGATGGAGATTTTGGTTCGTCGCCAACTGCTGTTGTGATTGCTAGGTTGTGTCATCAAGGATTGGAGCTTTAGTCTGGTTTGTTTAAGTACAGTAGGCACTAAAAAAATACCCCAAAATAAGTTTTTAAATATCGCTTCTTGGAATGGGCACGTACTGTCCATGCGACGTAACTAGTTTGAGGAAATTTGTGCGGATTAGTTGGGGAAGGTGAGGAGACATTTACTGAATAATATTGGCATATAAATATATTTGTGGCATTATTCCTAATAGGATTCAACTGTACATGGAGGTGGGCTATGCCCAAGACATTTCAACTCATAGATCTGATGTCCGCTAACGGCGGCGACGGCGAAGTTCACGATAATTTCAAGGACGCTCTGCGCGATCTCTATGATCGCATAAATCATGTCATGGATAATGGAACGATGACGAGTCAGTGGCTTGAAACCAGTGTCTGGATTTCCGTTGAAGATATTGATCCTGATACTGATACTGATCTGCGTGGTCCGATTTACTTCTACGATGCGCGCGACATCGCAATCAAGTATGGCTTGGTCGACGGTGGCGCCAAGGTAGTAAACGAAGGCGGGCATGAGCCTGATGGTGACATGTTGGTTGAGGTAGCACTGCTGTGTACTATCGACGGTGGCGCCGAACAATACATCAAAGGTCTTGATAGGGTAGCGTAGCACCCGCCAGCACTGAACGAATTGGCTCGCCAGTCGTAGTGTTGGCGGGTCTTTTCTTTTGATTCCACTACTGACAGTAGGCACTAAAAACACCATCTAAATATGTTGCTAAATATAGCTTCTTAAAATGGGCGGCTACCGGGAATCGTCCTGACGGTCACCAAGTTATTTTGCTTCGTTTCCTCACAAAATAACTGGTGCCGCGGGACACACCTCGCTTGTTCGTCATCCTTCCTCACACCGCTCCGGCGTTCGATTCCTGACGCGAGCAAAGCAGTTTGCTCGCTGTATCCGCCGTCACCAAATCAAAACACTCCCAAAAGGGAGTGTTTTGATTTGCCGATGGGCGACTACCGGGAATCGAACCCGAACTGCCGGTACCACAAACCGGTGCACTAACCGTTATACTATAGTCGCCATGTTGTAGGGTGGGATTTTGCTGACGGCAGAGCCGGCAAAATTCCACCCGAGTGGCTACATTTATACCTATTTTTACTGTAAATGTCGAGAGCTTCATTCGAATTTAACGATACACTAATGTATATTTAGTTTATGGACAAAACATTTCTCATGGTGTCATTATTTTTCACCTTTATTATTGGTTTGAGTATCGGCTTTTATGGGGCGAGTATCGTTCTGTAGGGCTCTGGTAATGCTGGTACTGTTGGTGCCAGTTTGGGTGTCCGCTCAAAACCTGCACCAAGACGTGCAAGAACGCTTAGCGGCTGAAGTGATTGAAATTGTAGATGAGCGAGAGCGAGAGATCACCGGTACCGATGCTATTGCGACCGTACAAGAAGTGCGGGCGGTACTGCATTCGGGGGACCGGGCAGGGGAAGTGGTGCGCTTTGAAAGTGAGGCGGTTAGCCTCGAAAAAGGTGACGATATTTTTCTTAATCGAGTCGTTACTATAAATGGTGACGAGTATATTACCTTTGCCGATTTTGAGCGCCGGCCAGTCATATATATGTTGGCCGGACTGTTTGTGATGTTGCTGGTCGGCCTGTCTGGGTGGGGTGGTCTCAGAGCGCTGGCTTCTTTGGCGGGTAGTATTGCTGCCATAGTCTTTCTACTTATCCCTGCGCTCTTGGCCGGATACAACCCAGCTCTTACCAGTGTCCTGATTGCGGCCGTGATCATGGTATTTGTCTTGTTTGGTACACATGGGGTGAATCCGCGCACTATTATTGCTTTTGTAGGGACATATAGCGCGATTGCTGTTACCGGATTGATCGCCTTTTTGTCAGTGGATATGATGCGGCTAACTGGTTTTGGGAACGATGCTTCAGTTTATTTAAATTTTGCCACCAATGGTCAGCTTGATTTGTCTGGGCTACTACTCGGCAGTGTGATTATCGGTATTTTGGGAGTGTTAGATGACGTGTCGATCACGCAAGCCTCGGTGGTACAAGAGCTAAAACGCGCCAACCGCAACTTTAAATTCAACGAATTATATAAAAGAGCAATCGTGGTCGGGAAGGATCATATTGGTTCTTTAGTGAATACGCTCGCCTTGGCTTATGTGGGGGTGTCACTGCCACTTATATTATTGTATGCCAAGACTGACTCTAGTTTGATTACTAATCTCAACCAAGAGGTGGTGGCGGCAGAGATTGTGCGGATTATCATCGGCAGTATCGGGCTTTTGTTGGCTGTACCCGCTACCACCGCAGCGGCGGCTTGGTGGTTTAATGATCGAGAGGTTGACGGAGACGTTGAAGCGGGGCATTGTCACCATCACCACCACTAATAAGCTATACTTTCAGTGAATTTATTATTTTATAGTTTTTAAGTATGAAGTCATTTGTTGAAGAATTTAAGGCTTTTGCCATGAAAGGAAACGTTATCGATCTAGCGGTTGCGGTTGTGATCGGTGCGGCGTTTGGCAAGATCGTGTCGGCTTTGGTAGACAACATCATCATGCCACTTATCGGTATATTGATGGGAGGAGTAAATTTCTCTGGTCTGACTGCCAATGTCGGGGAAGCAGTGATTACCTACGGGGTATTTATTCAAGCGGTGATCGATTTCCTAATTGTAGCGCTAGTTATCTTTATGATTATTAAGGGAATCAATAAAGCGCAAGATGCAGTTGATGGAGATGATGAAGAAGAAGCACCCGCTGCTCCTCCAGAGCCGTCAGAAGAAGTGAAGTTACTGCGTGAAATCCGCGATGGGTTAAGAAGATAAGTTCTTCACACAAAAAACACCCCGTCGGGGTGTTTTTTGTTGCGCTGTCAAGAAAAACACGTACAAGAATATAAAAATAAAACCTTGTATATATTGGCAAAATCTAAAATTTGAATCGTAATTTCGCTACTCAGTAGTTATCCACAGGTTTGAGGGCACTAAGTACAGGATATCCTTATTTATAGAGCTGCACTCGATCACGCCTAATTCTGGAAAATGGTAGTATTTATTTATCACACGAAGTAGTCGTGTGTCGGGGGTATGACACACGCTCCTCTCTCTTCAGAAGAGCAGAGCATCATTTTTTTAAATGGTGGTGTGTTTGTCGCGGCCTAGTTTGCGCCTAGACCTAATTGCACTAAAATAGTTTCACCAATCTAATTTAGTATCTTCCACCAATTACGTCTGCACGCAAGCACCAAAGTCATTTACTCATAATCCAATTATTTAGAGACTTACATGGAAATCCAAAGCATCAGAAAGAGGGACGGTTCAATCCAATCGTTCGATATCAGCAAGATCACCAACGCCGTTGCTAAGGCATTGGCCGAAACCGGGGAAGGAGATCGAGCTGCTGCTGAAGCTGTCGCGGAGCTAGCCCATCAAAAAGTTGTCGCCATGTGTGTGCAGGCAGGTACTGCCACCGACGACGACCCAGTATCACAAAAATGTATTGACGGTAATCCAACCGTGGAAGAAATTCAGGACTTAGTAGAGCAGGCCCTGATGGAGAAGGATTATTACAATACAGCCAAGGAATACATTATTTATCGTAACGCTCGACGCAAACTGCGGGAACGAGATATTTTCGCTAAGCGAACAGCCTTCAAGCCTTACGAATACCCAGAGCTATACGAGTACACAGACGCAGTGCGCCACTCATACTGGGTGCACACCGAGTTCAACTTCACTTCAGACGTACAAGACTTTCACATCAACGTAAACGACGTAGAGCGTTCGGCTATCAAAAACTCCATGCTTGCTATCGCTCAGATTGAGGTAGCGGTGAAAACTTTCTGGGGAGACATTTACAAGAAAATGCCAAAGGCAGAGATCGGAGCGGTCGGCGCTACTTTCGCGGAATCAGAAGTGCGGCATGCCGACGCTTACGCACACTTGCTAGAAATCCTTGGACTCAATGAAGAATTTAATAAGATCAAAGATATTCCAGTGATTCAAAAGCGAATGGCATACCTGGAAGAAGTGATTGATCTGTCGCGGACGCAAGAAAATCGTGACTACTTCAAGTCAGTAATGCTTTTCTCATTGTTTGTTGAGCACGTGTCACTATTCTCACAATTCTTGGTGATGATGTCATTTAATAAGCACCGAAATCTATTCAAGGGAATTTCAAACGCAGTTGAGGCAACTTCAAAGGAAGAAAACTTACACGGCATGTTTGGTATTGATGTGATAAATATCATCAAGGAAGAACATCCAGAATGGTTTGATGCTGAATGTAGAGAGGGAATTATTCAGGCGTGTGAGGAAGCTTACGAAGCCGAAGCTGAGATCGTAGACTGGATCTTTGAAGCTGGAGAGTTAGACTTTTTGCCATCACAAAACGTTAAAGAATTCATCAAGCATCGCTTCAACAATTCTTTGGTTGCGATTGGTTTGACTCGACACTTTGAGGTGTCCGAAGCGCTCTTGGAAGAAACTGATTGGTTCGACAACGAAGTTATTGCCACTAAGCACGTAGACTTCTTTAACAAGCGATCGATCAACTACAACAAGCGATCTTCTTCTGTAACTTCTGACGATCTCTTCTAAACCACCATTTGCCTCGAACTGGGAGATTTTAAAGAGAAATCGCCCAAGTATTAAATTGGTGTATAATAGCGAAAATTATAAACGCATAATCACAGTAATCTATGGAACCCTGGTACTGGCTGAACGAAAATAGTCGCGCGTTTCTGGCCCGAGGATATCTTGGCGAAGAACAAACCGCCGAAGAACGTATTCGTGTCATCGCTGACACAGCAGAAAAATATCTAAAACGAGACGGCTTCTCAGACAAGTTTTATGAGTATATGTCCAAAGGTTGGATCTCACTGTCTTCACCGGTGTGGTCAAATTTTGGCATTAGCAAGGGCCTGCCAATTAGCTGTTTCGGTTCTTACGCTGCCGACAATATGGCCAGCATCCTACACACCAACGGGGAAGTGGGGATGATGAGCAAGTTCGGTGGTGGTTGTTCAGGCTACTTTGGTGCACTCCGAGCTCGTGGAGCGTCTATCTCAGATAACAACGGCTATTCTTCTGGGTCGGTTCACTTTATGCAGCTGTTCGAAACCTTGGTGGATGTGGTCTCGCAAGGTTCAGTGCGACGCGGGCATTTCTCACCGTATCTACCGGCCGAACATGATGATGTCATGGAATTCCTCGACATCGGGACTGAAGGGAACCCGATCCAAAAGCTCACGCACGGGGTGACTGTTGGCGATGAATGGATGGAGTCAATGATCGAAGGCGACGAAGCCAAGCGAAAGATTTGGGCACGCATCATTCAGCGGCGGGGAGAAATGGGTTATCCGTACATCATGTTTAATGATACAGCTAACAAAAACACCGTTGACGCCTACAAAGATAAAGACCTCACTATTTATGCCAGTAACATGTGTAGTGAGATCATGCTGCCAAGTAAAGAAGACTGGTCATTTGTTTGCTGCTTGTCTTCAGTCAACTTGCTACACTACGATGACTGGAAGGATACCGATCTAATCGAGACAATGACCGCTTTTCTAGATGCAGTGATGGAAGATTTCATCGTGAAGTTGGAAGAAATGCGAGATCACGAAGATTCAGAAAAACAAGCAGCATTTCGATTTATGGAGCGAGCGTACAACTTCGCTAAAGCCAATAGAGCTCTCGGCTTGGGTGTCCTTGGATACCACTCTCTACTACAGGCAAAGAATTTGCCTTTTGAAAGCGACGAAGCAGCTGCTCTCAACACCGAAGTATTCAAATTAATGAAAGAAAAAGCTTATGCTGAGTCGGAAGTATTGGCTAAGGAGCTTGGTGAACCTGAAGTGCTAGAAGGTTATGGGCGTCGAAACACAACGCTACTGGCTATTGCTCCAACCACTTCATCAGCCTTTATTTTGGGGCAAGTGTCTCAAGGGATTGAGCCGATTTGGTCAAACTGCTACATCAAAGATGTGGCTAAGATGAAGGTGACCATTAAGAACCCGACCCTCAAGAAGCTTTTGGAAGAGAAGGGAGAGGACACAAAAACTACGTGGGACAGCATCCGCGATAATGACGGGTCAGTACAGCACCTAGATTGTTTGTCAGACGAAGAAAAGGCTATCTTCCGGACTTTTGCTGAAATCGATCAAGCTACTCTCATTGAACAAGCTGGAGAACGACAGAAGTATATCGATCAGGGTCAGTCACTTAATGTGATGGTGGCGCCTGATACTCCGGTAAAGGAAATCAATCAGCTATACATCAAAGCTTGGAAGGAAGGAGTGAAATCTCTCTATTACCAACACAGTATGAACGCCGCACAGCAATTGGTAAGAAAGAAGCTGACAGAAGGAGGTAAGTAGATTAATTGAAGTGGATTTAGAAAGACGGCGCCCTGCGGGCGCCGTCTTTCTAACTGTGTAAATCTGCCACTTGCAGACCTAGAAGTAGGGTATAGTTAAGATACGTGAGAGCTTCAGCTCTTGCGGACATATTTTTATATGAGGTTCGCCTCTACAAACGGCGCCCTGCCAGGGACTACGTATCGCGACTACGCAGTCCCCGCTGGGCGCCGTTTGTGTTGTTGGCTCTGGTATGATATTCCATATATTCTATGAAGAGTTTATTGCTGAGCTTATTAATACTATCTTCAGTGGCCAGTACCACGTATTGGTATCAGTCCACCGCGCAAGAGTGTCCAACCCCTTTATATTATCGATTGGGAGAATTGGATGCGTCTTTTGACCTGTCTCCCGAAGCTGCAAAGCAATACGTGGCTGAAGCCGAAGCGTATTGGGAGAATATCACCCGTCGTGATTTGTTCGTTTATGATGATACGGCAGATTTTACCGTCAATTTTATTTTTGATGATCGGCAAGAGTTTGCCAATGAAGAAGAAAATTTGCAGGCTAAGTTAGATGACCAGCGTACAGAGAGTGAACAGATCAAGGAAGTGATTGAAGGTCTTCAAGAAGACTATGATGAGCTAGCCGCTGCCTATGAGACCAGGGTGTCTAATTATGAATCTAGACTAAGTGCATACAATGCTGAGGTAAATAAATATAACGACCGTGGGGGTGCCCCCGCTGAAGTGTTTTCCCAGCTAGAAGATGAGCGGACGGAGCTAAATCAAATAGCAGAGTCATTGAGTAATACGGCCACCGAATTAAATGATTTTGCAGCGCGTATTAATGAACTGGGGGAGCGAGGTAATCGTATTGTTGAAGATTTCAATCATAATGTAGATCTGTATAACGATCGATTTGTGACTGAAGAAGAATTCACTCAGGGTGACTATACTGGCAGCGCGATCAATATTTATAAATTCTCCAATGATAACGAACTGATGACCGTGCTCGGTCACGAACTGGGACATGCTCTCGGAATTGGTCACGTTGATGAGCCAGGATCAGTCATGTACTATTTATTAGGTGACACCAGTCGCCGCACCCCATTGTCAGAGTCTGATATCGAAGCGTACTACAGCGTGTGTGGTCAGACGGAAAGTTTGGAACAGCGAGCTCGAGCCTATATTAGAAGCCTCTTAAAATTATTTTAAATTTATGGAATCAGGATTATTTAGTAACCAATTAAACAAAACTCTCGGGGCAGCCATGCTGGGCAGCGCCACTCTAGCATTATTGGCATTTGCTTTTGTGACGGTGCAGCAGAGCGACTTAGTTAATGATGCTTTTCCCACCACCATTTCTGTTAACGGAGAAGGTGAGGTATTAGCGGTACCAGATATTGGGCAATTCTCCTTTTCGGTGAATGCCGAAGGTAAAGATGCGGCGATGGCACAAGAAGAATCAGGTACAAAAATTAATGACATCATCGCATACCTTAAAGAGCAGGGTATAGATGAAAAGGATATTAAGACACAAAACTACAACCTGTATCCAAAATGGACTTATCAGCAGCCCGAAACTTGCCCTATTGGTTCGTATTGTCCAGGCGAACGAGTGCAAGACGGTTTTGAAGTCACTCAATCTGTTTCAGTTAAGGTGCGGGACACTGATAAAGCTGGAGCTATTATCGCCGGAGTGGGTGAGCGTGGCGCGACCAACATTAGTAGCTTGAATTTCACGATCGATGATGTCGACGCTCTGCGTGAGGAAGCACGAGAGTTGGCGATCGAAGATGCTAAAGACAAGGCGAAGATATTAGCTGATCAGCTGGGAGTAGATATTGTCCGATTGTCTGGCTTTTATGAAGGGGGAGACTTCTATGACCCGTTTTTCTACGAAGCGCGGGCTATGTCTATGGACATGGAAGAGTCGGGATTTGGAGGAGCGGACCTGCCAATGGGAGAAGAGAGTACGACAGTTTCGGTTGAACTCATCTACGAAGTTAAGTAAATTCATTCTAAAAAGCCGGCGCCCGAAGGGCGCCGGCTCTTTACTTTCTCAAAATTAGGAGTACTATAGAGCGTAATCAAAGCCCGGAGGGCTTTTTTAATTGCAAACATCATGGACAAATTTTCAAAATATATCACCGATACCATGGCCGAGCTTAAGCAAGTGTCATGGCCGTCACAACACCAGGCGCTAATGTATACCGCTTTAGTAATCGCTATTTCCGTAATCGTGGCACTTTTCTTAGGTGCTTTCGACTTCGTGTTTGGTGAATTTATCAAGTCAATCGTAAATAGCTACTAATTATGGCTAAGCAACAAGGAACTGGTGAACGACACTGGTACGCAATTCATACCTATTCTGGATATGAGAATGCCGTGACACGTAACCTAAAGCAACGAATCGACTCGCTCAACATGAACGACAAAATTTTTGACGTGGTTGTTCCAACTGAAAAGAAGATTCGAGTGAAGGGAGGTAAGCGAGTAACGGAAGAAGAGAGAATCTATCCAGGGTACGTTTTGGTGGACATGATTGTAGACGATGAGTCTTGGTTTGTGGTGCGAAATACTCCACGAGTAACTGGTTTTGTCGGTAGCGGTACTCAGCCAGTACCTCTGTCTGAGGCAGAATACAATTCACTGATGAAGCAAATGTCTTCAGAAACTGTGAAGCACAAAGTTGATTTCAGTACTGGTGACATGGTCATCATTGCCGACGGTCCATTTAAAGATCTGGAAGGAAAGATCGGGGAAGTGGATGAGGCTAGTGGAAAGATCAAGGTGATGGTGAGTATGTTTGGTCGAGAGACTCCAGTAGAACTCGATTTCCTACAAGTTAAGAAGATTTAAGGAGCGGGAGCGACTATAAATTTCTTATGCAGGCGCTTGGCCACGATTCAGGACCAGACCTAGTCCTGAATCTGGCCGCAGCGAGCTGCTAAAAAGGTCTAAATTGGCGAATAACTTTGTCGCTACGATAAAAAGCCGGCGCCCTTCGGGCGCCGGCTTTGCTATTATTATGAATATGAAAAATTCAGACAAAGTGACAAAGAAAATAACCGCGGCCGTAACCGAAACAGTTGTAGAGGTAGATAAGGTGGTCGACCAGGCAGAAGCAGATCTTGATAAGGCAATTGATCCGGTGCGAAAAAAGGCGATCAAAAGATTTCCTACACTTTTTCTCTTGGTGGTCACTTTTGGAGCCACTGCAGTGATTACCGGCTTTGAGCAACTTTTGTTTAAGTACGATGTTTTATTAGAACGCCCTTGGATAATACTTGCCATCGGGATCATCACTTTAGTCCTAACTGGAAAACTGTACAAAAAGCTCGATTAACCAGGTATTAGCGCTTGCCTTTTAGTTATATTTCTTGTACATTATCGAGGCTTCTAACGGTGCTGGTGGCTATGGAACGCCCCACCTAAACAGTTTTTAACTTAAATTAAGATGGCAAAAGAATTAATCAATCAAGTAAAAGTACAAGCGATCGGTGGTAAAGCTACGCCAGCTCCACCACTTGGTCCGGTACTAGGACAAGCTGGAATCAACATCGGTGAATTCGTAAACCAATTCAACGAACAAACCCGTGAACGAATGGGGGAGGTGGTACCAGTGGTGATCAATGTTTACGATGACCGAAGTTTCGACTTTATCGTAAAGGTGTCACCAATGTCACGCTTGATTCTAAAAAAGATCAACAAGCCTAAAGGATCAGGTAAGAATCTTGTATCAAAAGCTGGAACTATCACTAAGGCTCAGGTACGAGAAGTAGCAGAAGAAAAGATGCCAGATCTGAACGCAGCTTCAATCGAAGCAGCGATGAAGATCGTAGAAGGATCTTGCTACTCAATGGGTATTGAGGTAACTGATTAGGTACCAATATTGATGAAAAAGCCGGCGCCCTTCGGGCGCCGGCTTTTTGTATGCAAGATTAATATTTTTACCTTCCTCAAGACTCACTCCAGCAGCTGCGGAGGTTAGGTCTGTATAAACCCAATCAGCCCATATCCTTCGTTGTAGAATATAAATATGGAAAACAACAAAATTTACAACAATAAAAAAGTATTAGTTATCTCTTGCATCCCAGCATTAGCAATGTCTAGTGTGTTGTACAAATTTTTTGTGTTCCCTTTTGTATGGGGATTGTCTTATAGTGTTTATTGGGTGTCTGAGCTATATATGTTTTTGCTCTTACCGCTATTGCCAATATTTTTTGTATTTTTAATAGCTAAATCAAAATGGTTTAGAGTCTTTTCTAATAATGATCATTCAGGTCATAAAGTGATCTCATTAGTAACTCTGCCGACCGTCAGTAGTATCCTGTCTTTCTTAGTAATGATGTTGGGAGTTTATATAATTGATGTGGTTTTTTCCTAACCACCGCTGTATTCTGAACGCTCTTCTTATAAGCTCATTTTAATTTCTGCAATTAGGTCACGGCTGGTTTTGTATCCTCTGGGGAGATTTGATCTCTACGCTCCAGTCTTTTTATTATTGTCTTTAATGACCGCTTTTAGTTCAGCGAATAATTCTTCTGTAGTCGGCGGTTCCGCTACTGTATAAACTCAATCAGGCAGCATCATTTGTTTTAGAATAGAAACATGGAAAATAACAAACTATCAATTATTTACACTAGAAAATTTTGGCTGAGTCTAATCGTAATTCAAGCATTAACAAATTTAATATTATTGAACATCTTGTATAACACCTCAGATACAGTTTTTGAATACTTATATGCAACTTTGCTGATTTTGGGGGCTGCTACACCGGCACTAGTTATTTATCCAATATTAGGTGATGGGATAGTTATAGATCTTATAAATTCTCTGGTTTTCGTAGTATTTGCTTTCTACGTATTTCGAAATGTCGTGAGACCGCGAGGAAAGATTAAAATTCTAATACCGCTTTCATTCGTTACTGTTTCACTAATCAGTTTAATTTTTGGTGCTGTGGTGATAAGCTCATTTTAATTTCTGCAATTAAGTCACGGCTGGTTTGCGCATCCTCTGGGGAGATTTGATCTCTACGTTCTAATCTTTCGATCATCCTATCTATTCGTCGTAGTAAAAATTTTGCTGTCCGGTCGGAGATTCGGGTATTCTTTAGTGACATTTTTTCAGCCAACTTGATCCTTAGCAGCAAGCGCTTTTCGTTGTGGCGGCTTAAGTCGCTGTCTTTTATTGCAGCTTTTAGTGCAGCAAACAATTCTTCCGTGGTCGGAGGTTCTTCTGCGGTATAAAGTCCTAGTCCGTAGCGAGAGAAGGTGGTGTTGGTAAAGGTGACGGTGCTTTCTGCTACGTTTACATTACTGTCTAATTTTGGTTCCCAGGTTGCTGTCTCAGGATTAAAGTAGAAAACAATCAGTTCTTCCGCATTACCTCCTAGTTCTGTTATCAGTTCTGGTTCATAAGCAAAGGTTACATCGACTGAGAAAGTGTCATTTTCGAGCGATGATTCCAGATCCCAGAAGATAGGTAGCATTTTGGTACCGTCTGGTATCAGACCTTCAGTGACGGGTTCTTGATAGGGAGTGATGTTGAAGGTGGTGCCAGCTGGTAGAGGAGAGGTAAATTGCATCTCAATGTCAGACTTGGGGAAGGAGATGTAATCAGTTTCTTCCGTTAGTTCTAATTGCGAAATGGTATCGATCCCGGCCCAGGCCACAGGATTTAAGAAACGAGTTGTGCCACCGACGTTGAGGAAGCCAGGTCCTCGAGGTCCATCACCACCCGGTGTGAGCGTTAAATCAGATCCCCACTTACCGCTAAAATTTAAAAAGATTTGATCGATGCTAGATAGTTTATTTAAACTATCTAGAGTTACACCAGAATTAGAAGTTATATCTGTGCCAACACCAGTATTAATACTTTTTACATAAGGATAATTCGCGTGTGATCCTAATGACACATAGCTCACTAGCCGTTCAGCATCTTTAGTTACTTCTTCGCTATCCCAAGCCCTTCTCACAGAGTCGTAGGTTTTGGGATCAAAGTCTTCCGCATCCCCATTATTATGATGAGCTGAATAAGCCACATATTCAGGCTCCTCAGTTTCGGCGTCCAAGAAAATAAAGACTGATTCAAAATCACCTTCGTGGTTGTTAAAGCCTCCTTGTTCAGCCCAATTATTCATCGCGTAAAACTGCCAGTATTGCAGGACGATATAGTCTTTGTCGGCCGTGGAGTCAGTCATGCGGTGGGCGTAGACGGTCACATTTTCAGGGTCGGGGGTGCCGTACTTGGTGCGGGCCGCATCGAGATCGATTGAAGCTGGGTTGTTCGGGTCGCTGTAGGCGAGGTAGTAATCTTCAGTATTATTTTGCTCTACTATCTGTGCAAAGGTGGCTGGAGTCAGACTTTCTTCATTGAGGACAATTTCATCTACCAACTCTCCATCCCAGAGAGCGCTATCAGTAATAAACTCTTCCATGCTCATCGGGAAGTAGTCTTCATCAGGGTGCATTCGCAATATCGGTGCGTACTCTAAAAGTAGTGGGTCAATTTCTTCCTCGTCAGAGGGCGCTACCACCGTGAAGGTAGTCACGTAAGTGTAGGTAGGGGGAAATTCTTGAGCGTGAGCAGTCGGGATTAAAAATTCTAGCCATTGGTTGCGTTTTGCTTCCGAAAGGACCATTAGGAATTCATCCATGGTCACAAGAGTGTAGGTGCCATAACCGTCGAGAGCTAGTCTAAAATTATTACTACTGTCACGGTAGTCATCTCCGTCGTGCTTATAAATAAAAGAAGAAGCACTGGTGTTTCTCGGATCACCTACCTCTTCCAAGATAGCCGAGTCTGGATCTTCTACTTCTATCACATCACCGTCATTAATGATGGTGCCGTTAATTTCCAATTTGATAGCTGGTTCTATATCAGATTTGCCAAAAGGATCCTCACAGTCTTCGATGGGATGTATTTCCTCAAAAAAGTCGATAATGTTGCCGCAGGGTAGATCGGCGCTGGCTTGATTGGTAAAAGTGAATAGTAATGAAAGGGCGAGCAGGAAAGATAACGCTCTAGCTTTGATTGTGATGGTCATTACTTCTAAAATACCACATTAATTTGTAGCAAAATCGGTTCTAAGATCCTTTTCTTTCGTAATCAATCCATTGGAATTTTATGCCGTTGTGCTCTTGGGGTGCGTGTTCTTTGGTGACGGCAAAGTCGGCTGAGAAATCAGGGAAGAAAGTATCTGCTTCTGGTTCGTCTTCGACTAGAGTGAGGTGTAGTCGGTCCACTAAAGGCAGGGCTTCACGGTAGAGCATGGCACCGCCGCCGATATGTATTTCGGTGGGGTTTTCTTCTTTCGCGATATTTATTCCATCTTCTAAAGAATGAGCCACCTTGGCACCTGGCGTAACTTCTTCACCAACTCGAGAGAGAACAATATTGGTCCGCCCCGGCAAAGGCTTGCCCAAAATTTTAATGATAGATTCGTAGGTATTTCGACCCATTATGATGGGGTACCCGAGGGTTAATTCTTTGAAATGCTTAAGGTCTTCCGGCAAGTGCCAAAGCAGTTGGTTTTTAAAACCGATCGCGCGGCGCTCTTTACTCATGGCCGCAACAATGACTAGTGGTGGTTTATTCATAGAGGCAATTATGCCATAGGCTGTATAAGTTGAAATGGCGACAGGCTAAAAACGAGCCGGTATAATGATCAGACTTAATCTGTATCTGCTTATGTCTCAATTTGAAATCGAAATAAAATCTTTACTCGGCGAAAAAACTAATGCTGAAAATTTAAAAGCTCGCATGGCCGAATTGGATCCCGGGCATAAGCAGGTGTCTGAAAATAAGCAGCTCAACCACTACTTCGAAGGGGGTGACGTTCATAAACTATATGACTTAGTTGAACATCTATACACCGGAGTAGAGCACGACAAATTTAAAATGCTGGCAGAGAAGGGGACTAATTGTTCAGTGCGAACACGGCAGCGTGATGATGAGGTTTTGCTCGTAGTTAAAGCTTCCATCGACGAGGGTACCAGCGAAAACACGGTGAAGCGAATGGAGTTTGAAGAACCAGTGAGCATTACTCTCGAAGAACTTGATGATTTGGTGCAGCAGGCCGGATATAAATATCAGGCCAAGTGGTCGCGGGATCGGGAAGAGTATGAATACAAGGGCGTTAATGTCTGCATTGACCGCAACGCTGGTTACGGATATCTGGCCGAGTTTGAGAAGATCGTTGAGGATGAAGCCGAAACCGATGTGGTAAAAAATCAGTTATTGGAATTGATGCAAGAACTGCAGGTTGAAGAATTGCCGCAAGAAAGATTGGCGCGGATGTTTGAGCACTACAACGCTAATTGGCCAGACTACTATGGCACCGATAAGGTGTTCAGTATTGAGTAGATTATTAATCGGTTTTGCGCCCACAGTGAGACCTCTCTATAATAGGAATTATGTTTTTGTCTGACATTGATATTAAAAAAGCGGTGGATGCGGGAGAGATTACTCTCGAGCCTTTTAATGAGGAGAAATTGCAGCCCGCTAGTTACGACATACTGCTAGGTAATAAGTTTGTAGTGAATGATGAACATCAAACTCCACTGGTTGATCCTGCCAAAAATATTTTCGCCAAGACCCGGGAGATCGAGGTCGCCGATGGCGAAGAGTTTATTCTGCATCCGGGTGTGTCGGTGCTGGGGATCTCCAAAGAATACTTCGGGTCCAATAAATATTTGGTTCAGGTTGGTGGTAAGTCATCGCTCGCTCGCGTGGGACTGATGATTCACAATACGGCCGGACTTATTAATCCGGGGCACTTCCTCCACATTACTTTTGAGCTTTGCAATCTCAACAACGTACCGATTATTCTCCGGCCAGGCATGGAGATTGCCCAGCTTACATTTTCGATTCTCTCTAGCCCACCCAGCACGGCATATGATAATGAAGAACGAGGGAAGGACAATTGGGAGAGCAATTTTAAGGGTCGCGATTTGATTAAATAAAAAAGCAATTATGTCAGAGAAAAAACATCCAGAATATCAATATTTAGACTTATGTCAGGACATTCTTGATAATGGCGCTGATAAAGAATTGTTTTTCAATGATGTTGTACTTGAGGAGTACAAGAAAAAAGGGGAAGAGCCGCCGTTTATTCGCTCAGTCTTCGGTCGGCAAATTCGCTTTGATTTATCGGAAGGATTTCCGCTTCTCACCACCAAAAAAACATTTTGGCGAGGAATTACCACCGAACTTTTATGGTTTCTTTCTGGTGATTCAAATTTGAAACCGCTCGTTGATCAGAATAATCATATTTGGGACGAGTGGGCGTGGAAGATGTATCACATGTGGGCGGTTGAAAATGCTCCAGATGAAGACATGACTCAGGAAGAGTTTATTACAAAAATTGCCGAGTCTGATGCGGATGATGAATTCGTCCAAAAATGGGGAGACCTGATCACTATCTATGGTCGAATGTGGCGCCGGTGGCCAGCCAAAGATGGCCGCGAGATCGATCAGTTGCAGTGGGTTATTGATGGACTAAAGAAGAAACCAGATCGTAAGAGTTATGTGGTAAATGCGTGGAATCCAGACTTTATTTACGAAATGGCTTCTGAAGGTCAGCAGTCACAAGTGCCACCGTTTTGCCATACGATGTTTCAGTTTCAGGTGGCAAACGGTAAGTTGAATCTCGGTCTTTACCAACGATCGGCTGATGTTTTCTTGGGCGTACCATTCAATATTGCAAGTTACGCATTGTTGTTGAAGATGGTAGCGCAGGTGGTCGATATTCCAGCCGGGGAATTTGTACATACTTTTGGTGACGCTCATATTTATTCTAATCACTTTGATCAAGTGAACGAGCAAATGTCTCGTGAGCCAATGTCTTTCCCGGAAGTGAAGCTGAACCCGGAGATTAAAAATATCGACGACTTTAAGCTTGAAGACATCGAGTTGGTCGACTATCAATCTCATCCGTCATTACGTGGAGAGATTGCTAATATTGGTGGATTCGAGAAGAAAAATAAATAGTCGGATGAAGGGATTGTTACAATTTTTTTTCCATGTCTACTTATTTCCTAGAGTAGATTAAAGTATTCGACCATCGGCGCCGCTCAGTCATCTGCTGAAGTGACCAAAGAGGCTTTGTCATTGGTATCTTAAATCGTGCTATAATTTTGCCAATAATTTTCGTTTTATGATCTAACTCATTCGCCACCACTTAGTAGAGCAAGTTAACAGTTACGGTAATTTATTTAAGTATGAGCGAATATAAATACATCAAAGATCAAGACGAAGAAATCTATCAAACACTAGTAGGAGAAGAGGAGCGCGAACGAGTCGGGATTGAATTAATTCCGAGTGAAAACTACGCCTCATTGGCGGTGCGGGAAGCTTGTGGTTCGGTATTTACCAACAAATACTCAGAAGGCTATCCAGGGAGGAGGTACTATGGTGGACAGGAGTTTACTGACCAAATGGAAACTATTGCCATCGAGCGGGCTAAAAAATTATTTAAAGCTGAGTACGCTAACGTTCAACCGCTCGGGGGAGCGGCCGCCAATGTTGCAATGTATTTTGCGCTCATGGAACCAGGCGACACGGTGCTTGGTATGGATCTTTCACACGGCGGACATCTTACTCACGGTCATCCGACTACTGCTATCAATAAAGTCTTCAATTTTGTTCGCTACAAAATGAAAGATGTCGACACGGGGGAGATCGACTATGAACATTTGCGAGAGATGGCTATTGAGCACAAACCAAAGATAATCTTGGCTGGCTTTTCTGCTTACAGTCGGGAGCTTGATTACGCTAAGTTTAAAGAAATAGCCGATGAGGTGGGGGCGTATACCGTAGCGGACATTGCCCACATTACTGGACTAATTGCTGGTGGGGTAGCCAAAAATCCATTCGATTATGGTTTTGATGTAATGACTATGACTACTCATAAGTCACTTCGCGGTCCACGGGGAGGAATGATTGTGATCCGCGAAGACGAAGAAATCGCTAAGAAAATAAATAAGGCTGTCTTCCCGGGTATGCAAGGTGGTCCGCACATGCATATTATTGCTGCCAAGGCGGTGGCGTTTGGTGAAGCCCTGCATCCAAACTTCAAGCTTTATGCTGAGCAGATTGTTAAAAATGCCAAAGCTATGGAGGTTGTATTTAAAGATCACGAAGTGCGACTACTATGTGGTGGCACTGATAATCATCTACTACTGGCTGACGTGTACGGCTCACTAGGGGTGACCGGACAAGAGGCCGAGACCGTGCTCGATGAAGTGGGTATCACTCTCAATAAAAACATGATCGCCGATGAGCCGCGCTCAGCTCTTGACCCATCTGGTATACGCTTCGGTACTCCGGCCATGACCACCCGCGGTATGAAAGAAGAAGAAGCTACCAGCTTAGCTGAGTTGATGATCCGAACCCTGAAAAATAAAGACAACGAAGCAGAGAAAGAAAAGATCAGACAGGCAGTGGTCGCTCTTTGTGAAAAATTTCCGGTACCTGAAACTTTTGTCGACTAAGACAAGCTATAATCCGCAGGTAGTGCTAGACGGTAGTTTGGTATGATGAGTTTATGCTGAATTTTATAAAACACTTCAGTCACTTGGTGCGAGTCCATTGGTTAACCTTTGGTTTTATTCTCGGTTTTATTACCGACTTAATTTTGCTGAACCGAATTGATGACTTGGTAGACAATCTGATCTTGTTGTTTTATGTGCTATTGGCCACTACCGCGATGCTGTTTCTTTATATGGGAGTGGCTGAGCGTGGTCCACAGTTTGCTTCTTTGTGGATGAAAAAGTATTCACCACTTTTAATGCAGTACGCTTTTGGTGGTTTGTTGTCTGGGATGCTTATTTTTTACGGGCGGAGCGGAGATTGGTTGGCCAGCGCCCCTTTTTTGCTTTTAATATTGGGAGTCATCCTGGGTAACGAGTTTGTTGGCAAGCGGTCTGATCGCTTGGTGTATAATCTCGCACTATATTTTATTGGTCTGTTCTCATATATCGTACTCGTGATTCCAGTGATTTCTGGCATGATGGGGGATTGGATATTTATCGGCAGCGGCTTGATTGCGCTTATGATTGTTACGTTTGTCGTGCGCTTACTTCACAAGATCGTGCCGAATTTCATGGAGGCGAATGTGAAGCGAGTCATTACTACTATCGGTTTTATTTATATTGGCTTCAATACTTTGTACTTCACCAGTGTGATTCCTCCTATTCCTTTGTCGCTGACCGAATTAGAAATCGTGCAGCGATCGGTCAAGTTGGAAAGTGGTGGCTACCGGGTGGAGAGTGAAGTGCAGCCTTGGTTTCGCAAGCTGCCGTTTATGAAGCCGGTGCTTCATCCTAAATATAATTCGGTCAGTTGTTTTGCTCGAGTATTTGCGCCGACTCGTTTGTCGACTGATATTTATCACCGCTGGGAATATAAAGATGAAGAGGGACATTGGCATGAGCATTTTCGATTTGGTTACGAAATATCGGGTGCTAACAAAGGTGGGTATGGCGGCTACACCGTCAACGAGAATTTCTTCGATGGTGTTTGGCGTTGTAGTGTGGAGACTGAGAGGGGGCAGGTGTTGGGCCGATATTCGGTGGTAATAGATACCGCAGGTGAATTGAAGAGTACTGACAAAAACGAAGTACAGATTCGGTAAGGAAATTAAAATAAAGGCCGGAGAAGCTTTGCTTCTCCGGCCTTTATTTTTACCTCACACATGGTACGATCAATTTGTGGTCTGATACACCACCTATCTAAGTCAAATTAGTGACTTAGTTATGTCTGATATACATAAACAATCTAATATGAATAACAAGAATGATGGTCGCGTAAGCGACAAGGTAAAAGTGGTTGACGCTAAGCCTGCTTCTGAAGTGGCCAGGCGAGAAGAGGACATGCAAGCCTTTTGGGTTGAGCATGACATTTTTAATAAAACCTTAGAGACTCCAGCTGGCAATGAGCCAGACGGGGATTTTGTTTTTTATGACGGTCCACCATTTGCCACCGGAGCACCTCACTACGGACACCTACTACAAAGCGCTCTCAAAGATGCCATTCCACGCTTTTGGACCATGAACGGCAAGCGGGTGCGTCGCCAGTGGGGGTGGGATTGTCACGGATTGCCGGTTGAGAATTTGATTGAAAAGAAATTGGGACTAGCCACCAAGAAGGATATTGAAGATTTTGGAGTAAAAAACTTTAACGAAGAAGCGCGTAATACCGTCATGGAGTACGCTGATGATTGGCGACAAATCGTGCCGCGCATGGGTCGGTTTGTTGATATGGAAAATGACTACAAGACCATGGACAGTACCTACACCGAAAGTGTGTGGTGGGTGTTTAAGTCACTACATGAAAAAGGTTTGGTGTATGAAGGTTTTAAGACTATGCATCTTTGTCCACGCTGTGGTACGACCTTGTCCAACTTCGAGGTGAATCAGGGTTATAAGGACATCAAGGATTTATCGGTGTTTGTTGAGTTGCCACTAATAGATGAAGCGGCTTCGCTGATAGTCTGGACGACTACTCCGTGGACTCTGCCGGGCAACATCGCCGCTGCAGTACATAAAGACATTGAGTATGCTCGAGTTAAGCTGACCGAAGATGATGGGGAAAAGACCGTGATCTTAGCCAAGGATCGGATTGAAGCTGTGCTTGGACAAAAGACTTTTGAAATCATCGGCACTTACCAAGGGTCTGAACTGATCGGCAAGCAGTATCAGCCACCTTTTGATTATCATCAAAAGGAAGAGTTTGACGGAAAAGAAAATTGCTGGACGATTTACCACGCCGATTATGTTGAGGTCGGTGAAGAAGGTAGTGGTATTGTGCACATTGCAGCTGCGTATGGAGAAGATGACATGAATTTGGCCAAAGAGAATGGGGTGCCAATCCGGCACCATGTCAATGAATCCGGCCATTTTATGGATTTTGTTACTGACTTTGCAGGTCTGCTGGTAAAGCCAAAAGATGACAAGACAGCCGATATCAATCATATGGACACCGATATCGAGATCATTCGCGCTTTGGCACAAAAAGGTGTGTTATTTGGTAAGGAAAAAATTACTCACAGCTATCCGCATTGTTGGCGTTGTGAGACACCGCTTCTGAATTACGCCACCACCTCTTGGTTTGTTGAAGTGACCAAGTTACGCAGTGAGTTATTGGCTGCAAACGCCGAGGTAGATTGGGTGCCAGAACATGTAGGGAAGAATCGCTTTGGAAAGTGGCTTGAGGGTGCGCGCGACTGGGCAGTGTCACGACAGCGTTATTGGGGAGCACCTTTACCGATCTGGAAAAATCCGGACACAAACGAGGTGCATGTCATTGGTGGGCTCGAAGAGCTAAAGAAATTAGTGAAAACTAGTGGCAATCAGTATGTACTAATGCGCCACGGTGAGAGTGAAAGTAATATCAAAGGTATCATTAGCTGCAACAAAGCAAATGTTGACGGACTGACTGATAAAGGTAAAGAGCAGGCGACAACGTCAGCTGCAAAGCTAGAAGATATCGATGTGATTATTCATTCAGGCTTCCAGCGCACCAAAGAGACGGCTGAAATTGTGGCCGCCCGTTTTCCTGGCGTCGAACTAATTGAAGATGATCGGATTCGTGAACTTGACCTGAGTGATGATTTTGAAGGTCAGACTTGGAAAGAGTACAACGCCAGCTTTGGTACTTGGGAAGAAAAGTTTAAAAAAGAATTGGTTGGTTCCGAAAACCGCCTAGACGTACAAAAGCGTATGGGAGAGTTCTTGTACGATCTGGATAAGCGCTATGCCGACAAGAAGATTTTGATTGTCAGTCACGCCGGCCCATTGTTTGCTCTTGAGTGTGCAATTGACGGCTTGAATATCGAACAGTCAAAAAGCTACTTCGCTGACGGAGCGGCCTACTTCAACAACGCTGAAGTGCGCACGCCAGATTTTTGTCCACTACCGCATAATGATAATTATGAACTTGATTTCCATCGTCCATACATAGATGAGGTGGAATTATATGATGGGGGAGTGCGACTTTTGCGCGTACCGGATGTGTTTGATTGTTGGTTTGAATCTGGCTCAATGCCGTACGCTCAAAATCACTATCCATTCTCGTGTGATCAAGAGGTGTTCCTGCAGCAACGATTCCCAGCGCAGTTTATTGGCGAAGGTTTAGATCAGACTCGTGGTTGGTTCTATTCAATGATTGTGCTGGGAGTGGCTTTGTTCGGTAAGTCACCGTATGAAAACGTCGTAACAAATGGCTTGGTGCTGGCTGAAGATGGCCGGAAGATGAGTAAATCATTACAGAATTATCCTGATCCAGTCGAGCTGATCAGTCAGGTGGGTGCCGATACCATTCGCTTTTATCTCCTGTCATCGTCATTGATAAGAGGGGAAGATGTAAACTTTTCTGAGAAGGAGGTGCAAGAATTACAAAGAAAGAATATTGGTCGACTACACAATGTGCTGGTGATGTACCAGATGTTTGCGGATGGCACTGAGGCGGCCGACAATTCAGACCATGTGCTAGACCGATGGGTGGTAGCTCGCCTGAATCAATTGGTTGCTGAAGTGACAGCAGGTTATGAAAATTATGAGCTCGATAAAGCCACTCGACCAATTACTGATTTTATTGATGACCTGTCAGTATGGTACTTGCGTCGTAGTCGCGATCGTCTTAAAAGTGATGATGAGAAAGACAAGGCTTTGGCACTTAGCACCTTGCGCTATGTGCTACAAAATCTTGCTTTAGTGATGGCTCCAGTGATGCCGTTTTACGCAGAATTTCTGTGGCAAGCGGTTAAAGAAGAAACTGAGGCTGAAAGCGTGCACTTAGGTCGGTGGCCAAAAACGACGAAGATTGATGAGTCGGTGGTGGTTGATATGTTGGCGACCAGAACTATCGTAACCGAGGCGCTAGAGGCGCGGACTACGGCTGGGATTAAGGTGCGTCAACCAATTCAGGCTGTTTTCGGCCCGAAACTAGCAGCTGAGCTGTCAGCTATAGTGGTTGAAGAACTTAATGCCAAAGAGTACCAAGAGGCCGAGACTGTAAAGATTGATACTGAGCTGACCGCGGAGCTTTTGTCTGAAGGAGCGGTGCGAGAACTCATGCGAGCGGTGCAGGGAAATAGAAAGCAGGCCGGGCTGCAGCCAGACGACGAAATTACCCTCACTATCCAAGCAGATGAAGCTAGCAAACAGGCGGTGGAGACCCACGAGGAGCTTTTGGTAAGAACAGTAGGAGCAAGCGAGCTAGCATTTGCTGAGGTTACTGGGGAAGAGGTGCAAGCTGGAGATTATAAGTTTGTCTTTACCATTAAGACTGCCTAGATGGCCTATACTACGTACACCACAGAGGCGTTAGTGTGCGGAACTTTTGTTAGAAACACCGCCGATGCTTCTTACTTATTGTTTACTAGAGAAGCGGGGATGTTGTACGCTGACGCGCGAAGCGTTCGTGAAGAACGCTCGCGTCAGCGCTACGCATTACAAGATTTTTCCTTACTCAGGGTGTCTTTGGTAAAAGGAAAAGGTGGTTGGAAAATCGGCAGTATTGAATCAATCAGAAATTATTATCAGCAAGCAAACAGCAAGTCAGCACGCGGTAGCGTAGTGTCGGTAGTACGCCTTTTGCGTCGCTTTCTGAAAGGGGAGGAGGTGATGACTGGTCTATTTGATTTGGCTAAAGATGGACTTGAAACATTACTCAAAGAAACAACAGAGCGCGCCTTCATTGAAGAGGTGGTTAAGCTCCGCATGCTGGCACTGCTTGGTTATGTAGATCGTAATAAAATACCCGCCGAACTGACGGGTGAATGTAGCAATATTGCGGCTCACTATGATGACAAGTTAGAAAAAGCTATTAGCCAACTTTATGCCCACGCTGTGGATGTCAGCCATCTGTAGCTACAGTGGTATAATTATGG
This sequence comes from Patescibacteria group bacterium UBA3466, assembly GCA_002378195.1. Lineage (GTDB taxonomy): Bacteria > Patescibacteriota > Minisyncoccia > Phycocordibacterales > UBA918 > OLB19. The sequence continues at coordinate 200,152 of DFRJ01000001.1, forward strand.
CCAAGATATGAAGCCGTTGAAAACCCAAAAGGAAATCGATGAGATGCGCCGCCGTCTATACGACCGCGGCCCGGCTTTGCGTGAGAGTGAGCGTCATAGGCTTACCGATATAAAAGTAGATGTATCAAAAGACTGGGAGAATAAACCTACTGCAGAACCAGCCCCTACCGAACCGGAAGAGCCTGAAGTCGTGGATGAGGCTGATGTCTTAGATCAAGACACATCAGAACCTGCCAGAAAATATCGCACAATTGTTTTAGTGGCGAGTATTTTCTTATTTATTTGTGTGGCCACATTTTCCATTGTGACCTTGTTCCAAGGCAACAATCAAATTTCAAGTGAAAACATTAATTTGAATATTGAAGCACCGTCATTTATTGGTGGAGGAGAGATGTTGTCTATGCAAATTGAAGTCGATAACCAAAACGCAGTGGCGATTGAGTCAGCGACCTTGATAGTGAAATATCCTCCTGGTACCAGATCAGTCGAAGACAACCCGCGCAATTTATTTGAGGAGCGTATACCGATTAGTGACCTCTCTCCTGGTGAGACGGTGAATGTGCCAGTTAGCGTGACTATTTTTGGCGATGAGAATGATGAGAAAAAGATAGAAGCTACGTTGGAGTATCGAGTGGAAGGTTCTAATAGTATGTTTTACAAAGAATCTGCACCACTGGCACTTAGGATTAGTTCGTCACCGTTGGTGCTACGGATTGATAATGTAGAGAAGGTGGCGTCTGGGCAATTGGTGCAGGTTAAGGTCACAGCGGTATCAAATGCTTCTGAGCCGCTTTCAGACATTTTGATTGCTGCATCTTATCCGAATGGTTTTGATTTTGAGACAGCAGACCCGGAGCCAGTTTTTGCACAAAATGTCTGGCGCATTGAAGAAATTTTGCCTGACGAAGAATTTTCTATTGAAATCGAAGGTGTTATTAGCGGATTGACTGAGGAAGAGCTAAGTCTTAATTTCGTGGCCGGTCCGCCAGATACTGACAATCAGTTCATCGTTGGGGCCAGCTTGGCCGAAGGCGCATCCGACTTTTTGATTGAGCGACCTTTTATTAATTTAGATATTGCGATTAATGATGATAAAAGTCGATCAGTAGTCTTAAGTCAGGGCGAAGAGGCAAAAGTGGTGGTGGATATAACCAATACCTTAGATGAGACAGTTTATGATTTGGTGGTGGAAGTAGAGCCAGGAGGGAATGCATTAAATGAAGATTCAATTATTAGCGGCCAGGGATTTTATGATTCCAACCGCGGAGTGGTGCGTTGGGAGGTTTCTAATAATGAGGACTTTGAGCGCATCTTCCCAGGTGATACCCGTCAAATTAATTTTGATATAAAACCAAACAATAACCCAAGTACCGCCTCGTTCGATATTGTGATCAATGTCTACGCTAGGCGAGTGGCCGAAGAAAGTGCCCAAGAAACTTTGATCGGGACAACTCGAGCAGAAGCCAAGTATTCAGCTACCGTTGGTCTTGGAAATCAGGCTAGTTTGATTAGTGGGCCAGTGCCGCCAAGGGTGGGAGAAATGACTAGCTACAATATAACTTTGGTGGCTGAGGCGGGCGCCAATGATCTGACCGACACTATTGTTGAGTCGAGCTTGCCGGTCTATGTTGAATGGGCCAATTCTTTTGAAGCTGATGGAGCAGTGACTTTCAATTCAGTATCGAAAAAACTAGAGTGGTTGGCCGGTAATATCGATGCCGGGGAAAGAAAGACTATGAATGTTCAACTTGACATTGTGCCGAGCCGCTCTCAAGAGGGTGATCGACCGGTCTTGATAAATTCACAAACAGTGCGAGCCAACGACCGCTTCACTGGGGCGCTGTTGCAAGATAGGGCAGAAGCTGTTACAACTGAACTCTCAAGAGAAATGGGCTATGACGAAGGAAACGGAACAGTAGCAGACTAATATTTTAATCAGGATAATGAACGAAAAAGAAAACAACAAAATGGACAAAATTGTCAGTCTCTGTAAGCGACGGGGTTTTGTATTTCAAGGTAGTGAAATTTACGGTGGACTACGAGGAACTTGGGACTTGGGCCCATTGGGGGTAGCTCTCAATAACAATCTCAAGCGCGAGTGGTGGAAGATGTTTGTCGATGGGCGAGAGGATATGTATGGTCTTGATGCGTCTATTTTGATGAATGGAAAAGTTTGGGATGCTTCTGGTCACACTGGCGCCGGCTTTTGTGATCCTTTGGTAGAAGATACTGAAACCGGAGAACGTTATCGAGCAGACCACTTACTTAAAGACGCTGGACATGAAGCCGACGGCTTAAGTCTCGAAGAGATAGATGCAATTATTGTTGATAATAAAATTGTAAGTCCCAATGGTAATCCACTTTCTCCTGCCAGACAGTTTAATTTAATGTTTGAGAGTCGTATTGGAGCCACTGCCGGAGACGAAGGACGGGTCTACCTACGGCCAGAAACAGCCCAAGGTATTTTTGTTAATTTCAAGAATGTTGTCGATACGATGTCACCAAAAATGCCTTTTGGTATTGCTCAGATCGGTAAAGCTTTTCGCAATGAAATTGCTCCTCGGGAATTTTTGTTTCGGGTGCGTGAGTTTGAACAGATGGAGATTGAGTATTTTATTAAGGAGGCAGCCTGGAAAGATGAGTTTGAAAAACTGAGAGGAGACATCAAAAAGTGGCACACTCATTTAGGTTTGTCTGAAGATAATATTCGTGAATACGAGGTGCCTGATAACGATCTTGCACATTACTCAAAACGGACAATTGATTTTGAATACAATTACCCAGGTAAAGGCTTTGATGAGCTTTGTGGTTTTGCTTACAGAACTGACCATGATCTTAAAAATCATATGGAAGCCAGTGGAGTATCAATGGAATACATTGAACCCGATGGCAGTCGTTATGTGCCACACGTACTCGAACCATCATTTGGAATTGGCCGTGCTATCACTGCTGTACTTTGTGAAGCCTACACTGAAGACGAAATGAATGGAGATGTTCGTACTTATCTTAAGCTGCCTAAGCACTTGGCGCCAAACCGGGTAGCGGTATCACCACTCTTGAAGAACAAGCCAGAATTAGTCGAAAAAGCGCGAGAAGTATTTACCATGCTTAAGACTGAGTTTGGAAACGTGGCCTGGGACGATAATGGAAACGTCGGTAAGCGCTACCGTCGGCAGGATGAAATTGGTACTCCGCACTGCATCGTAATCGATTTTGATACGCTAGGACAAGAAGCGCCGGAGCACACAGATACGGTGACAGTCCGTGATCGTGATACTGGTGAACAAGAGCGTGTGGCCATTTCTGACTTGATTCAAAAACTAAAATAACTTTACTCTTTTTGATCTAGGGGTTATAAGAGGGTTGGCCGGAGGAGGGGATTACATGAAGGTGACCTTAATTGAGAGAACTGATGACGTCAGGTTTCACTACTGCTACTTTTGTCGCCAGGCTGTGAAAGGCTATCGTCATGTTCACTACAATACTCTGGAAAGTTTTTTGGATCATACAGAGCGTGAACGCCGGCTTAGGCGCGAGGCGGCTAGACAAGAGGGGGAGTGGTCTTCATGACCCCTTTATTTTTATATATACACCATGGTAAGGTAATCTTCATGGAAGAAAAAACACCAAAATATATCACTACTACTTTACCGTATGTAAATGCGTCACCGCATATGGGTCATGCCCTTGAGTTTGTGCAGGCGGATACCTTAGCACGATACTATCGACTGATGGGACACGAGGTGTTTTTTAATACCGGAGCTGATGAGCATGGGCAAAAAGTCGCCAAGAAAGCCGATGAAGCTGGTGTTGATAGGCAGTCATATACCGATAAGTACGCTGCTGAGTTTGATAATTTGCAGACCGCTTTTAATTTGTCCTGGACTAATTTCATTCGTACAACCAATCCTGAGCATAAGGCGGCAGCTCAGCATATCTGGAAACTATGCGAAGAGAACGGAGATATTTATAAGAAAAAGTACCAAGGTTTGTATTGCGTGGGGTGTGAATCATTTAAAGTAGATTCTGACCTGGTGGATGGAAAGTGTCCTGAACATGGAACAGAGCCAGAAGCAATTGAAGAAGAAAACTACTTTTTCAAACTATCAAATTACCAAGATTACCTTTTGGAATATTTAAGCAATGAAGGTGTGGTGGTACCTGAATTTAGACGACAAGAAGCTCTGCGGTTTGTGGAGGGAGGTCTTGAAGATTTGAGTATTTCGCGAGAAAAATCAAGAATGGATTGGGGTGTGCCGGTGCCTGGTGATGACGAGCATGTTATGTATGTTTGGTTTGATGCGCTGACTAACTACATCTCAACCCTCGGGTGGCCAGAAGATAAGGCCGGTCAGTTTAAGAAATTTTGGGACGATGGCAGCACGTTGCAGCTAGCCGGTAAGGACCAAATCCGCTTCCAATCGGTTATCTGGCAGGCGATGTTAAAGAGTGCCGGTATTCAGGCGACCGATAGAGTTTTTTATCACGGTTTTATAAATAGCGACGGCCAAAAGATGAGTAAATCGATCGGGAATGTGATCGATCCGTATGAGATAGTCGATAAGTATGGTACTGATGCGGCAAGATATATTATGCTACGTCACGTCCACCCAACTGACGATTCAGATATTACTTGGGAGAAAATGGATGAGTGGTATACCGCAAACTTAGTTAATGGACTTGGTAATCTTACCGCTAGAATTATGAAAATGGCTGAGACTCATCTTGATGCACCGATTGAACGACCTGAAGCGCAAGGTTTTGCGCCAGAGTATATTGATGCTCTAGACTGCTACAATTTCCAAGGAGCGATGGATTTTGTCTGGGGCAAGGTGCAAGCACTAGATGAAAAAATCACCGAGACCGAACCTTTTAAATTGGTAAAGGAGGACAAAGAAGCGGCGGTAGCGATTATTAAAGAGCTACTCCATGAGCTATATATTATTGGTCGAATGTTGAACCCAGTCCTTCCTGAGGCGAATGTAATTCTAAAACAGGCGATACTAGAAAACAAAAAGCCAGACAATCTCTTTAATCGCCTAGAGTCTTAAACAAATAACCCCAAGCAAGGGGTTATTTTTTGAGTAATTTCCAACGATCTGGTCCAGCGTAGCGGGGTAGTCCTATGTGAATCACATCGACCAAAGTATTAACAAAATCTACATAATCTGCCTTGTTTTTCTTTAGTCCAGATAAAACGGGTCTATAGCTACCAAAATTATAAGTCTCCCTAAGACGAGCAACGGTAGAGCTGCTTACACGCAAGGTTTTGCTGATAGCATAATCGGTATGACCTTCATCAATGAGGACGATGATGGCTAAGCGCTTGGCGAGCATAATTTGCTCAGTTGGAGTTAGGATACTCTCTAAAAATGGATCAGCCTTCGAGGCGCTTAAGCGACCGATCGTCTCTCCTAGCTGGTTCCAGATTTCTTTAGCCACCAACTTATCTAATTTTTGATTTGAAACTCTTGTCATAACCTATCTATTAATCGTTATAATTATACCGATTAATCGATAGGTTACAAGGGGTTGTGTGGAGGATTGGGGGAGTGGTAGGATAGGAGAACTATGACGAAATCACCTAAAAAAATTCTAATTCAAGGTGTAAGTGCATCGGGAAAGACTACTTTTGGTGAAAAGCTCGCGCATAAACTTCAAAGACCGGTAATTATGGTTGATGAAATTATGTGGAAACCAAACTGGGTTTATGTTGGTGATGAAGAGACTGCTAAAAAATTAAAAAAAGTAACTAGTAAAGAAGCTTGGATTATCGAGGGGTATATTGTTGGATTGGTTCGGCAAGATGTTTTTGATCAAGCAGATTTAATATTGTACTTGGACTACTCGGGGTGGTTTTCTGCCTATCGATATATGCTTAGGTTTATTAAGCACCGTAATGATCCGCGACCAGAAATTCTGGGTTGCCCAGAAAAGTTTAGCCTCGAGTTTTTATGGCGGGTATTTAAGAAAAAAGAAGTTTACAAAGTTGAAAAGTTAATTAGGGAGAATAATTATGAAAGTAAGGTGGTGCGATTTAAAAAACCGTCAGAAGCTAAGAAGTATTTAGATAATCTAGTATGAAAAAGTTATTGGTCTTGCCAGGGAATAGTTTACGAAACAAAGAGTGGGGAGAGGGGTGTGCCTTGGCCTACGTTGATTTATTTGATGAGGTGGTGATGCAATACTATGACCACTGGGATAATGAAGAGAATTTTATTAGCCTTGATAAAGAATTGGAAAAAATTAAGAGGACTATCGGAAATAGCGAAGATGATACCTGGCACGTCTTTGCCAAATCAATTGGCTCTTTAGTAACTTTAAAAGCTGTCCATGATGGTATTGTTACCCCCAAGCAGACTGTCTTTTTTGGTATGCCGTTAGATTTTGCGGAGGAATTTTACGCTGGTGATTGGGATCCTCTGAGTGACTATAAAGTTAGAACTTTAGCGTTTCATAATGATAGTGATCCAACCGCTAATTATGAATTTACTAAAGATAAGCTTGAGATCTTGGCACCTTCAATTGAATTATTTACCCTAAGAGGAGATAATCATGACTACTTAGATTTCTCTGACTATAAAGAGAAAATTAAAGAATTTTTATCATGAATACGAAATACATCGATACGCATGCTCACCTAAACTTATCTGCTTTTAAGGAGGATGTTGAGGCTGTATCGCAGGCTTGTGCGGAGGCTTCGGTATCGGTAATTAATGTGGGCACCAAAGAGAGTACCAGTAAGCGGGGGGTGGAACTCTCGGAGCAATATGATTCTCAGTACGCCATTGTGGGTTTGCACCCGATCCAAACTGTACCGGGGATGCATGATGAGGAAGAGTTGGGTGGCGGCGAACCTTTTAAGAGTAAGGGTGAAGAATTTAACAAAGACTTTTACCGCGAACTGGCTAAGTCTAAAAAAGTGATCGGTATTGGTGAGTGTGGGTTTGATTATTATCACACACCAGAAGACAGCTACGCTATCCAAGAGAAAGCGTTTATTGAGCAAATTGCACTAGCGAATGAATTAGAGTTGCCGCTGATGATTCATACACGCGGGCCAAAGCCGGGGAATGAGAGTCCGACTGGACGCAGTGTTTACACCGATGTCTACGAGACTTTAAAGCAGTACACCAAAGTGCCTTTTAACGTGCATTTTTATGCGGGTACTATCGCTGAAGCTGAAAAATTCTTCGAGCTAGGGGGCACTATTTCCTTCACTGGAGTGATTACTTTTGCGAAAGACTACGAAGAAGTGGTGAAGTGGGCACCGCTCGATAGCATCCACGCGGAAACCGACTCTCCTTATGTGTCGCCAGTGCCACATCGCGGCAAGCGTTGTGAGCCACACTACGTGATTGAGGTATACAAAAAAATAGCCGAATTGAAGGGGGTGGATGAGGAAGAGGTTAGAACACAGCTGATAAAAAACGCTCAGAGTTTTTACAGTTTGTAATAACCAATCCCGCCACCCTGGGAGACGTTAACAATTGGGTTTTCTGAAAATCGCATCAGAGTATGACCTGAACCAATCACCTCTCCTGATTTAATGAAGAAATGTGGGCAAAGATCATAGTATAGAACTTTATCAATAACGGTTCCTTCATCGTATAAGCTAACTTTCATCTGGGGGATATGAGCTAACTCTTGGACGATGTAATTTGTATTAGAAAGCTTGCTAATCAGTTTTGACCATTCTACTTGGTTAAGCTTATGGCCAAAGTAAATATTAAAGCCTTCGCAACCATCAATTGGTTTAAGTACAAGGTCATCTTTGTGCTGGTTACAATAGTCAATGATATCAGTGGTGACTTTCGTAGTTTTAAGAACGTATGGATGGTCTATTTCCTGCAATAGATCCTTGTAACCGAGGGTTCTTAATGCCATTGTATTTATTGGCTTCAGTCGTTTGGTTCTAAAATGATCAAACATATCTGAAGTCATTTTGGAGGTTTCAAGGCAGCGTCGTACAACAGACCCCTCGGTTGCCTCACTCAGGTCAGTTATTCTTTTGCCGTTATTTCCGAGAGATTTGAGATTTTGTGATTCAACTGCATACGCATCCAGAAAGAAAGCGTCGTCACTATGTAGAACTACAGTTTCTTCGTCCCCGAACAGTTTGTTTAGGTTAAATTTATGTTCGTTTGTTGAGCGATCAGCTAAAGCCGAGTAAGTTTTGTCATGCAGCAGTAGACCGTCAGGATAGTCGCAGTTAATCTCTAAAATAGATACTCTTGAAGTATTTGGGTTCCAAAGACAATCAAATCTAACAACCCCCGTGTAATCGTCATTAATGAGAGGGATAAGATCATTATCTCCCGCGTCTTCTGCACGTTTGTTAGCAGTTGCTTTTATTTCATCATTTTGTAGAAGTTGATCTAGGACAACTCTAAGTTGATCCTGCAATTCTTTATGATCAAGGTCTGGGATTTCAATAAGATCCCTAGCGATTGGTAACCGGATATCTCCATTTGAAATCGGGTAAGCATGCTTAAGGTTATTCCAAAAATTTTGATAAGCAATTTCTTTATCAGTTTTCATTAGTCAAAGAAATTAAGTCGGTAGCTATCAATTTCGCGTTGTTCCATGGTGTAGAAGGTGTCGCTCGAGCGGTGAATGTGTCGAGCTAGGTCGGTGCCTACAAAGCGCCAGTGCCATGGCTCGTAAATATAAAATTCATTGTCAGGGGGGTAGGAGAGTATGAAGCCGTACTTGTAGGCGTTGCCTTCGAGCCATTTGAATTCTTCAGTTTGGTCGAAAGGTTGTTCCAGCTGGTAGCCGATGGCGGCTGTAGAAAAGTCGACGGCAGTACCGAGCTGGTGTTCAGAATAACCTTGGTCGGCTGAGAAGGCGTTGGCTCCGGTACCATAAATTTGCGTGAAATTACCTTTGATCTCACCTTGTTCATCGAAAGAGCGATAGGCGGATACAATCGAGAGAGCTACTCCATCATCTTCTGCTTCGTCCATCAGATCGTCTAGATGTTTGTAGGCGCGGTAGTGAAAATACTCGTCACCGCGGTCGGGAGCAACCCAGTCCTCTTTGAGTTGGCGTAGTCGCTCTGGCGTGTAGTTTTCGTTAAGGAAAGATACCTTTGAATACTTCATGAGAAGCTCTTCGTCGATGCTGGCTAGTTTGTCTAGATCACCGAGGGTGCCAGACAGGGCTCTGATTTGGTCTTCGAAGTCTTCATTGCGATTGCGCTCGTCTTGGTAGTTGTCAGCTAGCTCTTCTAAACTTTCCTTAAGGTCTTCGAGTTCGGATTTAAGGGTGTTGTTTTCGTTGGTGAGAGTGGTGGTGGTTTTGTTAAGTTCAGTGGTGAGAGATGAATTCTTTTGTTCCAAGCTAGAGATATTCGCGCTTTTCTCTTGACCTTCCACATACAGGTAGCTAGCGCTAGCGATACCAATGACGGCTAGGCCTCCGATGACATATAAAGTAGTGTCGTGCGGCAATTTCATGTGCCTATTCTAACACGCGCTTTAGCCTTGAAGCTAAGGAGTATGTATGGTACTGTTCTGCCGTTATTAATTAAGACACACACATGTCTGATAAAGAAATGCCAGCAGTCGAAGCCGGTTCATACGAACTAGCTTTCCACGTACTTCCAACGATTGCTGAAGGGGAAGTGGCTCAAGTAGCACAAGATCTTAAAGATCTAATTACTAAGCATGGAGGTGAAATTACTTCTGAAGAAGCGCCAGCACGATTCGATCTCGCATACGAAATCGAAAAGTATCTAGAAGGACGAAATCGAAAGTTCTCTAGCGCGTACTTTGGATGGGTAAGATTTAGCATTGCACCGACTGAAGTCGATGAAATCAACGCTACAGTTGAAGCCAATGCTTCAGTATTGCGACACCTACTTATCAAGTTGACTAAGGTAGAAGAAGCGAATCCTTTCTTCTTCCACGAAGCACTTGAAACTGATAGTAAGAGTGAAACAGTAGAGATTGGTGAAGAGACTGCAGTTGAAGCTAAAGAAGAAGATGCTAAGGAGGATGAAACTGAAGAAAAAGAAGAGGTAGCAGCTGAAGAAACTAAGGAATAATTGTCGTATGGAAAAAGAAACAGTAAATCCACCAGCTAACCACATCGACTACAAGGATATCAATCGATTGCGGAGTAACGTAAACCCGCACTCACGTATGATGAGTCGACGTCGAACTGGTATGACTGCCAAGGGACAGCGAAATTTTGCGCGAGCTACTAAGCGAGCACGGTTCCTCGCTCTACTCCCATACATCCAGCATTAATTTCTACAAAAATAAAGTATCTGCACCAGCTTCCTGATTTTATCTCAGTCGCTGTATATAAAAATACAGCTTCCTCATAAAATCAGTCCAGCTGGCACACCTACAGTTATTTTTGAGAGAAATTAACAACTCACTCAAACTTGAGTAATGAAACCACCCCTTCCAGGGTGGTTTTGTGTAATGTGGCGGGGTATTAGCAGACAGGTTATAATAGCTCCATATTCAAATAAAGAGGAATCTATTATATGTATCTAAACAAAGCAATGATCTACGGAAACCTAACTAGGGATCCAGAACTGAAAGCTCTGCCAAGCGGAATGAACGTTTGCTCAATGTCTATTGCAACCAATCGCGTATATAAAGACCGGGATGGTAACAGACAAGAAAATGTTGATTATCACAACATTGTTGTGTTCGGTAATCAGGCGGAAAATAGCGCCAAGTATCTCTCGAAAGGTAACGGAGTGTACGTAGAAGGGAGACTCCAGACTCGAAGTTGGGAAAAGGATGGGCAAAAGCAGTACCGAACCGAGATCGTGGCCGATCGTGTACAATTTGGTCCAAAGGGCGGAAGTGGGAGCTCAGCTCCAGCCAGCGGGGGAGACTCAGCTCCGAAGGATGATGGTAAGGCGCCAGCGGTACCAGACTACCCAGAAGAGGAAATCAATCCAGAAGACATCCCATTTTAGTCAAAAGATATAATTCATCTACTTTGTCGCAACTTCGTTTTTATCAGTCACGGTAGCAGCCTACCGTTTCCTCTAGAAACTTGTTGCTCCTCGTATCTGGATCATCCTTTTGGCTAAAAATAAAAGCCGGAAGCTTTGCTTCCGGCTTTTTCTTAGGCTTTATCTACTCTCGCAGTGTATTCACCACTATCAGTATTTACTGCCACCACATCACCCTCGTTGATGAATTGGGGAACTTGCAGTGAGAAGCCGGTTTCGAGAATGGCTTCTTTGGTTGCTCCGCTTGAGGTATTACCTTTGACCGCATCAGGAGCCTCTTTTACTTTAAGCTCTACCTTAATCGGAATATTCACACTCATTATCTCCTCATCAAATACAATCGCTTCTACTTCAGAGTTTTCTGTCACAAAGCTTTTAAGTTCTCCAACTACTTCTGCGCTTAGGTTAAATCTATCCTTTGGATTATCTGGGGCGCAGAACCAATATTCACCACGGTTCTCGTATAGGTACTTGACTTGTTGCTTTGAGATATCCGCTTCTTGCAGGACATCAGATTGATGGAATGTTTTCTCGATAACATTTCCAGTCCGAAGATTTTTCATCCGAACGTTGTTGCTGGCCTTTTGCCGGTCTTTCTTTGAGATGTTTGAAGAAAGTATCAAGTATGGATCATTATCCATGGTGACGGTTCGCTTCGGTAAGATTTGATTGTATTCTACTTTTGCCATATTTCTATTTAAATTTTGTGCACATTTTATAGCAGGAAAGGGAGATTGCGCAACTTCTCTCAAGTTTTTGTAGTGATACTATGTGAAGACATATGTTGGGTTTCAATGAGCAACCAGATGAAGAATTGGAAGACGAAGTGGTCCTCCGTCGCTCGCAATCATCACCGTGGATGTTTGCTATTTTGGTGGGTCGTTACGAAGAACCTTTCTTACGTAAGGCCAAGACAATTGTTCGTAACCCACTCGATGCTGAAGAGGTAGTGCAGGATGCTTTCACTAAGATCTATGTTAATGCTGATAAATACTCCCCGCAAGACGGCGCTAAGTTTTCGTCTTGGGCGTATCGTATTCTCATGAATACAGCCTTTACGCGCTATCAAAAGCTCGTGAAGAATAGCGAGCGGTTTGCCGCAATGGATCCAGAATACGAACAACATTACGGCGAGTGGGCGTTGCATTCCGGCTTTAACCACAAGCAAGACGCGATTGAGCGAGTGCTAGAGAAACTCCCAGGACATTTTGCTGTGGTACTACGTTGGCATTACCTTGAACGCTGGTCCCACCAAGATATTGCGAATGAAACAGGGGAGAATGTCGGCACTATCAAAGCTCGTATCCACCGCGCTAAAGCCGCCTTTCGTAAAAAGGCAGATGGAAAGGAGTCAGAGTTATTGGCTGATTAGGTTGACATATCTTATTTACAACGTATAGTAATTTTGAATCAGTTTCTTTTGGAGGTCACATGTTCGGTGGTTTTTCTTGGCAAGTACAAGCATTATTTGGAATGTGTGTAATGGCAACGTACTCGTTGTTTGTTCCATTCATGTTTAAAAACTTCGGGATTAAACCCGCTGAGACAGCGTCGCTCTGGCTTATTGGTACCACTATTGGCGTCACGAGTATATCGTTCCTGTCTTCTGGGGGGATTAAGTTTGGTGGAAGCTACAGCATTGCACTGGTTGTAGTGTTGATCGGTCTAGTGTTTGGGGCATTAATGAATGTTGCGATTGCTCAGTCATTTACCAAAGCTCCAAACCCGGCATATACCAACATGATCATCAATATGGTTACTGTAACGGTGTTTGCCTTAGGTTTTGCCATGTTTAAGTTGTTTCCATCTTACTTTCCGGAGGTTCATATTAACTGGCGGGGGATTTTGGCTATTCTGCTTGGTTTTGCGAGTGTTTATCTTGCTTCGACCAGTTAATAATTGGCATTTCAGGCCCGCAATAGTAATGTTGTGGGCCTGTAACTTTTTTGTTACTAGTTAGTTATATAAGAGTATGGAATCACAAAGTTTACAATCAGCCATTATGCGACGAGTGTATTATAGCTACGCGATCAGCTTGTTCACTCACGCTATGTTTTGGCAAGGTTTATTTTTGAGTGTCGCGACTCTCATGTTGGCTAAGTGGCTCCATGTTGCGAGCATAGTAAATAACTTTTTATCTGTACCGGTTGGTCAAACGCCACAATATGTCTACAACTCCTTTGTGGAAGCGATCAACCACGGGGAAATTATCACCGCCCTGACGTTAGTGCTAGCGAGCGGCGTAGCTGTCCAAGCTGGCTACCAGCTCATGCAATTCATGGCTTCACGGTCAACAGTGTTGTCGCGAGTTTAATAGTAAATAAAAAAGGCCGGCGCCGAAGGCGCCGGCCTTTTGTTTATGATTCGTGCCATCTCTACGGACGAGGATGGCTAGCGGATCGGCTCCAAGAATATATTGGCTTTGCTTAGTACCAGCTGATTTTGCGTATTGAATTTCAGTAGTACGTTAAGTGATTGGACAGACTCGGTGATCCTAGTCCTTTCTAGGAAAGGAAAGGACTGACGGATCGGCTCCAAGAATATATTGGCTTTGCCAATTATTCTTGGGCCTCCTCTTTCATCGCTTTTCTAATATTCTTCAAAAGTTCGTTCTTGAGTTTCTTTTCAGACTTAAGGGTCTTTCTAGCTGCGTCGTAACCACGACCAAGTTTCACAATAGTGGATTCGTCGCCTCCTGGGGGAGTGTATGAATACGAGGCGCCAGACTTAGCGACCATTTTGTATTTTTCTCCCAAGGCTAGTAGTTCGCCCTCACTGGAGATCCCTTCGCCGTATATCAGGTCGAACTCGGTGGTTCTAAATGGCGCTGCGACCTTGTTTTTAACCACTTTCACGCGGTGTCGACCACCAACTACTTCGTCACCCTTTTTAATTTGAGCGATACGGCGAATATCCAGTCGGACAGAAGTATAGAATTTTAGTGCTTTACCACCCGGGGTAGTTTCTGGATTACCAAACATCACCCCGACTTGCATGCGGATTTGGTTGATAAAAATAACCACAGTCTTACTCTTGGCCACAATACCAGTGAGTTTCCGCAGTGCCTGACTCATCAAACGAGCCTGCTTGCCGACGTGGTGCGCGCCCATTTCGCCTTCAATCTCATCACGGGGGGTGAGGGCAGCGACCGAGTCAACTACAATCACATCTAGCTTACCTGAGCGTACTAGAGACTCAACAATTTCTAAGGCTTGCTCACCGTTGTCGGGCTGCGACACCAACAGTTCGTCTAGTTTGACGCCCAAGTTCTTCGCGTACTCAGGGTCCATGGCATGCTCAGCGTCAATAAAGGCACAGATGCCGCCCATTTTTTGCGCTTCAGCTACAGCGTGAAGGGAAAGGGTGGTCTTACCAGAAGATTCTGGTCCGTAGATTTCAATGATTCGCCCGCGGGGAAGACCGCCGATTCCAAGTGCGTCATCAAGACCGATTGATCCAGTTGGGATAGATTCGATATCAACCTTCTTGGTTTCGTCCAGGGTCATTATCGCTTCGTCACCAAACTTGGTTTTGATGCTACGCAGAGTTTCGGTAATTTGACTCGCGTCACCAGTAGTTTCTTCAGCCGCCGCTTCTTTTTTAGTTTTAGTTGTCTTCTTTGCTTTTCCCGCCATATATAATGTGTGTTTTTTATTAATTTATGTAATTTTAACATTTTCTAGCTTCAAACAGTCTTTACTGAATGAAAGAAGAGGGGTTATACATATATTGTCTAGTTACTAATGTTTTGCGTCCGTAGCGGTCCTCGGCCTTCAGGGCTACAGTGGTGTAGCCATTTTCTAGAATTAGTGTTTCATGAAATCGCCCTTGAGCATCGGTAAATATCTGTCGATCGTTGACCCAAAGACGAGAGATGTTGTAGGCGTCTCCAGATAAAACGATGGCGCGGCTATTTTGACGCAAGGATGGCTCGTCCACCAATCTGATTTGCGGCCCGATGATAAAGTAGCGTGATTGGAATACTATATAGGTAACCATTAACATAAAGCCAATGGAAATTAGGGACATCTTTACAACAGTTCTGAACGGAATTGATGTCTCCATAGGCTAGTATTCTTGCTGCTCGCTAGCTCCTTCGTCTTCATCATCCTCATCTTCATCCTCTGAGACGGCTTCTTCTGCTTGTCCAGTCATGAGGATTTCACGAGCCTTAGATCCGTCGGCTGGTCCGATTACACCGTTTTCTTCCAACAGGTCCATCAAACGAGCTGCTCTCGAGTAGCCAACTCTTAGTTTTCTTTGGATGTATGAGGTTGAAGCTTTATTGGCCTCGATCACAGCCATTTTGGCGTCTTCGTATAAGTCATCGTCAGCATCATCGCCGCCAACCATGGCATTGAACACCGCGTCATTACTGCCACCCTGTTCTTCGAAGTTGATGGTGTCGAGCTCTTGAGCGTCTTGATTCTTTAGGTAATCAACCACTTTCTTAATTTCTTCTTCAGATACATACGCTGATTGCAGTCGGACCGGCTTGGGGCTATCAGACGATAGGTACAGCATGTCACCTTGTCCCAACAGTTTTTCTGCTCCTGGCGAATCGATAATGGTGCGAGAGTCAATTTGAGACGCTACCATGAGAGCAACTCGGGTAGGGATGTTGGCTTTAATAGTACCGGTAATTACGTTTACTGATGGTCGCTGGGTCGCCAAAATGAGGTGAATTCCCACCGCTCGACTCATTTGGGCCAATCGGACGATCATGGCTTCAAGTTCGCGCGGGTAGGCCTGCATCAAGTCGTTTAGCTCATCGAGGATGATGACAATATAAGGAAGGGATTCTGGCAGATTGACCCGGTCTTCTTCATTTGAACCATTTGCTTCCCATTCTTCTTTAGCTGGGTTGTATACATTGTTGTGGTATGAAGAAATATTTTGAACTTTTTCGGCCTCGAGAATGTCGTAGCGTCGCTCCATTTCTTTTACTGCCCATGAGAGTGCCTGAATAGCCTTCTTAGCCTGAGTGATCACAGGGGTCAGCAGGTGAGGGATTTTGTTGTAGAGAGTGAGCTCAACTCGTTTCGGGTCAACTAGAATGAAACGTAGCTGGTCTGGGGAATTACGGTAGAGAAGAGAGATGATGACGTTGTGAATAGCTACCGACTTACCAGCCCCGGTGGTACCGGCAATCAGGCCGTGGGGCATACGGGCCACATTTGAAAAGTGGACGTTACCGGTCACGTCTTTACCGAGAGCGGCGATTAGTGGATGCGGAGAGTCTGTATACTCTGGGGTCGATAGAAGGGTAGATAAGCCAACAGTCGCGCGTTTTTCGTTTGGTACTTCAATACCGACCAATGATTTACCAGGGATTGGAGCTTCAATACGGATAGAGCTGGCCTTGAGGGCGAGTTGTAGTTCTTGTTGCAAGCCAGCAATCTTAGCAATTCGAACACCTTGCGCTGGCTTCAAGGCATAGCGGGTGATAGTCGGTCCACTTTCAACTGCGTCCATTTCAACACTAATACCAAATTCTCGCAGCGTCCGCTTGATGGTTTTGGCGTTTTCTTTTACGTCGCCAATTTGTGCCTTACCTTTTTCTTTGTTGAGTAAAGAGAGAGAGGGGGCTACGTAGGTGCCGCTAAAGTTTTTGATAACAATTTCATTATTCTTTGATTTGCCAAACTTAGACATTTTCTTCGAGACCGCCGATAGGGCTGACCCTTTTTCTTCCTCGTCTTCCTCCGATTCTTCGTCGCCGTCTGTTGGTTCGGCCTCTTCTTCTAGTTCTTCCTCGGGCAGTCCCAAGTCGTCAAAATCTTCGTCTGCAAATTCGTCCTCCTCTTTCTTACTTAAGAATGGAATCTTTAAGCCGGTATTAAATAGAAGGAAGAGAGAGATGAGTACTAAACCGAAGATGAGTACACCAGACACAACCGACCCAAGTAGGGCCGCTAGAGGCCAGGCGAGGGCGAGTCCAGTAAAACCACCCAAGCCTTCTCCGTACAATTCGAGACCTCCGAGCAGTGAAAGGAACAAAAGTATAGTACCGGTGATTTTGGCGCCGCTTACTTCGCTACCTTCTTCTTTGGGATTCAACAATACAAATATATAGACCACACAGGCAAAAGGGGCGAGCCAAGCACCTGTACCAAATAGAGCTTTGAGGGCGACGTCTGTTAGCTCGCCCGCCGGTCCAGCATACTCGAGTAGCGAGAACAGAAAAAAGACGGCAATGATGCCCATTAGGACGGCGCCGATGGCTTGCTTGGCTTGGGGTGAAAGATCATCAAACCACGGTTCACTTTCTACTTTCTTTCTTTTCTTTTTACGTGCCATATAGGGTCTATTGCAATGCTGGATAACTTTTAAATAATGCCTCCATAATATCACGTATCGCTTGTATGCCGCATCAAAACTAGAGCTTAAAAAGACAGTTTAGGGTAGCTTGCATTAATTAAAAATGTCCTTATAGTGGTAAATACGAAAGGGGACTTTAGTCTTTAAAAGTTTAAACGACAAGGACAGTATGCAGATAGAAAAGGACAGTAAGATAAAAATTAAAAGACTTTCAAGTGACGAAAACTACTATAATAATGTCTTTAAAAAGGCAGAAAAGATCGTGTCCGTTATATTTTATGTTGTCTCTGAGACTAGTATAAACAATAAGACAGAAAGTCATCTAAATAAACTAAAAGACATAGCTTTTAAAACTCACGAACTGTCTCTTAACACCTTGTCTCTTCAAAGTCATGAACAATTTCAAGGACTGTACGCTTTTCAAAATTCACTCGTCTCGCTAGCGAGCTACTTGAAGATTGCCAACACGGCTCAGGTGGTAACTAGTGAGATTCACAACCTACTAGCTGATCAACTAGATATCGTGCAGCGCTATCTAAATAACCATTACTTAAGTAATGACGGTATTGCCATAGACTCATTGGTAGACAAGTTGGACTTAGCGAGCAAGGCTCCAAAGACAAAGGGTGTCAATTCGGCTACAGGCGGGACGCGACAACGGCGGGTGAATATCCCGGCGGGAGACATTAGTACCGATGCTTATATGGTACATAGCCAGATGACCGATAGAGGAGAGAGAATAAAGACAGTCCTTGAAGCAAAGCCGCAAGCAACCATTAAAGACATTGCAGAAGTGATTACGGACGTAAGCGAAAAGACAATTCAAAGAGAGTTGAATAGTCTTATAGAAAAAGGACAAGTGTTCAGGGAAGGAGAAAGGCGTTGGTCTAGATACTCGGTTTCTAAATAGCTTGTACTTTATATCAATAAAGTCCTATTTAAGTTTTGTCCGTTTGACCTATAAGGTCAAACGGACAGATGTGTAGGAAGAGAAAGCTTCGTTAAAGAATTAGAAAGTCCAAGATGTCTATTAATGTACGTCTGAGTCTTTTTTGCTTGCAAAATAAGCCATTTTGTTATGTAATGCTGAACTGGTGTAAGAAGACCCTAGGTCAGGCGTCTTATTAACCAGACCAGAGAGAACGGCATTTCGGTTAGAAATTCACTAATTTTTATACATGAAGCATGTTTTATAACACCATGTATCCACAGTCTGTGAACTCCTATACCAGTATAAAGATGCTATTATCTCTGTACGCGCAAGAGCGCTTTTTTTCTAAGCCTCTGCGTTGTGAACGCACTTTGACAATGAAGCTATCTATGGCTTCTAAATAATAAATCAAAGTCTTAACACACTAATACCGCGTGACCTTTTTCCGTTTTAGACCGCCTGGCAGATACGCAGACCTGATTCGCAGCTAACCTTTGCAGGCAGCACACCGTCTCTCTATCGAGAGGGGAATGGTGTGCTGACTGCAAAGTTAGTGATATTACGTAAGTGATGTGATAAACCACTTACTAATATGAATTAATTCATATTATTAGATATATCAATTAACGTCTCTTCGGAGACATGCGTAGTAATTACGCAAACAAATTACAGATAATTATATGACTATCGCACGAGAATTTGTTGCAAAGCTAGCAGTAGCTTTTGTAGCAGTTGCTATGGTTCTTTCTGCTTTTGCACCAGCTGCACAAGCTCAAACAACAGAAGAACTACAAGCAATGATTAATGACCTTCTTGCTCAAGTAGCAGCTCTACAAGCTGGTGCTGGACAAGACGCTGGAGTTTCTTCAGACGTATGTCCTTACACTTGGACACGAGACCTTTCAACAGGTTCAACTGGAGCTGATGTAATGAAGCTTCAACAATTCCTAAACGCTGACCCAGACACACGAGTGGCTGTATCAGGCGTAGGATCAGCAGGAATGGAAACTGAATACTACGGTCCAGCGACCGCAGCTGCAGTTTCAAAGATGCAAGTTAAGTACCGAGCTGACATCCTTTCACCAGCAAACTTGGTGAACCCAACAGGATTCTTCGGTCCTTCATCACGAACAAAGGCTAACTCTCTATGTGTTGCTGCTCCAGTAATGGACGATGACATGGGAGACGATGACATGATGGATGATGACGAAGATGAAGACGATTCAGATAACACACTATCTGGTGAAGCTTCTCTAAACTCAGTATCTGTTAACTCAGAAGAATCTGAAGTTGAAGAAGGTGAAGAAGATGTTGCAGTTATGGAACTCGGAGTAGAGTTCGAAAACGGTGACGCTGAAATCGCTCGACTTGACGTTGAACTTACAGCTGACGGTGGTAACGCTGAAGATGAACCATGGGAAGTATTTGAAACTGTTTCTCTATGGATCGACGGCGACATGATCGCTGAAGCTGATGCTGACGACGAAGATGAATACCTAGACGAAGACGACGGTTCAATCCGATTCTCTGGTCTTGATATCTTCGCTGAAGAAGATGAAGAAGTAGAAATCATCGTTGCTGTATCAATGCAGAACAACCTTGAAAGCATGCCAGAAACTTGGAACGTTACTGTTGAATCAATGCGATTCTTCGACGCTGATGGTGTAGCCGAAACTGTAACAGACGGTGACACTGACGCTGACGAACTAGGTGATCTAGTTGAATTCGATGTTGAAGCTGAAGGTTCAAACGAAGATCTAGATGTTTCTCTATCTTCAAACAACCCAGACTCAACTGACATTGTTGTTGACACTGACTCAGACACTAACGATGTAACAATCCTAGTAGCTGATCTAGAAGCTGAAGACAACGATCTAGAAGTTGATACATTCATCGTTCGAGTTAACACAACTGGTGCTTCTACTACTGACGTAGTTGATGACATTCGAGTTGTTATTGGCGGTCAAAGCTTTGATGCTGAGAACGTTTCAAACTCAAACAAGGGAACAATCAGCGGATCTGATTCACGATACGTAGACAACGACGTAACTGATGACGCTGTGTGGTACGTATTCGACATTGACGGAGACGTAACTCTTGAAGAAGATGAAGAAGTAGATCTAGAAGTAGTAGTTGATCTTAAGGACACCAACGATGGTGCTCGGTACTCAAACGGTACTCAAATTGAAGCAACTATCACTTCAGTAGAACTAGCAGCATGGGACGTAGAAGGAGCTGACGATGTTACTCCTAGCGGATCTGCAGCTGGTGATACTCACACACTAGTAGCTGAAGGTATCCTTGTACCAGTTGACGGTGTTGAAACAACAACTGATACTTCAGGTGACAACGATACTCTTGGTGAATTCGAAATCGAATTCGAAGTTACTGCAGTAGAAGGTGACTTCTACATCCGAGAACTTGCTACTGAAGGTACATCTGCTACAACTGGTGTTGAATTCACAGTTGACGGAACTTCAGCAACAACTTCAGGAACTCTATCTTCAACAGCTGACGAAGACACTGCAGGTGTATTCACAGTTCGAGAAGGAGAAACTGAAACATTTACTCTACGAGTAACTGTTAACCCAGATGCCTCAGGTGACTTCCGAGTTAACCTAACAGGTGTTAACTACGCAGAAAACTCAAACGGATTCTACGTAACAGCTGGTACAGACGGTGACCTATACGTACCGACTCCAGCACAAGACTTCCGAACATCTTACGAAACTATCCAAGGTTCATAATCCATTTAGGATTATCCTAGGATGAGTAACGTATGGTTACGGATTCTTCAAAAAAGCCCCTTCGGGGGCTTTTTTGTTGTTTGGAAAGGAGTCTGCGGGCGTATATTTGTTGCTTTATTTATTTCACGGTAAAATATCAAATATGAATAAAACTATAGTCACACTCAGCTTTTTGTTAATAGCCTTTGCGTTTTCGGCTGGCGATGCCGAGGCCTACCGGTCACTAGGAAATGTCACAACTAAAATAAATGACACGACCTATTTATTAGCGCATGCCTACACCTTAGGTTTTTTGAATGCCGATATGAACACGCCAATTTTGGCTGGGCTAGAAGAAACTTCTCAGTTTGATACAGCACAAACCGTTTTTAGTGTAGAAGGAGAAGGGGAGCTGACCGTAAGCTCTATAGTGTTAAGTGGGCAAGACATCACGTCTGGTGGGTACGAGATCGCCGCTGGCGACCGTCCGGCCTTTATGCTGATTGCTATCGTAGAAGGGGTGCTAGCAGGTCAAGGTGCGCCTGTAATGACGCTAGAGAAAATCCCGTTCACCTATATCAAGAATGGCGAATCTACGACAGAAGAGGGGGCTTACACGTTTTTTGATCAAGGCGCCGCTGAGTCTGATATACTAGTAGCACCATGATGAATGAACCAAGAGGTAAGTTGAGTCGGCTAGCCAATAAAACATTCTTTCGTTTTGTCTTTAGTTTTGTGGGTGTAATAGCAGCGGCACTCTTGGTAATTTTGGCTATTGGGATAGGAGGCGACGCTAATTAGTTCTTATGTTACGTATTACTGATCAATATTTTTGGAATTTTGTTTTCTCAGTCTTTTTCATCATTTTGGTGGTGATGGGAGCGATTATTCTAGAGACCGAATCAAGAATTTTGTTAGCTGATTTGGAGTTGGTTGATTATGCATTAATCACACTAGCGTCTTGGCGTCTGGTGAGATTATTTGTATACGATGCCATTACCAAATTTATTCGTGAGCAGTTCTGGGATGTTAAGAAGGTCGGAAGAAAGTACCAGTTAGAAAAACCCAAGACCGGACCAAGACGTACTATGGCAGATTTGTTCGATTGCCCTTGGTGTTTGTCGGTATGGACTACTGCCCTTGTGATGTTTGTTTACCTGCTGACACCTTACGCTGTGTTCCCGGTAGTATTTTTGGCGTTATCTAGTGTAGCTACTTTCTTGCAGCTTATGTCTAGCGCGGTGGGACACAAGGCAGAGCAGCTCAAGCGAGAAAATGAGGGTTAGTAGGGTCCCTGCATTTACATTTAAGTATTATCTGCTATATTAGTTGCCAACAGGCTCATGACAGCTGGTTTTCGAAAGAAAGTAATGAAGCATACGCTTCGCCGGCCGAGGTCCAAACTAAGCTAATTTAGTATGGAAGGTCGAGCCCGTCAGGGTATTTTTTATTTTAAAAATGCCTCCGGGCCTGTGTAAATTACAAAACGTAATCCATATTCTAAATGGCAATTACAAAAGAAAAAAAGCAGGAAATTCTCGCTAAGCTAGATGGAGTAAAGACTGATTCTGAATCTATCGTATTCGTTAAATTCAATGGTATGAACGTAGCAAATACCACAGCGATGCGAACTGACTTGCGTGGTGAAGGTGTAGGCTTCTTCGTTGCGAAGAAGACTCTGATGAAGCGATCGTTTGACGGTGCTTTCGAGGGTGATATGCCAGAACTAGAAGGGGAGATCGCGGTTGCATACAGCGCCGATGCGATTGCTCCAGCCCAAAAAATCAAAGAATTTGCGGGTAAGTACAAGGACAATATTGCGATTGCTGGAGGAGTGTTCCAAGGTGTCTACAAGGATGCTGCAGAAATGACTGAGATTGCCTCAATCCCAGCTCTACCAGTTCTACGTGGTATGTTCGTTAACGTTATTAACTCACCAATCCAAGGTTTGGTACTCGGCCTTAACGCTATCGCTGAGAAGAAAGCGTAATTTTACTTCATCTGCGTCGTTATTCTCCAAAAAATATTATTCACCGTACAACTCGTACGGCTCACAGTATTTTTTTCGAAGGCCTCGCATCTAAAGCAAATAACACTTTCAAACAAATTGGATTTAACTAATAAAATTATGTCAGACGAGAAAGACACAGCAGTAGTAGAAGAAACTACTGAAGAGACTGCAGCTCCTGAAGCGGCAGCAGAAGAAACTAAGGAAGAAGCTCCAGCTGAAGAAGCGGCTTCAGAATCAGATGTTGATGAATCAGTTGAAGTGCCAGCAGAATTCGCTGCTCTAGTGGAGCAAGTAGAAAAGATGTCAGTGCTTGAACTACATGAACTAGTTAAGGTTCTAGAAAAGCGCTTTGGCGTTTCAGCTTCTGCAGTAGCAGTAGCAGGACCAGCAGCTGGCGGTGACGCTGGAGGCGAAGAACAATCAGAATTTACTGTTGAACTAGCTGACGCTGGAGCACAAAAGATTGCTGTTATTAAGGCAGTGAAGGAAGCTTGTGGTCTTGGTCTTAAGGAGGCTAAGGAAATGGTAGATGGAGCACCAGCAGAAGTTAAGGCTGGTCTGAAGAAGGAAGATGCTGAAGCTCTAAAGGCGAAATTGGAGGAAGCTGGAGCGACTGTAAATCTTAAATAGTTTTAAGATTTAAGTCACTGCTCCAGGGGCGGAGACATGTCGCGCGGAACGTAAGTGAGCACGACGGTCGAGCCGGGGTCGCGAGCCCAGAAAATAACATCGTATATTTTCTGAGGACTTGTGACGGAGCTACAGTAAACCTTAAGTAATCACTTACTTAGGTAGCATAAAAAAGCAGCGCCCACGTACGTGGGCGCTGCTTTTTTACAACATTGACCCCAAAAACTGTCTACCGACTTGATGTGATATAGTAGTCTCACAATTTCAGTATGGCAGACCCACTTTCAATTCTGTTTGGTAGCACCGCCCGAGTAAAACTCCTAAGATTTTTTCTATTTAACCCGTCAAAAGAATTTACCTTCGATGATATCTCTCGGAGGGCAAAGTTAGTGCGCCGCACAGCGCGCACTGAGATCAGTTCACTCGAGAAAGCCGGAGTTATTAAACAAAAAACTGTTTACATTGAAGTAGAAGGGAAGAAGAATAAAATGAAGGCAATCGGCTATACTCTGAATAAAGACTTTCAGGAGCTGCAGGCTTTGCAAACATTTTTATTCGAAACAGCACCAATTGACGGTAAGAATCTACTAAAACACTTGCGCCAAGCAGGGACACTTGATTTTGTGGGTATTTCAGGGGTGTTTGTACGTGATTTTGAGCAAAGGCTCGATGTGTTGTTGTCGATGAAAAAGTTTAATCAGTCTAAGGTTGAAAAAGCAATTCGGTCACTGGAAGCCGAGGTGGGAATTGAGATCAGATTCGCCGCTATGTCGTCTGAAGACTTGATGTACCGCGTCGGATTGTATGACAAACTGACTCGTGATTTCTTCGACTATAACCACCAAGTTTTGGTTGATAAAATCGGGGTAAAAGATGAAGTGACCTCAAACAGCTACCGGATGTAGCATCAAAAATCCGCCAAGGCGGATTTTTGATGCTACAATTTAGTTATTAAACACATAATTTTACTTTATGGGATACAGCGTGCTGACTTCAATTGAACAATCTATGGTAGCGCTTTGGATTGATGTGATGAGATTTTTGCCACAATTACTATTGGCTATTTTGGTGCTGGTTGCTGGTTGGATTATCGGTCGGATTTTGGGCGGGATTGTCTGTAAGATGTTTGTGGTACTTAAGTTGGATCATGCGTTAGATAAGGCAGGAGTTGATACCCTGTCAGAGCGAGCTGGCTATCAATTTAAGCCAGGACATTTTGTCGGTGGTTTGGTGAAATGGTTTGTGATGATTGCTTTTGCTGTGGCGGCTCTTGATATTCTTCGACTTGATGTGGTGAACGTATTTATGAGGGATGTAGTGCTAGGTTATTTGCCTAATGTGTTTGCGGCGGTGTTGATTATTTTTGCAGCTGCACTGATTGCGAAGGTGGCCGACAAGTCGGTGGTGGCAGCAGTGAAAACTGGCGGGGGACACAACCCGATTCTCTTTGGAAAACTGACATATTATATGATCACTTCGTTTGGTGCTTTGGCGGCGCTTAGTCAATTGCAAATTGCAGAGGAGCTAGTACAAACATTCTTCACTGGTGTGATGTTGGCAGTATCGATTGCAGTTGGTTTGGCGTTTGGTTTGGGGGGTAAGAATGCGGCGGCTAAGTTTATTGAAGGTCATATTGAGAACATGCATAAGTAGGGGAGAAAAAGGCGGGTTTCCCTTCGGGAAACCCGCCTTTTTCTATAGCTATTTAGCTTGTGTATAGCCTGTTGATAAAGTGGTGAAAAAGTCGAGGTATTTTTCCAGATAGAACGCTTGACTTTATTTTTATTTCCTATAAGATAGCGGGCACGTATTTATGAGTTTGAGTGAAAAAGCAACGTCGTAGTAAGCGAAGTCAGTCACTGATTTTACTTGCCGCGACTGTCGCGGTTTTTTCTTTCTCAAATTCAAGGGGGTGCGCGATTCTTTGAAAATTGCATATTCAAGAGAGACAGATTGATAAGGTCTGTCTCCAAAAGTCCTACCAGGTCGACGTCTGGTAGGCAGTGTCCGAAATTGACTTCGTCAATTTCGGACTCAGGTAGCACCCTGAGAAATTAGTTTTCTCTTCGGAGAGGTCTTTTCGTCCTCAGGGTGCAAACACACATACTTCATAAGTCACGAGCAAGCGGCTTATGAAGTATAGGCCGGAGTAATGTATCTCCGGCCGACACTCAAAATTGTCGTGAACTTCGAAGAGGTTTAATCCTCACAATCCTCCACACCGGGGCTCGTTCTGATAAAACATAATCGCATCAATGAAGTACAAGTTGGTGCCGTTTCTGGCCAGAAGGTTATGAGCTGCAGGCATGCAGCATCATGTTCAGGCCCCTTGTGGGGGGAGCTCTTTGAAGAATCGGTGACTTGTTCACCACCTCTTCGAAGTTCACGACAACAAATTATACAGCGGTGTATAACGTTCCCTATGGGAACGAAGGGTGTATGGTGGATGCCTTGGCTTCAAGAAGCGATGAAGGACGTGATATGGCTGCGATAAGTTTCGGGGAGGTGCCAAATAACCTTTGATCCGGAAATGTCCGAATGGGGAAACCCTCCTGTCATCGGCAGGAACCCATGTATGTGGGAGCGTACGCAGGGAAGTGAAACATCTCAGTACCTGTAGGAATAGAAAACAATAGTGATTCCCATAGTAGCGGCGAGCGAACTGGGAATAGCCTAAACCAATCAAGTGTCATGCCTGATAGCTTAGCTTGGTTGGGGTCGCGGGAAGAATCTTGAAAAGGTATCAGACTTTTCGGCGAGTCAAAAAATTATTGATTAGGAGAACCAATCAGGAAAGGTTGGGCCATAGAGGGTGAAAGCCCCGTATCTGAAAATCAATAATCTTGCTGGATTCTCTCCCAAGTAGAACGGTACACGTGAAATTCCGTTTGAATCTGCCACGACCACGTGGTAAGGCTAAATACTCTCATATGACCAATAGTGAAGAGTACCGTGAGGGAAAGGTGAAAAGTACCCCGAGAGGGGAGTGAAATAGTACCTGAAACCGTATACTTACAAGCTGTCAGAGCCCTTCGGGGTGATGGCGTGCCTTTTGCATAATGAGCCAGCAAGTTACTCGTATCTAGCAAGGTTAAGAATATAAATTCGTAGCCGTAGGGAAACCAAGTCTGAATAGGGCGTTTAGTTAGATGCGGTAGACGCGAAACCGTGTGATCTTACCATGGCCAGGTTGAAGCCTCAGTAAAATGAGGTGGAGGACCGAACC
>DFRJ01000002.1:0-2056 GCA_002378195.1 Patescibacteria group bacterium UBA3466
TACCACTCCAAGCGCCGCTGACACAGTCGGTACCGACATCCGCGTCACCACCGGTACCTCTTCACCGTATGAGATCCCTAGAGAGCTAGTGTTTGCTTCTTCTACCGCACAAACCGGTGAACTTCACTTCAAAGCTCCTACCATCTCTAGTACCACCGATACTACTTTCCGTATCTACTACAACGGTGATACTACTGGTGACTATGCTACTACCTCTACGTATGGAGCGCAGAGTGTTTGGACGGAGTATGAGCTGGTGTTACATGGAGATTCTTATATCGACAGTACAGCCAATGCCTACGAGTTTACCTCTAATGGCAACGCAGCCACTACTACGACTGGTCAACTAGGAGACTCTTTTGTGTTTGACGGAACTGGCGATTATTTGAGTCGTAGTTCACTACCTCCTCTTGAAGGAATTAATACGTACACTATCTCTGCTTGGAGCTATATGGATACTTTGGGGACGACGGCCAACGCAGATGACGGAATGATCTTTTCATATAAGCAGGATAATACTACTGGCGGATCGTTGTTGTGGTACAACGTGAATGCTGATGGTACGGGGGATCAGGTTTATACTTTTTTGGGTAGTACTGACCGGGTAAATGGTGTTACCACTCCTGCGGTTACTACTTGGAATCATGTGGCCGGACGTCGATCTGGAGCTACTAGAGATTTGGTGTTTAATGGTGTCGAAGATAATACTGCTTCTGGTATTACTGACAATCTAGCTAGTAGTCAGGCAGTTCGGATTGGTGGTTGGGATAATGCCAACAGTGGTTCAAGTTTTGATCTTGATGGACAAGTCGATGAGTTGCGGGTTTCCACCTCTGCTCTTAGCGACGCTTGGCTTGCCGCCGAATACCTCAACCAATCCACCACCACCGATTTCTATACAGTGAACTTAACTGGGGCCAGTAGCATAGAAGTGTCAGGTCGGGTATATGTCAATGACGGAAACATTGCGCTGACTTCAGGAGAAACTATTACGTTAATTGTAGGGACTTCTACCGCTTCAAAACATTCTACTACCAGCGATTCGTCAGGGGACTATTCTATAAATATTATTATTGATAACGGCTATGCCACCGACACGCCAATCGTTGCTTATATTGATGGCTCGAGTTTGAGTAGGGCTAATGTTGTCACAAAAGCTTCATCGACGAGTGAAAATATTACCGGCTTAGATTTATACGCCAACCATCTGATCGTTAAACACGAAGGTTCTACTGCAACGGACAATTCTGATCTAGCGATTTATGATTATATCGACGACGATGATTTGTTATACATTGCATCGTCTACGCTTGATTCATTAGAAATGTTGTATGGTGCTGAATTATATATATGGTCAGACAGTACTTTTACCGCTCCAGCATCTTCCACTTTAAATAACCTAACTATACGTTTTGGTTCGACATACACGGCGGGCGCACAAACAAATGTTAAGGGAGACTTTAATAATATTGGTACTTTTGACAGTAACGAAGGCACGATCAGTTTCTTTGAAGGAGGCAGTCTGTCAAATAACCTGACAGAGAGCTCGAGTTTGAATAACGTGGTGTTTGAAGCTTTTCAACGATTTACTAGTACTACATCTGATCCTACAACTGGTACTGATAGACCAGCATCAGCTGTGGCTGATGAGGATAATGTTTATATTACCGGCTATTGTACTGGTTGCGGTGCCGAGGGCGGACATGCATACTACACCGTCGCCATCGACAAAACCAACGGAGACTTTGTTTGGAGTACCACCACAGACCCGACTTCTAGCACAGACTGGGCTTTTCAAATGGATATGGATCAGGCAAATCTTTATGTTACTGGATACTGCTTTGGCTGTGGTGTTGAAGGTGGCTCTGCATACTACACCGTCGCCATCGACAAAACCAACGGAGACTTTGTTTGGAGTACCACCACGGACCCAACAAGTGGTAATGATGTGGCGCAAGGATTAGCGGTAGATAACGATCACGTCTATGTAGCTGGTTATTGTACCGGCTGCGGCGCGGCGGGTGGAGAGGCTTACTACACCGTCGCCATCGACAAA
>DFRJ01000002.1:2393-108589 GCA_002378195.1 Patescibacteria group bacterium UBA3466
TTGGAGTACCACCACGGACCCAACCGCTAGTAGTGATTACGCTAGAACGGCGGCGGTTGACGATTCGTACTTATATGTATCTGGGGAGTGTACTGGCTGTGGCGATGTGGGTAACACCGCTATATACACCGTCGCCATCGACAAAACCAACGGAGACTTTGTCTGGAGTACCACCACAGACCCTTCGATCAATCCTGATTCAGTTTATGATATGGCTATTGATAGCAGTGGTCTGTATCTAGCTGCTACCTGCCCAACTTGTGCATCTTTGTCTTATTATGATCTTTACGCTTTGGCTATCGACAAAACCAACGGAGATTTCTTATGGGACTATTCAGACAATACAACTGGCGGAGAGAATCAATATTTTTACGGTGTGGAGGTGTTCAAGTCTAACGTGTACCTTACGGGTGCAGCCGAAGGTGATTATCATACGGTCGCCCTTGATATAGAAGACGGATCATTGGACTGGAGTACTACCACTGATGTGTCTCTTGGAGGTGTCGATAATGGTCGCGATGTTTTGGTGGACGGTCCAAGCTTGGTAGTGGTGGGAGACTGTGACGGCTGTGGATCGGCGAGCGGCTATTCATATCATGCAGTTGCTATTGATAGAGATAGTGGAGGATCGCCAGACTTTGCTTATACAATCAACGACAACGCCTCCACCTCGGATCTCACCATCGACACCAACGCTACTGTCACTGCACCGGCCTTACTTTCAGTGGATGGTAATTTTGTAAATGATGGAGCGATAGAAGCTGGGTCTGGTACTTTGTATCTGACCGGATTTGGAGAGTTTAAGCTAGGTGAATTACTTTATAAAGACAAACTCGACGTTACGTCTGAAGACGAAGAGCCGACCGACATTGCATTTAATAATGACGGAACCAAGTTGTTTGTGTTGGGTAGAGAGAATGACAATGTGTATGAGTATGACTTAAGTGTTGCTTATGACATAACAACCGCTAGTTATAGTCACGCCACTTCAGTGGCGAGTCAGGAGTCGAACCCTTCAGGGCTGACGTTTAATAATGACGGAACCAAGATGTTCGTGACGGGCTTTAATTCGGTCGAAGTGCAAGAGTATGATCTCTCTAGCGCTTTTGATGTATCTACCGCCGATTTCAGTCAATCTACTTCTACTGCCAATGAAGATTTAGGTCCGGCAGATGTGATATTCAACGATGACGGCTCCAAGATGTATATTGTTGGTGATCAATTTAATGATGCTTATGCTTATGACCTTAGTGTGGATTTTGATGTTTCTACCGCAGCTTACAATGGTGAGTATTTAAATATTGTTGGAGCAGATCAGTTTCCGTGGGGTATAGATTTTAATGCTGATGGATCAAAATTATTCCTGACCGGTAGTGAGAACGACTATGTTCGAGTTTATGATTTGTCAACGCCGTATGATATTTCGACCGGAGATTTTACACCATCTGATGATTCTATTTATTCCTATCCTGAAGATTTAATGCGAGATGTACTGGTTGTGCCAGCGTTAGGTTATATGTATACGCTTGGTGACAGATACAACGAAATTCATCGCTATGAAAGCTACGGTGTGCACAGTGGAAATCTAGAATTAAATAACGTGGTGATTGCCTCAAGTTCAGCCCAATATTTCTCCAGTGATGCTACTACTACAGACCTCACTGTAGACGCTGGATCCAAATTAACGTTTGGTTCAGACGTGATTAATGTAGAAGGAGACATAACTAATAACGGAACATACTTACCAGCCAGTACCACGCTAGTCTTGGCTGGAACTGACGCAGTGTTAGACGGTAACTTTGTCGGTACTAGTTCGTTGAAAGATGTCATTATAAATGGCTCCTATACTTTCTCTAGTAACGCTAGTACAACCGCTTTAACGATTGCCGCTAGCGCCAGTATGACAGCACCAACTCTTCTAACTGTCGGAGGCGACTATGCAAATGCTGGTACTTTTAACGCCAACGATGGTCTGGTGTATGCCGATAGAGATGCCTATCAATTGAAAGACGCCTCCTTTATTGAAACCTTAAGTACTATCACTACCTACGAAGTAAATCCAAATAGTGTTTCTTTCAACGATGACGGAACCAAAATGTATATTCTTGGCAATGCTGGAGGAGGTATTGATGAGTGGTCGTTGTCGACGGCGTACGATATCTCTACCGCTTCATACACCGACACGATGACTGACATCACCGCTCGTGATAGTGACCCAAGAGGGATGGCGTTTAATAATGACGGGACAAAAGTTTATGTGGTAGGAGCTACCAACAACCGTATTTATGAATGGACACTTTCAACGGCGTGGGATGTTTCTTCAGCATCGTTTGAAGATAGTCTCGATCTCGATGGAGTTGAGTTGTCAGGACGGTCGGTAGACTTTAGTGTTGATGGGACAACCATGTATACCATCAGTTACTTTGGCGATGTGCACCAATGGTCTCTGTCAGTCGCTTTCGATGTTAGTACCGCGACTTACGAAGGAGCACTTAGTGTTAATGAATACTTGTATGGTCTATACGATGTCTCTATAAGTAATGATGGAAAAACATTGTTTGTGGCTGGAGATACTTATCCGGCAGCAGTTGATCGGTGGGTATTGAGTACACCATTTGATGCGCGGACCGGAGTCTACGCTGATACGCTCGATGTGAGTTCTTATGAGTTATATCCATACGACGTCGCTTTCAATAGTACGGGTACACAAATGTTTTTGATCGGTCCAGGTAGCGATGAATTACATTCATTCCAGCTTGATGGCGGTTATGATTTTGCCGGCACAATGATTGGAGGCGATGCTTTCTACGACCTTACTCACACAGGGGGATTGCCTGTCACTTTCACCGCGCCTGCTTCTACTACCAATACTTTCACTTCTAGTTCAAGTGTCGAAACCAGTGTTGTATTTAATGCTGGTGATACGTACACCTTTGAGAATTTTGTAGTGCAGGGAGCGGTGGGCGGCGCTACCACCTCACTGCTTTCGAGTGCGTCAGGTACCGATTGGTATATTGATGTTCAGGGTACTAGCGATATTGATTACGCCTATATTCAAGATTCAGACGCTTGCTTTAGTGTCGGCGGCGGTTTGTCGGCGCAAAATTCTGCCGATGGAGGCAATAACACCTGTTGGACTATCAGTGCTTTTGCAGTCACTGAAGCTGGTACTACCACTATGGCCAATAGCGACGCTACTCAAACCAACAACGCCTTTAACTACCAAAATAAAACCAACGAACCACTCTTCACGTTCAAACTGGTAGACCCTTCGGCCACCACTACCATCACAGAAATCGTCTTCACTCTTGATGGGGTGGAAAATGTTGATGCTACCGATTTCTCAAACCTCAGACTCTACAAAGATCATGACGATGATGGAGACTATGACGTGAGTGACGAACAAGTGGGTGGTGCCGGAGTGATGGCGATATCAGATGGCGCCGGTACTATCACCTTCAGTACTTCGTTCCAAAGTACTACCACCCAAAACTACGTTTTGGTGGCTGATTGGAATGCACCAGCTAGCGACTCAGTGATGAATGTGCGTTTGTATGGCACTGAGATCACTGCGACCGATAGTAATGGTGCCCATGTATTCTTAGGGAGCGTTAGTAAGGCTCAGCACTCAAGGCAGTCTATTAGAATGTCTGGCTCGACTGGCGGTGGTAGCGGTATTATTGGTAGCTCGGTGGCTGGTAACGGGCTGGTGACTGGAGGTACCAATGATGGCGGGGAACAAATTGGTTCCGATCCGAACTATTATGTACCAACAGCAGACTCCGGCAGTTGGAGTAGTGGTTCAAATGCTTATGATGGCACCGACGGCACATATGCTAGCGAGACAACCGATTCCGAAACACATCAGTTTCAGGATCATGGATTTTCTGTGCCTGGGACAAATAGCATTGAGGGGATCGAAGTTAAATTAGAAGCATCTGCAACTGGTTTTAGTCTAAGTAATAGCATTAATTTAGAACTCTCATGGGATGGAGGTACCTCATGGACTGCTGCGAAAAATACCGACACACTTACAACTACCGACACTGTCTACACTTTAGGTTCACCATCTGATACTTGGGGTCGCACTTGGTCACCAGATGAATTTTCTAATCCTAACCTGAGATTGCGGGCTACTGCTTTTACTACTGTTGATACGATACAAATCGACGCCATACAAGTTCGTGTCTACCACCAAGCTGGCGGCGGCGGGTCTGGCGGCGGCGGGGCAATTTAGCAGGCAATTTAGCGGGTGGTTGTTATGCACAATTACTTTGTCTAGCCGCCAGCAATCTAGCTTGCGATTGCTATAATAGGTACATAATCTAAGACAAGATTACTTAAAATTTATTGATAAATATGACTAAAAACTTAATTCAACCAGCAATTTACGCTTTGGCTGTGAGTCTGGCGCTATCAGCCTTGTTCTTTGCCGCTTTCTTCATGGCGGAGCCAACTATCGGACACGGTCAAGAAACCGCTTCTTCGACCTTCTATATTCGACAAACTATCACTGATGAAAGTTCATTTTCAACCGAACCAGTTAATGTAGATATGGTCGGTACCATCAACGGTGTGACGGGTGGAGCGGCTACCGGTACCACCCAGTTTGTAGTACAGTCTAACAACGCGGCTGGCTACTATGTAGAAATTGATTTCGAATATAATGCCAATAACGAAGCTATGGTAGGTGACGAGTCAGACAGTGAAGCGATTCGTGACTACGATGGAGATGTGGGTGGTCAGCCTTCAGTTGGCTTCATTGCTAGTTCTTCAGCTTCTATGTTTGCTTATACAGTGATGTCCTCATCATCACTCGATACCGACCAGTCATTCTTTAATAATGGCGCAGCTTGTAACAATCCTGGATCACAAGCGACTTTGTGTTGGAAGTCACCAGAAGCATCTGGGTTCCGAATTGTAGATACCGCTGACGCTGCTGTTGATGGTGCTACTTCTACTATCTTCTTCCATGTAGACGTACCATCAGGAGCTACTCCGGTACCACAAGCTGAGACCTACACCGCTACTGCCACCTTGTCGCTTTTCGTGAAGTAAGGTAATCTTAGTCATACTCAAGAATATGACTAAAATACTGAACCTAGCATTAGCATCTTGTCTTACAGTACTACTAGCCACACCTCTCTCCGGAGAGGTGTTTGCGCAGGACATCGACGCAGAAATTACAGAGAATGAATCAGAAGCTGCTTTGGCACCCGACACCGAGGCAAAGAGCGATTCTTCAGCCGCTGAAGACGAGGCTGAATTAGCCGAGGAAGAGTTGTGGTATACCCTAGAAAAGATCCGTGGCAATATTGATGTTGGCGATTTCGTGGTTGGTCCTGGTCGCACTGAGATAGAATTAGCGCCCGGTGAGACGATTGTGCAGGAGATTTCTGTTACCAATCGCATTAGCTCAGGTCGTGCTTTTGAGTTGGTGGTAGAAGATATTACTGGTAGCAGAGATGGCTCAAGTGCTGTTAGTTTGATGGGAGATGAACGTGGCCCGTACAGTATTAGAGATTATATTTCTTTCCCTGAAGATACGTTTGAACTAGACTTGGGAGAAAGAGCTAGGGTTCCAGTAACAATTACTGTTCCACCAGATGCTGAACCGGGCGGGTACTATGGAAGTGTACTAGTTTCAACTGTTCGAGTAGGTGAAGATGATGGTAGTAATGTGCCTCGCTCACCGATTATTGCTCGAGTTGGTTCGCTATTTTTCTTGACGGTGAAGGGGGATACCGTCACTGAAGGAAAAACCGTATCGATCGATACGATTAACGGCCAGGGCTGGTACGACGCAGGTCCAATTGAGTTGGGTATTTTATATGAAAACAACGGGTCAGTTCACGTTAATCCTTACGGTGAATTGTCTGTTACCAATATGTTTGGTGAAGAGGTGGGCTATATAGAGATTGAGCCTTGGTTTGTATTACCAAATTCCTTGCGGGTCCGTGAGATCACCTGGGATCGAGAATTTTTACTCGGTCGCTATACCGTCACGGCCAAAATCAACCGCGGCTATGAAGATGTTGTAGATGAAGTGTCAGTATCATTCTGGGTGCTGCCATGGAAGATCGTCGGAGGAGCGTTCCTTGTTTTGTTCATTATTATTTTCAGCATTAGAGCATTTTTCCGTACGTTTGAATTCAGACGAAAGGGAGAATAATCATGTTGCGAAGTAATTTTGTTCAATCTTTCATACTATCTACCGTCACGACTTTATTACTGCTGTCACTGATTTCGGTCGGACAGGCAGAGGTTCGGAGTAGTAGTAATTTTCAACTCCAGTCCGACAGTATTAATATCGGCGGTGGGCTGTCTAGCTCTACTAGCTTTGTGCAAGAAAGTACGGTGGGGGAGATTGCTACCGGCCCTTCAGATAGTAGTAATTACTCTTTACGCGCCGGTTATCAGCAGATGCAGGAAGTGTTTCTGAGCTTGTCTCTGACTGGTGATGTGACTATGTCTCCGAGTTTACCCGGCTTCACCGGCGGTACTTCAAATGGCTCTACTACTTTGACGGTGATCACCGATAGTCCGTCTGGTTACCAGGTCACGATTGCGGCTGAGAATGATCCGGCTATGCAAAGCGGGTCAAACACAATCGCCGACTACAGTGCTGGTGCAAATCCAGATTTTTCTCTAACCACCAATCCAACCGATGCGCATTTGGCGTATTCGCCAGAAGGGAACGACATCGCTGATCGTTTTAAGGATGATGGCGGTACGTGTGCGCAAGGCTCGCTTGATACCGCGTTGGCTTGTTGGGATGGATTGTCTACTACTGACGCTGCCTTTGTTTACGCACCGGGCGCCAATCATCCTGGTGGTGCGACCACCACTCTCAATTTTAGGGTTGATATTGGCGGAAACGCCAACGTACAAACAGGAGTGTATACAGCCACCACCACAATTACCGCACTACCGTTATAATAAACCTAATGAAAAAACTACTGATTCTAGCGATTGTATTTTTTGGCGTAGTTGAATTGGTATCTGCTCAGGTGGCCAGCAGTACTTTTAATATTAGAGTATTTGGAGGGTCTGATACCGCTACGCCCACTGCACCAATGATTCTTACTTCAGATGCGGTCAGTGCTACACAAGTAGATATCACTTGGTCTACTTCCACTGATAATTATTTGGTTGGCGGTTATGTAGTGTTAAGAGACGATGTAGCAGTGGCGACAACGTCACTCTTGACCTACTCAGATTCTGGCCTCACTCCATCCACTACTTATGCCTATCGAGTTCTAGCATTCGATACGTCGAGCAACTATTCTACTTCTTCTAACGAGGTCTTGGTCACTACGCCAGGGTTGCCGGTTGAGGTGGAAGAGGAGAATGGTGGGTCTTCGGGTAGTGGCCGGTCCTCTCTGCAAAACTTGAGTCTTGATGTGGGGGTTTCTACCACTAGCATTAACGTAAGTCTTAATTTCCCAATGCGGCTTGAGGTAAGGTGGGGAAGAACTAGTGATTACGAGCTTGGCTATTTTGTTGGAGGAGTTTATAGAGAAGGTCACACAATCTTGCTTGAAGAGTTGGAGCCAGAAACCACTTATGTCTATGAGATAGTGGCGATTACACCAGTAGGTACGAGTATTTTTATAGCCAAGGACTCCTTCACCACTAACGCTCTTGGTGAATCAGGTCTCGTACCAAACGTCAGTGGCTTCTTGGCTACTGCGAATGAAAGTGATGTGCAGTTGAGTTGGGAGATGCCTGCCGGCGATCATATCGCTTTTGTACGCATTGTCCGTAGTCATTTGGGAGTTCCGGAGTTTCCTAGTAATGGGGCAATCGTGTATCAGGGTGGAGCGAATGAATACATAGATGAGGGAGTTTTGAGTGATTACTCTGAGGTTTATTACACCGCTTTTGTGTATGACAATAATGGACGAGTGTCTTCAGGAGCGGTGGCTTCTGTTGCTTACATTCTAGGTGATGAGGTCATATTTGATATAGGTATCGATGGGGATGCGGTCGATGTGCCGATTTTTGTGGTTGATGATGACAGAGTTCATCCTACCACCAAGATGCCGGAGCTAGATGAGGTGATTGTTACACAACTGAGTGCAGATTATGTATTGGCAGAAGCTCCGTTACACTTCAATAACCACGATGCCATGATCGTGTCAGTGCCGGTAGAAACTATTGCTGGTAACTTGAAGTCGATCATTGTGTCGATTTCTGACCCATCCAACAATCGTGATTCTTATTCTTATCTGCTTCGGATCAACAATGATCGCACCGCTTATGAAGCTGTGGTGGCCAACCCAGGTGTCGCCGGCAAGGCTCAGATACAGCTGGCTATTTATGATTACGAGTCATACATAGTAGCTCGCTACCAAGCGCCGATTGTTTTTTACGAGAAAGAGTGGCAAGGAGTCGGGTTTATTGAACGGTTTGTTATCGACAACTTAAACCTGTTCTTGGCCGGTATGTTATTAGCTGCACTATATTTTCTTATCCCACTTTTGTTGGCCAAGAGACGAAGGCAGCCGACGTATGAGGATAAACTAGCGTGATCGACCAACCGTTTGTCGGTATAGTTAGGGGAGTAATTTAATTTAAGTTTTTTATGGTTCGTGTAGCAATTAATGGATTTGGAAGAATTGGTCGAACGTTCATGCGTTCTGCTTTTGGTCACCCCGACTTCGAAGTGGTGGCTATAAATGATCTCGGTAGTTTAGATAATTTGGCCTACCTACTAAAGTACGACTCTGCCTACGGTCAGAGCCCTTTCTCAGTCGAGGTGACTGATGGCAAGTTGGTGGTGGACGGTAAGGAGATTGCTTTTGTGCAAGAGCGTGAGCCAAACAAACTACCTTGGAAAGATCTTAATATTGATATTGTGGTGGAGTCTACCGGCTTCTTTACGACCTTTGCCGGGTCTAAGCAGCATCTTGAGGCCGGAGCAAAGCGAGTGGTAATTTCTGCGCCAGCTAAAGACGAAGCGTCAGAAGCCGGGGTAAACGGTGCAACGGTTTTGATGGGGGTAAACGACGATCAGCTGGCTACTTGTGATATATCTTCTAATGCGTCTTGTACCACTAATGCCACTAGTCCCTTGATCGCAATCTTGAAAGAAGCTATAGGGATTGAGAAAGCACTTTTGAATACCGTCCATGCCTACACCTCAACTCAGTCTTTGGTAGATGGACCAGCCAAAAAAGACTTAAGAAAGGGTAGGGCAGCTGCACTCAATATTATTCCTTCGACTACCGGTGCTGCCATTGCGACCACCAAAGCTCATCCAGAGCTAGAAGGAAAGTTTGACGGGATGGCCCTCAGAGTACCTGTACCAGTAGGTTCTATTGTGGACGTCACCTTTGTGGCCTCAAAGAACACTTCCGTAGAAGAGGTGAATGATGCATTGCGAAAAGCTGCGGCTGATCCCCGCTGGAAGAATATTTTTGCCGCCACCGAAGAGCCAATTGTGTCTTCAGATATTATCGGTTCACGGGTCGGCTCGATTGCTGATTTGTCTTTCACCAACGTGGCCGATGGAAACTTGGTAAAAGTTTTGGCTTGGTACGACAACGAAACCAGTTACACCCAAACTCTAGTCGAGCACGTAGCAGCTAGTGCGCGACACTTAGACAAGTCTTAATTATGTTCATTCATCTTGCTACAGATCACGCCGGCTTTGGACATAAAGAGGTGGTAAAAAGTTGGTTGCAAGAAGAGGGCTTTAAGGTGACTGATCATGGCGCTCATGAAATAGATGAATTGGATGATTTTCCAGATTTTATTGCTAAGGCAGCTGCAGCGGTAAATGAAGATCCTCATGAGTCACGAGGAATAATTTTTGGCGGGTCGGGTCAAGGTGAAGCGATGATGGCAAATAGCTACCCAAAAGTGCGCGCGGTGGTGTACTACGGTGGAGACGAGAGTATTCCAGTACTTTCAAGACAGCATAATAACTCTAATGTGATTTCTATTGGCGCCAGGTTTATCGATACCAACACAACGAAGCGGGTGGTGTGGAACTGGTTACATGCTGAATTTTTGACTGATGAAAAGTATCAGCGAAGAAATGACAAAATGGAACAAATAACCAACCACATCAACCATGAGTAATTACAAACCAATCGTTCCGGCGGTCATTCCCAAAGATAAGGATGAAGTAATTTCCTTTTCTAAAACATTAACTTTTTCACCCGAGTATCACCTAGATTTAATCGATGGAAAATTTGTGTCAAAAGTTTGTTGGCCGTACGAGCCAGTAGGGGATCCGATGTCAGTGAAGTCTTTTCTAGATCAGTATACGCTGGAGGTAGACTTGATGGTGGAGAAGCCGCTAGAAGCTGCCGAAGCTTGGGTGCAGGCAGGAGCCGATATGATTGTTTTTCATGTCGAGTCAGTCTCGCTCGAAGATGTGAAAGCATTTTCTGAACGTCATAATATTTCTATTGGGGTGAGTGCTCACGGCGAAACCACAATGGACGCGTTGGCAGACTATGCTGAGGTTACCGACTATATCCAGTTAATGGGCATTAGAGAAATTGGCGCCCAAGGTTTACCTTTTGATGAAGTGGTGCTCGACAAAATTCAGGATTTGAAGCGACGTTTTCCGCTAAAGTCCATCACGATAGACGGTAGTGTTAACAAAGATACTATTAAGCGCTTGTCTGATGCTGGTGCCGATCGGTTTATTTGTGGTTCGGCGATTGTGAAGCAGCCAGATCCGACTGCCGCCCACAGGGAGCTTAGTGCACTTATTAACGATTAGTCGATAATGAATGGCAATTAATTTGCTATACTAGCAGTAATTATGCGGTACCTTTCGTCAGACGAAGTTAAACAACTTGAAGTAAAAGCCAATTCAATCAGACAGAGTATTATTGAAATGCTGTCAGAGGCTGGCAGTGGTCACACTGCTGGTCCGCTTGATATGGCTGACGTGTTTACACTCCTATATTTCGGGATACTAAAGCACGATCCAAAAAACCCTGACTGGGAAGAGCGCGATCGAGTGATTCTTTCTAACGGACACATTTGTCCGGTCTTATATGCCACACTTGCTCACGCAGGATATTTTGATGTTGAGGAATTATTAACCCTACGAAAGTTTGGTTCACGACTACAAGGTCATCCACACAAGGGAGCTCTACCAGGAATTGAAACTAGTTCGGGCCCGCTAGGCTCCGGTTTGTCGCAAGCGGTCGGAATGGCGATCGCAGAGCGAATGAACAATCAGTTTTCATCGAAGTTTTTCTACTGTCTGACAGGTGACGGCGAATTACAAGAAGGGCAAATTTGGGAAGCGGCCATGCTAGCTGGAAAGGAAAAGCTCCATAATCTAATCATTATTGTCGATCGCAACGGTTTCCAGATTGATGGCTATACTCAGGATGTGATGCCAATGGAACCGTTGGCTGAGAAGTTTGAAGCTTTCAATTTTGATGTTCAAGAAGTAGACGGTCATAGTATGCGAGCTCTCAATGACGCAATCGGCAAGGCTCAGGCGGTATACAGCCAACCTTCAGTGATTATTGCGCACACGATTGGAAGCAAGGGGGTAGATGTGTTTGAGCGCGACTTCAGATGGCATGGCAACCCTCCGGGCAAAGGTCCAGAAGATCGAGTGCCAAAGGATGAGCAAGCTAAGGTGGCTCTTGAGAAGCTGCGTACTCTAGCTGGCTTGATCGATAAAGATAATCACGCGTAATTATGTTTGCTGAACACTTAAATGACAATTTAAAAAATGGAGGAGAGGTAGACAAGGCACCAACTCGTAATGGTTATGGCGAAGGACTATTAGAAGCTGGGAAGCGTGATGATCGAGTAGTAGCTTTGTGTTGTGATTTGACTGAGTCAACTCGTACTCATCTTTTTGCTGAAGCTTTCCCAGAGCGATTCGTGCAGGTTGGTATCGCCGAGCAAAACTTGGCATCGGTTGGGTCTGGTATGGCAGCGATGGGGAAGATACCGTTTATCTCTTCTTACGCCATGTTTTCACCAGGGCGCAGTTGGGAGCAGATTCGTACTACTATTTGTTACAACAACTCTAACGTAAAGATTGTTGGTGCTCACGCTGGGGTATCAGTTGGTCCTGATGGAGCGACTCACCAAGCTGTGGAGGATATGGCTATTATGCGCGCTTTGCCTAACATGATCGTGGTAGCTCCGGCTGACGAGCACGAAGCGCGCAAGGTAGCCTTGGCGGCGGCGAAGCACGAAGGGCCGATTTATTTCCGCCTTGGTCGCAGCGCTACGCCGGTAGTGACTACTCCAGAAAGCCCGTTTGAAATCGGCAAGGCCGAGCTGATGTTCAAGCGAGACGAATCGCTAGAACAAAAGGTGGGTATTATTTCTACTGGTTCACTTTTGTATAACGCTCTCAAAGCAGCTGAAGCTCTACAGGCCGACGGTATCGGCGCATCAGTCTTGCATATGGCGACTGTTAAACCTTTAGATACTGAAGCAGTGATTGAGTTTGCTAAAGAACACGGCAGTATCGTAACGGTAGAAGAGCATCAAAAGATAGGCGGGCTGGGTAGCGCGGTCGCAGAGACTCTATCTGAAAATTACCCAACTAAAATGGCGCGCGTTGGTGTAGACGATGTCTTTGGTGAATCCGGCGAACCAGATGAGTTGATTGAGAACTTCGGTATGGGTGTTGGATCGATTGTAGAAGCGGGCAAGTCTTTGACATAAGCTTATTTTTATTTTATAAATAAGGAAGATTATATTTTGTATAGGAGGAAAATCAATGTCTTTAGTCGAGCGTGCTCGTGATTTTGCTATTAAAGCTCATAAGGGTCAATTTAGAAATACTGGTAAAACCATTCCGTTGTCCACTCACTTGGCGGAAGTAGCTCAGTTAGTTACTGATCATGGTGGGGCTGAAGAAGAAATAGCAGCTGCGTGGCTTCATGATGTTGTTGAGGATACAAGCGTTACTAAAGAGCAAATTCTTGAAGAGTTTGGTACTGAGGTATACGAGATTGTAAGCGGATTAACAGATGATCCAGGGCTTGATGAGTTACCGGTTAGAGAAAGTAAGCCCTTGCAGGCGGCTAAAATTGCCAGCGAACCATACTCTGTTCATTTAGTTAAAACAGGAGATAGTACTTCTAATGTTCGTTCACTAATTACCAATCCACCACTTCACTGGGATAGTCAAACAATCATTAATTACACAGTTGGTTGTGGACTGGTAATCAGTCAATGTCGAGGCGTGCCGGTTGAGTTGCAGTGTATGTTTTGGCAGGCTCATCATGAGGTGTTAATGAAATACCTCTAAATCGTTCTATTAAAAAACCGCTCGTAATTGAGCGGTTTTCTATATGTTGCGATCGTATAGTTCTAAATCTTAGTTGGGATGTAGTCGTCTGGTCGGTTGGCTAGATGTTCTTCTAGTTTGTCTCGAGTCAACAGGCCTTCTTGGGCTCCTACATACTGCACTACGTTCATGGAGTTGATTGGTCCCCATGAAAGGGCTTCTGATGGATCCTTGCCAAGAATAATGGCAGAAGTAAAGGTCGATGAGAATGAGTCACCGGCTCCGGTGCGATCGACTGGTGGAGCTGGATCTGGGTACATTGGCATGTGCCAAGCTTGGTCATCGGTATCAACCACAAAAGCTCCTTTCGGACCATCGGTTATCACTGGTAGGGTAGGGCCGAGTTCTCGGATACCACGGATTAGAGTTGGAATATCTTGTTCGGTAGTCTTGAGGATCTCTTGTGCCTCTTCCTTGTTACAGAAGAAGATTTCCGTGTTCTCGTAGATGTCCTTGATTTCTTCGTAACCTACTTTGATCTGGAAAGTACCAGGCTGGAAAGC
The DNA here is from genome assembly GCA_002378195.1 of Patescibacteria group bacterium UBA3466. Classification (GTDB taxonomy): domain Bacteria; phylum Patescibacteriota; class Minisyncoccia; order Phycocordibacterales; family UBA918; genus OLB19. The sequence continues at coordinate 16,194 of DFRJ01000002.1, forward strand.
CAACTTTGTCTCGTTGTTTTTCACGTACTCAGCAATTTCGTGGTGGTATGGCAAACCATGCTCGCCAACCGAAGAGAAGTAGAAAAACTTAGGCGCTACTGGAAAGTCTGGTAGGGCGTATGGGTAATGTTCATGATTGATCAGAATTGTGCGTTCTGGGCCGTATCGCAGTACGTAGTGATAGTTGGTTTGTTTGTCTTCGTGAATCTTCACAAAGTCAGTGTGAACACCTCGGTCACGAAGAGCTTGCAAACATTCCTTGCCGAACTTGTCGTTTCCGATATGGGTTACTAGGCCAGTTTCAAGACCTAGTCTAGTGGCTGAAGTGGCGGCGTTTGGTGAATTACCTACCGCTGGCACTACTACTACGTTGTCGTACGGTAGCTTGCTACCAAACTTCATGGTCAATGTCTTATTGCCAGTGTCTTGGTCAATAAGTACGTCGGCCTCATCTTTATTTAGTTGAATAAATGCGTCTATTAAAATGTCGCCGATGGCGACGAAGTCATATTGTTGTGACATACGTTCGAATTATATCATCCCGACCTAGTCATTTTTTGGTAAATTACTGCGCTGTTTTGGCTTGTGTGTCAGTGTTATTTTTCACACGCTCCGATGGATTTTATACTACAGCGAGTGTTGGATACCGCGGACGCTCAAAATCACACTGACACACAAGCCAAGTAACTAAAGTGGTGGGCGGAGGACTGTTTTAGTATTTGCTTTTTCTGAATTTATGCTAGGCTACTTCTCATGACAATCACATTAGAAGTAAAACCACGAGAAGATAACGTATCTGCCAAGTCACTACGAGCTAACGGTAGTGTCCCAGCTGTTATCTATGGTCAAAATCAGGAAGCGACAGCAGTTGTGCTTGATGCTAAGGTTTTTGAAAAAGTTAGAAAAGAAGCCGGTGATTCTACAATTGTAGAATTAGCTGGATTGAAGGATAAGGTGGAAGCTCTTATTAAAGATGTAGACTTCGACCCAGTGAAGCTAGAAATCATGCATGTTGATTTTTATGCAATTGAACAAGGTAAAGAAATGACAACTACAGTTCATTTAGAATTTATCGGGGAAGCTCCGGCGGAAAATTCTAAAGTCGGTGTGGTAAACAAAGTGATCCAAGATGTGGAGGTTACTTGTAAGCCAGCTGACCTACCATCTCACATTGATGTCGATCTATCAGTTTTGGCAACTTTGGAAGACAAAATTACCATCGGTGATTTGACTGTTCCTAAAGGTGTAACTATCAATGCTGAAAGCGAAGATCCAGTAGCTGTGGTAAATGAAGTTCAGGAAGTCAATGAAGAAGAAGGAGCTGAAGCTCCAGATATGGATGCAATTGAAGTGGAACAAAAAGGAAAGGGCGAAGAAGCTGAAGGAGAAGCCGAAAGCGCATAATAACCAACTGGACGTGTCGATACCTCGGCCACGAACCATTTGCTATAATACCGGTATGACACGTTCGTTCATGTCCGGTATTTTAGTTGTAGCGTTCTTGCTGCAGCCTTTTTTGGTGTTGGCTGAGACAGAGGAAGAGCGGAGAGAGCGCCTAGAAACTGAGCTGCAAAACGTCGAACGACAGATACTCACGCAGCAGAGATTGGTGGAAGACAAGCAGCAGGAACGTCAGTCGCTAGAGCGTGATATTTCTATTATCGAAGGAGAAATTAAAAAAGCACAGCTGGGCATTCAGGCTAGGGCAGTGGCTATTGAGCAACTCACCGATCAAATTGGAGAAAAAGAAGTTGTGTTAGATATTCTAGAAGAGCGACTAGAGAAGCAGCAAGAATCATTGGCAGACTTGGTGCGAAAGTCAGCCTTGCTGGAAGAGTATTCTCTGGTAGAGGTGATGCTCAGCAAGCAGAGTTTTTCAGAGTTCTTCAATGATGTGGCGGTGTTTCAGTCACTGAAAGAATCATTGAATGAATCTCTCGATGTGTTGCACGAGATCAAGGCCGATACGGTAGAGCAAAAAACTGCTCTAGAAAGCAAACAAGAGACAGAGGCGGAGATGAAGCGAATTCAAGAAATCGAGAAGACCGAGATCGAGCGAAAGGAAGCAGAGAAAGAACAAATCCTGACGGTCACTAAAGGGGAAGAAGAAGCCTATCAGGCACTTTTGGATTCACAGCGAAAGACGGCTGCGCAGCTACGTAATGCACTCTTCAACTTGCTCGGTGGAGGTGGTGGTATTCCGTTTCCTGAAGCGGTTAGTTTAGCTCAGTATGCTGAAGGAGTGACGGGCGTAGACGCGTCATTGATCTTGGCTATTTTGGAACAGGAAACAAACTTAGGCTCCAATCTAGGTAGCTGTCTATTTACGGATAGTCGCAGCGACAAGCCAGTGATGCACCCAACTCGTGATGAGCCAGTCTTTTTGGCGATCGCCGACACGCTGGGCTTTGATCCGTATACCCGCACAGTGTCTTGTCCGCTTTATCAGGGCGGTAGTCGAGTTGGTTGGGGTGGGGCGATGGGGCCGTCACAGTTTATTCCATCCACTTGGGCGATTTATGGCGGTATGGTTAATACTGGAAACGGCTGGGAATATGATCGCTCGTCTGATGCGATCCGACGTATTAATGGTAACTCTGGTCCATCAAATCCATTCAATAATCAAGATGCCTTTATCGCGACTGCGCTCCTTATGCGAGACAATGGAGCCGACGGCTCATACTACGGCGACCGGTTAGCAGCTCTCCGTTATTACGCTGGCTGGGGAGGAGCTTCAAACCCGGCTAACGCTTTCTATGGTGATCAAGTGATGAATCGTAAGTCTCGCTTGTCGCAAGAAATCCAAATTTTGAGTAATTAATCTGTTATTGTTACAATGAATCCATTGATTTTATTTGCTTAATATTCTTCGTATGAATTTTGAAAAAATGTTTGGTGTCCCACCAGCCGTTAAGGCGAACGAAAGTATTGATGAGAAAGGGTACGATCCTGAGGACTTCGGAATAACTGTCGGAGCAGCTATTACTCTTACAAAAATTGAAAATAGCGGTGAGCGAGGACCACAGTATAAAGGTGTACTAACGCGTGATCTTGTGCCCGATGAACCAGTTTATCTCAAGCAAGGAGATAGTGAAGTTGGTACCTCGGCCGCACAGAAATACTACGTTGAGAACAACAGAGCGTTTGTTGAGACTAATAATTCTATATACGAAGTTACTGTAGATGCGCCTCCAGTAGTTCACGATGTTAGAGAAAAAGTCACGGAAGAGAACGAAGATCTAGTTGTGCCAAATGCACAAGCGCTAAGTCCTGATGTTGATGAAGAAATACCAGTAGAGCCTAAGGCAAGACTGCTCGGCTTTGAAAACGAGTAGCATTTTAATCTGTTGAAAAATAACAATTATCTGTTATAGTGTCCGGCACACGTAATTAGGTGTTTCTACTTATTATATTCCCGTAATCAGACCGCTGGTTACAAAGAAACGCCGAAGTATTATAGATATGAAAAAAGAAATTCATCCAGAAAACTACCGAATGGTAATTTTCCACGATAACTCATCAAACGAACGGATTCTGATCGGTTCTACTATCGAAACTGAAAAGACCGACAAGTGGACTGATGGAAACGAATACCCACTGGCTGAAGTTGATGTAACAAGTGCATCACACCCGTTCTACACTGGACAAGAGAAGGTGATGGATACGGCTGGACGAGTAGACCGCTTCAAGCAGCGAGCAGCCAAAGCCCGCAAGAAGTAAGGAGTCTTAAATTAAAAACCGCCGAATTAGGCGGTTTTTTAAAACCTAATCAGTATCTTGTCGAACGTAAAATTCTCAGCAGAATTTTACTCCGTTTCGGCGTCGACTTTTATCCTTGCTATCGCATGATGGATAAAAGACTGGCTCGACGCCTGCAAATGTTCGACAAGATACTGATTAGGTTATTGAGTAATAGGATACACATAAAGAAACCCAAACACTCCCTTGTGATCTTTCATTAGGTTGTTACGTAGCATGTTACGTAACATGCTACGTAACAGCTAAGTGTTAGATAGATCACTTGCTAATAGATGTATAATCAGTACTATTGAGCCACTATATGGAATTTGATCAAGACAAGTTAAAAGAATTCAAAGAAAATCAAAAGACGCAATTTCTGGCGTCGCAGTTTGATAGTGAGTTAGAAAAATTGCGAGAGGCCGAAGAGCTCGCAGCTAGCGACCCGGATATGGCCGAGCTAGCCAAAGAGGAGATTGAGAGTCTAACTACTCAGCTAGAAGGGCAGTTTGCCGAGATGGATAAGATCATCGAAGATTCCAAAGAGGAAGAGGCGAAGCCTTATGGAGTGATGCTAGAAGTGCGAGCGGGAGCGGGAGGTGACGAAGCATCACTCTTTGCCGCCGAACTAGCCAATATGTATCTCAAGTACGCTGAGGTGAATGGGTGGCCGACATCAAGATCGCATGTATCAACCACTGAAGCTGGAGGTTATAAAGAAGCGGCGTTTGAGATCATGGGTGGGGAAGTCTATAACCATCTGCGTTACGAAACTGGTGTTCATCGTGTCCAACGGATTCCGGCCACTGAGAAGCAGGGGCGCATTCATACTTCTACTGCATCGGTAGCGATCTTGCCAATGCGTAAGAAGCCTACGATTGAAATCAACCCGAGTGACATCGATATGGAGTTTTCGCGGGCTGGTGGAGCAGGGGGACAAAACGTAAACAAGGTAGAAACCGCAGTACGACTCGTGCATCGACCGACTGGAATCGATGTGCGGTGTGAAAGTGAGCGGTCACAACTCAAAAACCGCGAAAAGGCGATGGCGGCCCTTACCGCCAAGCTTGAGTCTCTGCATGAAGAAGAACAGGCTAAGAAGCACGCGGAAACTAGAAAGAACCAAATTGGTACTGGTGATCGGTCAGAGAAGATTCGCACCTACAACTTCCCACAAAACCGCATTACCGACCACCGCATCAAGCAATCGTGGCACACGGTAGAAGCTACTCTCGCGGGCGATATGTCAGCAATAGTGGCAGCTATGAAAGAAGCGGAAAGTGAATCATAATGGAGTAGGTTGATGCGAAATACTCCACCACTCAGCTGGTCCTCATTCAGAGTATTTGAATTGCGGATGCTTCGTTGTGCAGCATTTCGCATCTAAGGCCTTTGCCTACATTATTCTTTTCAATAGCTCTCAAAGAGCTATAAATCGTTGCTTCTATTATGTTCATGTGGTATTATCACGCCGCTAACGCCTAAGGGCGTTTTTTAAAAAAGACTCAGACCACTATAGTTAATATTTTGGTTGCGTTGCCCAAGAAGGCTTTATTACTAACCTGTCTTCTAGAGCGATAACTCACATGAGTCGTTAAGTTAATAAAATATATGTCAGATAAATCACTAGTGGAACGGCTATTTGAAGCTGGTTCACACTTTGGCTTTAAGAAAAGCCGTCGACATCCAACTGTTGTACCGTATCTTTACACCACAAAAGACGGTAACGACATCTTCGATCTCGAAAAGACCAATGCAGCTCTAGAAGCAGCTAAAGAAGTACTCAAAGAAGCTGGTTCAATGGGGAAGACAGTTCTATTTGTCGGAACTAAAGATGAAGCATCAAAGCTGGTTAAAGAAGCAGCTGAAAAAACTGAATCACCATATGTAACCAACCGTTGGATTGGTGGAATGCTTACTAACTTCTCTGAAATTAAGAAGCGAATCAATCGTCTTGAAGCGCTACTACACGAAAAGGAAAATGGTGAACTAGAGCGAAAGTACACCAAGAAGGAGCGAGTAGTTATTGGTCGCGAAATCGACAAGTTGTCTTTCAACTTTTCAGGTATTTCTAAGGTAACTCGTTTGCCGGAATACATGCTAGTAGTTGATCCACGTCACGATGAAATCGCTGTGTCTGAAGCTCTAGAGAAGGGAGTCAAGATCATTTCAATCATGAGTTCTGACTGTGACGCCTCAAAGATCGATTATCCAGTAGTGGCGAACGATTCTCTACAATCAAGCGTATCTCTAATTATGGAGGAAATGGTAGCAGCTTACTCTGAAGGAAAGTCAGCTTATGTACCGAAGCCGGTTGAAACACGAAAGCCAGCTCCACGACGCCGATAAATAGAAGTGATTAATAAAACTTAGTTCATTAAATAATTATGGAAATTACATCAGCTCAACTTAAGGAATTGCGAGACCAAACTGGTATCTCAGTAATGCAATGTAAGAAAGCCTTGCAGGAAGCCGAAGGGGATATGGAAAAGGCAGTAATCATTCTTAAGAAAAAGCGTAGTGAAGCGGCCGACAAGAAGTCTGACCGAGAGCTAGGCGCCGGCGCTGTTGGTACATATGTACACAACACAAACGAAGTAGCCGCTATGGTCCTACTAGCTTCAGAAACTGACTTTGTGTCTAAGAACGAAGAGTTTGTGGCTCTTGCCAAGGATATCGCGATGCATGTTGCTGCTACCAACCCTGCTTATGTGTCTCGAGAAGAGATCCCAGAAGAAGCAGTGGAAAAGGCTAAGGAAGTGTTTACTCCAGAACTAGAAGGAAAGCCAGAGGACATGAAGGAAAAGATCATGGAAGGGAAGTTGGCTTCATACTTCAAGGATCAAGTTCTTATGGAGCAAGACTTCATTAAAAACCCAGAAACCACTATCGGAGAGATGGTGACTGGTGCAGTACAAAAGTTCGGAGAGAATGTGTCAATTGCACAAATCTCTCGAGTGTCGGTAAAATAGGCAGCAATGCTTAGCACTGCGTTGACTGTATTTACTTCTAGCACCATTTTATTCATTGCTCTATTTGGAGTAGTGGCAGGAGAACGTCGTTTTCAGCGACGTTTTTTTGCTGCTGGTATTAGAGGGTGGTTTGATAGGGTAGTGGAAGCGGTGAGTGGTTGGTTGTTCAGAAGTTGGGAGCATTTCAGTAAGTACATCATTCAGTTGAATTGGTATTACAGTATTCATGGAATTCTGAAGGCGATGCTTAAAATGTTGGTTAAGTTTTATACCTACTTTGAAGATCTGTTTGAACGCAATCGTGCTCGAACGAAACAGCTGCGGGCCGAGAAACGGCAACTTAGTGAGTATAGTCACCTACAGCAAATGGCTGAACACAAGAAGGAGACTACTCTGACAGACGCTCAAAAAGAACGATTGAAGAAGAAGCATTTGGAGGGGAAGATGTAAAAGAAAAGGCCGGCGCGAAGCGCCGGCCTTTTCTCGGAGCCATCTGTATCAAGATACAAATGGTCTGCGTTCGGTCATAAAAATGAATAAACTCATTTTTGCGACGCTCACTTGAGCCATCTGTATCTTGATACAGATTGGCCTCATTCGGAAATAAGTCTGACTTAAAGTCAGACTTCGAAGAAATCAAAAGTCGCAAAAGAAAGTTAACTTTCTTTTGCGACTTTCGCTCCTTCTTATGTTCTCTCGAACATAATTATTTCTCTCATCTCGGAGCCATCTGTCGGGCTCGAACCGACGACCTACGGTTTACAAAACCGTTGCTCTACCAACTGAGCTAAGATGGCTTTAATGACGAACATCCTATCAGAAATGAAACAATAATACCAGTGCGTAAAGTTGTGTTCACAAAACAGTGTGATAGTGTACTTGGTGAATAGTTCTTTCGAACGACTGCCCGTAAAAAGGGGTCAAGAGGGTAACACCCAGATGTGTAGCTAAGGTTAGGCACTGCCAACCTCGAGAGGTTGGGGTTAGTATCGAACGTACAGCTTTGCTGACATTGCTCAAGATAGAATCCGGAGCGCAACCAATGGTGCTACTGGTCCGGATACCGAAGCTCTAAGTTCATGATTTATGCGTATGTGACGATGTACGTAATGTGGTTCACCGATCGAGACACATGTGTGATCGAGTGCGACACCAGCTGTTGCCAAGCGATAAGCTGTCGCGAGGTAGACGTTGAAATCAATGTAGCGGTAGAGAGAACTATTCACTTGCCCAGCAGGTCTGTATGACTGCTGGGCATTTCATTTTTATATATTTAGACACACTTAAAATGTGTGTCGAACTGCTTAAAATCGCTTTATTTTAGACCTAAATAGGTATATACTCGCTGATACTTATGGAGGTAGATAAGTCGCATTTGCTACCGTATGCTCAAAGAGCTGATTTCAAGGTCGCTCGGGCAAATGAACTTTCGGGGAAAGACCGGAGGTTTTTTCGCTTTCTAGAAATTGTGCCGGGTGTAGCGGCTTGGGGCACTATCGTTGGAATCATCTTGGCTTCAATGTATGCACCATTTTATGCCGCATACTTCATTATTGCTTTCTCTATTTATTGGGTGCTCAAAACCTTCTTTTTGTCGGTGCATGTTCGCTACAACTGGAAGCGTCTGAAGCATCACATGGAGCTAGACTGGTCTCAGCTGGTCAAACGTTTTAAATATGAAGACAAGTATCACCTAGTTATTTTTCCTTTTTATAAAGAACCACGAGAGGTTTTAGAGGGTACTTTGAAGGGTCTCAAGGAAGCAAAGTATAATAAACAAAAACTAATTGTCGTATTGGCGGCTGAAGAGCGGGCAGGGGAAGAAGCTACTCAGTTGGCTAAAGAAATGGAGGAAAAATTTGGTGCTGATTTTGGACATTTTATCGTCACTGTTCATCCAGATGATATTGCTGGTGAGATTGCTGGTAAGGGTTCAAATACCCACTACGCTTTGCATCAGGTAAAGCAGAGAGTGATTGATATTGAAAATATTCCGCATAAGGATATTTTGGTGTCTATTTTTGATATTGATACGGTCATCTATCCCGACTACTTCAACTGTCTTGTTTGGCACTTCATGACTGCAGAAAATCCCTACAAAAGTGCGTTTCAGCCGGTGCCTCTCTTTACCAATAATCTCTGGGAAGCTACCGCCGTGTCGCGTGTGATGGCTATGTCCAGCACGTTTTGGCAAATGATTATGCAGGAACGCCCAGATAAGGCGGCTACGTTCTCTTCACACTCAGTGAGCTTTCAGGCTTTATATGAGATTGGATACGGCCAGCCAAATGTGGTTAGTGAAGATTCGCGGATCTATTGGAATTTGCTGGTGGCCAACAATGGTCAGTTTGATGTGGTGTCGCTATCCTACCCAATCGCTATGGATGCCACCACTGCTCCGACTTTTTGGGGGACGTTACAAAATATTTATCGCCAACACCGACGTTGGACATATGGTGTAGAAAACTGGTGTTACTTGATTTATCACTTCACTAAGAATAAAGCGATTCCTCTCAGACGAAGATGGTCGATTGCTTTGTTGCAGGGTGAGGGTTACTGGTCTTTGGTAACCAACCCAATCATGTTGTTTATCCTAGGCTGGGCACCAATTTTTCTCGGTACTAGAGAGTTTCACGATACTGTTTTGTCTTACGAATTACCGATCATGGTGCGTAATCTCCTAATTGTTGCCATGGGTGGATTGGTGGTTTCGTCGGTTATTTCACTATCACTGACACCGCCTCGACCGGATGGGCATAGTCGGTTTCGCTATGTAGTAATGACTTTGCAGTGGATTATGGTACCAATAACCATGATTGTATTTAGTGCTATTCCTGGCTTAGATGCTCAAACTAGGTTAATGTTTGGTAAATACATGGGATTTTGGGTGACACCAAAACGTGAACGATAATATGGGAGAAGAACCGCAAATTGAACTGCTGTCTCAGCGTCGAAGAAAATTATTATTCCTGTCACTGGTGGCGGTATTTTTGGTGGCGCTGCCCTCAATGATTTTTTACACCACTGGATATCGCCTTAGTTTTGAGAACGACGCCACTTCTATTGTGACCACTGGTGGAATGTACGTGACGACCGATAATCTAGAAGTAGATGTTTATTTGGATGAGGAGTTGGTAGAGAGTCCGCGTTTGTTTCAGTCGGCTTATTACCTACAAAGAGTGGAGGAGGGGAAACATCGGGTGGTGGTACAGAGGTCAGATTTGCAGACTTGGGTAAAAGATTTGCCGGTCGATCCTCGTATCGTGACTGAAGCTGCGGCTTTTAATATGCCACTTCTGCCGCACGTGCGACCGATTACGGAGTTTGTAACGGAAGAAGATGTTCCAGTCTTTGTTGGAGTAGCTAGTGGAACTGATATGTTTCCGCTGGCTACCTCCACCATACCGTTTGTGGCGACTTCGACTACGGCCACCTCGACATTTGCTCTAAACGAAGAGTTTATTTTTGTGGAGAGTTTGTTTAGCACCACTTCTTCATCGACTCAATCAGTGTTTGAAAGAATGCTGGAAGAGGTAGAAAGATTCCGCTTTGCTACCACCACAGTGGCCACTGCCACTGAAGTAGTTGAAGAGAAGGTAGAATCTGGTGATCTACAATTGGTTGAACACGATCTAGATATTTACGCAGTTTGGAATGGGGAAGATAAAAACATTCCGTATTATTTCTGTATATCAAGTCAGGCGGGAAGTACCACCGCTGAGCGCTATGGAGAACACGTGGCCGTAGCTTTTGAAGAGCAGGCGCTATCTACTACTACAACAATCATCATTGATTCAGATCGATTCTGCCGGAGAGAAATTAAGTTGGACAGGTTACGACAGGACGTATTTTTCTACGATTTCTTTCCGATCAATTCAGACTTGGTCTTACTGCAACTGGAGGACGGACTTTACGTGACCGAGATAGATGACCGTGCGTGGCAAAATACACAGCTGCTATACCCGGGCGATAGTATTAGAGTGGTGACGGAAAATAATTCTATCTTTATTAAGGAGGATGATAGATACTTTGAGCTGATCACCCAAATTGAACCAGAATAAACCCGTGCTACACTTATAATTCATGAATAAATCAGACGGACACCAACACCCATTAACAAAAATGATTGCTGAGATTAACAGTATTTTTGCTGAGATCGGTTTTGTGTTCGCTGATGGTCCTGAGGTCGAGACTGAACACTATAACTTCGATCGACTCAATGTGCCCAAAGACCATCCGTCGCGCGACATGCAGGATACTTTTTGGTTTAAAGAAAAGGACGTTTCGGAGCCAACCGTACTGCGCACACACACCAGTCCAGTGCAAGCCAGGTATATGGAAACTCATAAAGATAACTTACCAATTAAGATGATTTGTCCGGGTAAGGTGTTTCGCAATGAAGCAACAGACGCTACTCACGAAGCGCAGTTTCACCAATTGGAGGGATTGCAGATCGGAGAAGGTGTGAGTCTCGGCCACCTCAAGGGAGTAATTGAATATTTCTTCGAACGCTTTTTAGGTGGCGATGTTGAGGTGCGTTTTCGACCGGGCTTCTTCCCGTTTGTTGAACCAGGGGTGGAGGTGGACATGAAGCTTTTGTCTGGCGATTCGCATCTGAAGGGGAAGTGGATTGAGATTATGGGAGCCGGGATGGTTCATCCAAATGTGCTTCGTGACTCAGGTATCGATGCGGAAAAGTATTCTGGTTTTGCGTTTGGAATGGGGATCGATCGCTTGGCAGTAATGAAATACGGTATTAATGATGTGCGCGATTTATATACCGGAGACTTAAGGTTCGTAAATCAGTTTTAGATTATGAAAGTAAGTTGGGATTGGTTACAAGATTATATTGGTGAAACAGAGCTGACTGCAGAAAAGGCAGCGGAGCTTTTGGGTATGCATTCATTTGAACTCGAAGGCATCGAGAAGGTGGGTGATGATACTGTGATAGAAGTAGATATTTTACCCAACCGTGCGAGTGATTGTTTGTGCCACCGCGGAATTGCCAGAGACCTGGCTTCAGTTACTGCTTCGCCACTTGAGAATGATCCTTTGGTAACCGACCCGACACTTACCAGTACTGATCTTATCGACATAAGTATTGCCGACCAAGAAGCCTGTCCACGATTTGCTGCTTCGCTTATTACTGAGGTAAAAGTGGGAGAATCGCCAGATTGGCTGAAAGACCGTTTGGAAGCCATTGGTCAGCGGCCAATTAATAATATTGTTGATGCTACCAACTACGTGATGTTTGCAATCGGGCAACCAATCCACGCTTATGACGCTGACTTGTTCCCACAAGTAGATGGGAAGTGGAAGTTTGATATTCGTTTTGCCGAGGCAGGAGAACAAGTGAGCCTGATCCCAGAAGGAGGTAAGGATGAAGAGCGAGTAGTGGAGTGCCAAGGCACTGAGCTTTTGATTGTTGATGGTTCTAGTAACACCCCGATTGGTCTAGCTGGAGTGAAAGGGGGTAGTTTTGCGGGTGTCCACGCGGGTACCAATAAAGTGATTATTGAAACCGCTCACTTCCACCCGACAATTACTCGAAAGACAGCTCGTCGATTGGGTATTGTGATCGACGCCAGCAAGCGCTTTGAAAATGAACCATCTCGAAAACTGGTCCCATACACACAGCAGGCAGTGTGCGATCTTATTGTTGATATTGCCTCAGCCAAGTACGAAGGAACTGTCGATGTTCTGCTTGAAGACGTCGCAAACCCTGAGGTGTTTGTATCGCTAGACAAAACAAATGCAGTCCTTGGTCTGGATCTGACAGCTGCAGAGGTGGCAGATATCTTAAATAGAATTGGTGCAGAGGTGACAGAGATGGAAGGCGGCTTTAAGGTGATTGGTCCTTGGGAGCGCACGGACCTCAATATTCAAGCTGACTTCATTGAGGAAATTGGCAGGATTCATGGCTATGATCACGTTGCTACCGTCCCTCCAGAAAAGGCAGGTGTGCCAGAGTTAAATAAGCGTCACTACTATAGCGAGCAAATCCGCAAGACGCTTATAGACCTTGGGTATTCAGAAGTAATTACTTCAAGCTTTAGAAACAAAGACATGGTACAGCTAAAGAGCGCCCTAGCGAGCGATAAGTCATGCTTGCGATCTGGCCTTACTAAAAACCTCACTGAAGCACTTGATAAAAATGCCGGATTTGCTGATTTACTTGGGAAGCAAGATACAAGAATATTTGAAATCGGAACGGTGTTTTACCCAGAAGACGGGGGAGTAGGTGAGCACGTTGCACTCGCACTTGGTGCTCGTATCAAGCAGTCTGGCTATTCAGGAAAAGAAGATAAGTTGATCCAAGCGGCAGCTAGCGCATTGTCAGAAAGTCTTGGAGTGTCGGTTGAATTGAAATCAGATAAGGGTGTCGCGGAGATTAATTTCTCAGAGCTGTTAAACAAATTGCCTGAACCGACCGCTTACGAAGCAATTGAAGTGGGGAAAGAGATTGCCTATAAGCCATTTTCGGTGTATCAGCATATGTCACGTGATATTGCGATGTGGGTTGACGAAGGGACAGATTCCGAAGAAGTGAAAAGTCTCCTCGCAAAACACGCTGGTGATCTGCTGGTGCGTATCGATCAATTCGATGAGTTTACTAAAGACGGTCGCACCTCTCTTGGTTTTCGCCTTATTTTCCAAGCTGTTGATCGGACTCTCACCGATGAAGAGATAAATGAGGTCATGGAGATTATCTACAAGCAGGTGGCAGAAAAAGGGTGGGAAGTTCGGTAATATTACACCCCAGATTCGGTCATTTTCCACAAGGAAATGACCGATTTTTTTGGTATAATAATTGGCAAATATTATTGATTTTATTACTTATTTTCTGAAACATGCCAGCCAAAAAACCTGCTAAAAAAGCCGCCAAGAAGAAGGGTGATTACGACGCTTCATCTATCTCCGTCCTCGAAGGTCTCGAGCCAGTACGAAAGCGACCGGGAATGTATATTGGTACCACTGGTCCCGATGGTCTCCATCACATGATCTGGGAGATTTTCGATAACTCTCGTGACGAAGCGATGGGTGGTTTTGCTAATCGGGTAGAAGTGACTTTGCTGCCAGATAACTACATCAGGGTGGTAGATAACGGGCGAGGAATTCCGGTTGATGTTCACAAGCAGACCAAAGTTTCAGCTCTTGAGACTATTATGACCACCCTGCACGCTGGAGGTAAGTTTGGTGGTGATGAGTCAGGCTACAAGGTGTCGGGCGGTCTCCATGGAGTAGGTGTATCGGTGGTGAACGCACTGTCTACCCACACTCGAGTAGACGTCCACAAAGATGGTTTTCAGTACATGCAGGAGTACAACATCGGAAAAGCTAAGGCTAAGGTAAAAAAGCTTGGCAAAACTAAACACAACGGTTCGATTGTAGTATTTCAGGCTGATCCAGATATTTTCCCCGAAATTAAATTCGACTGGAAGCGCATTGTGTCACATCTAAGACAACAAGCTTACTTGGTAAAAGGTATGCGCATGACGGTAATTGATGCTAGAGAAAGTGAAGAAAAGCTCGACCCTAAATCAATCGAATCAAAAATCTATTTAGCTGACGAGCACTTGTCGGTGCCGCATGAGACTTTCTATTTTGAAGGTGGTCTAAAATCACTAGTATCTTTCAATAACCACTATCAAAAACCGATCAATAAAAATATTTTCTACGTGGAAAAACAGGACGTCAGCCCTGAAGTTTTGACAGTGGAGGTGGCACTACAGTATGTAGATGATATTTCTCCAAGAATTACTGCTTTTGCCAACAACATCTATAATCCAGAGCACGGTACTCACGTGACCGGCTTTAAAACGGCTCTCACGCGAACTCTCAATAACTACGCTAAGAAAGGAAACTTTTTCTCAGCTAAAGATAAAGATACTGCCTTTACGGGCGATGATGTACTCGAGGGAATTACTGCTGTGATCTCGGTAAAAATGCCAGAAATTCAGTTTGAAGGACAGACTAAGGCTAAGCTCGGATCGGTAGAGGCACGAAGTGCCACCGAAGCCGTGTTTGGTGATGCGTTTAATACTTTCTTGGAGGAGAATCCAGATGATGCTAAAGCGATCATCAATAAGGTTATTATTGCAGTTAAGGCCCGTAAGGCAGCTAAGGCAGCAAAAGACAGTGTGCTTAGAAAGGGTGCCCTTGAGGGTATGTCTTTACCTGGTAAGTTGGCCGACTGCCAGAGCCGCAAGGCAGAAGATTCAGAGATTTTTATCGTAGAGGGGGACTCAGCTGGAGGCTCTGCTAAGATGGGACGAGACCGAAAGACTCAGGCGGTGCTGCCATTACGTGGAAAAATCCTAAACGTGGAGCGAGCGCGAATCGATAAGATGCTCGCGTCTGAACAAATCAAGAACTTGGTGATTGCGCTCGGGACCGCCATTGGCGATGTGTTTGACGTGTCTAAGTTGCGCTACCACAAAATTATCATTGCGACTGACGCCGACGTCGACGGGGCACACATTCGGACCTTGCTGCTCACACTGTTTTTCCGTTACTTTCGAGCGTTGATTGATGAGGGTTACGTATACATTGCACAACCGCCACTATATAAAATCCAAAAAGGAAAAGATGTTCGCTACGCCTTTACCGACGAGGAAAAGTTCGACATCTTAAAAGATATGGGTGAAGAGGTTAAAGAGGAGGTTGAAGAAAACGAAGACGGTGAGGAGACAGAAGAAGTAGAAGATGAAGTTAAGAAGACTAGTCGAGTACGTATTCAACGATACAAGGGTCTAGGTGAAATGAATGCCGAAGAGTTGGCCGAAACTACCATGAATAAGGAGAATCGTATCTTGAAACAAGTAACTGTCGAAGATGCGCAGAATGCCGATAAGGTATTTGATATCTTGATGGGAACTGATGTGACTAGTCGAAAGTCGTTCATCCAATCAAACGCAAAGATGGCCAATCTAGACATCTAAGATAAATGAAAAGCCGGCTGCCTTTGGCAGCCGGCTTTTCATTTATTTGAATCAAACGTTAGTTGGAAAACAGAACTGTTTCAACAAAGCCATCATTTAGGCTATTTTCATCGGTGTTTTCGTAGGTCATTACTTGGAAGGCGTGTGATCCGGTGTTGGGGGTAGGGAATCCAACTGTAATCACGGCGCGCTCGCTTGGGCCTAGTGGGTCTTGTCCTCCTGATCGGTAGGTTTCTCCAGAAGGGAGCGTTACAGCGTAAGTCCAGACATTAGAAGTTTTGAGTCCCAAGTTCTTAACTGCAAACTGAATTGCGCCACTATCTCGTCTTTCAATTTGTCCGGGTACAAACACGTTTGAAATGATGTTTCCGCTAGCTATAAATTGAGTTGCAAGATCGGTTCGCTTTACCGCATCAATGATTGGAGTCTGGTATTCCGGTTCCTCAACCGATACTGCTGGAGTAGATGGCTCTGGGTCAACTGCCACTTCTGGTTCTGGTGTGTCTTCAGTTTGTTCAGATTCTGGCTCAGTCTCCTCATCGTCGTGACTAATAGTACTGTTTACTACAGTGTAAGATGAACCGCCTCGTCCATAAGTATGATTATTTTCAGTACCGATCAGTTCGATGTCGTAGTAGATGTTTTCGTAACGATTCTTTTCTGAAGAGGTTTCCAGGGTTAGATTGGTAGTATTTCCAATATCATAACTAGTGTCGCATGATACTCCGCGGGCGTTACCATTGTTATCAATGATGTTTAGAGAAACACCATCAGCACAGTCGTAAGAGAACATGTAGCTACCATCCACGTTGCTAGCATCCCAAGATAGGGAAGTGAATTCTCCAGCTGTAATGATGCTCTTGCTGCTAGCAATAATAATCTCCTCAGCCTCCATTTCTTCAGTTGGGACAGCTCGCTGGTTGATGCTCTCTGCTAGAGAAGCTAATGAGGAAAAAGCTCCGGGAACGAAGCTTACTAGCTGTACAGATAGCCAAGCGATAGCGAAAATCATACTAATAAAAGCTATCACCGCGACTGGCTTAGAGAAGGTGTTGTCCTTCTTGTTTGATTCGTTACTCATAGTTCTTAGAAACTACCACGATTGATGTCTTTTGTCAATATACAATCGGCGGTATTTTGCGTAGTCTTCCTGCATAGAAAAGTCATAACATTGACATTATTATTAATCATGTTATTGTATGTGGCGTTTAATTAGTAAACATGAATAGCTTCGAAAAAATTTGGCAGCAGAAGTATACGTTTCTCGGAACGTTTTTTATCGTGTTTACTATCTCTTATTTGTTTTTGGTGGCGATTGATTTTCTTCCAGAGGAACCTCAGGCTATTACTGAGGTAGAAGAGGAGGTGGTCGAGATGGCTGAACCAGAGGAAGTGCCAGAAATGGTAGAGGATGAGGTGATTGAGCCTGATCCAGAGCCTGAAGTGGTTGAGGCAGTGGCTCCAGTAGCTGTTTCAGCACCTGTTTATACTGCACCAGAGCCAGTGGCGACTATTGATCAATCTGCTTTACCGCTAAAAATTACAATTGAGCGATTAGGTAAGACGGTTCAGGTACTTAACCCGAATTCGCGATTAGTGAATGATTTAGATGCTGCTCTCCTTGATGGAGTGGTACGTCACCCAGATTCAGCCAATATGTTACAAGATGGAAATGTCTTTATTCTTGGCCACTCCAGCCACTTGCCGCGTGTTTTCAATAAAAATTTCCAAGCTTTTAATGGTATCGAGAGCTTGCAGTGGGGAGATATTATTAGGGTTTATACCTCAAACGCTGTTTACGATTATCGCGTAGAAAAGGTTTATGAAGCTAAGGCCACCGAGCTGGTGGTGCCAATTGCTGGTACTGGAAAGATGCTGACTTTGGCTACTTGCAACAACTTTGGCAGTATCGAAGATCGATTTATCGTGGAGTCAAAGCAGGTGAATGTGACACCTTTTTAAGGGGTGGCTATTGACAAATTAGTATTTATACGATACAATATAAAAATAAGTAGGACTTTGTAGCAGGTCCACGTTCTCTATTAAAATATCGTTATTTCGTAGGCTTGATTACTCTTGCGTATAAAGGTGTAGGTGAGAGTATAAATCTTATGAATAATACTAAGTTAACAATTATGAAAAAGACATTTAACACAATCGCTCACACGATGGTGATGTTGTCATTGATGCTTTCTGGTTTTGCTACCCCGATTACGGCAACAGCTCAAACTAGTTCAGAAGGAGGATCTCTTTCTACCGGAGGTTTGACTACCGGAGGATCAGTTTCTATTTCTTGTAGCATTTCAGCCAGTAGCGAAAATATCACTAGTGGCGGCGATGTTGAAATTACCTGGAATACTAGCGGTGCAGATAACGTCACTATTAATGGTGAGGTCGTTGGTGAGTCTGGTTCTAAGATGTATCTAAACATCACAGAAAATACCTCGTTTAATCTGGTGGCCACAGTTGATGGTGTGACTTGTGATAAGACGGTTACTGTTTACTGTGAAGCGCCCGAGTCTCCGGTAGGCGACTGTACCCTTACACCAGCTACCCAAACTATCACTCGAGGTGAGAGCGCAACTCTAACCTGGACTTCAAACGGTGGTAGCGGAGTGGTATTCGACAATGGTCTTGGAAACCGAACTTCTGATGGTTCGCTTGACGTTAACCCAACTGTCACCACCACCTACACCCTAACCGTTGATGAAGGTCTGGTAGTGTCTCCACACGTACCGAAAACTTGTTCAGCTGAGGTTGTAGTGGTTGATACTGTTGCACCGACTTGTGATTCATTCGTAGCTAGTCCAGATGTGATTAATACTGGAGCAACCACAACTCTAAGTTGGGAGACTACAAATGCCTCTCAAGTAACTATTAGTGGCGTAGGAACTTTTACTGATGTAGACAGTTCAACCGAGGTGGCACCTTTAGCGTCAACTGTATATACCATGACAGTGTTTGCAGCTGATGGCCAAACAGACAGCTGTACTACTCCGGTGGTTGTGTCAGAAACTCCGGTTCCAACTTGTGTATTTAATGCTTCACCAAACTCACTGGGTATTGGTGGGGGAGATGTCACTCTAAACTGGAGTGTAGAGAATGCCTCTGTAGTTGAAATCACCCCATCTGTTGGTGTGGTGTCACAACTAACAGGTTCGCAAGTGGTTAACGTGTCAGCGTCAACAGATTTCTCTTTGACTGCTACTAATGACGAAGGTGTTCAGGTAAGTTGTCCGGCGCCAGTCACTGTAGCTACTACAGACGTACTAACTTGTTCAGATATCACTTTCACTGCTAGTGATTACTCAGTAGATCGAGGCGATAATGTAACTCTAAACTGGGATGCTAGTGCTGCTGATTCAGTATTTATTAGTGAGATTGACGCAACTGTATTAGTTGGTTCTGAAGCGGTAGAAATTACTGAAGACACTGATTTCGTGTTGACTGCAACTAAAGACGGTAATCCGATCAGCTGTCCTATCACTGTCGAAGTCGAAACCGGCGGAGGTGGCGGCGGAGGAGGTTCTGCTTCACCACGTTGTGAACTAGATATTTCAGACTCACGAATTTCTCTAGGTGAAGAAATCACTCTAAGTTGGGAAACTTCACGAGCTCGTGACATTACAATTATTGATGACGAAGGTGATGTGTTGTTTACAACCGACGACATGCTATCTGACGATAAGGAAGACTACCTAGATGGTGAAATTACTATCATTCCAACTCGAGATACTGAATTTACTCTAATTGCTGAACGTGGTTCACGAGACCGAGAATGTACAGTTGATGTTGAGGTTTCTGGTTCAGTGACTGTACTACAAACCCGAGATCAGCAACCACTAGTAGCTGGTATCTCACTTAGCCAAACTCCTTACACTGGTTTCGAAGCTGGTCCGTTTATGACAATGATGTTCTACCTACTACTAGTGGCGTGGGCATTGGCTCTAACTTACTTACTGGTCATCCGAAACAAGACCGAGGTGGTATTAGAAGGAGGTCAGGTGAATATTACTGAAACTAATACTGATGCCATGACTAAGGCTAAGGAAGTGCGACCTGACGTGTTTGTGGAGTCAGTAACGCCACAAGTGTCTGGATCAGTAATGCCAACTAATCTACCAACTGGCGCACCAGTAATCGGTACTAATCCGCACGTAGCTGATGATGCAACGGTGACTGATATTGAAAACCGTGCCCACGAACAGAATGCGTTATTGTCTAGTGACGCAATCCGACACTTTATTGGTACCACTGAAGGAGGTCTAGAACGGGTAGCGGCATTAGATGAAGTCATTGCTGCTGCAAAGTCTGAATACGCATTAGAAGATGGTTGGATTGTAATTAATGAGTCTCGAATGAAAGATCTTTGTATTGTCTGTCAAAACAATGCAGCAAAGGCAGAAGAAGATCAGGAAGAATTCGTGCTAGCAACAGTTCCGCAAGGTTCTGGATCACTAGCGGAAGCAATTGTGACCGGGAACGTGGTGGCTGCTTATGACATGATCGGAAACCGACCAATGTTTGCTCTAGCTGATGCTGCAGCTGACCTTGATGCGGTATACCGTAGCCGAAAGGGCGATCAGGTAGAGGTCTCAAGTCTTCTTCAAGAAGAAACTAAGAATCTATCAGGTGATCAGATCAAGAATATGATCGCAGCTCTGACTGGAGCTATCGATGGTACTTACACCGACGAAGCTTCAGCGGTTAAGATGGCTATCATGAAGGCCGTAAAGGAATTAGGATAATTTCTTACGTATAAGAAAAGGCCGACCCCTTCGGGGTCGGCCTTTTCTAATGAACATCATCCAATCTATTATATGTTCTGCTCTTCATTTAGTTTCACAATCAGCTCGTCAAGCGAGAGTGATTGTGATTCTTCCTGGTCTCTCGACTCAAGAGTAACCTGATTAGCTTCTATGTCTTGGTCGCCAATCACGATGAAGTAGGGAAGCTTGTCCTTTTTCGCTTGTCTGATCTTCTTACCCATTGATTCTTTGGAGTCGTCAAAGGTGATTCTAAAACCAGCCTCTTCAAGTCTGGTGACTACATTTTGTGCGTACTCATTGTGAGCTTCTGCTACAGGAATCACTGCTAGTTGCACGGGCGCGATCAAGAGTGGGAAGTTACCAGCTAGGTGTTCGATTAGTACTGCCGTGAATCTTTCTAGTGATCCAGCAATGGCTGCATGAATCATCACGATGCGTTCTTTTTCTCCGCTTTCGTTAACACAGGTCAAATCAAACCTTTCGGGCAGGTTACGATCGGCCTGAATGGTGGCTACTTGATGTTTGCGTCCAATTGAATCGTGGGCGATGAAGTCTAGTTTGGGAGCATAGAAGGCAGCTTCACCTTCTTCAATGTAGTATTCGCAGTCACGACTTTCGGCAATTTCTTTCAGGAGGTTTTGCGCGTCATTCCATTCTTCATCAGTACCGATATAGCCGTTAGTATTTTGAGAATCTCTAAACGAAAGTCGAACCTTTAGATCAAAACCAAAGGTGCCATAGAAAGTGTCGATAATATCCCAGATTGATTCGATCTCCTCACGTAGTTGGGATTCTCTACAAAATACATGCGCATCGTCCTGAGTGATTGATAACACTCTAGTCAGACCAGCCAGTTCTCCTGATTGCTCAGCCCGATATACCATAGTGGTTTCGGCAAATCGTTTCGGCATCTCCTTATATGAACGGGGAACTGAATCGAAGATTTGCGTGTGACACGGACAATTCATCGGCTTCAGCACGTACTCCTCGCCGTCGCTATCTTCTTTAGCGCGTACCTTGAACAAGTCTTCACTGTACTTTTGCCAGTGGCCAGAGGTCTCATACAAAGCTTTCTTGGCAATGTGAGGAATTGTCACCATTTCGTAGCCACGTTCTTTTCGTAGTCTTTGGACAAATTTGTCGATCTCTTGTCGTAACACAGTTCCTTTGGGAGACCATAAGGGTAACCCTGGCCCGACTAAATCAGAAAAGGAGAATAGGCCGAGCTCTTTTCCAAGCTTACGGTGGTCGCGTTTTTTAGCCTCTTCCATTTGAGTTTCGTAGGCTTCCAGCTCTTCTTTGGTGTCAAAGGCGATACCGTAGATGCGGGTAAGCATAGGATTTTTCTCGTCACCGCGCCAATAAGCACCGGCGATTTTATCGAGCTTGAAAGCATCCATGGCAATATCCTGACTCGGATTTTCAGCGTGACCACCGCGACATAGGTCGGTGAAACCACCGCAGGTATATAGTGTGATGGATTCACCTTTCTCAGCGATTTCATTTATGAGTTCCAGTTTGTATGGATTGTTTTGATACATTTCTCTCGCCTCGTCAGCTGAGACTTCTTTGTGTTCCCATTCTGTCCATTTGTTGACCATCTTCTTCATGGCCTTTTGAATAGCTTTCAGGTCAGCATCACCTGGCGCCTCACCATCACCAAAATCAAAGTCATAGTAAAAACCGTTGTCGATCGGGGGGCCGAGGGTGACTTTGGCTTCTGGGTATTTTTCTAACACTGCTGCCGCCAAGAGGTGGGCGAGAGTGTGTCGTTTCTTTTCTGATTGTTCCATATATTTTCTTTTGAGTGGTCATTTATTGTGTCGGGCGCACGTCATTGTAGTGAGGATCGATAATGCGAATGTTTCTCTACACAGACACCACGGCACTCGGATACAGTGTTTATTAATTCTAGACTTTTGACAGACATTGCGCAGTTCAATTTGCTTGGTTCGTACTTATTTGTACGAAAATTGAACGAGCATAGCGCCGAGTCCGCAGGAGACGAGGACGCGTGTCTGGAGAATGTCTAGAATTAATAAACTAAATGATTAACTGATAAATAAAAACGTCCGAGTAAAAATACGACAAAGTCATATTTTTACTCGGACGATCCAAATACTATTGGACGCGGTTCCACCGAGTTTCTAAGTCAGTATGCCAACTTAGCACTTCATTGTTACAGATTAGGGAAGTAAACTTCCGACTTGGCCCAGCGGTTGGTAGCCACTGCAATCTCTGTACTAACAATCTTATGACCGAAGATAGTTTCTGTCAAACGAAAACCGGTCCACAGGGTGGACCGGCGACGATTGCTGACAAGTTCAGACTAGCTGATAGTCATGCTCGCACAACCCTTCACAGTTGTCGGTAAGTCGGCAGGTGATCTATACCATTTATTGCGCAGATAAGTCACTGACTCATACAGCTGCCAGAAAGCATTTTTTTGTTTATTAACTTCTTTGCTGATCTTCCGAGCTTTCTCAATATGCTCTTCATTTGAATCAGGACCAAGGGAGGATTGCCAGTCCGTATTGAGCTCGAATTGTTGCTCCAGTTCCTGTGCGGCAGTTTTCAGACCAGTTTCCAGGAATCTTAAGCCTGCTTGGCGACTTTTCTCACTTTCGCCAAGAACAGCGGCGACAATTTTGTAGTGAGCCGCGGCTTCTCTGATGAAAAGCATCTCGATACTAACGCCAATGAAAAATATGCAGTAAAAGCTGCCAGATATTGACAGCAATAAAGAATCCATTCGAATTCTTGCCATATAAAACACTAAGACAGCTGACGGCACTATTACAGCGCACAACCAGTAATTAAACAGACGGTTGTAGTCAAACACGCCCACGCTCGGTACAGGTATTTTCATTGTTAAGAACTCCGTTCATCTTGCCAACATGCGGTCCAGTTTTTCTGGATCGGAGACGTTTTTCGACTCGCAAGATTATCGAACAATACAACTTAATGTGTCTAACGTCAATACTATTCTGGTCGATCCGGTGGTGTTTCTAAATCTAGGGTTTGGGGATCAAGAGGTTTAATTTTATCGATCAGAATACTCGGCTCGTCATTGCGGAAATTAAGCTTACCTTTAATTGCTACGCAAGTACCAGGCTCAAGTAAGTCTTTATAGGTGGTGTATGTTTCAGGGAAGGTGACAGTTTCTATACTGTCTTTTTGGTCTGATATTTTTACAAAGGCCATGCGGTCGCCTTTTTTGGTTAGTAGTTCTTTGACTATTTCTACTAGACCCGTGGTAACGACGGTCGTGCCTTTGTAGCCCTGCTTAACTTCGGCGATTTTAGGGCGTTTATCAGTTTCGGCTTGATGAGCATCAAGCGGATGTCCAGATACATACACTCCAAGTAGCTCTTTTTCCCAGAGTAATTTTTGGGTAGTGGTTGCTGGCTGTGAGGCTTCGAGAGTGAGACCGCTGACTTCTTCCATTCCGCCAAATAAAGAATCTTGATTGGATTCCTTGCCGGCTACATGCTCTTTATTGTAAGCCAGTAGGTTGTCTAGATTTGCAAACAAAACTCCTCTTTCGTCGAAGTTATCAAAAGCGCCAGTGGTAATCAGAGCTTCCATTGATTTTTTGTTTAGCCCACGGTCGTGGATCCGGCTCAAGAAATCCTGCATTGATGCAAAAGCGCCATTTGCTTTTCTTTCCGCAATAATGACATCGGCGATACCAGCGCCAAAGTTTTTGATAGTAGTGAGTCCAAAGCGGATAGTTTCTTTTCCTGGCACAACTGAAAAGTCAGCGAATGACTCGTTGATATCAGGTGGCAAAACGGTGATATTCATGCGCTCACACTCGTGAATAATTTCGGAGATTTTTTCTGTGTCACCAGAGTCAGCGGTCAGAACCGCAGACATGTATTCGACTGGATAGTTGGCCTTCATGAAGGCTGTTTGGTAGGCAACCCGTCCGTATGAGGCGGCATGAGCTTTGTTGAATCCGTAGGCTGCAAAAGGTTCAATTAGTTTCCAGAGCTCCTCAGCCTTTTGAGCAGTCATGCCATGTTCGATCAGACCGTTGAATAACTTGTCTTTTTCGGCAGCCATGATCTCTGGCACCTTTTTACCCATCGCTTTACGAAGCTTATCAGCCTCGAGCCACGAATAACCAGCCAGCTTAATGGAGATCATCATCACGTCATCTTGGTAAGTGATCACCCCGTAGGACACGTCAAGAATTTCTTCCATTCGTTCATCCATGTACGACACTAAAGCTGGATTGTGCTTACGTTCGATATAGGTCGGGATCATTTCCATTGGTCCTGGGCGATACAAAGCCACCATCGCGTTGATATCGTGAATAGTAGTCGGCTTTAGTTGCTTTAAGAAGGCTGTCATACCCGAACCGTTTAGCTGGAAAAGACCCATGGTTTCACCGCGAGCCAACATGTCAAAAGTTTTTTGGTCGGCGAGATCGATATTTTCAATATCAATATCAACGTTGTGAATTTTTTTTACTCGCTTTACGGCATCAGCTAAGATAGCTAAGTTTTTGATGCCAAGGAAGTCAAACTTCAAAAGGCCGACTCCGTCTTCTCCAACGCTGTGCATTTCGTATTGAGTGATGTACTTTCCAGTTTTGGGGTCGGGCTGAATTGGTACGTACTCGTTTAGTGGTGCTGGAGCAATCACTACACCGGCGGCGTGCACTCCGAGGTGTCGAACCCGACCTTCAATTTGTTTAGCTAGATCAATCACTTCACGGGACTCTGAATCTTTTTTGTACAACTCAGCCAGCTCGGGTTCAATATCGATGGCGCGGTCGATGGTCATTGGAAAACCTTGAGCCCCAAGCGGTATCAATTTAGCGATGCGGTCACCAGTAGCGTATGAATGTCCCAGAGCGCGAGCTACGTCACGTACAGCCGCGCGGGCCATCATGGTGCCAAAAGTGCCGATTTGCGCGACGTTATTTTCTCCGTATTTTTCCTTGGAGTATTCGATGATTTCATCGCGTCGGTTATCGGCAAAATCCATGTCGATATCAGGCGCTGACGGACGCTCAGGATTGAGGAATCGTTCGAAGGGAAGTTTGTACTCAAGTGGATTTACGTTGGTAATTCCGAGTACGTAGGTGGTCAGTGATCCGGCTACCGAACCACGAATAGTGGTAAGGATGCCGCGCTCTCGAGCTTCGCGTAAAAGATCGCCTACCACTAAGAAGTATTTGGCGTAACCTTTGGTCTTAATGATGTCGAGTTCGTAGTCGAGTCGCTCGGTAACGCTCTTGTCGTTGGTGTCTAGTCCGCGCCATTTCACACCTTCGTACGAGGTGACTCGGAGTTCTTCGTCCGGGTCGCGGCCACTTTCAATTTCGTAATTGGGAAATACCCAGGCATCCATACCGAGAGTGATTTCGACATTACAAGCTTCGGCAATCTTTACTGTATTTGAAATTGCTTCAGGTACGTCTTTAAACCACTCTTTCATCTCCGCTTGAGTGGTAAACGAAAAGTTGTCACTGGCATCATGGTCAGCGGTGGTGTCTACGACACCACCGCTTTGAATCTTGATCATGGTTTCGCGGGCCAAGCGATCTTCGGGCTTTAGATAATAAATATCGTGAGCGGCTACGAGGGGAGTATTGGTTTCCTTGGCTAACTCTTTAATCTTTTCTTGATTTTCTTGGTGGTCGAATATTTCTGGGTGGTGCGATATTTCGAGGTAACAATTTTCGGCAAAGACACTTTTGTACCAATCAAGACGTTCAGCGGCCTGTTCTGGGTTAACGTCTTTTAGCGCTTGAGCTACTTCACCAGCAAAAGAGGGGATAATACAAAATAAATCATCCTTGTACTCTTTCAAAAGCTCTTCATCAATTCGCGGTTTGTAGTAAAAACCTTCGATATTTGAGCGGGTGACGAGCGAGATAAGGTTTTGGTAGCCCTTGAAGGTTTTGGCCAGTAAGACTAGGCGGGAGCGGGGTTTATCAATATTAACTTCCTTGTCGTGTCGTGTGCGAGGGGCCAAAAAAGCATCGAGGCCAATGATTGGTTTGATACCTTCGGCGGTACACGCTTTGTAAAAATCTATTGCACCATAGAGAGCACCAGCATCAGTGATAGCGAGAGCGTCTTGGCCATCGGCTTTGGCTGTTGCCGCGAGTTCTTTTGGGGTAGGCACAGCATTCAGGAGTGAATACATCGAGTGGGTGTGAAGATGGACGAATTCAGTCGTAAGCTTCGAATCGGACATAGTGCGAGCATTATAGCATTACCTCCAAACTGGTCTATATGATAAAGAAAAACCCCGTTCATCTATTTAGATGAACGGGGCGCGGTAAGCTACCGATCCTAGTTGAATTTCAGGACCGGTATCTCAACTGGCCTTAGTACTACTCGTTTGCCAGTTTTGGCCCCAAAAAGCTTGCCGCGACCTGTGACGCCTACGGAGATGTCTCCGCCAACTGTGCGCCGGTCGAGCTTGGCGCAGACGCGGCCAACGCTCCGGCTCGAGCAGTTGTCGATACGAGCGCCACCAAGCACCTGCATGGTTACAGTGCTTCCGACGTTTCGCGCGATGCGCTCTAAGGGACCTTCGTTGGCATGAGCCAGCGGGGCGATCAGGACCAGGCTGATCATAATGATAAGGAACTTGTTCATAATAGACCTCCTAGATCTGTATGAATATGGAAGACCGATACATTATTAATAATAGCATAATTTTAACCAAAAGTCAATTCTGCTATAATGCTGCTATGAAATGGGAAATTGGTGAGAAAGCATTGGATGCTTTCACAAGACCTCGCCTAAGATTTTGCGAGACGTCAGTCGAAGTAAAATATAGACAAGGTGTACAGCTCCTGTAAGGAGTAGATGAAGCTTTATTTAATAAGTTATGATCAAGTATTTAGTTGGCGTTGATGAAGCTGGCCGCGGGCCATTGGCTGGTCCAGTAGCGGTAGGTATGGTGAAAATTCCGGTTGATTTTGATTGGGCTTTAATCCCTGGGGTTGGAGACAGTAAAAAACTGAGTGAAAAAACTCGTGAGGATTTGTACGAACGGGCAAAAGAGCTCAGATACCGTGGATTACTAGATTTTTCCGTAGCTCAAGTGGGACCTTCAGTGATAGACAAGATGGGTATTTCTTTCGCCATCAACTTAGCGATTGCACGTAACGTAAAGCGGTTGCAGTTGAATCCAAAGACTTGCCACTTGAAGCTCGACGGTTCGCTCAAGGCTCACTATCGTTTTTCTCAAGAAACGATTATCAAAGGCGACGACAAAGAAAAGGTTATTGGATTGGCTTCGGTACTGGCCAAAGTGACACGAGACAAATATATGAATAAAATTGATCGTAAATATCCAGCCTATGGCTTTATTGAAAACAAAGGCTACGGCACACAGCTGCATCGAGAAATGATTGCTCAAAGAGGTAAGTGTCCGATCCATAGGGTTAGCTATTGCAAAAACATAAAAGTATTGTAAAATATTGACCTGAGCGATTCTGCTCAGAACCGATTCACATTAAATCCACGTAGGGAGCCTGGATGAATAATACGAGAAACGCCAATTACTTTGATCGGCTTATAAGCCTCAGTAATTGTATCAAGACCAATTTGCCGGCAAAAGCGGCGAGTGAATTGCCGGGGATCAGAGTGGATGTCTCTCAAACCAGTTCTTGTATAGTGCTCGACTTCACCCGTACGGCGAATATGGAATACGATCAATTTCGATCAAGAGTCCATGCGTTTATGGCGGGCACGGTGAAGCACCTTTCGCAGAAACATCTTTCCAAGTCTAGTCGTTGCAGCAGCGATGATGCGCCGGCGAAGATTAAAAAGGTGAGAAATACCAAAGCGAGTGTCATATCATGGCGCATACAGATTTGAGAGTATGCACCCCTCTGGCACCTTTTACGGCCGTTCTTGCAAAAGGCGGCCTTTTCTATTGCATTTATTAGCAATTCTGATATAGTTTCGCCACTATGGTAATTCGAATGCGTCACACGCGGGCACACACCGCGAATCGTCGTTCACATCATGCGCTAAAAGCGCCTACTTTGGCTATTTGTAGCAACTGTGGCGCAAAGCACCGACCACACCACATGTGTTTAGAATGTGGCTTCTACAAAGGGAGAATGGTCATTGATGTAGCGGCCAAGAAAAAAGCTCGAGACGAGCGTTTGCAAGCTAAAAAAGATATGATCGATGCCCAACAAGGCTTTGGTCAAGAAGTAGCGGAGGAAGCTCCAGCAACTGAAGAAGCTTCAGTAGAAGCTCCAGCTGAAAAGGTAGAAGAAGCAAAAGAAGAAAAGTAAGCCACTGAAAACCCTGCCAAACCGGTAGGGTTTTGTGGATTTATCGCCCATGGCAGACCGGCAGAATGGTACACTTAGGTCAGTAAAAGTTTAGTACATTAGTATGGCAAATCGACATTTATCGCGCAGCATTGTTCTTCAGTCACTTTTTGAGTGGGATTTAAACGCGCTCGAAAAAAAAGCAGTGGGTGAAGTTTTGGGACGTAACGTAGCAGAGTTTGCTCCCAACAAGACCGATATGCCATTTATGGAAAAACTCCTCGATGGAGTCATGGCAAAACAGCCAGAACTCGATCAAGTTATCGAAAAAGCCGCGCCTGATTGGCCAATCGATCGTATTTCTCCCGTCGATCGTAATATTTTACGCTTGGGTCTTTATGAGCTCTTGTTTGCTGACCGTAAAGAAGTACCAGCTAAAGTAGCTATCAATGAGGCGATTGAACTAGCTAAGCAGTTTGGTGGCGAAAACAGTAGCCGGTTTGTAAATGGTGTGCTGGGAGCGGTTTATAAAGAGATTGGTGAGCCTGGTAAAGATGAGCAAGGTAAGAAGCGGAAGCGAGACATTCCATTTGAGGAGATGCCAATCGAAAGGCTGTCTGGAGCAGTGGTTTACGCTGAGCACGAAGGTCAAATTTACCTGGCTCTGGTACACGATATTTTCGGACACTGGACTCTTTCTAAGAGTAAAGTGCAAGAAGAAGAAACTGTCGAAGCTGGGGCAGTGCGAGCTCTAAACGAAGAAATCGGTCTACCAATTGAGATTGAGCAAGAAATCGGCGGTAATGAGTACGTGGCGTCACATCCTGAGTCAGGGAAAGTACGCAAGCAAGTGCACTACTTCTTGGCTAAAGCTCCTTATCAAGATATTCAACTAATTAAAAAAGGTGGCCTAGATGATGCCAAATGGTTTAAAGTGGCCGATATTCTGGAATTAAACTTCTACGAGGATATCTTACCGATTGTTACCAAGGCGGTCACTGTGCTAGTTGGAAGAGGAGGGAATTAGTGATACATTTCAGACTAACAGATTATGGAAGATAAAAACCCGGAGGCAAATTTGGACAAGTTGCAGCAAATTCTTGGCGTGCAATTTGCTGATATCAAGATTTTACTGTCAGCGGTGACACACCGATCGTATCTTAATGAACATCGAGAGGCGACTTGGGATCACAATGAGCGCTTAGAGTTTTTAGGCGATGCGGTTTTGGAGCTAGTGGTTACCGACTATCTTTTCAAAAAATATCAAGACAAACCTGAAGGTGAACTGACTGCAGTGCGCGCTGCTTTGGTAAACACAGTATCTTTAAGTGGTGCCTCAGAGCAGCTCGGAGTCAATGATTTTCTTTTGATGTCGAAAGGTGAAGCAAAGGATGTTGGGCGGGCGCGACAGTATATTTTAGCTAATGCTTTTGAAGCTTGTATTGGTGCGATCTACTTAGATCAAGGTTATGATGCCGCGCAAGCCTTTATTGCGGAAAGACTATTTCCTAAGACCGACGAAATAGTCAAAAAGCGCCTATGGCAGGATGCTAAGAGTCGCTTTCAAGAGTTGGCGCAAGAGCATGTATCTATTACTCCGACTTACAAAACTACCTCACAAGAAGGTCCAGATCATGATCGGGTATTTACTGTTGGAGTTTTTTTGGGCAAAGAATTGGTAGCTGAAGGAAAGGGTCGCTCCAAACAAGAGGCTGAACAACAAGCCGCCGAACACGCCGTCACCGCGAAAGGTTGGCAAACAGACTAGTCATAAAACCTGCGTGATATAATTTTTTATATGAATATCAAGACTAAAGGATTTACTTTAGCTGAGTTATTGGTGGTGATTGCGGTGATCTCTATTCTAAGCTCGTTTATTTTTGTGAACGTTAGTGATTCACGAGCCTCGGCGCGTGATGCACAAAGAAAATCTGATCTCAGAGAGTTGCAATCTGCGATTGAACTCTATCGACTTGATAATGGTACTTATCCTTCTGGCTGTAATGGTTATACCGATTCGCTAACGCCAGTGTTTTCGGGCGAGCCAGATGGGGCGCATCCTTGTCCACTGGGAGATCCTGAATATATTATAGGGCTGGCGCCTGAGTATATTCGCAAATTACCGAACGATCCATTTTTAAATGGCGGAGGTGGCTATGTATACTTGGTTAATCAGTCAGGCTCAGCCTATAAAGTTATGGCTCTTGATACAGTAGAATCAGAATTAGTGGCTCAGAGCAGTGATTTCTTTCGGTGCGACCCAACTTACAGAATAATTCAGGCCAATGATGGAGGGAGCTTTGGTAGTCAGTCACTTAATGATCCTGGAATATGTACGCGGGTAAGGACAAGGGCTACTGGTAATCTCAATCAAGATCTGGGTACACCAGCTGACTTCGGGAGTCCGTATGAGGTTTGTCATCTAGCGTCTGAATATGAAAATGACTATGCTTTGTCGGGAGGTTATAGTACAGGATTTTCCGAGCCGAAAGCTATTGAGTTTGATACAGAAATAGTTAGGTGTAAATAAGTATGAAAAAAAATATTGACAACAATAAGGGTTTTACTCTAATCGAGGTTTTGGTGGTCGTCGGCATACTGGCTTTGCTGGTCAGTTTTTTGATGATCAATTTTAATGATGCTCGAGCGGATGCGCGGGATAAAGCAAGAGCTGCCGCTTTGGAACAGTTGGCAGTTGCGCTAGAGTTGTATAAGGCTGAGTACGGAGTTTACCCTGATCAGGGGTGTGGTGATCCAAGTGCTGGCGAATGGGCTGGTCCGGGTCCCGCTACTTTGAGCTGGGCGGCTAGTTGTGACGACTATATTGTGGGTCATACCGGCGGCGTAAACTTTGTGCCCGACTTTCTACCAGCTTTACCAATAGATCCGCGCGATGAGCTGGAGGACGATAAAGGTTTTTACTATCGAACTAGCGCCAGTAATGATACGTATAAAATTATGGTGCACGAATCTGTCGAGGTAAATCTGGTGGATGATTTTAGTCACGAGCTGGCCAGGTGTCCAAGAGCATTGCCAGGACCTCCATCACGCTGCAGCGCTCCTGCTCCAGAGAACATTTACTCTATTTATTCTAGTGGAGCAGAATACTGGTAATTTGTGCACACCCCATATTCTGGATTAAAGAGGGTGTTATTATTGAATAATGCAGAGGCAAAAGTTTCTTAAGGGATTTACTTTGGTAGAAGTGCTAGTGGTGATTGGTATCATCAGTATAATTTTGTCGATCTTATTTTATGCCTTTGAAGATTCGCGAGATAATTCGAGTAACAGTTCCATTCGGGCCGAGTTGAAAGAAATCGAGTTGGCGATTGAGACGTATCGATTGCAAAATGGAAGCTATCCAACAGCAAGTAATTTTGGAGTAACTGATTGTCGGTCTGCGAGCACCAGGGGCGGGGATTATGTTGTTATTGCTTCAAGTTATGTTTCTGGTTCGGGGGGCTCTCTGGTTGGCTGCCCTATAATCAGTGGTACGCAGCAGCCATATATTGATGGTTTAATACCTGGCTACTTGTCTGGTTTGCCAAATAGGGATGAGTCTCGTAATTCTGACTGTATATTCAGGTACATTGTGACTGGTGATCAATCCTCATACAAATTGATTGCCGAAAACTGTTTCGCTGGAGCAGCTGCAGCAGCCGACGGGGTGCAGCAGATAGACGAGTTTGCTCGCTGTCCCGAAAGCTGCGATGATCCTGGCGGAGTCCATCCCGCTGAATGTGAACCAAGTGAAGCTGATTTCTACAATTCCTTAGCTATCTACAGTGTTGGAGGAGCTTGCTATTAAAGATTATGTATTTGAAAGAACTGACAATTAATGGTTTTAAGTCATTCGCCAAAAAGAGCGAGCTGAAATTTACCGCGCCCATTACCTCAATTGTTGGTCCAAATGGTTCCGGGAAGAGTAATATCGCAGAGTCTTTTCGCTTTGTGTTAGGAGAGCAGTCAGTAAAGTCGATGCGAGGGAAGAAGGGTGAAGATCTGATCTGGGGAGGTTCAGAAAAGGTGTCTCGTGGCAATCGGGCTTCAGTACAAGTAATTTTTGATAATAAAAACCGCGCGTTGGCGCTCGATTTTGACGAAGTCAAAATCGAGCGGACGGTCCACCGTGACGGCCAAAATGAATACAAGCTAAACGATTCGACCGTGCGCCTTAAAGACGTGCATGAGCTACTGGCTAACGCCAATATCGGTTCAACCGGTCATCATATTATTTCTCAGGGAGAAGCTGATCGGGTATTGGCAGCTGGACCTAAAGAGCGAAGGGAGATGATTGAAGACGCGCTTGGCCTCAAGGTCTACCAACTCAAGAAGCACGAAAGTGAGCGTAAGTTGGAAAAAACTAAGGAGAATATTTCGCAGGTAGAGTCGCTCCGCCGCGAAGCCGCTCCGCATTTGCGGTACATGAAGAAGCAAGTGGAGAAAGCCGAACGCTCACTGGAGGTGCAAAAAGAACTCAAGCTGAAGTACGCTGAGTATCTTAAGCGTGAAGACACATATGTCGCCTTTCACTTTGATCGCCTGACACAAGAGCGCGTTGCGCCAACTGCTCAGCTGACTGAAGTAAAGAAAAAATTAGAGGAAGTAAAGACAATTTTGGCCAAGACCGAAGAGGTGGAAGAATCGGCCGACCTAAAATCCGCCGAAGCCACGTTAGCGGAAGCTACAAAAGTGAGGCAGGTGGCCGAAAAAGCCCATAGTGGTATCGAAGGTCAGATCTCTTTTTTGGAAAGACGCATCAGTGCCGCAGTCAATAAGCCGGCTGAGACCGACGGCTTTATAAAACGGTCTGCTTTAGAGAAATTAGTGTCAGGTATTGAGTCGGAAACAACATTACTGAAAGATGATGATGTCTCTGTGCTTAAAAATACCTTGGATGAATTGGTGAAGAAGTTGCGTGCATTCTTGAACGAAGGCAAGGTTGAGCAGGTAGATACAACAGAAGCAGACAAAAAGGAATTGTCTGAACTACAGTCCGAATTAGAAAAAGCCACTGTGGCATTAGAAAAAGCACGGCACGATGAAAGTAGGGTGCAGGAAAAATTGGCAGCCCTGCAAACTGAGCAGCAAGCAGAATCCAATAAAAATCGCGAAGCTGAGCGCGATATGTTCGCTCTAATAAACGAACAACGAGAACTGGAGCTAAAGGTAAAAAATATCGATAGTGAATTGGCTGTTTTAAACAGAGATCGCGATGATTTTAAACAACAGTTGCAAGAAGCGGTTACTCTGCTGGGTCAATCGGCCACAGATTACTTTACGTATGAAGTGAGGGACGAAGCCGGACAGTCTGTAGACGAGGATCAGATCGTGTCTGAGGATCGGTCCAAGCAAAAAAACCGACAGTTTGAATTGGAGAAATTAAAAATTAGATTAGAGGAACTAGGGGTTGGAGCGACGGAAGATCTAGTTAAAGAGTACGAAGAAGCTAAGGCACGTGATGAATTTTTAGCTAAAGAACTATCTGATCTTGAAGAGTCGGTCGAAAACTTAAAAAAGCTGATTGTTGAGATGGATGAAAAATTGCATTCGCAATTTAGCGCCGGAGTAGAAAGGATCACCAAAGAATTTCATTCTTTCTTTACGCTTATGTTTGGCGGTGGCTCAGCTGCGTTAAAGCAGGTGGAAATCAAGGTAAGAAGTGATGATGAGGAAGAAGAGAAGGCGGTGCAGACCGGAGTTGAGTTAGAAGTGAGCTTGCCAAACAAGCGGGTAAAAGGGTTGGAGATGCTGTCTGGGGGAGAAAGAGCGTTAACATCTATTGCTTTAATATTTGCTATGAGTCAGGTGAATCCACCACCTTTTATTATTCTTGATGAAACTGACGCAGCCCTTGATGAGGCTAACAGTCGGCGTTATGGAGATATGATTGAGGCGTTGGCCAAGAAGTCGCAATTAGTGCTCATTACTCACAATCGAGAGACAATGAGTCGAGCGGGTGTCTTGTACGGGATCACTATGGGTGGAGACGGGGTGTCAAAAACCCTCTCAGTCCAGTTTGAAGAAGCTGCCGCTGTGGCAAAATAAATTATGGCGAAAAGAAAGAAAGAATTAATTTTGCTAAAAATTGGTGGTAGTGTGATCACATATAAAAATTCCGCCAAAATCAAGGTGAGAAGAAAAGTGTTACAGCAAATCGCTAAAGAATTAAGTCATGTATTAAAAAATGACAGTAGTAAGCGAGTGGTTTTGGTGCACGGGGCTGGATCGGCCGGCCATGTGTTGGCCAGAAAATATGACCTCAAAAAGGGCGTGAATGGTGATAAGCAAAAACTTAAAGCCGCCCTAAAAATAAGAGAGAATAATCAAAAGCTGAATGCGATTATTATAAAAATTCTCACCAATGCTGGACTGCCGGTGGTGCCTCTGCACACCGGTTCGGTGATCGCTCAGTCGGGTGGTGAAATCGAGGATGTGAACTACGACATGGTAGACATGGCGCTCAAAGAAGGGTGTGTTCCAGTGATGTATGGAGAGATGGCTTTTGATTCCAAGCTTGGACTGTCGGTGTGTTCTGGTGATGAAATTGTATCGCAGTTAGCTGATTATTTGCGAGTAAGTAAAATCATTTATGCTTCAGACATAGATGGTATATATGACCTTGATCCGTATAAGCACAGGCACGCGAAATTGCTGCAAAAGATTTCATTACCTGACTTGGTTTCCGGTAATCTGGTTGACTTAGGCGAGTCGCACAGTATTGATGTGACTGGTGGATTGTTTAATAAAATTAGATTACTTGATGAACGTTTTTCATCAAATATTTTAAAGCAGGTGGTGGTGATGAATGGTTTGAAGAAAGGAAATTTTAAAAAGAGTCTACAGGAAGATTCGGTTGGTACCTTAATTACTTTATAAAAGGCCTGCTCGTATGAGTCAGGCCTCTTTGTGTTTGTTTGGACAAGTCTCCATAATGGTTTTAACTTCAAGCCGAACGAATTCCTCGAGTAGTTCTGTAGGATCAAGCCATCCATGATGTGCGACGTCGGTGTCAAACGGTGTGC
The DNA here is from genome assembly GCA_002378195.1 of Patescibacteria group bacterium UBA3466. Classification (GTDB taxonomy): domain Bacteria; phylum Patescibacteriota; class Minisyncoccia; order Phycocordibacterales; family UBA918; genus OLB19. The sequence continues at coordinate 51,900 of DFRJ01000002.1, forward strand.
TTATGAATTCTTCTTCGCTCACTGCTCTATAGACGTCGATTAGGGTGATGCATCCAGGGTGAGTGAATGTAAATTCATCCAAAAAAACAATTTTGTGAATGTGACCGCAAAACTGTAACCCAATTTCTTCAACCATCAAGCGATCTACTCCATCTCGGGAACTTTCGCCAAGATGAAGAGTTTCCATCGGGAAAGTTTTCATGCCAGCCTGCTTGCGTATCAATGGCTTGGCGACCAATTCTCTCAAGGTCAGAATTTTGCCCTTGTTGCTAAACAAGAGCAGCGCTACGCCACGTAGCATAGGTAGCTCTTGTTTCATTTTTAAACCTCCGTGTACAAACTGTGGCACAAGTTATCTTGTCTACTAAGCGTTGTCAATTTTACTTACAAACAGATTGCAGATTATTTGGACCAAAGAAGCAACTAATTTGTTATGATGGTTGAGAAATATGGAAGGCAAAGTATACAAGTTTCCGTCGGGAGAAAGAGTTGGAAAGAATAAAGAAAACTCATTCGAACTAAAGACTGATCGTAAGGCATTGCGAGCAGTTTTGGCATCATTTGGTATTGCGCTCATGCCGATGAAGGACAGTAATGACGCTGAGGCGAGTGTCCAGTCGGATCCTGAGCCAACACCAAACTTCGTCTCTGTAGAAAACGAACATAACGATACTCTACAAGAACGTTTGGCAAATGAATCAATGGAGGACATGTTGGACCGTACCGTTATGAGCAATTTCAGAGAGCAGGGGGTGTCCACGGAAGAGATTGTTGATGAGTTTTCGAAACGGATCCAAGCATATGCGTCAGAGCGTAATGAGTGGGATATTAGCACCACAAAGAATCGCGCTCTTGAGACTCTCGAAGAGCTGGGCGGTCTCACCAAAATGGAGTACCTGAAAGAAAATATTAAGTTTGGTGAAAGTATGCCAGCGGATATACAGTCTGCCTTAGTAGATAAGATTGATGGGGTGCCGGCAGCGGAAACCAACTATGACGAAACAAAGGTGAGTCCAGACGGAGCGTTTGGTGCCCTCCAGACTATGCCAGAGACCTACGAAGCATTTGGCGGCGAAAAAGGAAAAGAGACTTCATGGGTGTCACAAGTAACGGTGGCAGGTCGTATTTATACAAAGAAATACGAGGATTTGGCGGCGGGACTCGGTGAAGAAAGGTTGGCTGCTATTGAAAAGCAGTATCCTTCAAGGGAATCATATGTAAATGACTTCTGGGTGCCGCTTTTGTTTGGGGCCTATCACGCAGGCGGTAGTCGTTGGAAGGATGGTGTAGAAGGTTACACTGTCAGTTTGCCGCAGGAAGATTGGGCGGTGGGTAAAGACTTCTTCCCAGCGGTGGCTGATTATAGCTTTGAGAGCAAGGAGGGTAGACTGGCTGAGTTTGGTCCTAAGTCTCGAGAGTATCCATTTAAGGTTTTGGCCTGGTCATATCTTCTCAATCAAGAAGCCGAAGAAGAATCAACCAGCTACGCTCAGGCAGATATTTCACCGACTGATAATAAAGGGTAGGGGCTAGAAAAAGCCGGCGTCCACTGTCGTGGACGCCGGCTTTTTCTAGCTTAATCTCCCTTCTTCTCCACCAGCTCAAAGTCTAGCTGTCGTTCGTCTTTGTCGGCGCGCACCAACTTGACTCTAACGGGGTCTCCGAGGTGGTAGACCTTACCGGTTCTCTGGCCTTTGATGCGGTACTTCTTAGCCTCGTGTTCAAAGTAGTCACCTTTAATACTTGAAAGCTTCACCATGCCGTCAGCTAAGGTGTCTTGCTCTTGGACGTAGATGCCCCAGTCAGCTACGCCATTGATCACACCGTCGAACTCTTCGCCAACTTTGTTCATCATGTATTCCACCTGCTTGAACTTGATCGAATCTCGCTCAGCTGACACCGCTTCCATTTCTCGTTCGGAAGATTGGATTGAAATTCGTTCGTAGTTGCTGCTTTGTTTAGGCCCGATTTGCTCACCGTCTAGGTGCTTGCGGAGCATGCGGTGTGCCATCAGGTCGGGGTAGCGGCGGATAGGGGAGGTGAAGTGGGTGTAGTACTTAAACGCGAGACCAAAGTGACCGATGTTTTTAGTGGAATAAACAGCCTTAGCCATTGATCGGATACTAGCGGTCTTGATGAGGTTTTCCTCGGGCTTACCTTCTACTGCCTTCATCAGTTTATTGATAGAGGTGGCTTGGACGATGCCATTTTTGGCTTCAAACTCGTAGCCAAGGGCGTGTACAAAAGTAGCCAACTCCTCGATTTTGTCTGGGTTTGGTACGTCGTGAATACGATAAACAAACGCCATATCTTTATTTTTACTCTTTGACTCATTGTTGATGTAGGTAGCAACCTCACGGTTGGCTAGGAGCATAAAGTCTTCAATCATCATCATTGTCTCAGTGCGGTGTTTTTTGTAGGCCTTTATCGGAGCGCCACGTTCGTCAAGTTCAAATTTTACCTCCGGCTGTTCAAAAGCGATGGCGCCTTTTTGGTAGCGCTTTTTGCGTAGCTTACGACTTAGTTCCATCATGGTGGTTAACTCTTCCAGATATTCACCTTCACCTTGGTCGATTATTTCTTGGGCTTCTTGGTAGCTAAAACGCTTGTCGGAGTGAATGATGGTTTGACCATACCAGCCATTGACCACATCAGCTTCGGGACTAAGTTCAAAGATAGCCGAAAAAGCCAATCGGTCTTCATTGGGTCGCAGCGAACAGAGATCGTTTGATAATACTTCAGGAAGCATCGGGATAACTCGATCTACTAGATAGACAGAAGTGCCTCTCTCGACTGCTTCTTTATCGAGTGGTTCACCTTCACGTACATAATGAGATACGTCAGCAATATGAATCCCAACTTCGACGTTCCCGTTTTCAAGAGTTTGAATAGATAACGCGTCGTCAAAGTCTTTGGCGTCTGCCGGGTCTATGGTCATAGTGGTTACTCCTCGTACGTCCCGCCGCTTCGGATCAGCGATAGCCTTGGCAAATATTTCTTCCTTGCTTTCGTATAGTTCATGAGCCGCTTGTTGCACTGATTCGGGAAATTCTTTTGAGAAGCCACCAGAGCGGATGATCGCTTGCATTTCTGTTTCGTGGTCACCAGCATGACCAAGTGTCTCGATAATTTTAGCTAGCGGATCAAGTTGGGGATTTTTCCAGCTGTCTATTTCCACTACCACCTTCATTTTAAGATCGTTGGCTGTAGCATCAGGCAATAGCGGTCGCACGTGGATGCGATGATTGTCTGGTTGAAGATACTTTATGGTTTTACCATTCTCTTCACGTTCCTTAACCTCGCCGATCAGTTCACGGTGAGCCGGTTTTACCACTCGAACAACTTTGCCCTCCTGACGCTTGCCGGATTGTTTTTTCTTGAGGTCGACTTCAACAATGTCACCATCTAGGGCAAAATTGAGGTTTTCTCGTTCTATTACAATGTCTTCCTCTAAATTGGGGTGGGCGACAAATCCAGTCCCTTTACCGCGAATCATGATCGCGCCTTCGTGGGTTTTATTCATGGTCGCATGGTAGCATTGACGCCCTTATATTTCCATAGTAATTTTCGAGCAGGTGAGAGAAGAGGGGGCAAGTATGGTCATTATCATCAGAAATGAATCTTTTTTAGGTGACACAGAACCTTTAGAGATGGATATCTATCCTATCTATCAAGAGGATGAAGAGATGGCGGCTGAGTTTGGTTTTGCGTACATGCAGACAGAAGGGATTGGCTTTTGTTCAGCTGATGATGTGGGGTTAAGTGCAGAAGAGATAGTGAGTAGGATTGAGCACTATCTTGCTGATGAAGGTGTTGAGTTTTTGTTTGTACCGGCAAAGTACTTCGAACCAGTATTCAAGCCAGTTCTTGATAGTCGAGGGATTTACTATTCACTGAGTGATTAAACCTTGATACAATATGTTTCTCCCAGGTTACCGCTTGGGTAGAGGTGTGCTCTTGTCGTAGAGCAAGCCGTATCACCGACTCATTACCGTATTGAGTCACCCCGCCCCGATGTCGCATGGTCACATGAAGACAAAGGGGCTTTTTATATACATCTCCTATTGACGTTCCTATTTAATCTGCTATGCTAGCGCCACTTACAAATGAAGGAGCGAGAGACGTAAATGGATTGCATTTATGTCAGAGCGAGTGAAATTTGTATAAATTCTATATATTTATATGTTAATGATGAGATTACAAAGAGTTGGCCGACGAAACGATCCTTCGTATCGTATTGTTGTGACTGACAAGCGAACTGGCGTGAAAAGCGACAAGCATATTGATCGTATCGGTTCATACAATCCAAAGATGGATCATATCCAATTGGATACAGAAAAGGCCAAAGAGTGGTTGGCAAAGGGGGTACAACCTTCAGAAACAATGCACAATCTACTGGTAAGCCAAAAGGTGATTGAAGGTAAGAAGATTAACGTTCTACCGAAGAAGTCTCCTATTATTGATGAAGAAGCCGAAAAATTAAAGCAGGAGAAGGCAGAAGAAGAAGCAGTCGCCAAGGCAGAAGCAGAAAAAGCTGAAGCAGAAGCTGCAGAATCAAACGAGGAAACTCCTGCTGAAGAAGCTGTGGCAGAGGACGCTCCAGCCGAAGAGGCACCAGCCGCAGAGGCGGAAAAGGAAGTAGAAGTAGTAGCTGACGAAGATGATCCTGCGGATCACTCAGAAACAGCAGAAGAAAATCCAGAAGATATTGAAAAAGAGAAGGCGACTGAAGCACAAGCTCAAGCCGACGCTGAGGCTGACTAATCTCTCATTTAACACTATCTAAAAAACAACTCGCTCATGCGGGTTGTTTTTGCACCTGAGTGCGTTGACGTGGTCATAACACTTTCGTATTCTTATAAGAGCATCGCACTATACAAGGCGATTGCTTAACAGTTAGCCTAATTGATGTATGGATACCTACGAAGATAAGCAGTTTCTCGAGAATCTAGTTAAAGCACTCGTTGACAACCCAGAAGCAGTACAGATCAATCGAACCGTTGATGAAATGGGAGTACTTTTGACTCTTGATGTACACGCTGATGACATGGGTAAGATTATTGGCCGATCAGGCAATACCGCGAAAGCAATCCGCACCTTATTACGTGTAGTGGGAATGAAGAACGACGCTCGAGTAAATCTCAAGATCAATGAACCAGAAGGTGGAAAGGGAATGGATCGAGAGATGTCTGACGCGATGGCTGAGGATAATCCTTCTGCCGAACCAAAAAGCTTGGATGAAGCGATAGATGATCTGAAGATTTAGTCGCGCATATCACTCATGAGTGACCAGAAAATTCTCAGCAGAATTTTCTTACGGCTTCGGCCACAACTTTGAAAAAATCATGACTTTTGTCATGATTTTTTCAAAGACTGGCTTGTGGCCTACAGATGTTCACTCATGGATAGTATTCTTTCTCTAGTTTATCTGTGCTAGGCTGGTTTTATGAATTTTCACGTCATCACAATTTTTCCCGAAATCTGCCAAGCGTACACCGACGCGAGTATATTAGGGCGTGCCCAAAAAACCGAGAAGGGGAAAGGAGCTAAGGTGAAAGGGAAGAAGATCGCGGTTGATTACTACAATCCACGTGACTTTGTAAATGACAAACACAAGAAAGTCGATGATAAGCCTTATGGAGGTGGCCCAGGTATGGTTATGAAAGTTGAGCCAATCATTAAAGCTTGGCAAAAAGCCGTCGGTCGTAAAAAGGATCAAAAGAAAGTTAAGACGCTCATTATGTCACCGCAGGGTAAAGTGTTTAGTAATAAGCTGGCGAGAGAGTATGCTAAAAAGTACGATCATTTAGTATTAATTAGCGGTCGCTACGAGGGTATCGATAGTCGAGTAAAAAAAGCTTTGAAAGCCGAAGAGGTGAGTGTGGGCGACTACGTGCTAACTGGAGGAGAGTTACCTGCCTTATCGATAGTTGATTCAGTAGCACGCCAAGTCCCGGGAGTGTTGGGGGAATTTGAGTCGCTTGAAGATGAGCGTGATACTAACGGTGAGATGTATACTAGACCAGAAGTAATTGAATACAAAAAGAAGCGATATAAAGTACCGCCGGTGTTTATGTCTGGTAATCACGCTGAAATAAATAAGCGGAGGGCGCGTACCAAAAAATAATTAGTTAAATTAAGTACATAAGGATAAATTATGAAAATACTCATTGGAATTATAGTCGTAGTAGCCGCGATTTTTGCGTTTATGCAAATTGGTGGTTCGAACGAAAAGGCTGTGGATGATACTGCTGCTCCTGAAACTGCAGAGGCAGTAATGACAGATGATTTGGCCAAAGTCGATGATGACAATGAGGTTAGTGAAGTAGAGACAGGTGTTTATGAAATTGACACCACGAGTAGTGTGGTGAATTGGGCGGGGCAGAAGCCTCTAATCGAGGGGTATGTAAATACTGGGTCTATCGCTCTTAAGAGCGGTTCTGTTGAAATAACCGAAGAATCCTTAAGTGGTGAACTGGTGATCGACATGACCACTTTGTCAGTGTCAGAAACTCCAACTAAGCCAGGTTCAGAAAATGCTCTAGAAAGCCACCTAAAGGGTGAACGCTGGTTTGATGTGGAGACTTACGGAGAAGCCACTTTCGTTATTACTGACGCTACGCTTCAATCTGCCGGCACTTATGAAGTTACTGGTGACCTGACTATGAAAGGAGAGACCAATCCTGTTACTTTTCCAGTACAGGTAGTCGAAGGTGAGAATGGGCAAGTGGTGGCAGAAGCTGATTTTGAGATCGATCGAACTAAGTGGGGCATCACTGCTGGTTCTGGTTCGTTCTTTGATAACCTGGCCGATAATGTGGTCGATGACATGGTAGCGATGTCATTTAGTCTTGTGGCTAATAGGTAGTTGGTTAGACAATAAAAAGCCGGACATCTTTGATGTCCGGCTTTTTTGGCTAAAAAAGACCTTGCATATATATGACGCTGCTGTATACTACTGGCCACTTACGCATTAGTGCGATCTCGGATGAGTTCTGGTTGGGAGATTACTACGCGGGGGTAAATTGGTACCTTTGAGCGTTTTTTGTCGTTGTGGATGTTTCGACACAAAACTCCAAAAGTTACCGCACAATCACATTGTGATGTTTTTATTCATCGGGTAAGTAACAACAAGATATAAATAGCGCCTTTGGCGTGATTTTCTTGTTGATTTGCCAATAACAAAGAACTTTCAAATTTGGACGAAGAAATTCTCCAAAGGTGGAAGTGCGACAATAATATTTTATGGATACTAAAGATGTATCGGTAGGACACCTGCCGCAAAAGCGCTTCGAAAAAGCGTCTGCGCCACGGTTAGAGCTACCAGATCTGATTGAGCCACAACGAGAGTCGTACACATGGTTTGTCGAGACGGCTTTGAAGGAAATCTTCAAAGAGTTTTCACCGATTGCTGACTACTCAGAAAAGAAGTTCGAACTTCAATTTAAGAAGTACGAAATGGGAGCACCAAAGTACTCTCCAGAGTTTTGTAAAGAAAACAAGCGAACTTTCGAAGCCCCACTTCGAGCTGCAGTTGTTCTAAAGAACAAAACTTTTGATAGCGACAAGGAACAAGAGATCTTCATGACTGATATTCCAGTGATGACAGACAACGGTACCTTCATCATCAACGGTGTAGAGCGAGTAATCGTTCCACAGCTAGCCCGAAGTTACGGTATTTTCTTCACTTCAGCTGAATCAAAGGGTAAGACTTTGTTTGGCGCGAAGATTATTCCGGCGCGAGGAGCGTGGGTGGAGATCGAGTCTGAAGCTGATGGTGTTATCTACGTAAAGATTGATCGAAAGAAGAAGTTCCCAATCACTTCTTTGCTTCGAGTACTTGGAGTAGAAGACGAAAAGGACATGCTCAAGCTCGTAAAAGGTGTAGAGCGAGGTGAAGAGTACATCAAGGCTACCCTTGAGAAAGATCCGGCCAAGACTACTGATGATTCATATGTAGAAATCTACAAGCGTCTTCGAGATGGTGACCTAGCAACTATCGACAACGCTAAAGAATTCGTGAACTCAATCTTCTCAGAAGAACGATATGACCTGTCGGAAATCGGACGACATCACTTCAACGAACGATTCGATCTTCCAACAGACGCTAAGGCAGTAGCGAATCGAACTGTGTCTGTAGATGACATGCAACGAATCCTGTCACACATCATTGTGTCAAACCACGATTCAAGCGCCTTGCCTGATGATATTGATCACCTCGGATTCCGACGAGTGCGATATTTCGGTGAAATGTTGCAGCAACGAGTACGAGTAGGTATGACTCGAATGAAGCGAAACATTCAAGACCGAATGTCGACTATCGAAGCCGAGACTTCGCTGCCGATGCAAATTATTAATCCGCGACCACTACAAGCGGCTATTAAAGAGTTCTTCACTACGAACCAACTTTCACAGTTCTCACAACAGCAAAACATCCTAGCTGAAGTTGAACACCTTCGAACTCTTTCAGCGCTTGGTCCAGGCGGTTTGACTCGTGAACGAGCCGGCTTTGAAGTGCGTGACGTTCACCCGAGTCACTACGGACGACTTTGTCCAATTCATACTCCTGAAGGACCAAACATTGGTTTGATTCTGCGCCTTTCGATGTACTCACGAGTAAACCGTTTTGGTATCATCGAAACTCCGTACATGAAGGTGAATAAAGGTAAGTTGACTGACGAAGTGACTTACATGAACGCTCATGAAGAGGAGGGTTACACGATCGCTCACGCCGCTATCGAAATCGATGATAAGGGTAAGATCAAGAATGATTTGGTTGAAGCTAGAATGAAGGGTGAACCACGAATGGTGTCGCGAAACGATGTTGATTACATTGATATCGCTACTAACCAACCATTCTCAGTAGCTACATCAATGATTCCATTTTTGAATCACGATGACGCCAACCGAACCTTGATGGGTTCAAACATGCAAAAGCAGTCGACACCGTGTGTGATCCAAGAAGCACCGATTGTGGCGACTGGAGTAGAGAGAATGGCAGCGCGAGATGTAGGGCGAGTTATCTACGCTACTGACCCAGGGGAAGTAGTAGAAGCCGATGCACAAAAGATCGTTGTAAAGGGGAAGGACGGAAAGAAGAAAGAGTACCCACTTACCCAGCTACAAAGAACTAACGACTTCTCAGCGTTTCAGCACCGACCAGCAGTAAACGTTGGACAAAAAGTGAAGCGTGGAGATTTGTTGGCTGATACTACATCAACCGACAATGGTCAGATCGCTGTAGGGCAAAACGCCCGTGTCGCCTTCATGAGTTGGAATGGAGCCAACTACGAAGATGCGATTATTATTTCTGAACGACTAGTTAAGCAAGCCAAGTTCTCAACCATCCACCTAGATGAACTAGACGTAGCAGTGCGAGACACTAAGCTAGGTCCTGAAGTAACTACCCCAGATATTCCAAATGTTTCTGAACTTAAGCTTCGAAACCTGGATGAAACTGGTGTAATCCGAATTGGAGCAGAAGTACGACCGGGAGACATCTTGGTTGGTAAGGTGACTCCAAAGGGAGAAACCCAACTAACGCCAGAAGAGCGATTGCTACGATCTATCTTCGGTGAAAAGGCGAAGGATGTTAAGGATACCTCTCTACGTCTAGAAGCTGGTAAGCGTGGTCGCGTGATCGGAGTGAAAATCTTCTCACGAGAGGACGGTGATCAGCTAGAGAGTGGTGTGATCAAACGAATCCATATTACGATCGCTCAGGTCCGAAACGTGTCAGTTGGTGACAAGCTGGCTGGACGACACGGTAACAAGGGTGTGATCTCAAGAATTCTTCCAGAGGAGGATATGCCGTACGACGAAAACGGTGAGCCGGTAGATGTGCTCTTGACACCACTTGGTGTGCCGTCACGTATGAACCTTGGTCAGATTCTCGAACTTCACTTGGGTATGGCTGCCAACTCACTTGGCTACCAAGCGATTGTGCCACCATTTGCCGGAGCTGATGAAAACGACGTTAAGGCTGAACTAAAAGCCGCTGGTTTTGAAGAAGATGGAAAGATCCAGTTGCGAGACGGTCTAACCGGCGAGCCATTCGCGCAAAGAACTGCAGTAGGATACATGTACATCTTGAAGTTGCACCACATGGTAGAAGACAAGATTCACATGCGTTCAATTGGTCCATACTCACTTATTACTCAGCAGCCACTTGGAGGTAAGGCTCAAATTGGTGGTCAGCGATTTGGAGAGATGGAAGTGTGGGCGCTACTTGGATACGGAGCAGCCTACACTCTACGAGAAATGCTAACTATCAAGTCTGACGATATTGTGGGACGAAGCGCCGCTTTTGACGCTATCGTACGGGGTGAACAAATTTCTCACCCTCACACACCAGCCGCTTTCAACGTACTGTTGAATCAGCTACGAGGTCTGGCACTCGACGTGAAGCTAGATAAAGACGAAGTGAAGCGTAATTATGAGTCTGCTTAATTTTTCTGCCTATGTCTAACGAATCATCAACATTCAAGAAAACAGAATTTAAGAAGCCTGCACCGATCCCAACAAACTACACGGGAGTGAGTTTGAAGTTGGCTTCACCAGAAACCATTCTGGACTGGTCATGGGGAGAAGTAACTAAGCCAGAAACCATCAACTACCGAACGCAACGTCCGGAAAAGCATGGTCTATTTGACGAGCGAATCTTTGGTCCGGTTGAGGACTACGAATGTAGCTGTAAGAAGTATCGTGGTATTCGATACAAAGGAATCGTTTGTGAAAAATGTGGAGTAGAGGTCACCCGAGCTATCGTACGACGAGAGCGAATGGGTCACATCGACCTGTGTGTGCCAGTGTCACACATTTGGTTCTTGCGAGGGGTACCATCTCGAATCGCTATGATTCTTGGTATCACCGCTTCATCAGTAGAAAAGGTGATCTACTTTGCTGGATACATCGTGACTAAGGTGAGCGAAAGCGACCGAGCACGTATCTTAGGCGAACTTGATACCGAATTCAAAACTAAGCTTAAAGCGCTGCAAAACGAAGAAGCGCGCGACGCCTTGAAGCTTAGGATGGATGAAACCAAAAAAGAAATTGACGGTATCCAACAAGGAGTAGTGTTAGATGAAGCTACTTTCCATAAGTTCTCAATCAAGTACAGCACCCTGTTTGAGGCTAAGATTGGAGCTGAGTCTATCTACGAACTATTTAAAGAATTAGATCTAGCCAAGCTAGCAGACGAGCTGGAAGAACGTTACACCAAGGCGGGAGCTATGGAGCGAGCTAAGCTAGACAAGCGTCTGGCGTTGATCCGAGGAATGGTAAATGCTGGCGTAAGACCAGAATGGCTATTCCTGACTCGTATCCCAGTGGTCCCACCAGCCATTCGACCGATGGTGGCTCTAGAGGGAGGACGACACGCGTCTTCAGATCTTAACGACCTCTATCGACGGGTTATCAATCGAAACAACCGTCTGAAGAAGCTGATCGACATCCAAGCACCAGACGTGATTTTGCGAAACGAAAAGCGAATCATGCAGGAGGCGGTTGACGCATTGATCGACAACTCTATCCGACACGGAGGAGGTGCTTACTCAGTAATGAGTCAAGCCCAACGACGACCATTGAAGTCACTGTCAGACTACCTAAAGAGTAAGCAAGGGTACTTCCGACAAAACTTGCTCGGTAAGCGAGTAGACTACTCGGGACGATCTGTGATTGTGATCGGTCCAGAACTAGCGTTGGACCAGTGTGGTCTACCAAAGCACATGGCTCTGGAGCTATTCCGACCGTTTGTAATTGCTGAACTACTAGAGCAAGAATTGGCCTACAACATTCGAGGAGCCGGACGATTGATTGAAGATGGTGTACCAGAAGTATGGGCTATTCTTGAAGATATCATCAAGAGCAAGTACGTACTTCTAAACCGTGCTCCAACCCTTCACCGACAAGGTATTCAAGCTTTCCGACCAGTTCTGATTGAAGGTAATGCGATTCAGGTTCACCCACTCGTATGTAAAGCGTTCAACGCGGACTTCGACGGTGACCAGATGGCGGTACACGTACCACTTTCAGAAGAAGCGCAGATGGAAGCAAAAAACATCATCTCTGCCAACAACAACATTCTGAAGCCAGGTTCAGGTGAGCCAGTGGTAACTGAGTCGATCATGGATATGGCACTAGGTGCATACTGGATGACTAAGGAAGAAAAGGGAGCGATGGGAGAAGGAAAGTACTTCGCTAGTCCAAATGACGCGATCAACGCTCACGACTACGGCCTGATCGATTTTCGAGCCATGGTCAAAGTGTTGGCTACAGACACGCCAAAGTACGCTCAGTACGAAGGACAAATCTTCGAGACTACCGTCGGACGACTATTGTTCAACGCCGTACTTCCAAGTGATCATGCCTACATCAATGATCAGCTTGGTCAACGTGAGCTCTTCGGAGTTATTATTGATCTGATCGACGAGCAGGGAACAGAAATCGTACCGGAAATGGTAGACAAGATTAAGCGTAACGGATTTAAGTACGCTACAAAGTCAGGTGTTACTTGGGGAATCGATGAAGTGGTAGTACCAGAAAAGAAGGCCGCTATCGTAGAAGCGGCACGGGAAAAAGAAGCTGAGATTAGAAGCCACTATGACGAAGGTCTTTTGTCACGTGAAGAACGTCGACGAATGATTGTAGAAATCTGGCACCAAGCTAAATCTGAAGTCGAGCAGGTGATTGAAGATGAGATGGACATTGAAGGTTCTGCTTTCACCATGTGGAAGTCTGGAGCTCGAGGTAGCATCCGACAGATTTCACAGATGACCGGTATGAAGGGACTAATTGTTAACACTCGAGGTGAAACAGTAGAATCTCCAGTGATTTCATCTTTCAAGGAAGGTATGAGCCCAATTGAGTACTTCAATACTACTCACGGTTCTCGTAAGGGTCTAGCTGACACCGCGCTGCAAACCGCTAAGGCTGGTTATCTTACTCGACGTCTCTTCGTGGTTGCGCAGGATGCGATCGTGACCGAGGCTGATTGTAAGACCAAGGCTGGAACTGAAATCAATCGTATCTCAGCTTCAGGAATTGAAATTTCATTCGCTCGAGCTATTAAAGGTAGAATCCTATCTGAAGATGCTGTAGACACAAAAGGTAATGTGATCTTCAAGAAGGGTCATCTGCTAACACGTCTAGACGCAATTGCAGTAGAAGAATCTACCTGTGAGTCTGTGGTAGTGCGTTCACCGATGACCTGTAAGACACTCCGAGGAGTGTGTCAGAAGTGTTACGGAGTTGACCTGACTACCAACGAACTAGTTGATATTGGTGAAGCTGTTGGTACAGTAGCCGCCCAAGCGATTGGTGAGCCTGGTACTCAGCTAACTATGAACACTAAGCACGCCGGAGGTGCGGCGTCAGTTGGAGGAGACGTGACTCAAGGTCTACCGCGTGTAGAAGAAGTGTTCGAAAAACGTCAGCCGAAGATCCCAGCTGTAGTATGTAAATACAGCGGAGTGGTAACTGAAATTCGCACCGAAGGTAAGGAAAAAGTTATTGTAGTTGCGCCAGACATGACTGCTGAAGGAGCTCCTAAGAAGAAAGATAACAACGAGTACGAAGTTAATTACAGACGAGTACCGATGGTGTCAAAGGGGGATTCAGTCGTAGCTGGTCAGATGTTGACCGACGGTTCAGCGCTCTTGCCAGAACTATTCAAGTTTGGTGGGCAAGAAGTGACGCAGGATTACATCATTTCAGAAGTAAACAAGATTTACGAACTGCAAGGTGTAACCATCTCACGTAAGCATATCGAGCTGATCGTTAAGCAAATGATGTCACGAGTGAAGATCACTCATCGTGGTGACAGTCCGTTTACAATTGGTGAAGTGGTAGAGGAGTGGGTAATGGCCGAAGCAAACCAGAAGCTGAAAGAAGAAGGTAAAGATGTGGCCAAGGGAGATAAGCTCATCATGGGTATCACCGAAACCTCATTGTCTCGAAAGAGTTTCTTGTCAGCTGCTTCATTCCAGAACACTACTCGCGTTCTAATCAACGCAGCAGTGAAGGGAAGTAGTGACAACCTCGCTGGTCTAATGGAAAACGTGATCATTGGAAAATTGATCCCAGCTGGTTCTGGCTTTGCAGGAAGTAAGAAGTACGAAATGATCGAGGGAGTGGAAGAGTCTAAAAACTAGTATCACTTACTTTATCTAAATATGAAAAAAGACCCATGGCGGACCTTGGTCCCAACTGGGTCTTTTTTCTTTTGTTAAAGTAATATTAAAAAAGAAAAAAGCCGACGTGCTTTGACGCCGGCTTTTGTGTAGGAACATCTTCACCTCTGTTGTCCGGTCCCGTTACAGACGTGATTTGTGCTGGGTTCACAGTGGACTTTGACGCGACGCCTAGCGTCGAGCCTGACAGTCTGTCTGCAAATAGAGCAGGTATAGACCCTACCTTTGGTTCCTCGTTTACTCATTCGTTTGCACAACTCCCGGTGTCTTTGCTTGTTTGAGTGAATTTATGTAGTCAGCTATTTCCGTAGTGATATGCCAACGGAGTTGGCGTCTTCTCTCCTTGCTTGTTCTCAAGATCATTCCTTCGTAGGTATCGATCTTGCAATCACCATCCATGTCAGACAGCCAGTACTGACTCGGGAATCGACCTGGTATCCTGTTTTTAAAACGAGTGTAATTTACAGGATCATTAAACACCTTCACTTCCCATGGCTGAGATTTGCAGGACGTAAACAATTGACATTTGGTTGACTGTACTGTCAGAGTTACGTCTTCAGTCTCTTTAAACAAGGTGAACTCGATAACTTCGTCAGGGTTATTGGCGATAGTCTCGCATATCAGCTGTTCGTTGATACGGAAAATACCATCTGTTTCACCATAGGCCAGCGAAGACAATAAAAGAACAATAAATCTCACGGTTCTGCCTCCTGTGGCATTGAGAATATATTAAACATAGTCTAAATCTCTAATAGATTCAACACATACTCAACAATCAACACCTGTTGAAAACTACATTTTTACTAAAATGTTAGAATCAGTTTTATATGTTTGAAGAACTTTTGACGTACCTTACACTTTATTTTGTTCCAGTACTAGTCGCAGCTCTGGCCGGAGCGTTTATTGGTTTTGAGCGAGAGTACCGCGACATGAACGCCGGTTTCCGCACCATGATTCTAATCGCTGTTGGTTCCTGTCTGTTTACTATTTTGTCTCATTTGCTAGGCGGACCAGATAACGAATCAGGACGCATCGCGGCCGCTGTGGTGACTGGGGTTGGTTTCTTGGGGGCTGGAGTAGTGTTGAAAGATGGCGCGTCTATCAAAGGAATTACCACCGCCGCTTGCATCTGGGCGGTAGCATCACTTGGGATGGCGGCTGGAGCCAAAGAGTACACTCTGGTAACCGCTGTCACCACTCTGATCTTGGTGGTGCTTTGGGCACTACCACCTTTGGAGCGTTGGATCGATAAACTACATGAGTTTATTCATGTTGATATTACAGTCAAAAACTCAGACGACGCTGAAGACGATGTTTTAGATATCTTCGATGAGTGTGGTATCAAAGTGGTTCATATTCACCGCAGTCGATTTGAAAAAGGGGAGCGAGTGCTCCACATCAAGGCTAAGACCACGGCTGCAAAGCGAAAGGACCTCAGTGAGATACTCGTAAACGAAAAAGGAGTCATTAAGTTCACTGCCTAATTGTTTTTAAATCAACGAATTTGCACTACTTTCGAATTAATATTCAATCAACGTATATCTAAAGTTTTGCGCCTAAAGAAAAGCCACTCGGATGAGTGGCTTTTGGTTAGCCGGCTCTGATTTCATCAATGTAGGCAAAGAAACCAATTGAGAACATCAGGGCTATGGAGAATGAAACTACACAGCCGACTAAGAGCAGTAAGCTTATGGATAAGCTAGGAATGTACGGGAGTAGTATCTGCAGGTTTGCGAGATGGATGATAAAACAGATTACGAATGCCAGTAACAGTAAACATCCTAAAATGGTAAAAAGAGCAGTCGTTATCATATGGAACAGGGGAGTAGCTTCTCGTTTTTTCATTTAGTATCTCCTGTATACTCTATGTATTTTATATAATCTTAAATAAGATTTGTCAATATTTAGGTCAAAATTAAATATTCAGGTAAAATAGGGTACTTATGTCAGACGCGGTTCAGCAAATTAAAGACAAAATCAGCATTATCGATGTAGTATCGCCTTACGTGGAGCTCCACAAAGCGGGCAAAAACTTTAAAGGCAAGTCACCGTTTTCAGCCGAAAAAACTCCTTCGTTTTATGTTTCTCCAGACCGCGGTATGTACTACTGCTTCTCGACTTCTCAAGGAGGAGATATTTTTAATTTTGTCCAAGCCATGGAAGGAGTCGACTTCAAAGAGGCTCTCAAGCAGTTGGCTGATAAGGCAGGGGTCGAACTCGTGCCCGAAGATCCCAAGAAAAAGACTGAGCGTGAGAAAGCTTATTCCATCATGGACGAAGCGGTGAAGTTTTATGTCGATAAGCTCGAAGAGGAATCTGAGGCATTGGAGTACCTCAAAAAACGAGGAGTAAAAGATGAAACTGTTCACCGCTGGCAAATCGGCTTCGCGCCTGGGCCACCAAAGGGAGGCTGGCGAGAGCTCAAGGAGTATCTCGAAAAGAAAGATTTTACCAAAGAGCAACAACTCGCAGCTGGCCTCATCAAAACCACCGAAGGCGGGAAAGAACCTTTTGACGTCTTTCGTGACCGGATTGTTTTTCCAATGGCTGAGCCGAGCGGGAAGGTGGTGGCATTTTCGGGCAGGATTCTTCATCCCAATGATAAGGCGCCCAAGTACGTAAATTCACCTGAAACGCTTTTGTATAAAAAGTCCGAGTTACTCTTTGGTTACGACAAAGCCAAGTCCGGTATCAGAAACCTTAATTTCTCGCTGGTAGTAGAAGGACAGTTTGATGTGGTTATGTGTCACCAGGCTGGCTACAGTAATACCGTCGCGGTGTCAGGTACCGCTCTTACTCTTCATCATGTACAACTCCTAGAGCGCATGTCAGACAAGGTGGTGCTAGCGCTTGATGCTGATCGCGCGGGTATCGCCGCTATGAAGAAAGCGGCAGACCTAATGCTGCAACGGGGGATTGATGTAAAAGTAGCAGAGTTGCCGCTAGGTAAAGATCCGGCCGACCTTATTCAAGAAGATCCGGCGCTGTTCAAAAAATACATCGGTAAGTCGGTGCATGTGATCGAATTCTTGCTCCATGTCCTGAAGCGTGAACATGAAGACGAGCGTTCATTCAAGCTGAAGGTTAGAGACGAAGTGTTGCCATTTGTGCTCTTGCTACCAAACCGTATCGACCAAGAACACTTCGTGAACAAGATAGCTAAAGAGATCGACTCTACGACTGAAGCTGTACGTTTCGAGTTAAATCATTTGCGGGAGAAGAAAGAAGCAGAATCACACAAAGAGACTTACTATGGTGATTCTTACGATGAGAATGTTGGTGTAGACAAGGGTGAGAGAGGTCAGGATGACGGCTCGAAATCCCGATTGTTTTTGCTGGCGGCGGCATTGGTGGTCGATGATGCACAGAAGCAAGTGATAGAAGCTGAACTGGATAAGCTCGTAGCTATTAAGCAGCTTGCTGACCCCTCAGAATCGGATCTGGCAAAGACAGTCTTTACCCTGGAACAGCAGTTTTCTAATTTACCACCTCTGGCAGTGAAAGAAGAGATTATAAATAAGTTTAATCGTCTGAAAAAGATTTTGGTACGGTCTAAGTTGGCGGAACTAAGAGAAGATCTTCAGCGCTTAGAAGCAGAAGGAGGTGACGTGAACAAGGTACTCAAGCTTATTAGTGTTTATGAAAGCAAGCTCCGCGAACCCGACTACACCAGCGATATCTTTCAAAATTAAGTCATTTAGCTAAAGTCACTCTGGACTTTTTTGTATTTTTCGGTATAGTTGTCCCCACATGGCAGCAAAAAAAGCCACAAAAAAAGTTGCGAAAAAAGCGGTCAAAAAAACCGTAAAAACCACTAAAAAAGCAGCCCCGAAAAAAGCCACAAAAAAGAAGGCTTCGGTTGCAAAAAAGAAGACAGCAGGAAAGAAGACAACTGCTAAAAAAGCAATAAAGAAGACAGTCAAAAAAGCTGTAAAAAAGACCGTTAAAAAGACGGCTGTTTCTGCGAAAAAGGCAGTAAAGAAGGCTGCTAAAAAAGCTGCTCCAAAAAAGAAAAAACTCACCAAGAGTGAAAAACTACTCGAAGCTAAGTCAGCTGAACTGATGACGCTCGGGAAGGAGCGAGGATACGTTACATACGATGAATTACTTCGATCTTTTCCAGAGATTGAAAAGGATGTTGATTTCCTAGACGGATTGTACGAAAAGTTCTCGATTGCCGGCATCGATGTTTTACAAAGTGGCGGTATGTTAGGGGAAGATCCTAGCACCGAAGTGATTGCTAAGAAGAACGCCTTTAAGCGCAGTGATAGCGGGCATGACTCAATCCAAATGTATTTGCGTGAGATTGGCCAGTATCCTCTATTGAATGCTCATGAAGAGAAAGTTTTAGCTAAGCGAATTGTAGAAGGTGACGATGAAGCTCGGAACCTACTAGCCCGAGCCAACCTGCGACTCGTAGTGTCGATCGCCAAGAAGTATGTTGGGCGATCACCGGACCTTACTCTACTTGATCTTATTCAAGAAGGTAACCTTGGACTCTTCAAGGCGGTAGATAAGTTTGACTTTACAAAAGGATTTAAGTTTTCTACCTACGCTACTTGGTGGATCCGCCAAGCGATCACTCGAGCGTTGGCTGATCAATCGCGTACCATTCGTATTCCGGTTCATATGGTGGAGACCATGGCTAAATACAAGCAGGTGTCACGCCGACTAGCTCAAGACTTAGGGCGCGACCCAATGTCGGAAGAAATTGCTACCGAAATGGGGGTGGAAGTAGAAAAGATTTACCAAATCGAAAAGATTTCCCAAGATACGATTTCACTGGAATTGCCAGTGGGAGACGATGACGATCGGTCACGACTGTCAGACTTTATCTCTGATGACAAAATTACCTCGCCAGATCAAGAGGTTTCACATAGTATCCTGACAGATCAAATTACAGAAATTCTCGATACACTTTCAGAAAAAGAACGTAAGATTCTTGAAATGCGACATGGCCTACTAGACGGTACTTACCACACCTTAGAAGAAGTTGGAAAGGAGTTTGGGGTGACGAGAGAGCGAATCCGACAAATTGAGGCGAAGGCTCTTGAAAAGATACGACAACACGAAAAGGCCCGACGTTTGAAATCATATTAAGTGATTAGATTGTAACAAAACCCCTCAAATTAATGAGGGGTTTTGTTACGTAGCATGTTACGTAACATGCTACGTAACAAGCCCTGCTCGTTTATTTGGTTATGAAATAGTATAATTGCTCACCCTGAATTAAAATAAATAACCAAAACATAATCCAGATGAGAGCAATGATTGCTTCGTATAGAATAAATCGGTGAAATTTTATTTTAAGACTGCCTAGTACTAGAGCATATAGTGGACGAGTCACAGCCACAAAACGAGCAACAGCGATGTAAACAAAGAGGCCTTTGTGTTGCAGGAAATGTCTAATTTTTTGCACTTTCGGATGTTCCAAGCGCTTCGTGATTACTGGTGATTGGTGAAAGATTCTGCCTGAATAGTAGTTGAGGGTGTTGCCGAGCATGGTTCCGGCGTATGAGGAGATAGCAATCATTTCGACGGTAATCATCCCAGTGGCATGCATCATGGCCACTGAACTCATCATGGCCGCTCCGTATAAAAATAAACCAGTCGCGAAAAAGATGTCTAAGGCGGATGCAACAAATAAGACAATAGGGTAATAAGGGGACAGTTCGTAGAGCCATTCGTACATATGAGTATCTAAACATAATACTCTGATTTTAGTATTTTGGTATACTGTTGGTGATGAAAAAAATGACTAATGATCGAGCGGTATTTGATAGTCAATACAAACTCCTCAATGACCAACAAAAAGAAGCGGTGGACACTATTGAAGGGCCGGTGATGGTGGTGGCTGGTCCAGGTACTGGAAAAACGCAAATTTTGACTTTAAGAATTGGAAAGATTCTGCTCGAAACTGACACTCAGCCAGACAGTATTCTAGCTCTCACCTTCACCGAAGCTGGTGCAAAAGCAATGAGAGAGCGACTGCATCGCTACATCGGAGCTGCAGCTTATCAGGTGTCAATCAATACCTTCCATGGTTTTGCGGAGAGACTTATTAGGGATTATCCGGATGCCTACGATCGGGTGGTAGGAGGTAGGGCAGCCAGCGATTTGGATAAAATTGATATCATCGAAACCATCTTATCTGAACCGAGCTTCAAGCTACTGAGACCAATTGGAAATCCGTCTTATTATGTTAAGCCGATTATCAGTATTCTTGGTTCTCTAAAGAAGGAGTACATAACACCAAACAAACTAGCTGAGTTGATCGATTTACAGGAGGACACTTTGCAGGGGATTGAGCAGTACCATGCTAAGGGTGCCCATAAAGGGAAACAGCGAGGTGAATACACTAAGTTAGAAAAAGACATTGCCAAGAATCGGGAGTTGTTAGTTTTGTATCGGCAGTACGAGTTACTTTTGTCCGAAAAAAGACTGTATGACTTCGAAGACATGATCGTAGAAACGGTGCGAGCGCTGGAGAGCAATGAAGATATGCTGCGTGACTTGCAGGAAAATTACCAGTACATTTTGGCTGATGAGCATCAAGACGTAAACGGCGCTCAGAATCGCATTCTGGAACTCTTGGCTAATTTTCATGATCAGCCCAACATCTTCGTGGTGGGGGATGAAAAACAAGCGATCTATCGTTTCCAGGGTGCGTCTTTGGAAAACTTTTTGTATTTTGAGACATTATTCCAGAATGCAAAACGCATTAGTCTGACGGAAAACTATCGTTCTGGGCAAACTATTTTAGATTCTGCACATAGCTTAGTGGCGGTAGAAGGTGGCCCTCTGGCCTCGCTCAGGGTTCCACTGGAAGCTAAAGCGGTAGACAGTTCGATAATTGAAGATCGCCATTTTTCGCACCAGGCGGTAGAAGATGCTTGGGTAGCCAACAGAGTAAAGCAATTGGTGTCTGACGGTATAGATCCAGATGAGATTGCTATTATTGTGCGGACAAACCGTGAGGTGGAATTATACGCTTCTTTGCTGCGGAAGGAAGGTGTGCAGGTAGAAGCTTCAGCTGACGGGGATATCCTAGATCATCCGATTACTCATAGCGTGCAAGATTTTATAGCCACAGTCACAGAAGGTCACAGTGAACAGGCGCTTTTCAAGCTGCTGCATGGAGCGTATTGGGAAATTTCAAATGATGACTTGGTGCGAATCGCTTCGGCCAGGAGCTATGATACGTCTTTGGTTAGCATCATCACTGATGCCCAAAAGCTCACGGAGCTTGGCGTCGAGGGTGTTGAGTCGGTACTGAAAGTTAGTCAGGTGCTGGAAGAAGCTCGTGCGTTATCTGTCACTATGCCGCCTCACAGGGTTTTAGAACTGCTTCTTACTAAAAGTGGCTTTCTGGATCACGTGATGGCCAATGATCCAATTGAAGGGCCGCGTGTAGTTAGGCGAGTTTATGATGAAATTGAGAAACTGGTCATCTACAATAGTAAGGCAACTTTGAGTGAGGTGAGCGAGGTCTTGCACAGTTATCGGGAACACCGGATTGCTCTAAATGCTCCTTATATTTCTTCTAATAAGAAATCAGTACAAGTGATGACTGCGCACAAGTCTAAAGGTTTGGAGTTTTCGGCGGTATTTGTACCGCATGTAGTTGATAGTGCCTGGGGTGGTACAAAGAAGCGTAATTTATTTAATATTCAATTTGGTGAGGAGGTGGCAGCTGAAGACTTAATCGACGATGAGAAACGCTTACTTTATGTAGCTATGACCAGAGCTAAGACGCAGCTGTTCTTTTCTAGTGCTGAGCAAAGTGGTGAAGGTAGGGAACTGATTCGCTCACGTCTATTTGATGCAATAGACGAAACCACTATAAATCAATGTGACGTAGACAGTATTGAGTCAGAATTCAATCCAATTGGCGACCTGGCTTATAGCGACCAAGAAAGCTCGATCACACCGGCGTTGTTACTAAAACATTTATCTGATCGAGGATTGTCAGCAACGGCTTTAAATAACTACCTGGCCAGTCCGTATAACTACTTATATAGAAATGTCATGCGCATCCCTGAGGTGCAGGCGACGCCTATGCTGTTTGGAACTGCTATGCATGGCGTGATGGAAAGGGTGGTGAAAGGTTATGTTGCCGACAAAAAAATACTCAGTGCGACCGAGGTAAAGGCAGTGCTTGAGGTGCAGTTATCCAGACTGCCAATTAGTCAGGATGAATTTGTAAGATTGCATGAAAAAGGACTAGAGTCCTTGTTGGCTTATATCAGCGAGATTAAAAATCAAATTAATGCTAATCATAAAGTGGAGTTTGCTGTCAGTGTGACACTGGAGACCGGGTTAGAAGAGCTTCCCGAATTGAAGCTGACTGGTAAATTAGATCGTTTGGATTTTGATGAGTCAGGTAGATTGCTGAGGGTGGTAGATTACAAAACTGGCAAACCAAAGACTCGTAACCACATTGAAGGCAAGACCAAAGATTCCACTGGTGACTACAAGCGTCAGTTGGTATTTTATGCGCTGATGCTGTCTCTGTACGAAGATGATAATTATAATTGTCGTGAAGGAGTTTTGTCATTTATCGAGCCAGATACTAAGGGTGTGATCCATGAGGAGGTTTTCCAAATTACCGATGAAGAGATCCTAGATTTAAAACAAGAACTGATTAGAGTGGCGAAGGAGATAGTCAGTGGAAGTTTTTTACTGACTCCTCCGACTGAGGATTGTGCGTATTGGGATCTAGCTAAGCAATTGGGTGGGGAATAATTAAAGGGCCGGAGCGAAGCTCCGGCCCTTTAATTATTCGGTTGTGGTTGGTGTCGGGGTTTCCGTTCCTTCTAGTTGAGAGATCAAGGTATCGAGAATGTCTTTCACTACAGCGTAAGGTTGAGCTCCGTTGATGACAGCTTGCTGGTCACCAACGATCACAACAGAGTAGGGAGTGCCTCTTGCACCAATTCGAAAGGCTTCTTCTGCGCTAGCCAAAACCGCCTCCTGGTTTCGTCTTTCGTCAATACAATTGGCAAAATCGAGTTGAGAAATACCAGCATCAAGAGCGTATTGTGGAAGGCGAGTTACGTTTGTTGGAGCGTCGAAGGCTCTTTCTTCAAAAAGAGTGTCGGTAAACGTCCAGAAAGCGTCATTGCCTCCTAGTTCACCAACGCATAGTGCGGCCTCAGAAATCTTAGCAGCATTTGGGTGTAGTTGAGTGAGAGGGAACTGCCTAAATACCCAACCAACTTGTCCGTTAACACCGTACTCTTCCATGATGCTGTTCATGGTGCTGTGGTATTCCTTACAGTACGGACACTCATAATCTGAGTATTCTATGATCATGATGGGAGCGTTCGGATTACCTTTGATGTAGTCTGTCTCATCTATGGTGCGAGGAGTACCGCTTTCAATGATCACTTCTTCATCTGCTTCGACTACTGTTACTGTTTCTGTTGGCTCATTACTGCTAGTAAAGAATATAGCGACAGCGATCATCGCAAAACCAACAATAATAGCGATAGGAATAGCCGGAGAGGTTTTGGTGGCGTCGGTTTGTTGTGTTTCAAAAGAAGGTTCCATTGATGAGTAGGTTACTAAATAAGTATTAACAATGAAATTATATCACAGGCATATCAATGCTATACTCAATCTGATATGGAATGGCTAGATGCAGTTATATTAGGTTTGGTGCAAGGAGTGACAGAGTTTTTGCCAGTGTCTTCAACTGGGCACTTAGTTTTGGTTCATGAATGGTTGATGTTAGACCAAACCAACGCGCTGGCGTTTGACGCCATTTTACACTTTGCAACCACGGCCGCAGTCATCGTTTACTTTTGGTCAGACATTTGGAATTTGCTACAAGCAGTTTTGCGAAAGCTGGGTAGGTTGCCGGTCA
This sequence comes from Patescibacteria group bacterium UBA3466, assembly GCA_002378195.1. Lineage (GTDB taxonomy): Bacteria > Patescibacteriota > Minisyncoccia > Phycocordibacterales > UBA918 > OLB19. The sequence continues at coordinate 75,957 of DFRJ01000002.1, forward strand.
ATCAGAAAGACATAACTTTATTTAATGCCCTGGTGGTAGGTACGATCCCGGCGGTAGTGATTGGTTTGGCTTTACAGGGTCTGGTTCAGGAGCATTTGCGCAACTCACTCTTTGTGGCGGGCGCATTATTTTTTGCTTCGATGTTTTTCTTGTATGTAGAATGGCGGTATTATCTGCAACCTCCGCACGGCGAAATAAACATCAAGCGTGGTTTTTGGGTCGGTGTATTTCAAGCGTTGGCTTTGATTCCGGGTATGTCACGTTCCGGATCCACTATCGCTGGAGGTATGCTACTTGGTATGACCAGACTCGAAGCTACTCGCTTTTCTTTTTTGTTGGCTATTCCGATTACCTTAGGGGTTGGTATCAAGATGAGTATCGATCTCCTAGACGCTGACGGTGTCGTCAATTGGTCAGTTATTTGGCTAGGTGCAGCAGTGGCTTTTTTGACTGCCTTGCTCGTTATTCACTTTTTCTTACGGTTCATCCGGAAGTACACGCTGTGGCCATTTGTGTGGTATGGCATCATTTTGGCCAGCATGGTGGCTTACGTATCCGTTTTTACTATTTAAAATAGCATGGAGTGAGTCATGGCTGATTCGTCTGCCTCTTCCCATTTCGAAGTGTCCAAAGGAATCTCTTTCTTACGGTGGCCGTCCTTAAATTTTACGTGACCGTTCTGGCGTGCGTACTCGAAAACATCTTTGGTTACTTTAACGTCCTGTTCGCAATATTTTTTGATGTCTTTGATGTTACCTTCGCGCCACCAACGTACCGCCTGCAGACCATCGGCTGATTTTTTGGCACCGACGGTAGCTTGAGCTACGCTGTCTAAACGAAGGCGTCGACCTAGAGATTCCTTAATGTCTTCCAGTAGGTCAATACTCTTAATTTGGGTGAGGTCGCCTGGGTAGTATTTATTTAAAAGTGGTACATCAAAATGGTTGCTGTTATATCCCACCAAAGCATCAGCTTTTTCAATAATCGGCCAGAGTTGATCAATTTCATCGATAGTGACGGTGGTGTATTTTTCGGTTTCGCTATCGTAGACAGTCGCGACAGAAATATCTAGATCAGTTGGGTCATTAGATCCGACATCCTGAAAAATGTTCTGTGTTTCTAAGTCGAAGACAATGTATCGCATGAGTGTGATTGTAACATTAACTAATAATGACGCGCAGTAATTTTAAACTTGCAAAAAATATCAATCTGTAGTCTCATAGGTAAAATTTGTACTTTTGCACTTTGACTACAAGAGGCTGCTTATGAGCGACCAAAATAATCAGCCTGCTAGTGGGCTGCGGAGGAAGTTAAAGGTCTCCGATTTATGGCGACGTTTTACCGGTTCGTCGTTTCCGATTAACCCTACGGTAGAAGACATGGGCAAGGAGATTTTTCAGTTTGCGACCAACCTGTTTGGCGAAGACTTCATTAACCCGTCAGAAGTTATTTATGACTACAATGAAGAACAGTTGTTTAAGCTGTATCAGCATTTCTTGGTGTTTTGTGACTTGGCTACTTTGCCGATGGAGAATGCGTTTTTGGTGCCAGGACCGCCAATTAATCTGACCTTTGCCGATATGATGGAAGAACCCATTTATTGCTTTACTGACCAAACTGTTCAGTTGGCCAGAGATGGTGATCAGTCAAACATTGATTACTTGCTGAATATGGAGGATGTACCGGGTTGCAATTGGCTGGTGTTCCTGAAATCTGGTTTTCCTGACAGTGACGGTAAAATGCTAGAGAGGCAGTTGGAAGCTGCTGGTAAGCAAGATCGCTTTCGTCCCGCCACTGCGGTAGAAGCCTATTACTGTTTATGGCAATACCTAAAAGTACGTGGGATAAATTTGCTAAAGCAGAATATCAGACTACGCACCAGTTCGGTCTCTAGCAATGATCAAAATGTAGTTGTTAAATTGCACGGTGGTGACGGCTTTATGATTACTGACTGGCGTGAAAACAAAGAGATGTGCGAAGGGTTGTTTATGTCTGGGGTGTGGGTCTATGACCCGCCTTGACTACAAGGTCGTTCGCAGCTCGTGGCTCAAAACCCGACTTCGGTCGGGTTTTTTAAATAGAAAAGAAGTCCGCTGGTTGGCGGACTTCGTCGGGTATGTTTTGTTTTAGGATGGTGACGGAGCGACAATTTCCAGTGTTGTCGGGGTCGTAATCTCCAACCGTCATCATCAGCATCAGCATTTTATTCTCTCGATCGTGAGCCAAGGAGACGATGGGGATATAGCCTCGTTCGAACTCCTTATCAATAAGATCGTGTAGATTGAGACCGCTCTTTTCTTCAATGGCAGACACATAAATGATATGAGTTTTAACACGATGGGGTAACATGAAGGTGACATGTATCAGCTCACCATGGTTTGACATACCCCAATTGTCCGCCTGAAAGTGCCTGATGCGCTGTTTTGTTAAGTGTTGTAGGCAGGTCTCGTCGATCGTTAGATTGTTCGGGTTAGCGAGTGTAGACATATTTACACTCATCATGATTACTACGATAAAGAACTGACAAGTACGCATTTTCACCTCCTAATGGTGATTTGTTATTCAGATTAGAGCTTAAGGGTAAATAGGTGGCTAGTCAATGGTATGTTAATCAGTCAAATGAGATTTGTTGTTTAGGACTGACAGTCTCTCGTCCATCGCTTTTTGGATCATGGCTTGTAGGTTGCGAGGGTCGGGTAGTCCGGTAGTTTTGAAATTACTTTCGAACGCTCCAGCGGTTTGAGCCTGAACGGTGCCAAAGTTGAGCATGGTCGGAATAAAACCTTTGACGCTAAACTCGATGTCTTGTAGTCGTTCGAGTCTAAAAATACTCACGCTCCGGTTAAAGAAGTGAATCTGATCGACTAAGATAATCCGGCGATCGGTAATGATCCAAGAGTCTAAATAATAGTGAGTCCAAGTAGTAAAAGCCGCCATGATGGTCAGGATGGTCCAGAGAACAATACAGAAAGTGATGAGTGGGATTTGATTACTTAGATTAAAGTCTAGATTTACTAACTCACTTGGCATAAGCAAGAAGCCGGCCAATAGAAAGAAGGGGAGTAACAGCATTAGAAACGAGGCAAATAGTTCGGTAACAATAATAAACCAGTGCTTTCGAACAACAGTTAGCACCTCTTCTTCTGGTTCTAGTTGGATTCTTTCAAATAACATATTAAATAAGCATTAGGAGAGCACCAGCGATGATCACAAGGGGTACGCTGCTGGCAAAATACAGCATAAGTGTAAAAGAGGTAACCTTTAGGTCGGATCCGTAAGTTTTCCAGTGGTAAACCAAGATGGCACTGTAAACTATATAAATAAACAAAGCTACCAAGAATGCGATATTGGCAACAGATTGGATGCTTAGGTTGATGGTGAGTCCTGTCTCAAGCATGAGATTATTGTAGCACTAAGATGGAGTAGCGTTCGACGTTGTATTGGTCTTTGTGGGTTGAGATTAAAAAGTTGTGTTTGTTAGCCAGTTGGGCCATGTCTTTAGTTTGTTCTGGTTCATGTTCAATCCATAGTTGGCCACCTGGAGCTAAATACTCCGGAGCCTTAGAGATGATGCTCGTGATTATTTCCATGCCTTTTTCTCCGCCAAACAGAGCGAGGTAAGGCTCGTTTGTTTTTACTGACTCATCGGTGCGGTCGAGAGATTCGTCAATGTATGGTGGGTTAGAAAAAATAAAATCGTACTTACCTGCAAGGTTGGTAAATAAGTTGGAGTGAACTACACGACATTGGTTTTGGTCGGTAATGTTCTCGGTAATATTTTTTTGAATAGTAGTTATTAGATTGGTGTCGATCTCGGCCAAATCAACCGCTGTATCTGGTAGTGCTTTGGCTAGAGCCACACCAATGCAGCCGCTACCGGCACACAGATCGAGAATTTTAGTTTTTCCCGCATCTATGCCAAGAGAAGGGGTGTTACTGTTTTTTAAGGTATCGATGGCTTCGTTGATCCAAAACTCGGTTTCGGGGCGGGGGATAAGCGGGTGTTTGTCGAGCCAGATTTTACAGTTTAGAAAAGGAACAAAACCAATGAGGTAGGCGAGTGGTTCGCCGAGAGCCAGGCGTTTGCAGTCGGTGAAAAAAGCTGCGCTTTTTTCACCGCCGTATTTTTCTTCGAGTAGCCACTCCATGTCAGTTTTGTTTGTGTTCTTCATCTATATTACAATGCGATAAATTTAGTCATTAGTCAACTAGAGTAAGGTTGAGTGATTTACTGCTATACTGTCGCGTATGTCAGACTACATCTTAGAGATTAAAGATCTCATCAAAGACTACGGCAGTGGCAAGAGTGCCAGTCGCGCCGTCAACGGTATTAATTTAAATATTAAAAAGGGGAGCTTTTTTGGTCTACTGGGCCCTAACGGGGCTGGTAAAAGTACAACCATTCATTGTATTACCGGTATTGCGCAGCCTACTGCAGGCCAAATCTTTATTAATGGTGTCGACGTGGTGAAAGACTACAAGCTCGCCCGCACCAAAGTGGGCTTATCGCCGCAGGAATTTAATGTGGATATTTTTGCTACTCCTTTGCAATTGATGGACTACATGGCTGGTTATTATGGTATCGATAGTAAAACTCGAAAAGACAGAATCGAAACTTTGATTGAACAGTTTGATTTGCAACAGCATCGTGATGTAAAGTTTCAGAAATTATCAGGCGGCTTAAAACGTCGAGCTATGTTAGGGAGGGCGTTGGTGCATACGCCGGACTTGTTGATTCTGGATGAGCCAACGGCCGGAGTAGATGTCGAACAACGTCGAGATTTATGGCAGTACCTAAAAGAACTTAACGCAGGTGGAAAAACCATCATTCTCACCTCGCACTACTTAGAAGAGATTCAGTATTTGTGTAATGAAATTGCGATAATAAATCATGGTCAAATTGTAGCGGAGGGTACTAAGGAAGAATTTATGCGAGACGGCAAAAGTGTTGAAGATACGTACTTAGAAATTACTAGAAGCGCTAATAGTAAAAAACATGATTAACTGGATTGGTTTATATACAATGTTTCGACGTGAGGTAGAGAGAACGTTGCGGGTAGTGGTACAAACTTTGGTTGCTCCAGTGGTCTCAGCCGCTTTGTACTTGTTTATATTTGGAACAGTAATTGGGACTAAGATCGAAGACTTTGCCGGTGTGCCATACATCCAGTTTGTTTTCCCTGGTGTTTTGATGTTGTCGGTGATCAATGCTTCGTTCGCCAGTTCTTCTTCAGCTCTTTATTTCATGCGCTTCACTCGTGGTATTGAAGAGGTTTTGATCGCCCCGTTTTCATACTTGGAGATGCTGATTGGTTTTGTTGGTAGTGCGGTAGTGCGGGCGGTGATGGTGGCGTGTTTGATTTTGGTAACAGGAATTTTGTTCGGGGCTATCTCGTTAGTTAATCCATTTGGATTCTTTCTATACGTGGTCGCGATATCAGCTATTTTTGCCATGCTGGGAATTATTGTGGCGCTGTGGGCCGAAAGTTTTGAGCAGTTACAAGTTCTTAATACCTTCGTCATTACTCCACTCACATACCTTGGCGGAATCTTTTACTCGATTACGTTTCTGCCAGAGCTAGCTGCAACTATCACTCGCTTCAATCCATTCTTTTATTTTGCCGATGGGATAAGGAGTGCGATGATTGGTTACAGTGAGGCCAATACTATAATTGGGGTAGTGGTGATATCAGCTTTAATAGCATTTTTGGGTATTATGCTGACCGTGTTGTTTAGGAGAGGTTGGAAGATTAGATATTAAAGTTGCCCACATGGCCGGCCCCTTCGGGGCCGGCCATTTGCTAAACTTAAGTCAGTATGAAACAGAATACAAAGCTCTACGAGACAGCAGCTGCTCTCTTAGCCCCTGGAAAGGGTATTTTAGCTGCAGATGAAAGTGATGGAACTGCCGGGAAGCGACTACAAATGGTCAATCTTCCTAATGAGCCAGAAAATCGACAAGATTTTCGCGAGATTTTATTTACTGCCCCAGGTATTGAGGAGTATCTGTCAGGCGTAATTATGTATGATTCGTCGATTCGTAACACTACCGATGACGGTATTCCGTTTGCGGATGTGCTAACCGCTCGAGGTATTGTGCCGGGTATTAAGGTTGACCTGGGTACTCGAGAACTTGAAGGTTTTAAGGGGGAAGTGGTCACTCAGGGTCTTGATAACCTGGCTGAACGCTTCAAGGAATACTACGACCTAGGCGCTAGGTTCGCGAAGTGGCGCATGGTGGTGACGATTGATGAGGACGAAACACCAACCGATGAGGCTTTGGTAGTGAACTCAATTATGATGGCACGTTATTCTCAGATTGCGCAAGCGGCCGGAATCGTGCCGATCGTTGAGCCTGAAGTAATTCATACTGGGGATCATTCACTCGAGAAAGCGGAGAAGGTGACTACTCGAGCGACTCAGATTCTGTTTAAAACTCTTATCGACTACAAGGTTGATATGCAAGGCTTGATTCTAAAGTCATCAATGGTATTAGCGGGGGACAAGCATCCAGAACAAACTCCAGCTGATGCGGTAGCAAACGCAACGATTCGTACTTTTCACATGAGTGTGCCGCATGACTGTGCTGGTATCGTGTTCTTGTCTGGCGGTCAAACCCCAGAGCGGTCCACTGAAAATCTAAATGCCATTGCTAAGCTCGGCGAGCAACCGTGGCCAATCACTTTCTCATTCTCACGAGCAATTGAAGAGCCAATGCTGAAAGCTTGGGATGGAAAGAAAGAAAACGAAGATAAAGCGAAGGAGGTTTTGCTTGAAGTTTGCAAAAACAACAGTAAAGCTAGTCTCGGACAGCTTTAGGAGATAAAAAGGCCGGCCCCGAAGGGGCCGGCCTTTTTATTCGACTTACAAGAAAAAACAAAAAGCCCTTGCGGGCTAATGTTTACTTTTTCTGTTTGTAGACCGTGTGCTTTTTAGCGATTGGGTTGAACTTAGTAGTTTCGTATCGCGCTCCAGGGTCCTTTTTGTTTTTGTTGTTGTATCGAGTGTAGTAAACATGACCTTTCCCGAGGCCATTTTCGTCGCCGACTGACACCATCTTGATTAATAAATCCTGTGACATATTGGTCGAGATTCTAGCAAAACAGGCCATAAACGTCAATGTGTCAATTAGAAAATAACACTTTTTCACTATTCACTGCTAAAAATAGAGGATAGTGAAACAAGGTGTTATTATGACCTTAAGCTACCGTGTGTTACGCCTGCGGAGTGGTTAACTTATATGAGAGTACTGACTTTTGGTTGGGAATTCCCACCGTCTAAAAACGGCGGTCTGGGTGTTGCTTGCTATGGATTAACTCAACAACTCATCAATAAAGGGATAGAGGTGATTTTTGTTTTGCCTAAAACCCAAGAAACTCGAGGAAACGCTCGGTTTGTTTTTGCAGACCAAGAAAGGCTACTTAAAATGGTTCATACCGATGTCACTCCTGGTCCTTATAATCAGGCAAAATCAACTGTTGATGTGATAGTTGGTTACGATAAGGCAGGCAACCCCATTGTTAAATCTCGCAGTATTCTAGAAGAAGCTCACCGCTTCGCGCACCACGCTTCTTTTATTGCTAAGGAAGAAGAGTTCGATGTCATTCATGCCCATGATTGGACATCCTATTTGGCTGGAGTGGCCGCTAAGCTAGCTAGTGGCAAACCTCTGATTCTGCATGTACACGCCACCTCCTTCGATCAGGCCGCTAGTGATAATGTTGATCCTTCTATCTATAAGATAGAAAAAGAAGCCTTTGATATGGCCGACAAAGTGGTAACAGTGAGTGGTTTTACTAAAGAGATATTGGTGAAAAAGCATCACGTTCCAGCCGAAAAGGTTGAGGTGGTGCACAATGGATGCGATACAGAGGAGCCGATTTGGCACACCCCAGTGCTACAAAATCTAAAGAATCAGGGTAAGAAAATTATTCTCTATCATGGTCGCATTAGTATTCAGAAAGGCGTTGACTACTTTGTGAAAGCTGCCCGACGCGTGGTCGATGTCGATCCTGATGTGGTGTTTGTGATTTCTGGTTGGGGTGACATGAAGACCCAGGTGATAGACATGGTCGGGGAAATGGGTCTCTCAAAACACGTGCTGTTCGCTGGCGCATTATGGGAAGAAGACCGAGACCGTATGTATCAGACGGCCGACTTGGTCGTGATGCCATCCGTATCGGAGCCTTTTGGTCTTGTGCCGTTGGAAGCGTTGCAGCACGGGACTCCTTCTATAATCACCAAACAGTCAGGTGTGGCTGAAGTACTGACGCATGCTCTAAAGGTTGATTTTTGGGATGTGGACGAGATGGCTAATCAAATTGTCTCAAGTCTCAGGTACCCAGTTATTAGGCAACAGATGGTAAGAGAAGGAAAAGAACAGATGAAGGGTATGTCGTGGCAAAGAGCTGCCGATAAGGTCAGGCAGATTTATCAGAGTCTGTTACAATATGTAACAAGTTAGTCGCATCATGCTCACCGTTTGTCCTTATTTCCACGTTCATCAACCTTATCGAGTCAAACCTTATCGAGTGTTTGATATTGGAAGTGATGATCAGTATTTTAATGACCAGAGCGGCACCGATTTGGACAATCGTTTCATTGTTGAAAAGGTGGCCGAAAAATCATATCGACCCACCAATAGGGTTTTGAAAGAGTTGCTTGATCGACATCCTGAGTTCCGGTTCAACTTGTCTTTCTCTGGTACGGTCTTAGATCAATTTGAAGCGTATGCTCCTGACGTACTCGAATCTTTTCAGGAGCTAGTGGCCACTGGTCGCGTAGAGATTTTGGCCGACACTTATCACCACTCTTTAGCTTTCTTCTACTCTGTCCCCGAATTCAAACGTCAGGTAGAAAAACACGAACGCAAGATTAAAAAACTCTTCGGGGTGAAGCCGCGGGTGTTTCGAAATACCGAGCTGTCGTATCGAAACGACCTAGCGAAGTGGTGTGAAGATAATGGGTATTTGGGTATCATGGCTGAGGGCTGGGATAAGTATTTGGGTTGGAGAAGTCCGAATTATCTGTACCGACCCGCCGGTTGCAAGAAGATCAAGGTGCTTTTGAAGAATTACAAACTATCTGACGACATTGCTTTCAGGTTTGGAAACAAAGAATGGGATAGTTGGCCTCTAAACGCGGAAACCTATGCCGATTGGATACATTCTCATCACGGTGATGGTGAAACCGTAAACCTGTTCATGGACTATGAGAGTTTTGGTGAGCATCAATGGGAAGATACCGGTATTTTTGATTTTTTACGATCTTTACCAGAGATGTTGCTCCGTCACCCTGATACAGGTTTTAAAACCGCTACTGAAACTGTGCAGAGCTACGACGTGACCGGTGAGTATGATGTACCAGATGTGCTGACTTGGGCTGACACTGACCGAGACCTGACTGCTTGGACTGGCAATGATATTCAACGCGATGCTCTGAATGCTATTTATTATATGGAAAAAGATGTAATGGCTACCAAAAACCGCAGCATCATCGAAACCTGGCGCAAGTTGCAGACGTCAGACCACTTCTATTACATGTGTACCAAGTGGTCTAACGACGGCGATGTGCACGCTTACTTCAGTCCCTACCAATCCCCATATGATGCCTATATTGCCTTTATGAATGCGCTCAGTGATTTACAATTAAGGGTAAGCCAAGTGGTGGCTGAACGTAGAGAAAAAGAAGCTTCAACAGAGACTCCTCATGAGACCATGACCAGTGAAGAAGAGGTGGTAGAGACAGAGAACGTTGAAGAGTCTGTTCAGATTGAACAAAAAGTGAATCCCGTTAATCCTCCTTCGCCGCGTAAGTGGTGGCAAAAAATACTGGATTCAATCCCGTTCCTTAAAAGCCCTCAACAGGGAGAAGTATAGTTCTTAAACAAATGCCAACTAAAAAAACAACCAAAAAAACTGCCAAGAAGGCAGTAAAATCTAGTTCAAAGACTGGGCAGGCTAAAAAAACAACTGCTAAAAAGACGGTAAAGAAAACCGTCAAGAAAAGCACACCTAAGAAGACGGTGAAGAAAACTTCTAAAAATACCGCTGCAAAGCCGCTAGTTTTTGCTAGTAACAACACATCATTCTGGGTTAACGATGGTCAAATTTTAAATAGTCTAGTAGCACTCAGAGACGCGTTTGATGGTATGGATAAGGCTGTATACGAATATCATGCTAAAGGAAACGACCAAAATGACTTTGCGAATTGGGTGGGGGTAGTTTTGTGCGACGGTGATTGTGCTGCCGCTCTAGAGAAAGCCAAGACACCGCGCTCCGCCAAGACAGTAGTAGTGAAGCACCTTAAGTACTACGCAATTTAGTTGTATGGCTCGCTCTGTCACAATCGGTAATGGAAATATGTTAGTTGGCCTTGACCTAAAGGGTCAGGTTCGTGATTTCTATTATCCGTTTGTGGGAGAGGCAAATCACGTTAGTGGAGCTAGTGGAAATTTTGTTCACCGGATTGGAGTTTTTGTAGACGATCAAATTTCTTGGCTGGACGACCCGAGTTGGCGGGTGTCTTGTGGTCTAAATGAAGGAACTGGAATCGGATCTTTGTTTGCAGAGAATACTGGTATTGGTATTTCTATCAGTAGTCGAGATGTCGTCCATAATGAGCAAAATATTTTTTTACGACACTTTACCGTTCATAATCACCACGACAAAACCCGAGAGGTAAAACTTTACCTGTCACAACAATTTAGAATTCATGAATCGCGTCGTGGCGATACTGGCTTTTATGATCCGAGAGTTAATGCTGTAATTCATTACAAGGGTGATACCACAATGTTGGTGAATGCGGTGTGTGCGGGACACGCTTTTCAGTCTTACAACATCGGTCTGTTTGGTATTGAAGGGAAGGAGGGTACTTACCTAGATGCTGAGGATGGTAGGCTGGAAAAAAATCCAGTGGAACACGGCTCGGTTGATTCTGTGTTGGAATTATCATTTTCGATTGCACCGCTTACTTCTAACGACGCGTACTACTGGGTGGCCTGCGGTAGTTCGGTGCCTGAGGTGCACGCGCTCGATAAGTTAGTGTTAGACGATACGCCTGATCGCCTGATCGCTTCGACCGAAGCTTATTGGCGTGCTTGGTTAGATAAAGAAGATACTGATATTTCTAACTTGTCACCAGAGCTACAAACTCTCTACAAGCGCTCTTTGGTGGTAATGAGAGTGCATGCTGATAATCGAGGCGGCATCATAGCTTCCAGCGATACGGACATGTTGCATCATGGACGGGATACCTATAGCTACGTCTGGCCGCGCGATGCGGCTATAATCGCACACACGTTCGACCAGACTGGTTATCGCGATGTGTCCAAACGTTTCTTTGAATTTGTTGTCAATCAGCTAGAGCCGAGCGGCTACTTGATGCACAAGTACCGCACTGATGGGGTACTCGGTAGTTCGTGGCATCCGTGGATGATTAATGGCCAACCACGTCTACCAATTCAGGAGGATGAAACAGCCACTACATTATTTATGCTGTGGGAGCATTACGAGCGATACAAAGATATCGAATTTATCGAATCAATGTACAACACCTTCATTGAGCCAGCGGCCGAATTTATGTGTGAATATATCGAGTCCATCACTGGCCTACCTCAAGCTTCATTTGATTTGTGGGAAGAGAAGTATGGTACTTCTACTTATACTGCAGCGTCTGTGTACGGCGGTCTGATGGCAGCGGCCCGCTTTGCCAATATGCTTGGCAAGGATGATTCAGCTCGTACTTATCAGGCTATCTCCCAGCGTCTCCAGACAGCTATCGGCACAGTTTTGTTTGACGATGAGTCGGGTACTTTTGTGAAGCACGTTTTGCATACTGCTGATGGTGATCTTGAGTATGACCGCACCGTAGACTCAAGCAGTTTATACGGACTTATTTTGTTTGGAGTATTTGATATTGAGGATGAGAAAATGCAACGCATGCTTAAGGCGGTGGAAGAAAAATTGCAGGTTCATGGAGAAAGTAAAGGGTTTGTGCGGTATGAGGGCGACGCGTATTACCGAATGCAAGATGCCGATTCTCCAAACCCGTGGGTTATTTGTACGCTCTGGGTGGCTCGGTGTTATATCGAAATGGCTAAGACTAAAGACGACCTGGCTTATCCGCTGGAGCTACTAGAATGGACATCATCTCACGCAACAGCTGGGGGAGTATTGGCTGAGCAAATGCATCCGCACACCAGAGAGCAGCTCTCGACCGCACCACTCGTATGGAGTCATGCTGAGTATGTGTTGGCGGTGAAGGCCTACCTAAATAAACTTAAGGAATTTGATAATTAAAAAAGCGACACCTGTGTTAGCAGGTGTCGTTTTGGAATGACGCTCAAAGTCGTTGCGCTTTGTTGAATGTTTCCTGCGCAATACCCTGGCTCCCGAACACGCAGTTACGATCGCGTGGGTTACGGACATTGGGTATCCAGTATCCGTCCGTGGTCATGTAGTAGCCGTCGTAGTCTGAACCAACTGTCTTTTTCGCGAATACATTGAATAAGTGCTGTTGGCTGCAGGGCGAGCCACCGTTGATGGCAATCAGGGTGGGTTTATCTACTTCATCACGGATGTCTGACCATTTAAAAACGATGGGGCGTACAACTGTGAGCTCAACCATTTAATTTCTCCAAGAGCAGTAAGTGACCTCGTTCTTTTTACAACATAAAACTAAATTAGTCAAACAGTCTAGAATACGCTTGTCCAGTTTCCGTCTCCGTATTTCCCAATTACCGTGCGATTGATATGCCAGGCCAGCCCAACTGTGTCGAGCTTTTTTGCGATGACGCTCGCGAGAGTCCGCATGTAAGTACCACTTGAGGCGACACATCTAAAGTGAGCGATGTGGAAGGTGTCTGGGAGAGAGTTGTTGTTTAAAATATCGTCCCAGTCTTTTCGTACATCAGCCCGACGGAAGTCATTGCCGAGCGCTTTGCGAAGTTCGGTAACTGGTGGTACCGAGTTCACTTTTTCCAAAGCTTGCTTCACCATGTTGTCACGCTCGATAGTCTCTAGCTTAGTAAATTCAAGTTCGTGTACTTCTGATTCTTTGGTAGGAATTTCAATTTCATCCAAGCGACCTTCCATGGTCCAGGTGTGAAGTGGTTTACCTTGTACAGTTTTGCTAGAAAAGATTGGGTAAGGTAGTTTGATTTTTCCGATGAAGTTTTTGGCGACTTCGGCCACCTCAGCTTCCTCGAGGGCGCTCGGGGCCGCTAGGTCATGATTTACCCTCTCTGAAACTAAGGTGGCCGGCGTCTTTAATCGCCCCATCACATCCTGCGAATCAGACTCAATTCCAAACAGCACTGAGAATTCATATTCTTTATCGAGTCCGTGGTACGCAGTTTGGTTTTTGCACTCATCACCAAGTAACACCAAAAGCTTCCCGGACGCCATTGGGTCCAGCCGGCCAGCGTAGGCCATCGGTATACCCTCGAGTTCTGGATGCTCTGCCCGGTAGGCTTCAGCGCATGAGAGGGGAGTTTCACCAACTTGTTTATCTAGTACAATATATTTATCCATTTGCTATGAGTATGATGAATGAATAAATGAGCGTAGCGATTATTATGAATTTAGTTCCGAATCTGCGCTTCTCCTAGCGCAGATTCCTGGAACGCTCCAAAGACTACTCCCGGTAAACAGTATGTTATAGAATTTAGTATGAAAGACAAGTGTTCTCAAGTTTCAATCTATTACGACCGCGATTGCGGGTTTTGTAAGCGTTCTGTGGAGTTGATCGTGAAGTTATTCTGCGTAAGGACTCGGGAAGTGCGACCAGCGCAGGATATCATCGCGGTTCACATGATTATGAAAGAAAAGGATTCGTGGGTGGTTACCAACGATGCCGGGCAGAATTTCACCACCTTTCAGGCTGGGGTAGAGATAGCTAAATGTTCACCAGTCCTTAAGTGGTTGGTACCGCTAAGCCGACCCAAGTTTATGCAAAAAATAGGGGAGAAAGCATATCGGCTAATCGCTCGCAATCGTAATCGTATTCCATTGCCCTAATTTTACCCAAACGGGCTGCCTCCTAAAAAGCGATTTACAATTGCCAAAAGGACAAATAAACCAATAGTAATCACAATAATTTTCATACCTAAAGTATAGCAAAAAGTCTTGTTTGACGAGTGCTCAAATAGTCATTGTTATCAAGGCTATTCACTTGACTATAGTGTTTAAAATAGTAATATGCAGTCGCATAAGTGCACGGTATCCCCGCAGTCTCATTATGCAGGCCAGACGAGAGCCGTGCCAATACTCGCTTACTTGAAGAAGGTGCTTTATTCAAATATTTGAACGTTTTTATAATTACATGACTGCTTTCAACGAAATACTAACTACCGAAGAGGAGGCTCTTAAGTCAATTGATACTGCCAAAACTGAGGCGGCGGAAGCCGTGTCGGCAGCGCGAAATGAGCGTAAAACTCGTCTTGAAGATGAGTCTAAAAAGCTGGAAGCAGCTGAAGCGGAAGCTCTTGAAGCGCACGCAACTACTATTAAATCAAAGACTGATAAAATTGATGCAGAAGTAAGCGATCGGGTTGCAGCTGTAGAGAAGAAGTTTGCAGCCGTGGCAGACGACCTTAAGAAAGAAATCAAAGAGAGCTTTTTAAGCTAGAATCGCCTTATGTCAGTCGTTCCAATGCAAAAAGTTCGTTTGTCTGTTTATGGTCCTGATGTTAATCAGACTCTTTCGATTATTCAGAAAGCCGGAGCAGTTGAGTTTATTTCAACTGATATGGCTGAAGTTGAAGAGCCGTATATTGAAGATGAGCATGAAGATCTGTATCCGCGCGTTCAACACGCCGTGCAGTTTTTAACCCCCTACGCTAAGGATAAGGGTCTTTTGAAGTCGTTGCTGGAAGGAACTCGAACTGAACTAACAGAAGATGAGCTGGCTCAGAAGAAGGCCAATCTAGACGTGGTTTACCCAATGGTAGAAGATTTTGAGCGTCTGCAGGTGGAGTTTGCTGAAGTTAATGAAGAGCTACGTTTGTTGGGAGAGCAGCACGCACTTTTAAATACCTGGAAAACATTGCCAATTCGCTTGGCTGACTTTGCTACCCGGGAAACCAAAACTCTACTGGTTGAACGAAAAAATCAAATTGACAATACTCCTCTGGAAAAAGTTCTATCCACTGCACTATTAGAGGCAGAAATCCCAAACCATGTGACCGCGGTCGATGTCCATCATGTGGCCGTTACTGTTGCTCGTGAAGCCGATGTTGACGCGGTGATTGCCGGTAGTGATGCAGAAATTGTCGCTGCTCCTTCTGGTACAGAAACTCCCGAAATAGAGTTTGCGGCGGTGTCAGAGAAATTGGCTAAGGTAAAGGGTGATTTAGCGCTTCTGCATGATCAGGCAGAACATTTCTCTCACACTCATTTAAAGCAATTGCAAATTGCGGGCGAGATTTTATCTTGGCAAAAGGAACGTTCAGCAGTGGTTGATGAAGCTGCGGCTACAACATACACGGTCATTTTTGACGGATGGCTAAATGCTAATAAGCGTGAAGTAATCGAAGCTGAGCTTAAAAAACAGGAATTAGCGGCCGTATTTTCAGAACTAGAATTATCAGAGGGTGAAGAGCCTCCGGTTGAAATTGAAAATGGTAATTTGGTGAAACCATTTGAGGCGGTGACTCGTCTTTATGGTATGCCAGGACATACAGATCTTGACCCGACTCCATTTTTGGCTGGATTCTTCTTCCTGTTTTTTGGACTGTCGCTAACTGACGTTGGTTACGGTCTATTTTTGATGATTGTATCTGCGATAGTAGTCTTCGTCTTTAAGGTGTCTGATGCTATTAAAATGTTCGCTAAGTTACTTTTCTTTGTTGGTTTAGCTACTGTCTTGGTGGGAATGCTGTTTGCCGGTTACTTAGGAATTGATCCAGCTATGCTGCCAGATTCTCTTAAGGCGATTCAGAAATTTGATCCAATCGGTAATCCGTTGCCAGTATTCTATCTAGCTCTTTCACTTGGTGTTTTCCAGGTCATGGTGGGAATGCTCTTGAAAATTTATAGCGAGCACAAAAACGGACGACTGATGGGAGGAATTATTGAGCAAGGACCGTGGTTCTTTACTTTCTGTATGGCTATTTTTGCACTCCTTACCAGTCTCGAGTACGTAGCTGTGCTGCCAATGGCGACAATCGTCAATTTGATCTACGTCGGTGTTGCTATGGTGGCCATCTCTGGCTTCTACCGTGGTGAAGGAGGTATGTTTGGCAAAATCATGTCGTCAGCGGCTCGTCTGTATGACAGTATTGGTTACTTCTCAGATATTCTGTCGTACTCTCGTTTGTTGGCACTTGGTCTCGCGACTACCGCACTAGCCTTTGCAGTCAACTTGATCGCTGGCATGGTTGTCGAAACACCGTACGTAGGATATATCTTGGCCGGAATCATCCTGCTAATTGGACACATGTTCAACTTGGCGGTAAATACTCTCGGTGCCTTCATCCATAGTGCTCGTCTGCAGTTCGTAGAGTTCTTCGGGAAGTTCATTATGGGTACCGGTAGAGAGTTCTCACCTTTGAAGCGTAGTGAAGAACATATTGTGGTGAAGGAAGATTAAAAGTTTTTTGAAGCCTGTCTTAAGCTCAGCTTCAACTGCAGAAGGGCTTAAGACAGGCTTCAAAAGAAGTCAGTTTATAAAATTTATAAAAACATATTATGGAATCATTTATTGGTATCGCCCTCGTGTTTGCCGGAGCAGCTATCACAGCCTTTCTAGGTTTTGCTGGTTCAGCTATCGGTATGGGACACGCTGGTCAAGCAGCAGCTGGAGTGGTTGGTGAAAAGCCAAACCTATTCGGTAAGATGCTTCTTATGCAAGCTCTACCTGGTTCACAGGGAATTTACGGTCTAGTAGGAGCTTTCCTTATCTTGTCTTTCTCAGGAGTAATGGGAGGCGCACTAGAAGGCGGAATGAGCGTAGCGACTGGTCTACAGTACCTATTTGCTGGTCTACCGATCGGAATCGCTGGTCTGATCTCAGGTATCTACCAGGGTATCGTAGCGGCTTCAGGCGTATCACTTATCGCTAAAGATGAGAGCAACATGGGTAAGGCTATCGTTCTGTCAGTGATGGTGGAAACATGGGCTATCTTCGGAGTTCTAATCAGCTTCATCCTACTCATCTCAATTGGGTAATAATTAACTAAATTATAAACATGTCTCAAAACACACTGATTGAAAAAATCAAAAACGACGCTGCTTCAGCAGTCGAAGAAATCAAAGCGGCAAATGCAGCTGAGGTTTCTGATATTCAAAGTGGCATTGAGGCTGAAGTTGCAGAGCTGACAAAGGCTCACGAAGCGGCTCTCGAAAAAAAGAAAGCACAGATGGAGTTGGTAGCTGTTTCTAAAGCTAAACAGGCCGGTAATATTGCCCTGCAGACAGCCAAGCGAAAGGAGATTGATGAAATCTTCAGCGCGGTTGAGGCAGAATTAGCTGAACAAGCAGAAGCGGATTATGTAAAATTATTTGCAAAATACGTGTCTGAAATTGTTCCTAAGAAAGCTGAGGTTAAGCATGTACATGCTCCGAAAAGCCGCGAGGACGAAACGTCTAAAATTCTTAAAGAAGCTGGTTTGTCAGGCGAGGTAAAGGCGGATGGCGAGTTCAAGGCTGGTCTGGTTGTAAAGACGGAAGATGGTGTTTATGACATCACTCTCGAGCGTCTAATGACCGAGAAGCGAGCAGAATTAGAAATGGTCGTAGTTAATAAGGTAGGAGCTTAAGTATAAAATTATGCAGACTTCATACATCTACAGTGTATCTAGAGCCAACGCACTATCACAGTCTTTGCTATCAAAGACTGACGTAGAGCGCTTGTTGGTGGCAGAGCCAGGAGAAGACTTGCAGTCTGCTCTTAAGGAAACTTATCTTGCACCCTACATCGTCCGAGTTCCAGGAGAAAGCTTTGAACTAGCAGTTGAACAAACTCTGATTGACGCTAAGCGATTGCTACATCGTATTGCGCCCGAAGGAGATATGTTTAGAGTTTTGTGGATTCAGTACGACATTCACAACTTGCGTGTACTAGCAAAAGCGACAGCCAAGCAACTCAGTTTCGAAGATTGTAAGTCATTATTGTCTGAACGTGGTGTATATGAAGGTGAGTATCTATTCAGTAATATTGAAGCTGGTACGTTAGATTCACTGCAGAGCGGTTGGCAAGCGGCTTACGACAAAGCAACACAGCTGGTGTCGGCCGGTGAGATCGACAAGGTAGACGGTATCTTTGATGAGCTGTACTACAGTACTAGTCGAGATATCACAGCTAAGGTTGGTGATGCATTTATGAAGTCATATTTGCAAACACTCATCGACATTAACAACCTCAAGTCTCGCTTGCGTATCCTCAAGAACGACAGTTTCAACTTCAAGCCTGCTTTTATTGCCGGCGGATCAATTGCTGAAGATAAACTAGAAACAGAGGAAGAGGTGCTGTCGCACTTTGCGCAGTTTGGCGGCGCCGATTATTGGAAAGAGGCGATTGAGTATTATCAGTCTACCGGCAACACTACTAGCCTTGATGCGCGCAGTGGCGAGTACATGATCTTATTTGCAAAAGAAGCAAGTTATGACATGTTCACTTCAGCATCGTTGGTGTTGTATTACCTAAAATGTAGACAAGCAGCTGCTAATATCCGCACGTTAGTCGTCGGTAAAAATAGCGGCATGAAAGAGTCTGCAATTAGAGCTAACTTAAGAATGGCCTATGTCAACGAATAATGATTACAAGGTGGCCATCGTTGGCCCGCTTGAAACAGTGTCAGGTTTTAAGGCGTTGGGAGTTGATTCCTTCCCAGCGCAAACTGCCGAAGAGGCCCTGACTCAGCTCAAGCAAATTAAAGAAGAAACGCTGGATCCTGAATCAGACGTAAATTACGCCGTAGTGTGTGTAATTGAAGATTTGGTATCACTAGTTGATCAGGCTGAATACGCCAAGGTGGTGGCAGGACCACTACCAGCAGTGGTACTTTTGCCTGGTCCGGAGGGCAGTAGCGGATTCGCTATTGAGAGACTCCGGTCTCTAGCGGAAAAAGCTATCGGCTCCGCAATTATTTAGGCTTCAGTATTGCCATGGGTAGGCGCCTCGCATTTATCCAAGGCTAGCTTAAATAATAAAACAACTTTGAGGTTGTGATCGGGAAGACAGGATGATTTCTCGACCACAGCCCCAAAGACAGAGGCGTAAATAAATCATCAGCAGTGATTTACATTAATTAAAAAATTATAAAATTATCATGACCAAAACAGAAGAAAAAACAGTTGAGGACAAGAACACTGACATTCCAGGTGGTGTGATTGAACGAGTAACTGGCCCGTTAGTACGAGCGCGCGGAATGAGCGAAGCCAAGCTATACGAAGTGGTGAAAGTATCAGAAGAAAAATTGATGGGTGAGATTATTGAGTTGCACGGCGACGTGGCGGCCATTCAGGTATACGAAGAAACCGCTGGTATTGGACCAGGTGACGTGGTGTACCGAACTGGACGAACGATGTCAGCCGCCCTCGGTCCCGGACTACTGCAGTCAATTTACGATGGGGTACAACGACCACTCGTAAAGATCGAAGAGGCCGCTGGAAATTGTTTCATTACTCGAGGTATTGAGGCAGACGCGGTAGACATGTCAAAGAAGTGGGCTTTCAAGCCAACTGTGAAAGCCGGTGATATGGTTGTCGAAGGTGACGTAATCGGTGAGGTTGAAGAGACTTCAGTGATTACTCACAAGGTCATGGTTCCTCCAGGAATGGGAGGTAAGGTTGCTTCAGTCGAAAGCGGTGAATTCACCGTGACCGAAGACGTTGCGACACTGGAAACTGCTGATGGAAAGAAAGAGGCGGTACAAATGCTTCAGTACTGGCCAATTCGAGCGGCGCGTCCAAAGAAGAGTAAAATCTTCCCAAGCGAACCACTACGAACTGGGGGACGATCTATCGATACCTTCTTCCCAATTGCCAAGGGAGGCGCGGGTTGTATTCCTGGTCCATTTGGTGCCGGAAAGACTGTGACCCAGCAGTCAATCGCAAAGTACTGTGACGCAGAAATCATCGTGTACATCGGATGTGGTGAGCGTGGAAACGAGATGACAGAAGTACTCGATGAATTCCCACACCTTATCGACCCAAACACTGGTGAGCCACTCATGAAGCGAACTATCCTAATCGCCAACACTTCAAACATGCCAGTAGCAGCGCGTGAAGCTTCGGTATACACCGGTATCACTATTGCTGAGTATTACCGAGACATGGGATACAACGTAGCTTTAATGGCCGACTCAACATCTAGATGGGCCGAAGCAATGCGTGAAATTTCAGGACGACTAGAAGAAATGCCAGGTGAAGAAGGATACCCAGCGTATCTATCATCACGAACGGCAGAGTTCTATGAGCGAGCTGGTATTGTTAAGACTCTCGGAGGGGACGATCGAACAGGATCGCTGACCGTGATCGGTGCTGTATCGCCTCCAGGTGGAGACTTGTCTGAGCCAGTATCACAAGCGACTTTACGAGTAACTAAGACATTCTGGTCACTCGACTCAGATTTGGCATACAAGAAACACTTCCCATCTATCAACTGGTTGATCTCATACTCACTTTACGCACCAAACTTTGAAGAGTTCTGGGCGAAGGAGGTGGCGCCAGACTACAGCCAAGTCCGATCAACAGCTCTAAGTCTTCTTGAAAAGGAATCTAAGCTAATGGAAATTGTGCGACTGGTAGGTATGGAATCGCTCTCAAATGGTGACCGACTAGTACTAGAAGTAGCGCGGATGCTACGAGAGGACTTCTTGTTCCAAGACGCATTCTCTAAGGATGATGCCTACACTCCACTTGATCGGCAGTACGGTATTCTAAAGTCAATTGTGACTTTCTTTGAAGCTGGTCAGGAGGTGGTGACTAAGCCAGACTTTGAGTACAGCACATTTGCTGCTATGGAAACTCTTGGTAAGGTAGCCACTTTGAAGGATGAGCTAGAATGGACAAAGGAAGATTATCAGAAGTTCCAAGACCAAGTACGGTCGGAAATTAACGCCTTAGCGTAATAACATAAGAGAAATATCATGAGTAAAGAATATACAGATATCTCATCAATCGCTGGACCGCTAATGGTGGTAGATGGCGTTGAGGGAGCTAAATACGAAGAGTTGGTGGAGGTCAATGTGGCTGGTGAAGATAAGCCACGATTTGGAAAGGTGCTAGATATCGCCAAAGGACGAGCGGTGGTACAGATGTTCGATGATACTAGTGGTATGACTGCTAGTGGTACCCGAGCGCGCTTCAAGGGAGAAACTCTAAAGCTTGGTGTGTCAGAAGACATGCTTGGTCGAGTGTTTAACGGAGCTGGTCAGGTGGCCGATGGTGGTCCTGAGCTAGTGCCAGAACAGCGACGCGACATTGCGGGTGAGCCTATAAATCCATACTCTCGAGAATTCCCGAACGACTTCATTCAAACTGGAGTTGGTTCAATCGACGTCATGAATACTTTGGTGCGTGGACAAAAGTTGCCGATTTTCTCAGGGGCTGGTCTTCCGCATGCACGACTAGCGGCTCAGATTGCTCGTCAGGCATCTGTAAAAGACGGCGGAGAGTTCGCGATTGTTTTCGCTACTCTTGGTGTATCTTTCGAGGAAGCAGAATACTTCCGACGAGAATTTGAAGAAGCGGGAGCGTTAGAACGATCAGTTCTATTCATCAACACTGCCGCTGACCCGGTAGTGGAGCGTATCTCAACTCCGCGAATGGCCCTTACAACAGCTGAGTACCTAGCTTTTGAAAAAGGGAAGCACGTTCTAGTTATTTTGACTGACCTTACCAACTACTGTGAAGCTTTGCGTGAGGTGTCTGCAGCGCGTAAAGAGGTACCAGGACGACGAGGATACCCAGGATATCTATACACCGACCTTTCAACTCTCTACGAACGAGCAGGACGAGTGAAAGGTAAGGAGGGGACAATTACTCAGATTCCAATTCTTACTATGCCGGATGACGATAAGACTCACCCGGTACCCGACCTAACTGGGTACATCACTGAAGGCCAGTTCGTAATTTCAAGAGAGCTATACCAACGAGGCGTCTTCCCACCAGTGGATGTGCAAGGTTCACTATCACGACTTTGGGCAGCTGGTGTAGGTGAAGGAAAAACTCGTGAAGATCACAAAAACCTTAAGGACCAATTGTTTGCTTCGTACGCAACCGGAAAGGAGGTGCGTGAGCTAGCGGTGGTATTGGGTGAAGCGTCACTAGATGATTCAGATCGAGCTCACCTTAAGTTTGCTGATGCTTTCGAGGCAGAATTTGTAGGGCAAGGAGAATACGAAAATCGATCAGTAGAAGAGTCTCTAGATATTGGATGGAAGTTACTATCAATGTTGCCAGTTTCTTCACTCAAGCGTGTTAAGAAGGACGAGATTGAAAAGTGGATGAAGACTAGTGAAAACACCGTAGAAGCTGAGGCTTAATTAACTAATTATAAACCGTATGGCAATACTAAAGGTCAACCCAACTCGCGTCTCACTTCTTCGACTGAAGAAGGAGCATAAGGTCGCGAAGAAAGGGCATAAACTTCTGAAAGATAAGCGAGATGGGCTCGTGAAGAAGTTCATGACGGTAATTTACCAAACTCGAGACCTGCGCCACTCAGTTGAAGAGCGACTCGGTTCGGCTTTCGATTCATACACTAGAGCGACCAGTATGACTGCGGCTGCCACTCTCAACACGGCACTTATGGTGCCTAATGCTAAGATCGATCTTGATGTGACTGTGAAGAGTGTTATGTCAGTTAAGATTCCGGAATTTAAGGTAGAGAAGTCAGGTTCGGCTTTCTCATACGGAATGCTAGAAACTACTGGAGACCTCGATAATGCGATGGTGAAGTTTGACACGGTCTTTGTTGATATTCTGCGATTGGCGGAGCTCGAAAAGACCGCCGAAAACCTCGCGGAAGAAATTGAAAAAACGCGCCGTCGTGTATCGGCTCTAGAGAACGTCCGTATTCCCAATCTGGAGGATACGATCAAGTTCATCACTATGCAGCTTGATGAGCGAAATAGAGACGCTGTAGTGTCGACGATGCGCGTTAAAGCGATGATCCTCGCTAAGGAGACTTAAAAATAAGCACCGTAAGGTGCTATATTTTTAGGTCGTTCAGGTTTTTATTGACTTATGTCTAAAATATGTTAAAAATGTCGGACCATCAACCGCTACAAGGGGAGTAGAGCGACGTGGGCGAACAAGTACAACAGGTCCAAATGGAGTCAGAGGGCGGATCCGCACAAAGTGGAGATGTCTGGTCAGTCTGGGATGAGATTACTGAAAACGTTGTGAGTGAGGAACATTATCACTCAGACCATTCAGAGCCTTCCCAGGCAGATGTTATCACCCGATTGAGATTGTGGGGGTAGGTCTGTCAGGAGGATTAAAAATGTCGGTGCGTAGCGCACCGACATTTATTTTTTACCATTCTATTTCCGCCGAACCGTTTTTCTTTAAGTACCGGTTTGTTTTACTAAATGGTCTTGAGCCAAAAAAACCACGGCTCGCCGACAGTGGAGAGGGGTGAGGTGATTTGATAATGAGATGTCTGGTCCCGTCTATAAGCGCTGCTTTCTGTTGAGCGAAATTACCCCAGAGAATAAATACCACATGTTCTCTTTCTTCAGAGATCTTTTTAATAACAGCATCAGTGAATGTTTCCCAACCTCTACCTTGATGCCCGCCGGCTTCGCCGGCGGGCACGGTGAGCGTGGAGTTTAGTAATAAAACACCTTGTTTAGCCCAGCGTTCTAGATTTCCAGATTCAGCAATGTCACGGCCGACGTCTGCTTTGATTTCTTTATAAATGTTTTTCAGCGAAGGTGGAATACGAACTCCGTCTGGTACCGAGAAAGCCAGTCCATGAGCTTGATTGTCGCCGTGGTAAGGGTCTTGACCAAGGATTACTACTTTCACCTCTGAGATAGGAGTCAGATTAAAGGCATTAAAAATAAGATCTTCTGGTGGGTAGATAGGTGGTTCGTTTATCAAGTAATCAGCTTCCACCTCGACGCACAGTTTCTTGAAGTAGTCTTGTGTAAATTCATCCTTCAATAAGTTGAGCCAACTGCCTTCTATAGGAATTTTCATTGTGCTTGATTATACATTTATTTTTGACAAGCAGGGCAGTAGTGGGTGCCACGTCCGGCACAGCGGATTTTCTTGATGGTCCCATTGCAGTCTTTACGTGGGCAAGATTTACCTTGCTGTCCAAAGACTTTGAGGTAGTCGGTGAAGTTACCGTTCTCTCCACCGGTGTCTTTAAAGTGCTGGAAGGTTGTGCCTCCTACGGCAATTGATTCATTCATTACGTCTCCGGAGGCGCTGGCTAAAGCCAGCGCCTCCTTCTTAGTTAGCTTGTCGGCTCGTCGTGTTGGACGTACCTTGGCTCGCCAGAGCGCCTCGTCTACGTAAATGTTTCCCAGGCCAGCCACAAATGATTGATCCAAGAGCGCAGCCTTGATGGGTGTCTTCCGCGTCTTCAATTTTTTATAAAACCATTCCGCGTCAAAATTTTTTGTGATTGGTTCTGGACCAAATTTACTGCGAGCAATTCTGACCTCCTCCGCGTTTGCGATCTTTACATATCCAAAAAGTCTCATGTCATTGAAGTAGAGGGAAGAATGGTCAGAGAAATGAAAACCGACGCGGGTGTGTTTCATTGGCAGGTCTGTGTCGGCGGCGGTCATGGAGTGACCGCCACCATCAACATCACCAGTCGGGTCGACGAAGAAAAACTGCCCGGTCATTTTTAGGTGCGCGAGGAGGAAAAGATCAGTCTCTTTCTCGAACGAGAAGATCATCAGTTTTCCGATCCGGTCGATGTCGGCAATTTTTTTATTCAGTAATTTTTCCTCTATGTCAATGTCGTGATTGACTGACTTCGAGTGAAAAACTTCGACGCTAGAAATTTTTTTCCCATTGACTTTTTGTCTGAGCTGATTTCTAACAGTTTCTACTTCGGGCAATTCGGGCATAAGAATTTGGGATATCGTGTTGATAAGGTGGTTGTTAAGTAGTGTATATCATAGGGACTAACTGGGTGCAATTCTGGTGATTGTGGGGATAGGCCTGTGGATAGTATTTTTACCTTATATGAGCCTTGAAAAATAATATCCGTTTGGCGCCCATTTCACAAAAACTGAAAATATTGTTGTAATACAACGTTTTTTAGCACTAATACTATATGAGTGAGATAATTACTCCTGTAGATGCCGAAGTTATTTAAATTAGCCGCGAAGCGACGGGTGGGCCGGTTCTGCTCTTCGCTCCTCGTGTTCACTCTAGTGTTCACGGACATTTTCTTAGTGCTAGACTTCGGTTTATATCAAGCGCCAGAAGCGGAGGCTTCTGTCGGTGATTTTTCTATTTTCAGAGAAGTGACTGGCGGGGAGGTTATCTCGTCAACCGGCAACTCGGTTACTTGGGATACAGCTGTCAGCGAAAGTTCCAATATCCAACTTGATGTCAATGACTCCGACATCAACCTGTCTGAAGGTGGAAAGTATTTGGTCATGTACAACGCCTACACGGAGGAAGGTTCAACGGGTGGAGGTAACCGTCGGTCGGTCGCGTCCTACCTGACTGTCGACGGTACTGCCTCAGAGTACGGTTGGGGCGGTGGCTACATCCGAGATGCTGATAACGACTTGACTGCTTACAACACCGGTGCTGCTATTTTGGATGTATCCGCTGGTCAAGATTTGCGGGTGGTACTGGATCGTGACGACGGTAACCCGAGTGGCGGTACCGCCATACGAGGTGGAACAAACGGAGTGAGTGTACTTAAGCTCGACGACACTCTAGATTTTCTTCGTATCCACAAGAGTACTCGGAGCTCTGACATCAGCGGTAATACCACTTTCACTGATGTCGACTGGGATACTAGCGACGAGGTTGATACTGGCTCCTTCGGCTTTACTCCAACCAGTGCTGATATCACGTTGAAGGGTGATGCTGGCAAAAAATTCCTAGTAACCACCAACGTAAAGCTAAACGTAGATGGGGCAGGTGGCCCTCGTCAAAACTACGAATTACGCTTGACTCTAGATGGATCAGAAATCGAAGGGACTCGAACTAGCAGCTATTTGCGTTTTGATAATGACACTTTCAATGGAACTATGCAGTACGTTGGAATTATTGAGAAAACCGCAGCTGGTGATCAAACCTTCAACGTCGAAGTTCGTCGCGAAGGTCCAGAATCTGCCTCGACCGACATCGTTGGCGACGAAACTGCACTAGCGATCGCTGCGCTACCGGCTGGAGCGGAAGTGTTATCTCTTACCAACTCTACTGATCAACTTTTGACGACGTCTCAAAGTGTGATGGATTGGGATACTCAGATCAGCACTTCTTCCACCTACTTCATCCACTCCACTAGCAGCAATAGTCACGAGATTGAGTTGAACGCTTCGGGTGATTATTTGTTCTTCGCTACCACTTACACAAGTCGTACATCGGGTGGTAACCGAGATGTTCCAAAACTAGACTGGCGACTGAACAGTTCGGTTTTGAACTACGGTGGTCACGGAAGTTTCAACCGAGGAGACCAGAGTACCGACGATGCCTTCACCTCCGGAGCCTCTGGTGGGACAATTATTTCTGGATTGGCGCCAGGAGATGTGATTGATCTGGTGCAATCAGACGAGACTGGTGGTACACCTGTTTCTAATTTCATCTCTAACCGAGTTGCCTTGCAGGCGGTAGAAATAAATACACTGCTAGCGGTCGCTTCCACAGACGTTACAGTGTTGGGGTCTCAACCAGCCACCTCTTCACCAGCGGTAACAGATCTGTTACTCGATGAGACTTTCGTGATTCAGGAGAACGATGCGTCGCGAAACGTGACCAGTATCACCCTGAGTGAAAACGGTACCTTGGACGCGGCTGTGGACTTAAGTGGTGTGCGCATGTATTACGATCTTGACACGTCTTTGCCGTACGACTGTACCAGCGAATCTTATTCAGGTAGTGAGGATCAGTACGGAGCGACCTCCACCTTCAGCAGTAGTAATGGAACGATCACGTTTGCGGATAGTGTGTCGATTTCTACCACCCAAGCCATGTGTACTTACCTAGTGCTGGATGTCGAAGCGTCTGCTCAAGACGGAGAAACCTTCAATGTCTACATGGACGACCCGTCGGTAGATGTGGTGGTGACAGCGGGAGGTACGGTCAATCCACCAAGTTCGATTGCGAATGTCACGACTGTCATTGAGGATCCAGAGATCACCCAAAGTGGTTACCACTGGCGGAACGACGATGGTTCTGAGGCTGGCGCCACTTCGGCTACAGCTGGGGTAGAGAATACGCCAGGCTTATCATTCTCTTCCACGACACCACAACGTTTGCGTATGGGAGTGTCGGTCGAAGGTACTGGGTCAGAGACGAATAGTTATCGCCTTGAGTACGCTGAAAAGGTTTCGACTTGTGATGCCGCAACCGGATGGACTGATGTCGGTGATACCGGCGGAGCTTGGGACATGTTCGACTCAGCCTCATTGGTAGAGGGTGATGATACAACTAATATCGACCTAGCAGATGGTGGTGTGACAGACGCAGCTGATCTGTTCTTGGTCACCAATGGCGGGGTGCGAGACGCTTCTTCACAGACCGCTGCGATTACTTTGGCAAGTGATCCAGTCGTGCCGATTGGTGAGTTTGATAGTGTGTCGGTAACGAATGGATCTCCGGTCACAATTAGCCTAGACAACACCTACTCAAACCCAGTGGTAGTGGCTTCGGCTCGCTATCAGCGGACAGCCACGCAGCGTACCCCACGTATCTCCAACAAAACCGCTACCTCGTTTGATGTCTTGGTCGATAACTTCGATGGCAGTTTGGGAGCCGGTAATTCCACTCTTGATTACTTTGTCATAGAAGCGGGAGAGTGGACTATCGATGGGCAGCAAGTTTACGCTGGTACTACTTCGGTATCAGTTTCTGACGGACGCACATTACCAGATGATCCGGGAGGATCGGTAGTAACTTATCCATCCAGCTTCACTAATCCTTCGGTGCTGCTCGCTGTAACCAGTGTCAATGATTCTGACTGGACTTTTGCCACCGCTTACGATGGCACGAACGTCGATAATCCACCAACCACTTCTGGCTTTACCGTGTTCCTCAATGACAACTGGGACAGTGACGGACATACCCAGCCAGAGGATGTGGATTTTGTAGTCTTCGAAGAAGGGAGCGGAACTAACAATGCGATTGATTTTGATTTCACTTCGGCTGGTAGTGCACTCATTTCAAGTACTCCTGTAGCACAGAACTTTGGGACAGCCTACAGCTCTGCGCCGGATGTGATCCTAGTAAATGCTATGACGCAGCTAGGATCCGACGGAGGTTTTGCACAAGTTGATGAAAATACTGCACCGACCGCGAGCGCGGTAACTATTTCAACCGATGAGGACGGTGCGTCTGCCGACCGTGGTCATGCTGCCGAAGATGTGGCGGTCATCAGTTTTGCTTCGGCCGGGACCCTCACTAGTGTGCTGGCTGCGCAAAAGCAATTTACCGAATTGGAATACTCTATTCAGGCATCATCATCGGCCTTGGAGGGAGTGGCATATTGTTTCCGAGTGACCGATGCGGGTACGCCACTTCGAAACTATGACTTCTATCCTGAAGCAACTTTGAGTGCCGATGTCACAGTGTCATCAGTGGGTAGCCAAATTACCTCAACCGACGCTGGTGACTCGAATGTCTATGTCGGGGGAGCGTTCTCGGTTTTGAGTAACTCTGGGGCCAGAACTGTTACCTCTATTACTCTCACGGAAACGGGTACGATAGACGCCTCGGCCAATTTGTCTAATCCAAGAATTGCGTATGAGACAGACAACTCCAATCCGAGAGATTGTAGTTCTGAAAGTTATGGCGGTGGCGAAGCTACGGCCAACGGTACCGCCTTCTCAGATCCTAATGGCACCACCACCTTTGCCATCAGTCAGGGTATATCGCAAACCAGTGCCCTTTGTGTCTATGTGCTCGTGGACGTCGGATCAGGAGTATCAGATGGCGAGACAATCGATTTTGAAATCACATCACCAAACTCTGATGTGGTGGTGACAACTTCGACGGTTGGTCCAGGAAGTGCGATTGGCCTTACTGGTTCTACCACCGTCAATGCAGCAGAGTTGAATCAAAGTGGTTACCATTGGCGAAACGACGATGGCGATGAGAGTGGGGCAACTTCAGCTACCGCCGGTGTTCCAAACACCACGCTCCTTAATGTTTTCCAAAACAGCACTCAGCGTGTACGCATGGCTGTGGCCAACGACGGCGGTCTGTCTTTGTCTGGTTCTCAGTTGAGGTTGGAGTACGGAGTGAAAGTAGCTACTTGTAGCGGAGTGAGTGGATGGGAGCGGGTTGATACCGGTGTAGCTTTCAATATGGCTAGCACCTCACAGCTCACCGAAGGGGATGACACGACCGACATAGCTGATGGTGTTGGAGGTGTACCAAACCCAGCAACAACTTTCATTACCACCAACGGAGCTGAAAAAGAAGACGATGATCAACTGTCTGCATTGACGATTGATGTCGATGAGTTTGTGGAGGTTGAGTACGCGCTCGAAGTGACAGACCAGGCTGCCTTTGGTGCCACGTACTGTTTCCGTCTGACTAATGCTGGTACACCGCTTGAGACCTATACCAATTTCCCAGAAATGGTGATCCAAGAACGACAAGACTTCTTTATACAAAGAGGCACCGAAACAGTATCTGGCACCAGTACCACCTTAGTGGCCGGGGTAGATTACACTGCGCCGAGTGCTAGTAGCTCAGCCTTCATCCGCATTACCAACACCAGCATGATGGGGGCTGGTAGTGATACGCTTGGATCAACTCGAGGTCCAGACGATCTTTCTGCCTACATTGAAGATCCTGACAACATCATGGACAGTGTCACCATCGCTCGGCCGACCACCGCCACCGACAACACGAGAGTGTCGTGGGAGATTGTTGAGTACGTGGGAGTGGAAGGAGCGGATAACGAAATGATAGTACGTGATGCGGACATAGTGACTTATGGAGCTAGTAGTTTGTTTGCCACCGGAACCGCGGCTTCAGGTGTGAGTGATGATAAAGATGTGGTGGTGTTTATTACCGGCCAGCACAATCCAGCCGCCAACACTAGCGACTACAACACCGGTCTATCCATTTCAAGCTGGTCGGCTGGTAGTGACGAGCCAGTCTTCGAGCGAGGTGATGCCGATAGTATCGCGGCTGGTGTTAGTTATGCTGTAGTGGAATTTACCGGCGCCAATTGGAATGTACAGCGAGCCGAGCATACTTTCACGGCAGCCGGAGTAACTGAAACGGAATCTATTACCACGGTTAATAGTCCAGGACGCACCTTCTTGCATGCGCAAAAATTATCCGGAGATGAGCTATTCAATCTAGACGAAAGTGGTCATGAGGTGTGGTTGTCGAGTATTGGAGCTGTTTCGTTTGAGTTGGAAGGAGGGTCAACCAATCCTTCCGACCAACGTTCAGTCGCGTGGGTAATTGAGAATACTCAAGTTGGCGATGGTGCGATGGAGGTGTACAGGAGTAGCGATACAATTTCTTCTGGCAACCCGCAGCCGAGTGCGTTTGTTTATGGTATCGGAGGGGATGTGGTAACTTCGAACGCTTCCATCTGGGTGACCAATCGAAGTTCTGGTGCAGGAGCAGCGCACCCGCGTGCTCTCTTGGGAGCCAGAATCTTAGACGAATCCAATTATGAAATATGGAAATCAGACGAAGGACAAAACCAAACCTTCCGTGTGGCTGTGATGCAGTGGCCGGTGGCCAACACATCGGTGCGGCAAGATCATTATCGATTCTATGTAGACAACGACGCGGTGACACCAACCGATCCGTGGCCACCGGGGGCTACCAATCTTGGTGAAGATACTGAAATGACTGACCTCGACGAACCGCTGGGTGTTGGTGAGACGGTGCGGGTACGAATGTCATTGTTTGTGAACAACGCGTCATTGGTGGCTGGTAGTAAGAGCTTTAAGCTGCAGTACGCTCGACGCGACACCTCGTGTGCGGCGATTGGTTCATGGGATGATCTCGATGACCCTGGTGGCGGTGGTATCTGGCGCGGAGTGAACGGCACGCCAACTGACGGTACAGAAGTGCCAAGTACACTACTGACTTTCTCTAGTATTGCGGGAAGTTATGAAGAAAGTAATCCAAGTATTCCAACACCAAATACGGCCGATATTGGCGACTACATTGAGTATGATTGGAATATTGAAAACAATGGTGCTCTGCAAAAGAACAGTTATTGTTTCCGTATGGTAGAGAGCGATGGTTCGCCGCTTGATGGCTACGACCTGTATCCAGTAGTTCGTACTTCCGGCTATACTCCGGTGATTGACAACTGGCGCTGGTATGACGACGAAACAAACCTTACACCATCAACCGCCTTGGCAGCCGAACAGGTGGCGCCAAGTAATATACCGCTGAACGAAATAATTAAGCTCCGAGTTTCAGTGGGGGAAATCGAAGGAGCGGCCGGTAATAGTATTAAGTTTAATCTTGAGTATTCCGAAGATCCTGATTTTGCCGATGGTGGAACTCTACTCACGCCAACCACCACTTGTTCTGGTAATTCTCTATGGTGTTACGCCGACGGAGCTGGAGTAGATAACGATACGATTGATACGACGGTCTTATCTGGGGTCGATAGTTGTGTCTCTGGAGTAGGGGATGGTTGTGGTACTGTCAACGAAGCTTCTGGTCTGTCCAGTTCTTATGATCAGCCAGCCTTCTCAACTTCGGAGCACGAATTTACCTTGCGTCATGACGGTGCCAGGGTAAATGCGGTCTACTACTTCAGATTGGTAGACGCTACCAACGGTGTTGATCTGTTGGCTAGTTCGTCGTACCCGAGCCTGTCCACCGAAGGAGCGACCTTGGTGTTTGGGGTGAGTGGAGTAGATGCCAATCAAACTCTAGAGGGTGTAACTACCGACGCCACTACTACTGCCACTACACTTGATTTTGGGTCGCTGCCAGTGAATGAGAATGTGGAAGTGGCGCAAAGGTTGAGTGTGCAAACAAATGGTACCGAAGGGTATCAGGTATTCTTGGTCTTTGATCAAGGTCTGATTGATTCTTATGGAAACGAGATTACGGCCATTCCTGGTACCAACGCTTCACCAGCGACTTGGGCTTCGCAGTGTACTGGCGCCACTACCGGCTGCTTCGGGTATCATGCGGGAGACAATGTGCTCTTCAATAGTTCGGTACGCTTTGCGTCTGACGATACTTTCGCTGGGGTCGAAGCTGGTCCGGTGGAAGTGATGGCCAGTAACGTGCCGTCGGTATCCGATGAGAGCGAAGTGGTGTACCGTACCAGTATCACTCAGCTCCAACCAGCGGGTGATTACACAACAAACGTACAATATATAGTAGTACCGCGATTTTAGTTGAAAACAATAGAAAAAACCTGTAATATGTTGCCACTTACATTAGTAAGTATTGGTAGAGATCTAATGAAAATAAACTTTCATTATCCTCTTCATTCCGACGTAGCTCAGCGGTAGAGCAGTTGACTGTTAATCAATT
>DFRJ01000002.1:108931-109810 GCA_002378195.1 Patescibacteria group bacterium UBA3466
GCAGGTTCGAATCCTGCCGTCGGAGCAACAGATTCTGGCTTTTAAAGTAAATTCACTTGACTTGTGATACTATTTTCAAAATGGAAAAAACGCCAGCACAAAATTCAAGCCAAAAAGAAGACAATCCAAATGTTTTAATGAGAGAAGTGGATAAGGCTATTCAGTATGGAACAGTTGAAGATTTAGAGTCACTTTATGATAAGGGGATTGATATTGATCAGACTGATTGGGAGGGAAGAACAGCATTACACATGATGTCAGCAAAAGGAAACAAGGAAGCTGTTGAAATGCTTATCTCCAGAGGTGCGAATATCAATGCAGTTTTTTTGTTTCAAGGCAGGTTACCTAAAACTGCTTTGGATGCAGCTACAGAGACCGGTAGAACAGAAATTGCTGATATTTTAATCTCACATGGTGCAAAGTTTGGTAAAGATGTTCCGCAGGAGCAACCTACTGAAGAGTCCGGTTCCTTTTGGGGTGACAAATAGTTCGACATTATCCCATCAGGAGAACAAAATAATTGCACCTGCATATGGGTGCATTTTGTTGACACATTTATCAGAAAAGCTGTAGAGTAAGAGCGTTCTTTAAATTGGAGATCAATTATGTTCTTTGTTATAGGTTTGGCTTCATCTCTAGCTGGGTTCTTGCTAGGTCTCTACATCTCAATTTTTGCAGGTATTTTTATTACGGTGCTGATTGGATTCTTGTCTAATTATCAGATCTCAAAAGCTTCAACTCCGAGTGGAGATAGCAGTTTTGGTGCAGCCATGGAAGCGCTTATTACCTTTGGTCCGGGAGTGTTTATTTTTTGGCTCACACAACTCGTGACGCGACTTGTTTGATGAAAATACGATTACCGCTCGAATGAATTCGGGC
>DFRJ01000002.1:110118-425675 GCA_002378195.1 Patescibacteria group bacterium UBA3466
ATTACCGCTCGAATGAATTCGGGCGGTTTCTGTTATGTGAAACTAAACTGACTCAATTCGATTTCAATACTTTTCCAATTTAATATTTGAAACTAGTGCAGCACGCGGAGCACTATTGACATTTTAAGAAACCAATGTATTTTTACATTGGTTTTGACTAATCAGATACGGAGGTAGCCGTGCACAGAGACAGTAAAATTATTTCCACTCACGCTGGAGATAGTGTAACCATCGAACGTGATATCGACTTCGGCAATGTTGTCGGTCGTCAAGTCATCCAATTCTCCCCCTATTGCGGTACTTATGGTCAGGGTGGCCCAGGTTTCGTCGGCTTCAAGCTTAAAGCTCATGGAGAACGGCCTGAAGAATGGCTGATTCTTTGCCTTTGGTGCTCGGATGACTGGTTGACAGTGAATGGTCGCTGGCTGGGAGCACATCCCGATCAGTATGGCACTCAGAAGCCGATGATATCCAACTTCTCAGGTCAAAAGTGGGATGAGTTCACTCCGCTAGTTGTCGGCTCGGCAGTTGGCCAGTTCGATGTGGAAGAAAAGTCATGCGAGATCAGGATCGGTGAAGCACACATCGTGCTGTCAGATGATCCAAACGATCGTCCACCATACCTTGCAGGCAAACTGCGCGAGCTGATGGTTGGTGATGATCTCAGGAGAGCGTGGATTCTGGCCTCCGCCCCATGGGTGCAGGTTTAGGTCGCCAATTCGTCGAGACAAAAAGCCAAAGCTTCGTCTCATGACGGAGTGGCGGCTTTTTGTTTATCAAAATCAAAATATCGCAACTCTTTCTTAATGCTCAACCAGTCCAAGGTTTGAGCATCATCCCATAAGCGGAGCGAGCAGAAAACCAGACATCTAGTCTGGTTTTCTTTATGCTCGCGACGGATGAAAATACCATTACCGCTCGAATGAATTCGGGCGGTTTCTGTTATGTAAAATTAAACTGACTCTATTTGATTTCAATATTTTTCCAATTTAATGTTCGAGACTAGTCCAGACGCGGAGTAACTAATTTAAACTATATTTAGCAACGGAAATTGGTTAGTGTTCCACAAGCATGTATACTTTTAACATGCATTTTTCAAGATTACTTAAGGTCAAGGAGGGTAAGCTGGAAACATTGAAAGACTGGTTTTATGTTCTAGGTGGTGATCGTAAGGAAGAAGCGATTGCAACATTTGAATATGAAAATGTCTCAAGAGAGGTTTTTGCTTTGTTCAAAGGTCGTGATGGTCATCATTATGTAATCGGATTCAATGAGGTTACTGGTGAATATAGAAAAGGGGATCCAGAGGTTAAAATTAATCAGGAGCATACAAAAATCCTGAAAGAATGCTTGGAGCCAGTTTCTGAGAATGGTAGTGTTTTGCTGGACTTGAGCGCTTAGAATAGCTTGAACAGCAGCCTTCAGGAGGATAACTCTTGACAATACACTATTTATAGTGTATTATTTTAATGTGAGCTAATGGTGGTTCACATAGTAATTGGAGGTCCACTATGGACGACAAACGCAAGGGCGAAATCGCTCTGATGTTCCTCAAGAACAAGCTCCGCAAGGACGGCATCCGTCTCGGTCAGAACACCAAACGTGAACTTGGCAACACTGCCAAGGAGCTCGGTATTTCTACCGAAGAAGCCGTCGAGTTTGTTGAAGGTCTGACCCGTGAACTCGTGGAAGAGGTCTTTGCAAAGTAGACCGAACCTGCAGCGAGCAAAATAATAAAACTTAGCGACAGGGTGAACCTAACGGTTCCTAAAGGGGTAATTGCACCTCTTCTCTACGTGAGAGCAAGGGCAGGATAAGAACCTCTCCCCTCGCTACTTGAGGGTCTCGACTACGGTTGAGCCCTTTCTTTTTGTGTATAAAAAGTTCTAACATTATCCCACAGATGTAGCGTAGATATCATAAGTCAGGCAATGGTATGAATTTTTTTGTTTTTTTAAGCTCTGATGTTTGTTACGTAGCATGTTACGTAACATGCTACGTAACAAGGCTGGTATAATATTTTGTATGACAAAGTACATCAGAAAAGCGACAAGAGTCGGGAAGCGGAGCATCTCAGTGGTGATTCCGACTGAAATTGTTGATGAATTAAAAATTAAAGAGCGGCAAAAATTAGTGGTGCGAAAAACCGGGAGCAAGATTGTGATTGAGGATTGGAAGAAGTAAGGAGGGTTTGATGTCAGGGAAACAAGAGCAGTCTGGTTTTTTGGTAAAAGTGGTGAGTGCCAGTGTATTTTTGTTGCTGACAGGTGCTTTTTTGTTCGTATTTAGCGGTTTTATTGATTATGCCTACACACCAACCGATACGCCGATTATATTTCCTGATCAAGATTTATTCACTACCAACGACGGGGTACAGGAACATGTGGTGAGTTTTCTCACTCACCATGGAGCAGCAGAATTAATCCCGATTATTGGCTGCGAATCTGGTTTTAGACATTTTGGTAGCGACGGGTCAGTGCTGAAGAATCAGCAAGGTTCAAGTGCGATTGGGGTGGCGCAGATTATGTCTTCTCTGCATCCAGACCCACAAATACTCAAGCGCTACAATCGTCGTAATCGTACTCGCTTTAGTGTTGAAGATTTCGATATTAATACCTTTGTGGGCAATATTCGTTACGCTCTAGTCTTGTATGAAATAAGAGGGGTGCGTGATTGGGAGTGTGCCAAACAGTTTTAATTAGTGCTTAAAAATACTTTTCATCAGTAGCTATTAGTGATAAGCTGGCGCTGGAAATCACTTCATGGAGACAGGTTATGTTCCGGTTAGTTACTGGCTTTTTCCTCGCTCTGTGGAATTGGTCTAGTTTTTTTCGTTACACCTCAGTACATCTCGTTATCTTGGTGGGTAACACCATTCTCGGTTACTACTTTGTCAGTGCAGGGATGCACTACCAAGTAGCGTCGTTTATTGCTTGGTTGATTCACGTCATAATCAGCTACCGTCTGGATAAGTTGGTTTCATTTAAGGCGTTAGATGCGGAAGATGCTTACAGCTTTCCGGTTTATGCCTTGGTGGAGCTCTGTGCTTATTTTAGTCTGGTACCTCTCTTATATATGTTGATCGACGGCGGTTATACGCACAACTTACTATATTCAAGAGAGGCGGACTCGTTGATTTTGTTATCAATGAATGCCGGTATCGACTTGGCGCAGTACCGAGAGTGGGAAAATATCGACTATCTTTTAGCCCGCGGACTAATCGGTTCGCTGGTAAATGGGGTGGCGGCGTTTTTCATTCATAAGTGCTTTACCTTTCGGTTAAGACGAGTATTCGCTTGGGCTAGTAGCCAACGAACCTGAGGTGGTTGCCGCCGTCTGACATTACGTCAGACGGCGGCTTTCTTTTTACGTTATGTCAGTGATGTTATTATCAATCATGTATAAACTAATAAACATCAACTATGAAAACATTAAGTTGTGATCTGTGTGATCATGAAGTTTCGGCCGAAACGTTTGAGGAGTGGATGAATGCTCTTAAGCCACATTATATGGAGTGTCATCGCGAGGTGGTGGAGAATCAGGCGGGTACAAAAGAAGAGATGATGCTAGCAATGAAAAAATGGATGGAAGATAATCAAACCAGATTTGAATCAGCTTAAATTATGTCTGTCACGCAAATAATATATACATACCTTGTGACCATACCGTTATTTTTTCTTATTGACCTGGTGTGGCTTGGTTGGATCGGACGAAAGTTTTACCAAGAGCAGATTGGTTTCTTGATGGGGCCAGTCAATTGGCCGGCGGCAATTTTGTTTTATTTAATTTATATTGCAGGCATTATTTTCTTTGCCGTTTATCCAGCTTTGTCGGGCGGGACTGTGCACAAGGCTTTTGTGCTAGGCGCCTTACTTGGCTTCTTCGCGTACGCGACTTACGACCTGACCAACTTAGCGACCTTAAAAGACTGGCCACTGACTATGGTTGTGGTCGACATGGTTTGGGGTACTTTGCTAACCGGCTGTGTGGCGGCGGCTAGTTTCTTGGTAGCGAAGAATTTTATTTTCTAAGCATGCTCGAAGAGTTATTCAGTCGGTATTTAGAAGTGATCACCGTGATTGGGGTGTTTGTCACCTTTCTGTTTCTAATTTCTGTCATAATTAAACGCAACGATATTGCAGACGTTGCCTGGGGTTTTGGAATATTCTTGGTAGCTCTGACAAGCTATCGATTTGGTGTCCAGAACGAATATACGCTGCTGCTGACTGTATTAGCGGGTTTGTGGGGTCTAAGATTGACTTGGCGTATTTTTAGACGTAATCGAAAGAAGGGTGAGGACGTGCGCTACAAAAAGTGGCGCGATAACTGGGGTCAGTGGTTTTATTTGCGTAGCTTTTTTCAGGTCTATGTGCTGCAAGGTTTTTTGATGACAGTGGTTGGTTTCGGGTTTGTGTTTGTTAGTGTACACGGAGCTGATTTAAAGCTGGGCGTGGCGACAGTCGTCGGTGTGCTGGTGTGGCTAATTGGGTACTATTTTGAAGTGGTGGGAGATTGGCAGCTAGATCGCTTTCTGGTCAATCCAGAAAATCGAGGAAGAGTCATGAAGCGTGGTCTCTGGCGTTTTACCAGACATCCAAATTATTTTGGTGAAGTGGTCATGTGGTGGGGCGTGTGGCTAGTGTTGTCGCCGTTGACTATGAGCTATTTGGCCCTAATTAGTCCGCTGGTAATAACGTATTTAATCTTTAAGGTGTCGGGAATACCGATGTTGGAGGAGACGATGTCAAAAGATCCCCAGTATCAGCAGTATATGAGAGAAACTAATCAGTTTTTCCCTTGGCGACCAAAACTGGAGTCGAAGTCTGTGAATGGAAGCGGAGGCTAATGCGTAGTATAATAGTGAAGTAGCTAAGTAAATAATTGAAAAATATGCCAACTCTATACCACAAACCATCATGCCCATTCTGCCAAAGAGTATTGCAGATGGTTGACAACTTAAATGTAGAACTGGAACTCAAGGATGTTTCAGAAGACGAAGCTGCCCTGGCTGAATTGTTAGAGAAGGGTGGTGAAAAGCAAGTACCTTTTTTAGTTGATGCAGAAAAAAATGTATCAATGTATGAATCAAGCGATATTATTGAATACTTGCGGGAAAATTACGCCAACACAGCTGGCTCAGCTGCTGAAACATCTAAGCCTAGAGTGCACGTGGGAGGCTCCGTGTGCGAATCGTGTGAAGGTTAGAATAGACGAACTGATTATTCATTATTAATGATTATGACTATGACATTTCCAACCATTAACTATAAATACAATGATCTTGAAGAAGCCCAGGCTTTAACTGAGCTGGTTGAGCAAAAGCTCGGTACACTTTCCAAGTTTGTGTCTGATGACGGTTCAACTACTTGCGAAGTGGTGTTTAGTAAGGTGGCTGCTAGCCAGAATGGTCCAGTACACAAGTTTGAAGCAACTATTGTGACTAGCGGTGTGACTTATCGGGCAGACGCGATTGAAGAAAGTTTTGAGAAAGCGATTGACGAGGTAAAGTCTGAGCTCGACAAAGAGATGCGACGAGCTAAAGAAAAACAAACCACGCTAGATAAACAAGCTGGACGAGAAGCCAAAGAGCAAATGATGGGATAAAAAGTAGGACCGAAAGGTCCTACTTTTTCTGAAGATAAGCCACCCAGTAGTGTCGTTTGTATTTTGTATTTTTGACGTGGGCGTAACTGCTATTTTTCTCTAGTTTTAGGATGTTGAAAAAGGGAGAGTAGTAAGCAATAAATTCGTCTCGGGTGAGCACGCGCTCGGTGATGCCGACTTCCGGTAAAACATATGTGCCTGACTCTGCGCCAGGGTGGTCCTTGATCAGAGTCTGAGCATGCTTGTCGCCGTCAAGTGCCAGCAGGCGGACAAAGAAAAAGCCTTGAGGCTTGAGAGTACGAGCAACCTCTTCTAAGTATAAAGCTCGTTCAGCTTCGGTAAGTGAGTTCGAAGACATGATGTCGAGCGCAAGATCAAAGGTTGCGTCGCTGAAAGGAAAAGTTTCGCCAAAGCTTTGCTTGATAAAGGTGGTTTCTGTCAGGTTACTTTCGGCTGCTCGCTTTTTTGCGAGTCCGATGGCCGTATCTGATATTTCAAGACCAGTGCAATTGGCTCCACGCTCGGCTAAAAAGATAGAATTTTTGCCAGTGCCCGAACCAAGATCCAATACCTTTAGTGTGCTAATGTCTACTTTCTGTTCTTTACGAAGAAATTTTATAAATTTCTTGAAATCATTTTGGGGCTCAGTGGAATTGGTGACCAAGTTGTTGGTCTGGTATTCCTTATCCCAGGCTTTACTCTGCGCCATGTTGATTTAAGTAGTCAGTGAAACTCATTTCTTTTTTACCTTCTGGTATCACACTTTTAATAATTAAGGTGTCGTTATCATCTAGGGACGCTTGCTTTACTTTGATACGCTTGTCTTTGTGTTTAAAAAAAGTATCACCGATGCCGGCAAACGCTCTGATTTGTCTCAGTGCCGCTCTGGCTTCGTCTTCGGTGGGGAGATTGTAAGGGTCAATGTTTAGTTCCGAGTCAGCCTTGCTTAGTTTGTGGCAATAAGTGGCAGCTTCATGATTCTGCTCTTTTGGCGTAATGTCACCGCTTAGCCACTTGGTAATAGTGTCGGCTAAAAGGGCTCCGCCCATGTGTGCGAGAGCTTGGTCCAGGTCTCTACCGTCTACCGGCCAACTGTCATCACTAATAGGCATTGTCATTTGCTGGAGAATAGGACCATGGTCCATTTCTTGGTCTAGCAGCATGATGCTGACGCCAATTTGGTCACGCAGGTCGTCTTTAATGGCGGTGCGAATCGGACTAGCGCCGCGGAGTTTTGGCAGTAGTGATGGGTGGACATTAATGGTTCCATGTCCGGGCAGTTCTAGAAGCCAGTCTGGCAAAATAAAGTTATAGGCAACTACGACAAACAGGTCCCATGCTGTTTCGCTGAGCTTTGTTCGAGCCGCTTCATCTTTGTAGTTGGTGGGCTGAAACACTTCAATTTTATTTGCCTCGGCCCATTCTTTTGCGGGAGGGGGAGTGAGTATTTGCTTGCGGCCGACTGGTCGGTCGGGATTGCAAACAATCAGGTCTGGGATTAGACCTGAGACTTTTAATTCATTTAAGACTGGAACGGCCAAGGGTTCTCCACCAAAAAATACAAACTTCATTATGTAGTTGGTTTATCTTCTTTGTGCCACACTTCTTCCGCTCGATCTACATAAAGGGTGCCGTCTAGATGGTCGCATTCATGCTGGAATATTTGAGCGAGTAGGCCACCGGCTCCTCGTTCGTACTCTTCGCCGTTTTCATCAAGTGCCCGCATGGTCACATTTTTGTGTCGGATCACAGTCCCGTAGGTGTCACGGACTGATAGACAGCCTTCGCTCAAAAGATGAGTCTTTTTAGAGTATTTAATAATTTTTGGATTGATAGCCACTAAGTCTGGGAGAGCAACGTCGTCTCTTTCGCTGTTTTGGTCGGCTACTAAGAAGATGCGTTTGGCGATACCAATTTGCGGTGCGGCGATAGCTACGGCTGCATAGCCATCTACGTCGTAGGTTTTAATGGCTTTTTTCATGTCTTTCACAATTTTATCGACAGTGCCATCAGCAAAATCCTCGGGCGTAACTTCGTCCGCGATGGTGTGTAGTGCTGGGTGATTTTGCGCTACTAACTTAGCCATATTGGCTTTTACTATAGCGTAAGATTGCAAAAAAGAAAGGCTTTAGACGATCCGCTCGGGATTGATTTCAATTTTAACGTAGGGCGGGAGAGTCTTTAATTTGTTGATGATAATTACGGGATCGATCGAAGCTTCTTTGTTAATGCGTAACAGACCGTGTCTTTCAGTTTTTGTGGGTGAGCTGTTGGGGTTGTTGTAGTACTCGATTTCAAAGGCTTCCAGCGCGCTAACAATTGGCTTACCTAGCTCAATGACTGATTCCTTGGTGCCAACCCAAGTTAGTAGCACAAAGGTGCTGTATGGTGGGTATTGCAACATCTCTCTTAGGGAGATTTCGTCATCATAAAATCTTTCCAGGGCGCCGCGAGTGGCGTGTACCAGTAGATTGTCTGTCTCGGTGCGGGTCTGCACAATGACTTCTTTCGAGCTGCATTCACGAAGACGTAGCAATAATCTGAATAAAGATTCGTCCGCCCTCCAGGTCGGAATAGTGCGCGCAGCATCGAGTGAAATAATTGCACTCACGTCAACTCCGCGGCTAATAAAGGGTAGGGCAATTTGGGTGCCGATAAGAATGCCAGATTTTTTCTTGAAAAATTCGTTGGCTATTTTTATAGCTTGCTTAGGAGTGCTGGCTGTTTCGCTGTCCAAGACAGTGATATCGGCATCGGGTATTTCTTTTTTCCACTCATCACAGACAGATTGAATACCAATACCGCGCTCTCGTAGCCGCCACGAGCCACATTGTGGGCAAACGTCTGCGGCGGGCACGCGCTTGCCAGATGTGCTCGATACAAACCAGCGCTTTTCCTCTCCGTTTTTTTGAGTGCGGATTAATGAATAGGGAGTGTTTGAGTCGGGGCAACGAAAGATATGACAGCAGTCTATGCAAGAAACAACCGGCGCCATGCCGCGGCGGGCAGCGTAAAAGAATATGTGACCTCTAGACTCAAGCGCTCTCTCAACGCTGGTGATGAGTTCTTGAGAAAACAGCTTGAAGGGCACATCGGGGTTGGGTTTGTCTTTCTGCTTGATAATTGATAGAGGGGCAGTAAATGCAATACGTTTTACTTCTTCTCCGTAGGTAAGATACTCTTCCTGCCGGCGTGCCACTTCATCTTCGGTGCGCGGTACGGTGTCGCCAAGTAGGATGGAGCGGCCGGTTTGTTTGGCATAATTCTTGAGCGCAATTCGGTGATCGAGGTACGGTCTTTGTCGGATGACGTAGTTGTTGCTAGCAGATTGTTCAATGACGATGGCGACCAAGTCTGATCGTTCTAGGTAGGCGTGAGAAGGGGTGGTAATAATGAGCTTAGCGGCAGTAGTGTCGGCTAGCTTGGTGTAGGCCTCTTCGCGTTTTTTCTTTGTTTGAGTTGGTGAGAAAACCACCACCCGATCCTTGATGCCGTGGGCTAGTTCTCGTTCAGCGTAATCTACATCTATTGCACTTGGGACCACTATCATAATAGACCCCTTGTGAGCAAAAGTGGTCCTAATAAAGCTTTGGTATGCCACATACCTCTCGTCGATGCGAGCAGTGAGAAGCTGCGGGCTAGACTCTTCTTCATGCTTACGAGTATCTACTCTGGGATAGAGCTTAGAACCATTTCTGACGTCCGGGGGTAAGAGTTGAAATAGTAAAGCGCCAGAAGAAACTGGATAAATTTTAGATAAGGCGGTGGCGGTATCACGAATACTAGCCGGTAAGACCACCGGATCTGGCTGGTGAGGCAGCTTTCGCAGTGAGAAAGTAGCGGCCTTTAGGGCTGTTTTGGTACTACTGACCGGCTTTGTTTCTGTTACAATGGCGTTCTGAGTTTTGCCTCTAATAGGGACTTCTAGAAAAGCTCCGACCGGGTATTCGGTGGCTGAAAAATAAGATAGAGATTCAAGTTGTGTGCCGCGAATCAGTGGAGTAACTTGAATGACAAACATAAGTGCAGGTAAGTATAACAAAGCTGTTTATCAGACAGAATTGTCAAAGTCCCGGCTTTGTTTTAAAAAAGGCCGCGCGTAAGCGCGGCCGGTACTTTGGATTCGCTAGAAGCGAACGGGGATAATCTGGCGAGATTTTTCAATGATAACGATG
This sequence comes from Patescibacteria group bacterium UBA3466, assembly GCA_002378195.1. Lineage (GTDB taxonomy): Bacteria > Patescibacteriota > Minisyncoccia > Phycocordibacterales > UBA918 > OLB19. The sequence continues at coordinate 119,898 of DFRJ01000002.1, forward strand.
GCAAATACGGCTCCACCGAGTATGATCAGTCCAATAGCCGATAGGCCAATCGTACTCAGGGTCATCAAAGTATCCATGTCAATCCTCCTGTAGGTGGGTGACTTTCAAATATTAGCACGTATGGTGGCTAGAATTCGTCTTGGTACGATATTTCCGCTCCCAATGAACGTAAGCGTTCAACTATTTTCTCGTAGCCACGATTGATACTGTAGATGTTACGTAGTACCGAATGACCAGAAGCTGCTAGCATGGCGATGAGTAGGATAGTGGCTGGACGAAGGGCTGGTGGACTCACTAGTTCGGTAGGGCGGAATTTGGTTGGGCCGGTGATGTAGATGCGGTGAGGATCAGCTAGTACCGTGTCAGCTCCTAGTTTATCTAGTTCGGTAAAGTAGATAGCTCGCTTTTCGTACATCCAGTCATGAATGAGGGTCTGCCCCGAAGCTTTGGCAGCAATAATGGCGAAGAAAGGAAGGTTGTCAGCGTTAATTCCGGGATAAGGTCGGGAGTGAATCTTGTCTTCAGCGGCTTTTAGTTTGGATACCTTGGTTTTAATATCAACTAGTTTGACGTGTCCATTTTCACCCAGATAAGGCTTAGATTGAGTATATTTAAAGCCCATTTTCTTAAGCGTTAGCAGCTCTAGTTCCAGAAATTCAACGGGGCATCTCGTGATAGTTATTTCAGAGTCGGTTGCGATTGCCGTGGCTAGGAAGAACATGCTGTCGGTCGGGTCTTCAGCTAGAGAGTACTCAACATCTTGCTTGATGTTTTCGACACCTGTGACGGTAAGGGTGGTGGTACCGATACCTTCAATTTTGACGCCTAGTTTAGTGAGAAATACACATAACTCTTGAACCATGTAGTTAGCGGAAGCGTATTTAATGGTGGTGGTGCCCGATAGGCCAGCTGCTGCCATGATGGCATTTTCAGTTACGGTGTCACCAGTTTCGTACAAGATTACTTCTTTTGGCTGTTTATTCTTGGCCACTACTTCGTAGCTGTTTTCCGTGGTTTTTATATTGACACCAAACTCTTCGAGGGCGTAGAAGTGTGGGCGCACAGTGCGACTACCAAGCTTGCATCCGCCTGATTGTGGTAGTGAAAACTTGCTCAAGCGATGGATCAGGGGGCCGATGAACATGATTATGCTGCGAGTACGCATGGCAGCGTCTTGGTCAATTTTTGAAAGAGAAAATTGTTTTGGCGGGGTGATGGTAAGGGTGTTGCCTTGCCATTCAGCCTTGACTCCAATGCTGTGTAGCACCTCGATCAGGCGATGTACTTCTTCAATGCGGGGCACGCATTTTAGAGTGGTAGTACCTTTGTTTAAGAGCGCAGCGCAAAGTAGACCAACCGCACCATTCTTTGAGGTATTGGTTTGGATGGTGCCTTTGAGCTTTTTGCCGCCAGCAATACTTACGTTGATGGTACCGGGGGAGAGGGTGATTAAGTTTTTACCCAAGGCCTTGCTAATTTTTTTAAGCATGTCAGCGCTGACATTTTGCTTACCAGCTTCCATGCGAGCAATTGCGCTTTGGGTGGTTTTAATTTTTTTGGCTAATTCAGTCTGGGTGATACCGATGGCTTCACGGATATCGGCTATATTTTCTCCAATGTGTTTCATGCGTAAAAGATAGCATATATGCTATGTTATTCAACACACTTACGCACACGAGAAATATCGATTGTTAAATTACAGAAAACGGGTACTATTGTCCTACGTATTTATGTTTGGCAATCTTACACCCAAAGTAGGGATCGACTTAGGCACCACCAGCATTTTGGTGTTTGTGCCCGGGCAAGGGATTGTGCTAAATGAGCCGTCGGTGGTGGCGGTATCAGATGATAACAACAAGGTTTTGGCGGTTGGTTCGGAAGCCAAGCTCATGATTGGTCGTACACCTGACAATATTAGGGCCTATCGACCAATGAAAGACGGCGTGATTGCTGATTACCGCGTAACTGAAGCAATGTTGCGTTACTTTTTGCGAAAGTCTATGAGTAAGTATCATCTACTTCGTCCAGATGTGATGGTGTCTGTGCCAGCTGGGGTAACCTCTACTGAACGTCGTGCTGTAGTTGAAGCAGCTATGAAGGCGGGTGCCAAGAATGCTTTTGTAGTAAAAGAGCCGATTTTGGCAGCGATTGGGGCTGGTATTCCGATTTATGAACCGCAAGGACATATGATTGTAGATATTGGAGGAGGTACCATCGACGCGGCTGTGATCTCGCTTGGCGGGATTGTCGCTGCTAATTCAGTGAAATGTGCCGGCAATCGTATCGACGCGGCCATTATTGATTATGTGAAAAAGACACGCAATTTGTCGATTGGAGATAAAACGGCAGAAGAGATTAAGATTACAGTTGGTTCGGCTTTACCGCTTGAAGAAGAGCTCTCCATGGAAATCAAAGGACGGGACATGGTATCTGGACTACCCAGGACTACCTCCATCATGAGCAATGAGGTGGTAAAAGCGATCAGCAAAGAGTTGCGGGAGATGGTGAAGGCTATCAAAGATGTGTTTCAGGAGACACCGCCGGAGCTGGCGGCTGACATTATCGATGGGGGAATTATTATGACCGGGGGTACCTCGCAGCTGCGAAACTTTCCTGAGCTAATCAGACGTCGTACTGGCGTAAAGGCGATTGTGGCTGATCAAGCGCTATTTTGTGTGGCTAAGGGTACTGGAACAGCCCTTGAACACCTCGGTGTCTATAAACGCGCAGTACTAGCTAAAAAATAGTAGGCGGGGATTAAAAGCTAAACATTTTTATATATAAGGTAGAATTGGGGTAATGGAAGGTGTTCCGGGTAAGTTCTCTACGCCTGAGGATGAGATTAAATTCCTCAGGGAACAAATCGCTCAAAAAGAGCGTGAGCTGTTAGGTCGTAATATTGAAATGGATGCAGCTGATATCGAAACGGTTGCTAAGTCTGAGATAAAAGAGTACTCCAGCTTTACGCCAAAAGCAGTTTTGTCACCTGAACACGAACTTGATGGCGAAGATCTGGCCAGCTCGGTTGAATCAGTCGTCACGTCATCAGACCCAGTTGATGAAATTTTAACGTTAGCGGCAGAGAAGGGAATCCGCAATGCTCTCACCGTCCTAGAAAAGACCAATAATGCTTATGTTATTGACGAGGTGCACCGTAAGTTGGTTGAAAGTATCAAAAGCGGAGTAGAGTATGCCAGTTTGAAAGAAGGAGTGCCGCCTTGGCATGTCCTCAATATGACTTTGTATGAAGTCACTTTTCCAGCCGGCGAAGGAGAAGCTAAAGAGGAGCGTAGTCTGACTGAGTTGGCCGGTTCAATGGAACAGCTATTGCTAGGTTTGCGCACAATTGGCTCGAAAAAGAAAGGTAATCACTTTGCCATCGAGATTGCAGTCGCCAATGAAACCGAAGACATCATCTTTTATGTGTCTGTACCAGATGAGTTTAAGACATTATTTGAGAAACAACTCCTGTCTCTTTTCCCGCACGCCTCTTTGACTGAGCAAGCACATGATTACAACATCTACGTAGATGGCGGCCACACCATTGTGGCTGATATGGCTTTGCGGAAAGATTCGGCCTATCCACTTAAAATGGCAGATGATTTTGCTTCCGATCCATTGGCAGTATTACTTAATGTCTTTTCTAAGATTGAAAGGATCGGTTGTGGAGCGGCAGCTCAGTTTGTAGTCCGTCACCCAGCCAAAGATTATATTGGGAAATATAACCGTATAATTAAGGAAATAGAAAAGGGTACCAGCGTAAGTGAAGCGATTTCACGAAGTACTATTTCGGGAGAAATCTTCCATTCAATTGGTAGTGTTTTTAAGTCGGCTGCGTCGACCGAAGAAGATGAGTATGAACCTAAAGATATCGATACTCAGACAGTTGAGATACTTCGGAAAAAGATTGAAAAACAAATTCTTGAAGTGAATATTAGAATAGCTGTGTCAGCCCAGGATTTGATGACAGCGGAACGCACTATTTCCGAACTGGAGTCAGCCTTTAACCAGTTTGATACTACTGACGGCAATCAGGTGCGCTTTATAAAACATAAGGGTATTAATTTACGACAAGCACAAAAAGCCTTTTCTTTCAGGCAGTTTTCTTCGAAAACCTTATTACCACTGTCTTTGGCTGAAACAGCGGCGATGGTGCATTTCCCAAATGACGGAGCTAGTGAGACTCATCAGGTCAAACAAAATTACAGTCAGACTGCGCCGGCACCGACTGCAATGCCAAACGAAGGTACTTTGTTGGGTGTGAATCGACACCGGGGCGTGAGTAAGGATATTTATGTGACCGAAAAAGATCGTATGCGGCACTTCTATGTGATCGGGCAAACTGGTACCGGTAAGTCGGTCTTCTTGAAGAATCTGATCACACAAGACATCCAGTCTGGCGCGGGTGTTTGTATGATTGATCCGCACGGCACAGACATCGAAGATGTCTTAGGTGCCGTGCCGCCCGAACGTGAAAAAGATGTCATTTACTTTGACCCGTCACGCACCGATCGGGTGATCGGTCTCAATATGCTTGAGTACGATGTGAACAAGCCGGAGCAGAAGACTTTTGTGGTCAATGAATTGTTTTCGATATTTCAAAAATTGTACGGTGCTAACCCAGAATCTATGGGGCCAATGTTTGAGCAGTATTTCCGTAATGCCACGATGTTGGTGATGGAAGATCCGGACAGCGGCAATACCTTAATGGATATCGGTCGAGTAATGGCTGATGCGCAGTTTAGAAGACAAAAGCTTAGGGCGGCGAAAAATCCAGTAGTAGTGCAGTTTTGGCAAGAGATTGCCGGTAAGGCTGGAGGAGAAGCGTCTCTCGAAAATATCGTTCCTTACATTGTCTCTAAGATAGATCCGTTGACCGCCAACGACTACATCAGGCCAATCATCGGTCAGCAAACTAGTTCATTTAATTTCCGACAGCTCATGGATGAGCGGAAAATTTTGTTGGTTAACTTATCCAAGGGTCGCTTGGGCGAGCTTAATGCCAATCTAATCGGGATGATTATGGTGGGTAAGATACTGATGGCAGCTTTGTCACGAGTGGATGATCCGACTATGAGCTTTCCGCCGTTTTATTTGCATATTGATGAATTTCAAAATATTTCGACACCAGCGATTGCGTCGATATTGTCAGAGGCAAGAAAATACAAACTGGGTCTAACTATGGCGCACCAATTTATTGCGCAATTGCAGCCCGAAATCAAAGATGCTGTATTTGGAAACGTGGGTTCTTTGGCGGCGTTCCGGGTCGGTCCTGAAGATAGTCAGTTCTTAGAGCAGCAATTCAATCCACCGTTTAGTGACAATGATTTGATGAATATTCCTAATTGGAATGCTTGTATGAAGATATTGGCCAATGGTGTACCGACTGTGCCGTTTAGTCTGGCGACTATGCCTCCAGCTGAAACGAACCACCAGCAAGTACACAATCTGATTGAGCAAAGTTATCAGCGTTATGGTCGTCTGCGACAGGAAGTCGAACATGAAATAAACGAACGTTACCGGAAGCCGATACCAAAGCCTGTAAACCCAATGCCAATGAATTAATTATCTATGAATAGTTTCAACCACAAAGCAAATGAAATTGGTATAGAAGGTATCAATGATGAGTACGAGGAATTAGATTTGTCTAGCACTGATGGTTTGAATGCGTTTGTTCAAGCATCTGAAGATGTGTTTATTGAGGCAACCAAGCAGTATCGAGCAGCTGGCCTAACAGACCAAAGCCTACTGCGAGATCTAGAGAAAAATTACGCTGAGATTCAAGATGCGGTGATCAATTGTCACGACAACTTGTGTACGCCTGGGAAAGATATTTCTGATGAAGTGATCGATCAATTGCAGGCAGATTACAACGCATTGGTTTTGTTGCGAGATAATATTTTTGCGTCCGCAGAGCAGGTGGCCGATGAAGAGGGTGAGTCACTCGAGGAAGAGAAACAGAGTGTCGATAGAGTATTTGTGCCAGAAGACAAAAAGCGCAAGACAATGATCCTTGAGTCGTCAGCTGACGAAGTTTCCTTGGAAATTAAGGTGGCCAATGAAGCTGAAGAACAAATTAAAGAGACTGTTTTGCCGAGTACACCAGTGGCACCAAAACCAGTGTCGTCGCATGACGAGGTGCAGGCGGTTGGCACTCTCGAGCACGGAGACCCCATCAATGAGGTGATAGTGGCTGGTGGAGAGCGGATTCCATTGGCAAAAAGAGAGTTGCCGGCCGATTCGCTTACCAACCGATATCTGCAAGATAAGCACTACAATTCATTTTTACGGTCCGTCGGGATGGCTCCAGTCGAATTTGAGAAGAAGCTGAGAGCAGAAATTGCTTTAATTGAATCACCAGGTAAGGATACTTTTGAGAAGTGGCTGGGGGTTACAAGCAAGAGTCCTTTTGATTACTTGCAGGATATGACAGTGGGGGAGGTAAAAGAGTTTGTTGATCGTCCAGACACGATTAAGATCGTGCGATCGAAGGGGGTTAAATACGAAACGTTTTTAATATGGATAGATCTCATGCCCGACATGCTGTCGGTAGTGGGTGATAATCCGGATATGGCCTTTGGAGAATTATTTGCTCGATATGTGATCGAGTCTGCGATGCAGTATCAGGACTCCGCTATTTAATTCACAGTTTACTAGCGTATTTCGTCGATAGATAGAAATAATTAATGTTATGATATTGGCATATGACGAACGATGGTTCTTTGGCGGGAAACGCTGCGCAATTTGACTATGATTCACAAGCAGGCATCACCAACTTATTGGTGTCTGTTCGAGCGAGTGAATTGAGTCCAGAACAGAAGAATGAATTGCGGGATTTGATATTCCTTTATATGAACGGAGGAAAGGATCAATCAGTTCGAATTTCACTTGAGCAAAAGGTCGCTGGTTATGGTTTGACTCCAGTCAGTACAACCAAGACGGCTGCTGATACCCAAGAGGAACCAGCACCGATCAAACCCTTTGGATCTTCACGGCCATCTCCTAGCTTTGCGCCGAGTGCGGCGGCACAGCAAGCCTCTGCAGCGCCAGTTCAAGAAGTCAAAACACCACCCCCACCAGCACCGGAACCAGTAGCAGAAAGCAAGCCGCAGCCTGCGCCGGCACCGCAGCCCGAACCCGTGCCCGAACCAGCTCCAGCCCCTGAACCGACACCAGCTCCAGTGGAACAAGGAGAGTCTGAAGTCGCGTCGGCAGCAAAGACGAATGTTACTGATGAATCAAATCTGGCCCGTATTAGAGAGATTAAGGCGTTGGTAAATGAGAAGGTTGGTAATCCAGTGAATCTGGTAGATATTGATAATGCGGTTGGACGGGAATATATGGCTGCGATGCTGGAGGCAATGAAGAAGGTAAATACTGGTTCTTCAGCAGTACCGGAAATGAGAAGGTTGGAGGCAGCTTATTTGATGGTGGAGAAAACGGTGGCAGAAAAAGCTGAAGTCTCAGCGGACGTTGCACCGACTCCTGCTCCAGAACCAGTACCTCAGCCTGCGCCGGAACCAGTAGCAGAAAGCAAGCCGCAGCCTGCGCCGGCACCACAACCTGAACCTGTGCCCGAGCCTGATCCAGTTCCAGAACCGACACCAGCTCCTGCCCCTGAACCGGCACCAGCGGCTCCTCAGCAACCTGAATCCTCACCCGCTACACCACCGTCTAGCCCAACTTGGGGTTCAGATACAGATGCCACACAAACATCTCCTGAAAGCAGCGAAGCAGAGCAAAAGCAACCAGAAGAAACAGTCAAGGCAGCTTCTTTAGCTGAAACTAAAACCAAGCTAAAAACACCCGAAGACTTACCAGAGGCATCTGATTTGGAAACATCATCTGTGTCTGGTGATCCTTTGTATACCAAAGAAGTTGATGATGGGCTTGAACAGCTACTGTCTGAATGGTCAATCTTTAAAAAGAGCGGCTTATTTGGTACCGGTCCGAAGGGTCGACAGCATCCACTATTCATCAAGGTGGCCAACCTACAGATCCCGCTTCTACTAGCGGGCAGGTTTGAGGGAGCAACTCAGGAAATTAAACAAAGTATCACTGACTACATGAATGGCTGGCGTTACGAACAGGGTATTATTTATAACCAAGGTGAGAACTTCGAGCATTACTTGCGTCGAGTGATCCGACACATACTTGATTTGCAAAAAAGAAATAGCCAGTCATAATACCGAGTGATGACACAATCTCATCACGCAAAAATTCTCCGCAGCAATGTACCAGCCGACGCTCAGTTAGAGAGGTTGGAGGGAGTTGAGTGTATCGAGCGGGCGCTGGAGACTTTTGGTATAGCTGACGCTCGTGATCTCACCAACATGGCTTACGGACGACCGGTGGAGGAAGATGCTCTGGTTTTGGTGGTGCGGGTTAACTTTATTACTCATGAAGCCCAGAATGCTCTGCTGAAACTGTTGGAGGAACCGCCAGCTTCGACCAGCTTTGTCTTTGTGGTACCGTATGATTTTCAATTTTTGCCGACGCTTCGTTCACGGTTTGGTGCGGAAGAGTACTCCGAGGATACAGCTGCATCTGAAGTGTTTACTGAATTCTTATCACAAACACCAAAAGAGCGGTTGGCAGCGATCGACAAGGCTGCAAAAGCCAAAGACCTCGCCTGGCAAAGACAAATCAAAACTGGTTTGATTAAAATGCTTGGTTCAAGTGCTGGAGGCGCATCGCATATAAAAGAATTACATTATGTCGCGACTAAATTGTTGACCAGAGGAGCGTCAAACAAGATGTTGCTAGAGCACGCTGCTTTATTGTTAGATTCTCGTTAGAATTAACAATCAGTGTTAAGATTAAGTAAATAATTTGAATTTATGGATAGTGATATACAAACTAAAATACAGGAAGCGAAAGAGTGGCTAAAAAAGGAATACGCGGGTATCAGAACTGGACAAGCGAGCCCGTCGCTTTTGGATAATATCAAGGTGGATAGTTACGGCACCATGTCACCAATTAATCAGGTGGGAACGGTTGGAGTTGAGGACGCTAAAACTTTGCGGGTTTCAGTTTGGGATTCGTCCCAGATTCAGGCGATAGAAACAGCTATTTCAGAAGCAGATCTAGGAGTCTCGGTGGCGACTGACTCAGCTGGATTGCGGGTAATTTTTCCAGAACTGACAGCCGATAGACGAGAACAATTACTGAAATTAGCCAAGAGCAAGCTGGAAGATGCTCGCATCACGGTGCGGAGTATTCGTGATGATGCTATGAAAGCGATCGATAAAGAGGAGAAAGATGGTGACATCAGCGAAGATGAAAAATTCACCCAAAAAGAAGCTGTGCAAAAGCAAATCGACGGAGCGAACAAAGAGCTGGAAGAGTTATTTGCTAGCAAAGAGAGCGAACTAAAACAATAAGAACATGGCTGTCCTACTCTCTATTTTAGTTTCGGCTGCCATCTTCCTATTAGTTATTTTTTTCCTGGTGTTGGTACATGAATGGGGTCACTTTATCGTAGCTAAAAAGACCGGTATGAGAGTGGATGAGTTTGCGATCGGCTTTCCGCCAAAGATTTTTGGTATCAAAAAAGGGGAGACAGAATACACTTTTAACTGGCTCCCAATTGGTGGCTTCGTCCGTATTTTCGGGGAGAATGGAGAAGATAAGTTGACCGGAGCTGATCACAATGCCGACTCACGATCCTTCAACTCAAGACCGCGGTGGGCCCAAGCACTAGTGCTAATTGCCGGAGTGGTGATGAATGTTATCACTGCTTGGTTCTTGTTTAGTATTGTCTTGATGATGGGTGTGCCGACTGAGGTAGAAGAGAGTCTGGCTACCGCCGAGGCGGACCTGTATGTAACTGGCGTTTTACCTGATAGTCCAGCTGCTAGTTTGCCAGTGGGTTCAGTAATTACACAGGTGTCATCCGGAGATGTGACGATTAATGATCCGTTACCGAGTGAGTTTAGTAAAATCGTGGTGGAGGCTGGAGCAGAGCCACTGACCATATCGTATGAGGTTGGTGGCGAAACTGCCAAAGTCGATCTGGTGGCTGAACAAGGTTTGATAGAAGATGAGCCCGACCGATTCGCGATTGGCGTGGCCTATGCTCTAGTGGAAATGGAATCTTTGCCGGTTCATCAGGCTGTTGTTGGTGCTATCGGGGTGACTTATGATCGATTGGGTGAAGTAGTGGTTGGTTTTGGATCTTTGGTGAGTGACATGTTTGTGGGGGAGGCTGATTTATCAAATGTCGCAGGTCCAATCGGTATCGGAGCGATGGTGGATGATGTTGCCTCACTTGGTCTAGCTAGTTTACTAACTTTCACTGCCATTATCTCTCTCAATCTAGCAGTGATTAATTTACTGCCATTTCCAGCGCTCGACGGTGGTCGATTGTTGTTTGTATTGATTGAAGCGATTACCAGACGAGATATTCCACCCGTCTGGGCTGGTCGACTTAATTTGATCGGATTTGCATTATTAATGGTATTAATGATAGTGGTAACAGTAAATGATATCTTAAGGCTTACTTAAACTAATTTATGCGACAAACAAAACTTTTCACCAAAACTCAAAAAGAAGCCCCTTCAGATGAAGAGGCGTTGAATGCGCAGCTTCTTATTCGAGCTGGCTATATTCATAAGGAAATGGCAGGTGTGTATCAATTGCTCCCACTTGGTTTGATGGTGGTGCAGAAAATCAAGCAAATTGTAAGAGAGGAGATGAGTGATCTTGGTACTAACGAAATGCTGGCCACTAGTTTGCAACCTAAGGAATTGTGGCAACGTACTGATCGTTGGGATGATGAGAAGGTTGATGTTTGGTTTAAGTCAGCACTGCAAGCTGGAGGTGAGGTTGGCTTTGGGTGGAGTCACGAAGAGCCGCTCGCCAACATGATGAAAAATCATATTTCAAGTTATAAAGATCTACCGCTTGGTATCTATCAATTCCAAAATAAGTTGCGTAATGAAGTGCGGGCCAAGAGCGGCATGATGCGTGGGCGTGAGTTTATTATGAAAGACGCTTACTCATTTGCCGCCACTGAAGAACAGCATGAAGACTTCTATACTCGCAGCCAAACCGCTTACATGAATGTATTTAAGCGCCTGGGAATTGGCGACGACACTTACATGACCTACGCAGCTGGCGGCGCTTTTACTGAGTTTTCTCATGAGTTCCAAACTGTCTGCGAAGCCGGTGAAGACGTGACGTATATTAACAAAGAAAAGGGTGTGGCCATCAACGAAGAGGTGGTAGATACGGCGGACCTTGAAGCGCTTGGAGTGACCAAGGATGAACTAGTGGCTACTAAGACTGCTGAGGTGGGAAATATCTTTAACTTTGGGCGCAGTAAAGCGGAAGAAGTCGGGTTATTTTTCAAAGATGAAAATGGTGAGAGAACGCCGGTGTGGATGGGTTCATACGGTATTGGTATTACGCGGCTAATGGGAGTGTTGGTAGAAAAGATGGCGGATGAAAAGGGGATTGTCTGGCCAGAGAGTGTGGCCCCATATAAAGTGCACTTGGTGGCTTTGAATACCGATGATCAAGAAATTTCTGACTGGGCTGACGGAGTGTATTCTAGTCTTAAAGACCAAGGTATTACAGTTTTGTATGACGACCGCGATGCACGTCCGGGTGAAAAATTTGCTGATAGTGATCTGCTTGGCTTGCCGTACCGAGTGGTGGTAAGTAAGAAAGGGAAGGAAGCGGGCACCTTTGAGGTGGTCACTAGAGCTACTGGAGAAGTGCGTAATCTGACCGAAGAAGAACTGTACGCAGATTTCTCTTAATAGTTGAAAAAGCCGGTGAAGCAAAGCTTCACCGGCTTTTTTGTTATGTTACGTGAATTTATATACGGTGAGGAGCTAGTGTCTTAGAGGTTGACAAAACATCTTAAATATTTAGTATTCTAGGTCAGTGTTCTTTAATATGTATATTTGCCAAACAAGGAGGCAATAATGGTTGATTATCACTCTGAAGAGCTGTGGAATAATAAAAAAGGAGAGTTTGAACTTAATCCTAATTACATCCCTGGTTGCAACAGGACGAGATTAGTGCAAAGACTTAAGCGTCCGCGAGCTTCTGGCATGTTCTCATTTGGAGGAGCTGGTTATATCAACGGTGGTTTTACCGACGAAGGCTGGAAAATAGTGAAAGAACTGTGTTCATTTGCGTATATGGGCAGCGCAGAATTTGAGTTTGGAGCAGTACCTGAGGCATTCGAAAAAATGTCTGGAAACTATGACCAGCTTGAAGGGTATGTTGTTGATATCATCGGCAACCCTTATTTTCCCTTTGGGTTTAGAAATAAAATCGGAGCGCTTGATTACCAGGTTAAGGAAGATTTATCTGAGCGTCACGTGCTCGAAGGGTCAGTCTTTGTGATAGCGCCTAGTGCTCTTCATGCGCATGTATGTGAGACTATTAAGACTCTTGCTCTTGATGAATATGCCTCACTTAAAGAGAACTCAGAATTGCAGCAAGTATTTTTCATTAACCCTCAATGGGAAGAGGCGTGTGTAAGTAGCGACACCTGTGGCTGGCTCGAGCTCGACAACGGCTTCATGTTCTTTAAAGATAGAGGGATGTGGCAAAATTTTTGCCAGTTGTTTGAGGTGGATATCTCAATGATTCCTGATGATGTAAAAGAGGTCGATTTCAGTGCGGTTGATGCTGAGATCCAGACACTGCTTGGACAAGCTGGATAACTAGGAGTGTCCGCCGGTGAAGCTTCGCTTCACCGGCTTTTTTGTTATTCCGGTCTATTCATAGTAAAATACCCCTAAATGAACGTATTTTCGCGACAATTAAGCGCGCTACTTTCAGCTGTATCAACTGATATGGCTATTGATCTGGGTACTGCCAACACACTGGTGTATGTGAAAGGAAAGGGGATTGTGCTCAACGAGCCGACCATCGTGGCGATTAATAAAAAAACTGGTCAGTTGGTGGCGGTAGGAAATGAAGCAAAAGCAATGCAGGGGCGTACTCCTGGCCATATTGATGTGGTACGACCATTGGTGGATGGAGTGATTTCTGACTTTGAAGTAGCTGAAGAAATGCTTGCGTATCTCATTGGAAAAGTTCGAAATGAAATGAAGACATTTATTGCTCCACGTATGTTGATCGGGGTTCCGTCTGGTATTACCAACGTAGAAATGCGAGCGGCTCAAGATGCCGCCAAGAATGCTGGAGCTCGAGATGTATTTTTAATTGAAGAACCGATGGCCGCTGCCATCGGGGCCAAGTTACCGATCAGAAAAGCGGTGGGTAGCATGATTATTGATATTGGCGGTGGTACCACAGATATTGCGGTCATTTCATTAAATGGATTGGTGGTGTCAAAAAATCTGAAAATTGCTGGTGATCACCTTAACGCTTCGATAGTGTCATACATCAGAGATCAATTTAAGGTTTATGTGGGTGAGAAAACAGCTGAGGATGCCAAGATTGCATTGGCTTCTATTTCACAGTCTGAGGCCGGAAAAGAGCTGGTGGCACGTGGTCGTGATGTGGTGACAGGTCTGCCACGTGAAGTGGTGATTACTGACACTGATGTACGCGATGCGGTCGCGGGGCAGGTCGATTCGATTGTTGAAAATGTTCGAAATGTACTAGAAATCACTCCACCTGAAGTGTTGTCAGATATTATGCAAAGGGGCATTCATTTGTCTGGTGGCGGAGCTTTGATTCCCGGCTTGGCACCCTTGCTTGAGCATGCTCTTGAGGTGCCGGTCGTGGTGGTGCCCGACCCGCTACGAGCAGTGATACGAGGAGCGGGATTAGTGATAGAAAATCTTGAGGAGTATAAAGAAATTCTAATTGATCATGAAGACGCAATCGCGACTCAGTTCTAAAAAGAAGCCACACTTAAAAGTAATTTTGATTGCTCTTCTGGTGGTTGGTTTAGGCATGTTGCTGCCCAAAGTGGTTTCTGTAACGGCCGCTATAGTTACTTACCCTGCTCACGCTATAAATAATTGGATAAATGATTCCTCGAGTTTAGTTCCATCATTTATCAGGGATCGACGTGATTTAGAGAATCAAATTACAGAGTTGGAAAATCAATTGGTAGTTGCGGCTAGTCTCGACGTTACACAGCGTCGTTTGATTGAAGAGAATACGCGATTGCGACAACTGCTCGGAAAAGAGGATGAGGAAAGAACTTTGGCGGCAGTGATCGCTCGCCCATCTGAATTGCCGTTTGATTTATTGCAGATTGACCGAGGAAGTAATCAAGGAATTGAGGTGGGGGCACCAGTGTTTGTGGGCAAGGATACGGTGCTGGGTTTGGTGGTTTATACTGCACCTGAGTACGCTTTTGTCGAATTGATCACCACACCAGGTTTTGAAGCCACGGCTTTTATATCGGGGCCGAATGTAGCGGTTGGACTTGAAGGAGTTGGTGGCGGTGTGGCGCGAGTGCGGGTACCGCAGGGGATACCTTTGACTACCGGTCAGCTGGTTTATCTGCCAAGTGTTGAGCCCGGTCTGTTTGGTCGAATTTCTTACGTTGAGAATGAACCTACTCAGCCCGAGCAGTATGGTTATGTGACTCCAGACGTGCCGTTGTCGGGTCTGTATCGGGTAGGGGTAGGTAAGCTGTCTCAGATATCCGAGTCGCCAGAGCAAATTGATGTAAACATTCTTGAATTGATGAAGAGTAAGTTGAAAGTCGATAACGTAACAGTCGGCACAGTCGGTACTACCAGCAGTTCAACAATCGAGGAAATATAATTATGAAGAAACCACTTATACTGCTACTTATCACTTTATCTATCATGCAAAATTGGCTATTTTTCGCCTTTGTCTTGGTTGCCTTCTATAGTTACCGATACGGATCCGGAATACTAATTCCAGTGGCTATCTTGTTGGATGGTTACTACGGTAATTATTATCATGTTCCTTATCTCAGTCTGATGGCGATTGTTTGGTATGGCTTTGTTTCTTTTGCTTGTTCGAAAGTGCTGTCTTTAAGATCGATCACACCATGAGTAAATTGAGAAATCGATACACTAATCAGGTGGATGTGGAAGAGGTCTTGCTCGATGCCTCTAATATTCCGGAGTTTAATCGTGCCAGACTCGAAGGTAAGCGAGAGAGACCGATCACCAAGCGTAGTGTCTACACCATCGGAGTGCTATTTGTGGTGGTGGCCATATCCTTCATGGGGAAGATTTTTGAGCTACAAATAGTCAAGGGAGAAGAGTATCGCACTATAGCGGAAAGGAATAGTGTAGATCAGGCTCTAATTATCGCTGAAAGAGGGGTGGTATATGACGCTAGAGGCGAAATGTTAGCCTGGAACGAAGTGGATGATACGGGCGAATATGATTTTCCGATCCGTGCCTACACCGACCGCCTAGGTCTAGGGCAGGTGTTGGGTTATGTAAGTTATCCCAAAAAAGATGGTCGCGGTTTCTTTTTCCGTACCGATTACTTGGGTCGCAGTGGAGTAGAACTAGCATTTGACGACGACCTGAAAGGAGTGAATGGGAGAAAGATTGTAGAAGTGGATGCGCTAAATGGGGTAATTAGTGAATATGCCGTCGAGTCACCGATAGAAGGCGGGGCAATCGAGTTGTCGATTGATGCTGAGTTGTCTGAGGTGATGTACGAAATTATCGCTACGTCGACCGCGCAGGCTAGTTTTCGAAGTGGAGCCGGTGCAATTATGAATATCCATACCGGTGAAATCATCGCTCTCACCAGCTTTCCATCCTTTGATCCTGAGGTGATGGCTGACGGTGATGATATAGAGCTGATTCAGCAGTATAACGAAGATGATCGCTTTCCGTTCTTGAACAAAGTGGTGGGGGGAGCTTATACACCTGGTTCGATTGTGAAACCATTTGTAGCTTACGCAGCGCTTGAAGAGGAAATCATTTCTCCTGATAAGACAATAGTCAGTACTGGTGAGATCGTGATCCCAAATCCGTACAACCCTGGCAACCCGTCGATATTTAGAGACTGGCGAGCTCATGGCAAGATGACTATGCGAGAAGCAATTGCCTTCTCATCCAACGTTTATTTTTATATTGTCGGCGGTGGATTTGATGGTCAGGAGGGGATTGGTATCACCAAAATGGCTGAAAATTACCGGCGTTTTGGTATGGGTGAACTGACGGGTATTAATATTGCTGAGGAGCAAGCTGGGGTGGTGCCTGATCCAGATTGGAAGCGGGAGGTGTTCGATGATGATTGGCGTCTGGGAGACACTTACTTTACTGCTATTGGGCAGTTTGGTTTCTTGACCACCCCGATACAAATGCTGCGTGCTTATGCAGCGATGTCGAATGGTGGTTACTTGGTTGAGCCGCATGTAATTGCCGGGCGTCAGGGCGAAAAAGAAGATATCAATATTGATGCGGCAAAAATGCAGATTGTCCATGAGGGCATGAGGAAGACGGTTAATTATCCAGGAGGGACAGCCCGTGCTTTAGAACGTAATGATGTCGCAATTGCCGCTAAATCAGGAACTGCTGAAGTGGGAGCCGGAAACGCCTTTGTAAACTCTTGGGCGGCTGGTTTTTGGCCTTATGAGGAGCCTGAGTATGCTTTTATACTAATGATGGATCGAGCACCTCGGTCTAATGCGCTTGGTGCCACGAGAATTATGGGTGATGTGGTGGAGTGGATGAGTGAGAACCGCCCTGAGTATCTTGGTATTGAAGAGATATAAATTGAGTAAATATGAAATTACATAACAAACGAGCAAAAAAACCAGGCATGAATACCTGGGGCGAATTAAAAGGAATGGATATTAGGATTAATTTTGGTGTGATAGATAAAGGAGATTCGTTTCCAGAGGAGGCATTGCACTATCACAAAAGCCGAAATACATATTTTTGTGTAATTACCGGAAGTTTGCAAATTGAAGTTGAAGGACAAATCATAGAGGTTACAAATGAAGCTATGCTACAGGTTTTTCCGAATGAGAAGTATCGAGTCGTGTCAGTAGGTGACGATGGTGCCACGTATGTGGTGGTCGGAGATCACGCTGAAGCTGATAAAGTAACGCTAGATTAGTCCTCATTTGACCGCGCCACTTACATAAGTATAATTGAAGGAAATTTTTAACATATGAATGATACACAAGCTTTCCTAACTCCCGAAAAGTTCGACGAACTGAAAAAGGAACTGGACCAACTGAAGACAGTAAGAAGAAAAGAAGTTGCTGAATCGCTAGAATACGCTCGTAGCCTGGGAGATCTCTCAGAAAACGCTGAGTACCAAGAAGCTCGCGATATGCAAGCTGCTATCGAGGAGCGAATCGGTTACCTAGAAAAGACCATTAAAGAAGCCAAGATTGTCTCACACGACAAGCATGGTGACGTAGTTGGATTGGGGTCAATTGTCACTATTCAGAAAGATAAAGACAAGGATAAGAAAGAATACACTATTGTCGGTTCTGATGAAGCAAACATTCATGATCGAAAGCTTTCATACCTTTCACCGCTCGGTGAAGCGTTGATGGGGAAGAAGAAGGGTGACGAGTTTGAGTTTGAGACTCCAGCTGGGAAGCAGAAATACAAGGTGATGAAAGTAGCGTAATAAAAAGAAAAGGCCGGCTCCTACGGAGCCGGCCTTTTCTTTTTGCCTGTATCACGCTAGGATATCAAGCATGTCAAACATAGAAGACCTCCGAGGAGATAGAGAACAAAAGATCAATAAGCTGCGTGAAGCAGGGATAAACCCGTACCCCAGCGCTACCAACCGAACACATACAGTGGCTGATGTGATCGGAGATTTTGAAGCACTAGAATCTAGTCAGGAAGTAGTTACCATCACCGGGCGCATGATGGCTTTTCGTGAGCACGGCGCGATTGCTTTTGTTGATATTCAAGATGGAACCGGCAAGATTCAAGGCTTCTGTTCAAAGGAAGAGATGGGAGAAGACAACTTCGACTCTCTTCTTGGATTTATGAGTACTGCCGATTTTATTGAAGTGAAGGGGGTGGCGTATGTCACAAAGCGAGGCACTCAAGCAGTGTTGGTTAAAGAGTGGCGCCCACTTGCCAAAGCGCTGCAAAATATCCCAACTGAGCACTTTGGTATCAAGGATGAAGATGAGCGTCTTAGAAAGCGCTACCTCGACCTGCTCTTAAGTGAGGAGCAGCGTGATCTTTTTGTGAAGAAAGCCAAGTTCTGGGATGTGACCAGAAGCTTCATGAAAGAGCATGGTTTCCTAGAGGTCGAGACACCATTTATTGAAACCACTACCGGTGGAGCTGAAGCGCGTCCGTTTGCTACACATCACAACGATTTTGATCTCGATGTCTTCATGCGTATCTCAGTGGGAGAACTGTGGCAGAAACGCCTGATGGCCGGAGGCTTCGATAAGACCTTTGAGGTGGGGAAAGCGTTTCGAAATGAAGGATCGAGCCCAGAGCACTTGCAAGAGTTTACCAATATGGAGTTCTACTGGGCCTACGCCAACTACGAAGATGGTATGAGGCTGGTGCGCGATCTTTATATCAGAATTGCTCAGGAAGTGTTTGGAACTACAAAATTTAACGTACGTGATCACGAGTTTGATCTAGCGGGTGAGTGGCAGCTGATTGATTATGTGGAAGAGGTTGAGAACAAGACCGGCGTCAATGTGATTACTGCGTCAGAAGATGAAATGAAAGCGAAGCTGGAAGAACTGGGTGTACAGTACGAGGGTGACAACAAGGAACGACTCACTGACACTTTGTGGAAGTACTGTCGGAAGCAAATTTCTGGCCCGGCCTTTCTGGTCCACCATCCAAAGTTAGTAGCGCCACTGGCGAAGGTGCGAGAGGATGGGGTGACGGTAGAGCGCTTCCAGCCAATCATTGCCGGTAGCGAAGTGGGTAATGGCTACAGCGAGCTGAATGACCCAGTCGATCAGCGAGAACGCTTTGAATTACAGCAAAAACTAATTGAATCAGGAGATGAAGAAGCTATGATGCCCGACTGGGAGTTTGTCGAAATGCTTGAGCACGGAATGCCGCCAACTTGTGGCTTTGGCTTCGGTGAGCGACTCTTCTCATTTTTAGCGGGGCTACCAATCAGAGAGACTCAACTTTTCCCACTAGTAAAGCCAAAAGACTAGAGTTTGACAAAACAATTTTTGTACGTATAATCTTAATAAACACTAAGTACTTTGGAGGTAACTATGTCCGAGGTTATTGAGCCTGATCGTATCTTAATCACATCTGATGAGATTGAGCACGAAAGGCCAAAGGGAGTACAAATCGCTCTCTCGGTTTGTCAGTGCTACGCGAGCGAGACTTTAGTATTTGTCACTGAACCCACCCGCCAAGTGGCTAGTATACTAGATATGGCAGAGGAAGATCTTAAGCACAAAGCTATAGCAGCAATGCTGTCCGGAAATGATCAGATTGTGGGCTGCTTCAAGAGTCAGGATATTGGCGAAACCCGCCACGGGCAACTCGAAGCCATCACACCTTTCATTGCAAGAGCTTGTCACAGCTTCGAGATCATCTACGAATAGCACACAACATTCATTCAACAGCTAACTAATCGTTAGCTGTTTTTGTTTGTGTGAGAGTTGTGGACAAAGTGGTTGCCAGTGGGGCAAAGTGTTATAGAATGTATGAGTGGTGGGAGATAGTGGTATACTTTAGAAATAAAGTATACAGGGAGAGCTGGTTTCCAAACCCGCTACAACTCTCCACACAGAGGGGATAAAATCTGAGGCCTGGATTACCAAAGTTTTCAGATTTCATTAACTCTGCTGTTGTAGACGGTTTGGAGATCAGCTCGAGGCTATCAAGTTATGTTAATCGGAGAATACAAGCACACGTTGGATCCCAAGAAACGGCTGTCCTTGCCGTCCAAGTGGCGCAAGGAACTTGGGAAAAAGCTTGTAGTAACCCGAGGACTTGATAACTGTCTCTTTGTATATCCTCTGAATGAGTGGCAGAAGATAACCGATAAGGTTGGACAACTGCCACTTGGTCAGGCGGATACAAGAAGTTTCAATCGATTCTTCTTATCGGGAGCAGTAGAAGTGGAGGTAGATTCAGTTGGACGTATTCTCGTGCCAGATTTCTTGAAAGATTTTGGCCACTTGGACACAAAAGTAGTCCTTGCCGGCATTCACAATCGTATCGAGATTTGGGATGAGAAGAAATGGGAGACCTATAAACGCGGAATCGAAAAGCAAGCCGACTCGTTGGCAGAAAAGCTTGGAGAGATTGGCGTCCTATAATCTTTGCCTCACTCCACAATAGAGGCACCACAAAATAAATACCCTCCGTATGCAACACACAACCGTATTACTGCACGAAGCAGTAGAAGGTCTAAATTTGTCACCAAGTGACACAGTCGTTGATGCAACGTTTGGTAGTGGAGGACACGCCAAGCTTATTTCGCAATCATTAAGTGAAGACGGCTGTTATATCGGAATTGATGCAGATGCTACAGCTTTAGACAAAAGCAAGCTCGCAGGTGTTTCTCCACAAATTCACCTGATCAATGACAATTTCAGCAATATAACAAACATTCTAAGTTCTTTAGATATTGAGAAGGTTGATGCAATTTTGGCAGACCTGGGATGGAGAATGGAGCAATTTGCAGACGGCGAGAAAGGATTCTCGTTTATGCATGATGGTCCATTACATATGACATTTGGTGATCCAAATGAATATCCATTCACTGCGGAAGACATCATTAATGAGTGGGAAGAAGACGTTATAGCAAATGTCATCTATGGCTATGCCGAAGAGCGTTTTGCTAGGCGAATTGCTAAAGCAATTGTTGAGGAACGAAAGACTGATCGCATTACCACTACGACGAAGTTGGTTGAGGTGATCAAAAACGCTTTACCAAAAGCGGCATTACGATCAAAAACTCATCCTGCCACCAAAACCTTCCAAGCTTTACGGATCGCTGTTAATGACGAACTTACAGTCCTAGAAAAATTTATCAAGGAAGCATTTACTGCTCTTGATGAGGGAGGAAGACTAGCCATCATTAGCTTCCACAGTATTGAAGATCGGATAGTAAAGCATTCCTTTCGAGAACTTAAAGACGCTGATATGGGCCAGTTGGTTACTAAAAAACCGATCGCTCCAGCTGCAGAAGAGCTAAAAACGAACCCAAGAGCCAGAAGTGCAAAATTGAGAATTATTGAAAAATTAGAAAATCATGAAAAATAGTCGCGCAAAAATTAAAGCTTCAAACATAACCATCGCTTGCGTTGGGTTGCTGATAAGTACAGTGGTGCTGTATTTATACTTCCTAAACATGTCAGTGGTGCAGGTTGTTATACGAACAGAGCATGTTCAAAAACAGCATAATTTAAATACTGAAATAGCTATGCTTGAAGCTACTTATATTGAGTCACAGCACAAGATTGCAAGTCGCATTGCTACACTTGAGGGTTACAACAGCGATACACCAAAAGTTTTTGTTTCAAGAGACCAGGCTAGTTTGGTTTTGAGTAGTAACTAGCTTTGTTTGCTGACGTTCTTATCTTAAAATAAATCTATGAAGCGTGACCAGCTTACTTTTAGAATCAGGCTACTGTCTGGCATTATTGTTTTAGGCGCTCTGTTAATAACAGCCCGTCTATATTTCATTCAAGTGGTTAGCGCTGATCATTATGCTGAAAAAGCCGAAAAGCAGTATGTGCACACCAAGACTGATTTGTATTCAAGGGGTTCTATTATGTTTACGACTAGAGATGGTGCGAAGCTATCTGCGGCGGCGATCCAGAGCGGCTTTGTGCTCGCTGCCAACCCAAACCATCTGACCATTCCACCTAGCGAATTTTGCGAGTCACTCTCTGATTACATTGAGACATCGCTCGAACGGTGTACTGAACGCATCTCTACACCGGGTCGAGTTTATGTTGAGTTAGCTAGTCGCATAAGCAACGATGAAGCGGATGAAATTGAGTTGCTAAATATTGACGGTGCTCTTTTGTATAAAAATCAGTGGCGTTATTATCCAGGTGGCTCCTTAGCGGCTCGGTCCATTGGTTTTGTTGGTTTTACTGACGATGGGGTAGAGCTGAGAGGAAAGTATGGTCTCGAGCGACAGTATGACAGTACCTTGTTTGAGAAACGGCAAGTATTATCGGTTAATTTTTTTGCCGAGCTGTTTAGTAACTTGGGCGAGCTAGTTTATCGCAAGGAAGAAAATAAAAGTGGTGACATTGTGACGACCTTAGAGCCGTCTGTGTCACGCATGCTGGATACTGTCTTGTTGGAAACTAATGAAAAATATGAGAGTAAGCTTACTGGCGCAATTGTGATGCGACCAGACACGGGAGAGATCGTGGCCATGAATGCCGTGCCCGGTTTTGACCTTAATGACCGTAGTGGCGCAACAATAGATCAGTTCCAGAATCCACTAGTGGAGAATGTGTATGAGTTTGGTTCAACGATTAAGGCACTGACCATGGCAGCTGGGTTAGATTCAGGTGCAATTGTACCGTCCACCACCTACTACGATTCAGGTTCTATTGAACTAGATACTTTCACTATCAGAAACTTCGATGGTCGGGGTAGAGGTACCGTACCGATGCAGGAAGTCTTGAATCAGTCTTTGAACACAGGCGTATCGTTCATCGTGCAAGAGATGGGTAAGGATGAGTTTCGTGACTATTTTAAAGGTTTTAAATTGGGAAGTGAAACAGGTATAGATTTACCAAATGAAGCCCATGGCTTGGTCGATAACCTTGATTCGCCTCGTGATGTTGAGTATGCAACAGCTTCATTTGGACAAGGTATTGCTATGACACCAATTGCAGCCACTAGAGCTTTGGCTACCCTTGGTAACGGGGGAAAATTAGTGACCCCGCATCTAGTAACGGAAATTCAATATAATAATGGTGACGTCAAAGAAATAAATTACCCTGACGGAAAGAATGTATTGACTGCCGAAACCAGTGAAGAGATATCTCGCATGTTAGTTAATGTGGTTGATGATGCTTTAAAAGGAGGGAAGGTGGCCTTGCCAAATCATACGATTGGAGCAAAGACCGGTACAGCTCAGATCCCAGATCCGGTTAACGGTGGTTACTATGAAGACAAGTTCCTACACTCATTTTTTGGCTATTTTCCAGCTTTTGAGCCAGAATTTATCGTTTTCATGTATACTGTAGAGCCACAAGGTGTGCGCTATGCGTCTGAGACGTTGACCGACCCATTTATGGATATTACTAAGTTTTTGATCAACTATTATTCAATTCCGCCTGACCGTTAGAGTATGAAAGATCTATTTAAATCAGTTGTTGTTAAGGTGCTAACTTTCGAGGCTAAGCTAATTCTAAAGCGGCACAAGCCGCGTATCATTGCTGTGACTGGTAGTGTTGGAAAAACATCAACTAAGGATGCGATTTATACTGCTATAAAGAATAACGTTTACACCAGAAAGAGCCAAAAAAGTTTTAATTCTGAGATCGGCGTACCGTTAACCGTGCTCGGCTTACCAAACCGCTGGAGCAACCCAGTTTTGTGGTTGAAGAATTTAGTCGATGGCTTGTTTGCTTGTTTGTTCTCGAAAAGCTACCCAGAGGTTTTGGTACTCGAAACCGGAATTGACCGCAAAGGGGACATGGATCAACTAACTCGTTGGCTTAAGCCAGATATTGTAGTGCTAACCCGACTACCCGAAGTGCCGGTGCACGTAGAATACTTTTCATCACCAGACGAGGTGGTTGAAGAGAAAATGAAAATAGTATCAGCCATGCCACCCGATGGTGTTTTGGTGTACAACCATGACGACACCATTATTAAGAATCAATTGCCTGATGTGCTGCAGAAGCAGGTCGGTTTTGGTCGCTATTTAGATACTGACTTTACTGCTCGAGCTGACAAAGTTTTTTACAAAGATGACCAGCCGATGGGAGTTGAGTTCAAGGTGTCACATATGGGAGCTGAGCATAAAGTGGCAATTGGTGGCACGGTCGGTACGCAACATGTCTATTCTTGTGTAGCAGCTCTAGCTGTTGCTGACACCCTTTCAGTACCACTTGCTAGTGCCGCTGAATCGTTGCTTTCCTTAGAAACTCCACCGGGCCGCATGCGAATCGTGCCGGCCATCAAATCAAGTATCATCATTGATGAAACATACAACTCTTCACCAATTGCCTGTGAGCAAGCCCTACAAGCTCTAAATGAAGTTAAGTACGCCAAACGACGAATCGCTATTCTGGGGGACATGCTGGAACTAGGTAAGTTTTCTGTGGCGGAACACAAAAGAATTGGGGGGTTGGTGCCAGATGCGTGCGATATTTTGTTTACCGTCGGCGTACGAGCGCGAGATTTTGCTGATGGGGCGCTAAATGCTGGTATGTCTGAAAAGAATATAAGACAATACGACGATGTAGCTCGAGCTGGTCGAGAATTACAGAATTTTCTTGAGCCAGGTGATGTAGTGCTGGTTAAAGCCTCGCAAGGTATAAGAGCAGAACGGATCGTGGAAGAGGTTATGAGCCAGCCCGAACAGGCGGTAGACATTTTGGTACGCCAAGACTCAGCTTGGAAAAATATTGCTTAATTTTCAATCTGTGGCATAGTAAGGGCAATATGAAATTGTCAAATACAGTAAGGAATCTTGCGGCGGTATTTTTGGTGGTTGGTATGCTTGTGCAGCCAGCCACTGCTTTCGCCGACAATCAATCAACTTTTAACAGTCTATCTCAGTCAGAGAAGATTGCTTATTTGTTGGGTATGATCGCTCAGCTGCAGGACATGCTAGACCGCAGTTATGACAACAATTACTATTATTATTCAGACGCTCGCGTTGTGTCCGTGCGGTCGGGAAATTCTAATAGTCGCAGCTCATCGAGACTTATCGATGTGGAGACACTTTCAGCTACAAATATTAGAGATGATGAAGCTAAGTTGAGAGGCGAACTTGACCTAGACGGTGAGGATGAAGCACTAGTTTGGTTTGAATATGGTGAAGACGATGACGATCTAGATGATCGCACAGCCAAGCGTCGGGTGACTGATTCGCGTGGAGATGACGTTAGCTTCACTGCTACTATTGAGGATCTTGATGAAGATGAGAAATATTACTTCCGGGCGGTAGCCGAAGACGAAGATGGTGATCGAGAGTACGGACGCATTCGCTCATTTACCACCGATGATGATGATCGAAATAGTTACGACTATTCCTTAACTATCAGTGATCGTTCTGTTGATGAAGATGATTGGGTTGAGGTTGATTGGGAATTGCCACGTAGAGAAGAGGGGAGAGATAACTGGATCGGTCTTTACGAAAGAGGTGATGACAATGATGAGTATATACATTACGAATACTTAGAAGATGATGATCACGGAACAGTAACTTTCCAAATGAGAGAGCGGGGAACTTTTGAATTTCGCCTATTCCTAGATAATAGTTATGATGATGAAATTACTAGTGCTCGAGTAGAGGTTGATTAGAGGTTAAAAAAGAGGCGCCGGCAAAGCCGGCGCCTCTTTTTAAACATCAAATATATCTGATGCTGCTTTTTCTAAACGATTCATTATGGCATGTCCCATGTCTTCATAGGAATATCCCTGAATTACAATTTTATCGACGGACTGACGGTCGATGGTTCTAAGTAGGTTGAATATTTCCGGACCCGCCTCAAAGGGATTTGCAGGGAGGCGAATTATTAGATCCGATTCAGTGAGTTTGGCAGTGTGATACAAAATAGCGGTTTTATGATCATTGGTATGCTTGATCAGAGCGGCGGCAGTGTCTTTAGTAGAACCTCGGTATAAGATAATTGGTGCTTCTGTGGCGTAGTGTCGGTACTTCATACCGGGCGACACTGCTTTATCGCCAGCTTCTACGTTGCGTACATTGGGTAGTAATTCCTGTATCATTTCAAGTGTAATGGAACCAGGGCGCAATATCACTGGTTGTTTTTGAGTGCAGTCAATCACGGTGGATTCTAGTCCATACTCTATTGGTCCACCGTCTAGGATGAGCGGTATCTGACCGTCCATGTCTTCGAGTACGTGTTCGGCTCTGGTGGGGCTAACTTTACCTGAGGTGTTGGCAGAGGGAGCCACAATGGGCGAACCTAGATGTGTAATGAGGGCTCTAGCAACCGCATGGTCTGGCATTCTGACTACAACCGTATCCAGTCCGGTCAGAGCACTAGAGTCTAAGTCAGGGTGACGATTGAAGACAATACTAAGCGGTCCTGGCCAAAATTTTTCCATTAGCTTCTTGGCTGACTTGGGTATTTTATCGACAACAATTTTAAGCTGAGT
Organism: Patescibacteria group bacterium UBA3466; assembly: GCA_002378195.1. GTDB lineage: Bacteria > Patescibacteriota > Minisyncoccia > Phycocordibacterales > UBA918 > OLB19. The sequence continues at coordinate 146,087 of DFRJ01000002.1, forward strand.
GAGGTCGCTTATATGAACAATAAGCGGATTGTCCGACGGTCTATTTTTGGCACGATAAATTTTCTTGATCGCCGTGTCGTTAAATAAGTCTGCACCCAGGCCGTAGACTGTTTCAGTCGGAAAGGCTACGATTTGACCGCGTTTTAATTTGTTTGCGGCATACTTAACAAGCTCAGATTCTTGTTTCGGATCTACAATTTTTATTACTTCAGTTCTCATTAGCCTAACCAGTTTGCCAATTATGGATAAAAACGCAAGTAGTATTAAGGTTGGGTATAACGATTAAAAATTTGTTCAATTTTTATTAGAATGAAGGTATGCCAACAAAACTATTTACCACTAAATTGGTGGTCCTAATATCAGCTGCGGTGATTATGACTGTCGCCATCGCAGTGCTGGTGTTTGGCGGAGTCGGTGAGCGTATAAATGCCACTCAAACTGGTGAAGGTGCTGAACAGCTAACCACCGGAGACTTAAACCCTGGAGTGACTGAGACCGAATTTGATGCTGGTGTATCTATTAACGAGCCAGATCCTATATCAGCTGAAGTGTTTGATTACGGTGATGTGATTGTGACGCAGTATGAATATGGTGGCAATCCGGCTCCATACGGGGGTGAAGGAGAAGACTACGAGGCTTTCCGGCGGGCGCAGCTTGGTTTGGGGCCAGAAGATCCTTTGCCAAGCGGCTATTCATATACGGCACCAGCTTATGATCCAGTTTATTCGAGGGAAACATATAATTACGAACTGACACCAGAGCAGCAAGCGATCTTTGATGAATACAGTGCGTTATTTGAGTCCGGAGCTCTCTCAGCCGAAGACTTCAACCTCACCCCAGAGCAACAGGCTCAGGTGGATGAGTTTAGCAGTTCGCACCAGCCGTCCCCATCACCTCTGGCGCTTAGTCGAGAAGAAATATTAGAGTTGGCTTACACTGGAGAGTTGGATGATTTCTTTCTTGATAATTACCTTGGTGATGAGCAGGAGCTAACCCCTGAACAAAAAGCCTTTTTTGCCAACATGGCGACGAATCCGAGTCAGTTCGCGAGTGCGGAAGATCTAAGAGCCGTTTCAAATGATATTTACGAGATGTTTTATGCCCCTAAGCCTCTGCCGTTTTCAATCGGCGGACCAAGTTGTGGGACTGCTGCATCTGGAAATTTTAGTTCTGCCGAAGAAATGTTTGATACCTTGAAGAAAAGTGAAACTTACGTTTGTGTCGGCAAGAAGCAGGTGCATGGTTGTCAGCCTTCCAGTGTGTCGTCATCTGACGGCACTTCCTTCCACGTCCAAGAAGCGCCAGGTTTTGGTTGTTCATATGCTATTGAAACCAATATCAACGATACGGTTGTAGTGTGCCCGTTTAGAATTAGTGATTCGTTGCTCGAACAGCTGGAAGAGCTTGGTATTAAAAGGGGTGATGCAGTAGAAGAGTTGGCTGATAAGGTGGCTGAGTTGAGTTCGACCGAATCGGCTCTGTCTGCTGCTCGAGCAGATCTTAAGGCTGCTCAAGATAGCTTAGAAGCAGCCGAGGGGGCTGAAGAAATCGCTGCTCTGCAAACAGAAGTGAATGATCTCGAGGCGATTGTATTAGCCCTAGAGTTAAGGGTTGAAGAGATAAATAAGGAGATCGAAGAAATTGACGAACTGACTGATGAGACTTATGCCTTAATCGCATTAACAGCAGACAGCGGTACAGATTGCGGCTATTATTCTTTACCAGCAGAAGATTAATTAATTGGCCTAAAAGTCAACTCATTATTCGAGTCTTGCAGCAGGCAGTACTCGCTATAACCAGCTGCTGCGAGTTCGGTTAGCTGTTGTGTCATATTTTTTCTTTGTTTTTGCACGGACACGATGCTGGTGTTCTTTCGCTCATTGCGGGCTATTTCAAGAACCTCTGTGTCGGTCATGGTGTCTGCATAGATAACAACTTTTTTAGTTGGTTGTTCATTAAGTGTAGCGCGCTCTTTTAAGATTGTGATAATTCTCTCAAAGCCGATTGAGAAACCGCAGGCTGGTACTGATTCTCGTAGATATTTACCAATCATATTGTCGTAACGGCCACCACCGGCAATAGACGACGATAGTTCGTTAGCTGATATTTCAAAAATTGCACCGGTGTAGTAACCCATGCCTCGCACCAAAGTAGGGTCAAAGACAATGCTGCAGCCTTCGGGTAGAGTAGCTTTAACCGCTTCAATTATATCGTTCACTTCTGTTAGTACTGGTGTGCATTCAGCTGGGAGCTGGTTTGTATTATTTAAATAACTTGCTAGTGTCGCAACAGCGTCTTCATTAGAAAAAGTCTTATTTAGTTCAGCAATCACTCCGTCCATTCCAATTTTGTCCAACTTATCGATGATGATAAAGACTTGATCATACTGATCTTCACCGAAGCCGCTGGCCGCCGCTAGACTTTGAAGAATACGTCTATCATTTACTCTAATCGTAAAGTCATCAAAACCAATATTACCTAAGGCGTCTGCAGTCGCCATGATGAGCTCCTTCTCTGCAATGGTGGACGCTTCACCAATAATATCTATGTCGCATTGGGTAAATTGACGATAACGACCTTTTTGTTGTCTTTCAGCTCGAAATACACTACCGGTTTGAATAGACTTAAAAGGAGAGGGGAGCAGGGCTTGGTTGTTGGCGTAATAGCGAGCCAAAGGCACAGTTAGATCAAAACGTAATCCGCCGTCTGCCAGATCAAAAGCTTGTTCTGCTTGCTGGATATCTTCAGCTGCCAGTCCACGCTTCATGACCGGAAAGATTAATTTTTCATTGTCGGCCCCTTCGCCGGTGGTGAGAAGTTCTTTGCGCTCCACCACAGGTGTTTCTACTTCGGAAAAACCATAGCTAGTGTACACATCAAGAATCTTTGTCATGACCGCTCGGCGCAGCGACACTTCATCCGGAAGCAGGTCTCGCATGCCGCGCATTGGCACAGCTGATACTTTGTCTTTATTTTCGCTCATATTTGCACACTATTGTAACACTTATCAGGTTAATGATCATAGCAGAAAGCATCAACCTTGTTACGTAGCATGTTACGTAACATGCTACGTAACAGCCTCTAAGAAGCGTGCAGTCTAGCTAACTAAGGCTGGTACTTTTTCGTTGGTGCGATTGATGCAGATAGTAGATCTTTCAATGTTGCTGCAGGTGGTTGTGGTAAGTGAAGTTGGAAGGTTGTCCAGTTGCTTTTGGTGCTCAACAGCGGATTGAGGGAAGGCGATACCGAGCTTAACTGAGCCAGTTTCTTTAGCTACGATACTAACTGTAACCAGAGTTTGCTTCTTGAAGGTTCTGATTTGTACATTGTTCACTTGCATCGTACTAGGGTTGAAGATCACGTGCAACTCCTCACATTGTTTGTTTGATAGTGAGTGCTGCAGTAGGAAATTGATAGTTTCCTCTTTACCATAGTTTAGAGTAGGGGCTTTGAATAAGTTTAGTTTTGATACGTAAGGGCTGGTAAGTGAATTGTTGTCTGCGAAAAGCGAGAGTCGTACTCAGCTAAAGCGTCTGGCAAGCGACCTGTATTTCAAGAGCTACTCAATGAAATAGATTCAGGAAAATATAACGGAATACTCACATGGGCACCTGATAGATTGAGTCGTAATGCTGGTGACCTAGGTTCAGTCGTTGACTTAATGGATGCGAAGAAGTTAGTTCATATACAAACCTATGGGCAAACTTTCAGTAACTCACCAAACGAGAAGTTTCTCCTAATGATTTTATGTTCTCAAGCAAAACTAGAGAACGATAACAAAAGTCAGAATGTACGACGAGGACTCCGAGCTAGGGTTGAAATGGGATTATGGCCGTGCCGACCACCGACTGGCTATACTAAATTCAAACGTATGGATCAGAAGTGTGAATCTGTAATTGATCCAGAACGAGCGCCAATCATTAAGCAGATATTTGAGAAGATTGGTTATGATGGCTGGAGTGGTCGCAAACTCCATATCTGGCTTCGGGATGAATTAGATTTCAAAACTGAGAATGGTAAGCATCTCAGCCTAGGTAATCTTTATCGTATTCTTGAAAACCATTTCTACTACGGACGGTTTGAATATCCAAAGAATTCAGGGAAATGGTATGACGGCGCACATGAACCAATCATTACCAAAGAGTTATTCATCATTGTTCAAGAGCAGATTAAGAGTCAAATACTTGAACCACGTTCACAACAAAAAGAATTTGCGTTTACCAAAGTAATGACGTGCGGACTCTGTGGATCAGGAATCACTGCTGACGAGAAATTCAAGAAACAAAAGAATGGCAACGTCCACCGCTATGTCTATTACAAATGCACTCGCACTAAAGATCCTAATTGTGACTGTGGCTTCATCAATGAAAACGACCTCATATCACAACTACAAAACCTGATTGATGATATTGACATCAAAGTAGTGCCGATGAGAGACAAGATTACTTCTGAGGTTAAAAGATATAAACAATTTCAGCACATGTTACTGGGAAAAGAAGAAAAGATTGCTGTTAGTAATATTGATATTAGGAATTATGCGAAGTTCATTTTACAAGAGGGCGATATAGAAGAAAAAAGAGAGTTTCTACGGTGCTTAAAAAGTGCAGTTGTGCTGAATAAAAAAGAAGTCTCACTCGTCTAGTCCATAGGCCATCATTTGCTTTTTTTGGACTAAAGTGTTTCACTATTTGAGTATACGTTGCTCCAATACTTTTTGCCTCACACATTTTCTCCGAGGTACTTACAATTTAACTAATTAAATAAATATATATATGATCGAATGGTTTTTAGCCTTGGGTCCTGTGACTCAAGCGCTCTTAGCAGGTTGTTTTACTTGGCTCGTTACTGCACTCGGTGCATCAGGAGTAATCTTCTTTAAAGAAATTAACAAAAAAGTTTTAAACGGAATGCTAGCCTTTGCGGCTGGTGTGATGATTGCGGCCAGTTTTTGGTCGTTACTCTCTCCGGCAATTGAATTATCAGAAGGCGGTCCACTGCCAAAATGGTTACCACCTTTAATAGGATTCTTACTCGGTGCTGCAACTTTGTGGGTAATGGACAAAGTAATACCTCACTTACATCTCGGTGCACCTATGTCAGAAGTTGAAGGGGTGAAAACATCTTGGCATCGAAGTTTGCTTCTGGTTTCATCAATTACACTTCATAACATCCCTGAAGGATTGGCTATTGGTGTTGCTTTTGGAGCGGCAGCGGCAGGTATTGAAGGAGCAACAGTTGCAGCAGCGATTGCTCTAGCAGTTGGTATTGGTATACAGAATTTCCCAGAAGGTGCAGCAGTTTCCGTTCCACTGAGACGAGAAGGGTTTACTCGCTTGAAAGCGTTTTGGTATGGTCAATTTTCAGGAATGGTTGAACCAATCTCAGCGGTGTTAGGAGCTGCGTTGGTGATAACGTTCTCACCCGTTTTGCCGTATGCACTCGCTTTTGCTGCTGGAGCTATGATGTTTGTAGTTGTGGAAGAATTGATTCCTGAAGCCCAGCGCGGTGGTCCAGGTATGGCAGACTTCGCAACAGTTGGAGCGATGATTGGTTTTGCTGTAATGATGTCATTAGACGTAGGATTAGGTTAAAAAATATGTCACACAACCATCATCACGGACGTGGACACCATCATCACCACGTAGGTAGAGGTGGCAATATTTTGTTTGCTGCCATCCTAAACCTTTCTTTCACCATCATTGAAATCATTGGTGGTATTTTGACCAATAGCGTTGCTATCCTTTCTGACGCACTTCATGACTTAGGTGACAGTATTGCTTTGTTTACTGCCTATATTGCTGAGAAACAATCCGAACGCTCACCAGATAAAAAACGCACCTTCGGGTATGCTCGCATTTCAGTTTTCTCAGCCCTCTTTAGTGCCGTGATTCTGATTGTTGGTTCAATCTTTATTTTGACGGAGGCTATTCAGAGATTATTCAGTCCGGAACCAGTTCACGCTACTGGAATGATTCTATTAGCAATCTTTGGAGTAGGGGTAAACCTTGTGGCGTTCTTTAGATTAAGCAAAGGAATGAGTGCCAATGAAAAAGTGCTGTCATGGCACTTACTTGAAGACGTGATTGGCTGGGCAGCTGTACTGGTTGGAGCCATCATCATCTACTTCACAGATTTCTATCTCATTGACCCAATCCTAACCGTTGGCTACACCCTGTTCATTCTTTGGGGTGTTTATGGGGGTCTCAAAAATGTCATCAATATCTTCATGCAGGGGACACCGGCCTCGGTTGATATAGAAAAAATCAAAGAGGCGATTCTAGAAGTTTATGAAGTTCAATCAGTTCACGATATTCACGTGTGGTCGCTAGATGGTGAGCACAATGTTTTGACCTGTCACGTAGTACTTGATAATGGCACTATAGCTGAAACGAAGAGGATCAAGGAGAGTATAGAAGATAAAATGAAATCATTCCACGTCAACCACACAACAATTGAGTGTGAGATTGAAGGAGAGTGTGTTGGAAAAGACTGTAGTCACTAGTTTGTTGGAATGTAGACATATCGTTTAATCTTATGTATTTATCTGATAAAATGGTCAGGATATATGCGGAAATTACTTAGTGCTAATTCGATACGTAGAATACTAATTTTCTTCGGAATTGGTTTTTTCTTGTTGGCAGTGACCCTGTGCGCGCACTTTGCCAACCCTACTGATCACGCTAGTGATACCAGTGCTGTTACGTGTGATTTGTCGGAAATAATCTCATCAGTTTCTGTATCAAATAAAAGCATGGGACTATTGTTCCTGTTAACGCTTTTAACACTAGCGTCCCTTGCTTTACCTACCATTTCTTCATACCCAAAAGCAGAGGTATGTTTGAAGTCACTACATCTACAAACCTATTCAATTACAAATGAATCTTGGTACAAAGTTTTAGATCCTTTTTTACTTGCGCTCCGTAAAGGAATCATACATCCTAAGCTATACAATACAGCGATAATTAGCTAACGATTCACGGCTGCTGATAAGTCAGCTTTTCGTGATATATGTTGGCTTTTTTGCTATTCATTTATTTGCTCTAGAACGTTAAACACAAAACCTATTAATTTTATGGAAGAAACTATTACACAGAAACCCACCAACCCGTACCTGATACCCTTGGCTATCGTTGTTGCTGGCGGGTTGATTGCAGGAGCGTTGTATTTCGGCACAAGTGGAAACGCGGTAGCTCCAGTAGCGGTAAACAATAATGCTGAACAACCAGCCCAACCAACACCACAGCCAACTGGTTCAACCGATGCTGTTAAACCAGTTACAAGTGAAGATCATATTAAGGGAAATCCCAATGCGCCAATAAAAATTGTTGAATACTCAGATTTTGAATGCCCATTCTGTAAGCGGTTCCACGACACGATGAATGAAGTCATGGATAAATACGGTGAGAGTGGCGAAGTCGCTTGGGTATTTAGACAATTCCCATTAGAGCAGTTACATCCAGTAAAAGCTCAGCGAGCAGCGGTTGCATCAGAGTGTGCAGCAGAATTGGGAGGAAACGATGCGTTCTGGTCGTTTACTGACGGATACTTCGTAGACCCCTCAACTGGAAACAACCGGACTAATCAAGACGTGTTAATTCCTGAATTAGCAGCTGCAGCTGGCCTGGACAGTAATCAGTTTAATGAATGTCTTGAAAGCAGTAAGTACGACGATCATATCGCGGCTGATATCGCCAATGCGGTCGAAACTGGCGGGCGCGGAACTCCGTGGAGTGTCATGATTGGTCCTGATGGTGCAACGTACCCAATTAACGGTGCGCAACCCCTAGCGGCAGTTGAGCAACTCATCTCAATTGCGAAAGACGGTCAGTAACTATCATGTACCTCAAGACGTTTAAGCAAGTTCTGGCAAAATCCGTCTATGCGGGACTGTTTCTAGCGGTGAGTTTTTTTGTGCTGTCGATTGCCATCTTGTTGCCACACATCGGACTGTTAAAAACCTTATGGCAGTACGAATCAGTGTCGTTACTCGAAATCGGGTTGATGACTGTGAATCTCTACGGTTCACTAGGAACAAATTTTTCGTTTCTGTCAGCAACATACACGATACTCATTGCCGTATTATTTGGTCTACAAGTAACTCTTCTCACCTATTACGTCAGGAGTATACGGAGCAAAATAACCAATCTCACCAGCGTAGGTGCTAGTAGTATCGGCGGCCTCGTTAGTGGATTTTTCGGCATTGGTTGTGCCGCTTGTGGAACTTTCTTACTGTCTTCAATTCTTGTTTTGTTTGGTGCAGGTGGCTTACTCGCTTGGCTACCCTTTGGTGGAGAAGAGTTCGGTTTGCTTGGTGTGGGGCTGCTCTTGTATGCCAATCACATCGTCGTAAAGAAAATAAATGCACCACTAGTGTGTGCATCGTAATCAAAATTTATTCTTAAGTAATTAAACATGAAACCATTAATAATTATTGTTGGTCTATCAGTACTCCTTCTCGTAGGTGGTTCGTGGTGGTCAAACAACGCACAACAGAAAGTATACGAACAAGAAATTGTCGGTATTACATCTACTATTGTGACAGATCGTAGCCATGTACAGACTGAAGTAGACTACAAAGACACTCCTCCGGTTGGTGGGAATCATCATCCTGTCTGGTTGAGCTGTAATGGCGACATCTACGATGAGCCAGTGGTAGATGAAAATGCGGTTCATTCACTTGAGCATGGTGCCGTCTGGATTACCTATCAGCCAGAACTTGCTGCCGAACAAATTGAAATTCTCAAAGGTAAAGTGAAAGGATACTCTTTCATGAGTCCGTACCCAGAACAAGAGTCACCAATTATGCTCACAGCGTGGGGTGTACAACTTCCACTTGATGCAGCTGATGATCCTCGGATAGATCAGTTTCTAGCAAAATTCCGCCAAGGACCACAAACGCCTGAGCCGGGTGCAACCTGTAATGCCATTCCGGGAGGAATGCAGTAAACTGAACTATGAATTATCAAGCTATTAAAAGACAGTTGCCAGCCCTCCTTATCGGGATTGTTGTTGGTGTTGGAATGTTCTTGCTCGGTCAGAATTCTATTCCACTCGATAAACCAAATGAGGCAGAGATTGGTTTTGCACAGGACATGAGTGTTCACCATCAACAAGCAATCGAAATGTCATTTCTTGTTCGAGAAAAAACCGATGATCAAGAGATTCGCGGTTTTGCCTTTGACATCATTAACACCCAAGCCAACCAGCGTGGCATGATGCTTGGTTGGCTGGATTTGTGGCAACAGCCACTCTCAACCACTAAAACGCCAATGATGTGGATGATGGATGATATGTCTTCTATGGATCACAGTCAGATGACAAAAGACTTTACCTCTGGAGCATACATGCCCGGCATGGCAACCAGTGACGAAATGCAGACACTTGTTGAAGCGAGCGGAACAGACGCTGAGCAGTTATTTCTCGAGCTGATGATTCGCCATCATAAAGGCGGTGTCATGATGGCAGACGGGGTTATAAAGCGCAGTGAGAATGAAACAGTCACTCGCTTGGCGCAAACCATGGTCAACGGTCAACAGGCAGAGATTGATTACATGAATGAGTTATTAACAAACTACTAAAGAAATAATATGGAAGAAACACAAATAAGCGAAGATCCTGTTAAACATAACGAGATAGAAACTCCTGCTACAGCAGTAAAGATTCAACAAAAACCACTGCTAATGTACGGTGCAGTTGTTTTAGTTGTCGTCTTGATACTAGGTGCACTTTTATACTCGCAAGGAATTATTGTGGCAGCCAAAGTAAATGGCGAGTCCATTAGTCGTCTTAGCGTTCTTAGTGAATTAGAAGATCAAGCTGGAGCAGCGGTACTTGATTCTCTTATCTCAGATATCCTGATTGAACAAGCTGCGACTGAAGCGGGTGTTACTGTAACTGATGCTGATGTGGTAACAGAGATAGCGGCCATCGAATCACAAATTTCTGGACAGGGTGGAACTCTCGAGGATGTGTTGGCGCAACAGGGATTAACCCGAGAAAGTCTCACGAAGCAAATCAGAACACAAAAGATGTTAGAGACGTTATTGGCCTCAGACATTACGGTCACTGAGGAAGAAGTTAACGCGTTTATTGAAGCCAATGGACCCTTACCAGAAGGGCAAGAAGAAGCACTGCGTCCGCAGATAGAAGAACAAATCAAAAGTCAGAAATTTAGCACTGCTGCACAAAGCTACATTACCGGTTTACGCACACAGGCAAACATTCAGTACTTCGTAGACTATGAATAGTATGAAATATATTTTATTTAGCTTACTGGTGTTTTCTTTGCTCGGCGGCTTGTTTGCAACCATACACAACTCAGAAGTAACCACTGTTACCTATAAACGTGATACTCCTAGTGCCACGACAGAAGTGGTCACCCAAATAGCTGAACCAGAAGAAGCAGTTGAGGAACCAGTTGTATCGACCTCAAACCAAGTAAAAGAAATTGAAATTCAGCCTGGCGATACCTTCTCTACCATTATGGAAGAAGTAGCTGTTACCGCTGAAGATCAGAGTTCAATTCTCGCTGCTGTTCAAGATGTCTATGACTTCACCAAACTGCAAGCTGGCAAACTGATACACGTTGTCTTTGCACAGGACGCATTAGCATCGGTTGACTATGACTTGAATGACGACAAGAAGATTGTAATTGAAAATGTTGACGGTGAATTTGTAGCCAAAGAAGAAGCGATTGAGTATGACGTTACTGAAGTGGTACGCAGTGCCACAATTGAGTCTTCGTTATTCTACGACGGTGCAAGTGCTGGCTTGTCCGACAAGACTCTGGTTGAACTAGCCGAAATCTTTCAGTGGGACATAGACTTCAGTACTGACATCCAGATTGACGACTCGTTTGTTGTTTTGTATGAAGAGCGAAAAACAAAAGATGGTGAAGAAGCCAGTGCCGGAAAAATTCTCGCTGCTCAGTTCACTAATCAAGGCGAGACGTACGAGGCGTACTACTTTGAAACATCAACTAGTACAGGTGGTTACTACGCTGCCAACGGTGAGAGTGTTGAACGCCAGTTCTTAAGCTCACCAATTGGAGTTGGGTACGTGAGTTCAGGTTTCAGTTATAGCCGACTGAATCCAATTACCAAACGTGTGACACCACACCGAGCTATCGACTACGCTGCTCCACACGGTACGCCAATCGTGGCTATTGCGGACGGCGAAGTTACTTTGTCAGGAAACAGAGGTCCACTTGGTATTGCCATTGATATCGAACACGGACAGTACATGAGCCAGTACGCTCACATGTCTAGTATCGACTCTGCGGTGAAGAAAAATCCTGAAGTGAAACAAGGACAGGTTATCGGATACGTTGGTTCAACTGGTCAATCAACTGGTCCTCACTTGCACTACACACTCTTTAAAGATGGAAACCCTATCAATCCAGCTGACATTGATATGCCAGTCGGTGAATTACTCACCGAAACAGAGCTTGATGACTTTCAGGTCGTTGCTGACGGCTATAAGATTCAATTGGGTGTAAATTAATCTAATTTATTAGTATGACTGAAAAACATAACAACAATGCAGCTGTCTGTGATGACTGTGGAGCTGGGGACGAGACTACTCCTGCTACCGGCCTACGATCACTCTTCTCTCGCAGTGGTGCACTTAAAATGCTTACGCCTATTTCGGGAATGTTGCTTGTTTTGGCGTTTTTGAGTTCATACTCGCTACCACAACCGCAGTTTGCCACGTTGTTCTATATCCTTTCAATTGCGACCGGTTCAGTCTTTGTGGTGCAAAGTGCAGTGCGTGGACTTATTAAACAGCGTTTTCTCAACATCAGCTTTTTGGTGGTTATCGCTTCGCTTGGAGCCTTGTACATCGGTGAGTACGCTGAGGCAGCGGCGGTGGTATTTCTCTTTGCCTTAGCGGAACTCTTTGAAAGTTACGGCGTTGAACGCTCACGGCGAGCAGTAGCAGCATTGATTAAAAAATCACCCAAAGTAGCTCGAATGGTAGATGGTACTACTATGCCGGTTGAGAAAGTGGTTGTTGGAACCATTGTTGCTGTAAAGCCTGGAGAGCAGATTCCGTTAGATGGTGTGGTTGTCAAAGGTGAGTCGACCATTGATGAGGCGTCCATTACAGGCGAATCTATTCCAGTTGATAAAACTATTGATGATCAAGTGTTTGCCAGCACTATGAATGTGCAAGGGTATCTTGAGATTAGGGTTGAGAAAGCTAGCCAAGACTCAACGTTTGCTCGGATTATTACTCTCATCGAAGAAGCTCAAGCATCGCGGGCACCTACTCAGGCGTTCATCGACAAGTTTGCCCGCTACTACACGCCAGCCGTTGTCATATTGTCAATTTTAATTGCGGTGATACCAACCTTAGTCTTTGGTCTGCCGTTTGAAGATTGGCTCTATCGAGCGCTGATTCTCTTAGTGATTGCTTGCCCGTGTGCATTGGTGATTGCTACACCAGTGGCGATTGCTTCAGCGATTGGCGGTGCGTCACGTAGTGGCATTCTGATAAAGGGTGGAAAGTATCTTGAAAAATTAGCTAGCGTTAAAGTGGTGGCGTTTGATAAGACTCGTACCCTCACTTATGGCACCCATACTGTTACTGATGTCATTGCTTTTGGTTCGCATAGTAAAGAAAAGGTCATTGCCGATGCTGCGGGTATTGAATTATTTTCTTCGCATCCACTGGCTGAAGCAATTATTGCGTACGCAAAAGAACAGAGTATCGAGCCACATAAAATGGACTCCTATGAGAACGTGGCTGGCAAGGGTGGACGAGCGCAATGCTTGGTGTGTGAAGCCGACAGTTATATCGGTAACAGAAAACTACTGACCGAAAGCGGTATCGACAGTACGGCATTTGAAGCAGACGTAGAGCGCTTAGAAAAAGAAGGTAAAACGGTGGTGTTGGTAGCTGAAGGTAAGGAAGTAATTGGAGCGCTCGCGATTTCCGATCAAGTTCGTGAAGAAGCATCAGAAGTAATTGATGTACTCAGAAGAAGGGGTGTTGAGAGCGCAATGCTTACTGGTGACAACGAGCATAGTGCAGCCTACGTTGCTAATCTGATTGGTATAAATGACGTTAAAGCCTCATTACTGCCTGAAGAAAAAGTAACCAGCGTGAAAGAACTAAGAGACAAGTATCACTCAGTGGCGATGGTTGGTGATGGAGTAAATGACGCTCCATCACTCGTTACATCAGACGTGGGGTTTGCTATTGGTGCTGGTGGTACCGATGCTGCTATAGAATCAGCTGACATAACTCTGTTATCTGGAGACTTACGGACTATCCCACAGTCAATCAAACTAGCTCGCGCTACGGTTAAAACTATTCGAACAAACATTATTCTCGCACTTGGTATAAAAATCCTCTTCCTCATTCTCGTGCCGTTTGGTTTAACTAACCTGGTGTTCGCCATTGCCGCTGATTCAGGTATGGCTATTGTCGTAATTCTTAACAGTCTGAGACTCTTTGCGGTTAAATAAATATGGATGAAGTAATAGTATTCTTAGCTAGTAAATTACATGTAGCTATTGTTGTTATTGCAATCATTACATTCCTGCTCTCCACCAAGAAGCAAAGAATGGCACTTGCTCTAACTGCAATGACGGCATTACCACTATCGTATCTACTAGGAAAAATAGCGAGTTTCTTCTATTACACCGAGCGACCGTTTTCTGAACTTGGTATCGCTTCACTTGTACCACACATTGCTGATAATGGTTTTCCTTCAGAACATACACTCTATGCGATGGTGATTGCGGCTGCAGTATTCTCGATACGCAAAAACTGGGGTCTACTGCTCATTGCCCTCGCTATCCTAGTTGGAGTAGGTCGTGTTCTTGCTTATGTACATAATCCAATTGATATTGTCGGCTCTGTATTCATAGCAAGCATTGCTGTCTTTAGTTCAGTTTATGTATTGCACCGAATCAATGTGCAATAAGAAATTGAGTTATCTAACGATTGCACATGAGACCCCCTGGGGGTATACTGACAATGTGAAAAAAGAATTAAAATCAAAAATCGAACGACAACTAAAAGTGATTGAGGGTCAAGTGCGAGGTTTGCAAAAAATGGTGACAGAAGACAAATACTGCGTTGATATAATTACGCAAACTTCGGCTATTCGAAACTCACTTAGTTCAGTTGAAGAAAAAATGCTTGAAAGTCATCTTGATACTTGCGTGGCAACGCAGATGAAGGGAAAAAATAAAAATAAAGCCATCGCTGAAGTTTTGTCAGTCTATAAACTGGCAAAACGAAAATAATATGAAACAGACCCACTCATACCTGATGTTAGGAGTTTGTCTAACTCTACTACTCGTAGTATTTGCTGGTATATACACAAGTGCAACTCAAGAGAAGTCGTATGACGCAAATACTGTTAGTGGAGATGTGCTTACGTCCCGTGCAACGTTAATTGTGCAGCCACAATCTGATGCTGACACAGTGCTGGTCGATCGTGTAACTCTTACTGAGGGAGGGTTCCTTGCTGTGAGGGCTATTGACGACAATCGCCTCGGACAAATTGTTGAAATAAGTGAATACCTCGCACCTGGTACGCATAATAACTTATCGATCCCGCTTGGCGAATTCTATGATGGTGGCGAAGAGCTTATTGTCATGATGTATGAAGACGCTGGTAATGACAAAATCTTTAACGATCTGGATCAGCCATATGAGGAGGACGGAATTCCCATTGCAGTCTATGTAGCAACTGGCGAAAAAGTCCCGGAATTTATAGTAACCAACACTAGTACTCCTGAGGGGATTTCGCTCATGGATATGGGAACCATGGAATTTATCAGCTACACCGACTCAGGCTTCGAGCCAAAAGACGTGACGATATCCCTTGGCACGATGGTTCATTTTGTGAACGAAAGTTCAGTTGATATGTGGGTGGCTTCAGATGATCATCCGGCTCACACTGACTTGCCAACCTTTGATCAGTTTAAGGGTAGCGGTCCTGGTGAACAGTACGTCTACATATTTGACCAGGTTGGTGAATGGAAGTATCACGATCATCTTAATCCACCGGCGGTGGGAACCATACTTGTTACTGAGGCTGCTGATACTGAAGTAAAGCTTCCGACTTCCAAAAATGATTCAGGATATTACAGTATTGACAGCGATAATTTTTCTCAGTTGGTTGACGACCCAGAGGTGACAACCGTAAATGTACACATTCCTTACGGCGGAGAAATCGCCGGCACCGAGGCCTTTGTTCCATACAATGATACCCAGGCGCTGCTGGCAGCTTTGCCGAGTGATACAACTGCACCAGTAGCTCTCTACTGTCGAAGTGGCAGCATGAGTGCAATTGCAGCTAAAGCTGTAGTCGCTGCTGGATATACCAGTGTATATGATTTAACTGGTGGTATGAATGCGTACCGGGTTAGTGGTCGTGACGTACTGGTAAAAGAACAAAATAACTAATCACGTATGTTACTAGGAATTAAAAGTACCAAAGTAGCTTTACTTCGCCATCTAGGCGTGGCAATAGTCGGTGGGCTACTTATTTATCTTGTCTGGTCACTCAATAGCACCTGGAGTCCTGATATGAGACTCTGGAAGGCTTTTGGTGGCGCTTCGTTCTTCTTGCTGTGGTTTGCAATATTCATTGGACCCGCAGCTAAGTTACTACCCGCCCTTAATGTGGTGCTTTCGTATCGACGTGAAGCTGGAGTCTGGTTTTTCTTAATTGCGCTCGTTCATGGCTATCTCATCCTCGATGGATGGGTGCGGTGGAGCGTTTGGGAGTTTTTCGGCTATCAATACATTGCAGAGATTGATACCTACTTGCGAGTAGAGTCTGGTTTTGGCCTCGCCAACCTCTTGGGCTTTGTTGCCTTAACGTTTGCTCTAGCACTCGCAGCTACTTCATTCGATAAAGCGGTAAATTGGCTTGGTATACAGTCATGGAAATGGCTGCACGGATTTGCGTACGTTGTTTTCTATCTCGGCGCAATACATGTCGTCTATTTTGCCTTTATCCATTACACTCCATCGCTTACAAGAGCTATGCAGGGTCTGCAAACCAACTATCCTGACAATCCACTCAAGTATTACTACCTGTTTATGCTCCTCAGTGTACTAGTGGTTCAGATACTTGCTTTCATCCAGACGGTCCGTCGTAATCGCAATACAAGTTGGTAACTGTATGGTATTTGAAACGCACATCACGGCTCATAAAGAAGTAGCTAAGGGTACTCACGAAGTGACACTCGGGCGTCCAACGTCATTTGTCTTCAAGGCGGGACAGTATACCCAAGTGGCTGTCCCAAAATTGACACACTCTGATCCGAAAGGCCGATCGAGACAATTCTCAATCGCCTCTTCGCCATACGACATGGACGAGATCAAGGTTGTCTTTAGAAACTCAGGTAGTGGCTTCAAGGAGACACTCCTACACACGTCAATTGGTGCTTCGGTGCAGATTGAACAAGCGGCGGGCAGTTTTCTCTTACCTCAAAAGGTTACCCGACCGCAGGTGTTTGTAGCTGGTGGTGTCGGGATTGCTCCGTTAATGAGTTACTTGCACCAAAGGATAGATGATGTGTGGGAACAACCCGTCACATTACTCTACGGTAATCAAAACCCTGAGAGCGCTGCATATTTAGGAGAATTACAACAGATGAGCAAGCAACACCGTCAATTTTCCCTAGACAACATCTACAAGCGACCCACTCCCGGACTCTTTGCAAAGTTGGCTGAAAAGCATCAGGTTGCAGTGTGGTGGGTAGTTGGCCCACCTGGCATGGTGTCTGTGACGGTTAACGGTTTACATCTGGGAGGAATTTCGGCAGACAAGATTATGACTGAATCGTTTGATGGATATTAGCAGAAAGTATTAAATGTAAATTAATAACGTAATAAATCTGTATGGAATCATTATTTCCCCTAGGTATAGAACAATATCTCGTTGGTGGACTACTGGTTGGTTTAGGTATTTCTTTTGTCTATATTATGACCGGCTTAGTCTCAGGTGTTTCGACTGCCTTTACATCAACGTGGTCCTTTTTTTCACGAGATACAACATCTTTTTTCAGACGAGAAAAATTTCTCTCTTCACGAACCTGGCGTCTTTCTTTGGTCACTGGCTTGATGCTTGGTGGTCTTGTATATCTTGTTTTTATCAACGGAGGTGAATCGACAGTTGCTTCACTTTCAATGACCAGACTGTTCTTTGGAGGGCTGTTGGTGGGGATAGGTACCCGCATGGCGGCAGGTTGTCCGTCTGGTCACGGTATATGTGGCAACGCTATGCTTGAGAAGACCTCGTTCATCTCTACTGTCACATTTTTATCAGTTGGTATTGTTGTTGCTTTGTTAACGCAATCAATTTTCTAAAACTTATGCATATGAATACTAAAAAACACATTGCAATCATCCTCGGAGGAACACTGTTTGGTTTTGGTTTGGCTTATTCAGGAGCAGCTGTGCCAGAAATCGTATTGTCCTTTTTGAGGCTTGAAGACTTTGGCTTAGTGTTGGTAATTGGTGGCGCGCTTCTAGTGACACTGATTACATTCCAGCTGATACCAAAATTATTGTCGAAACCTTTGCTGAACGGAACATTTGCCACTTCGTCTCGACTGTCAGTATCAAAATGGAATGTTATTGGTGCGGCAGTCTTTGGTGCCGGCTGGGGTATCTCAGGTCTTTGTCCAGGGACCTCATTCGCAGCCATTGGTATGGGTAACTGGCCGATACTTATTGGTATTATCGGTATGTTTATCGGAGCGTATGTATACGGAACACTTCGCAATAAAGGATTGACTGGAATTGAATAACATGGAACATAAACATACAGACAATCATTGTCATAGTCATGGCAGCCCGGGTATGGGACACGGGTCAGCAGGTACATTTCTAAAGCGGTTTTGGATCGTCACGTTTCTTTTGATTCCGCTTGTCTTTGCTAATGAGATGGTCATGAATGCACTTGGTCTTGATGCATATACTCTTAGCAAATGGATAGGTTTTGGTATCGCCACTATTATTTTCGGTTTCGCACTCATTTTCTTTGAGCACGCACTACATGAAATAAAGGCCCGAGCTTATGGCATGATGACTTTGGTTTCTATTGCGGTTGCAGCTGGATATTTGTTTTCAGTGGCAGCGACTTTTTTACCGTCACTTGAAGCTGATTTTTATTTGGAAATATCAACCTTGATTTGGGTGCTTCTATTTGGTCACTACTTAGAAGCAAAATCTGGTGCCGCAGCCGGTGACTCGTTGGCCGAAGTGGCTAAGCTTTTGCCGAAGCAAGCTCATAAGTTAATCAATGGTGTAGAAACTGATGTCGACATCAGTGATTTAGCTGATGGGGATTTGGTTCTTGTTAAACCTGGTGAGAAAATACCAGCTGACGGGATGATCATAGAAGGTTCAGCCAACGTTGATGAGGCACTGATCAGCGGTGAGTCAACTCCAGTACAGAAAAAAGCTAAAGATGAGGTGGTGGCAGGGTCAATTTGTCTTGACGGTTCACTTACTATCTCACTTACAAGAGTTGGTGAACATTCAACTATTGGTCAAATTCAAAATCTCATTGCTACTGCACAGCAAACCAAACCTAAGTCGCAACGACTGGCTGATAAAGCAGCGGGTATTCTTACGTTTGTAGCTGGTATTACTGCACTACTCACACTGCTTATTTGGACATTTGTGATTGGTCAACCATTTGTATTCGGGGCAACACTGGCAATCACAGTGCTGGTGATTGCGTGTCCACACGCACTAGGATTAGCTATTCCAACGGTCACTACCATCACTACTTCGTTGGCGGTGAAAAATGGATTCTTTATTAAGAACCTTGCTAAGCTTGAAGTTATTAAAAAAGCTGACTACGTAGTTTTTGATAAAACCGGCACATTAACTACAGGAGTATTTGGGGTTACTGATTTAGTGGCTGTGGGAGATGTTGCGGAAGATGAGGTGTTACGAATCGCTGCTTCACTTGAACAACATTCTTCTCACATTATTGGTGAATCAATTGTATCTCACGCTAAGGAACAGTCAGTTACAATGTCTGATATTTCAGCCTTTAAGAATGTTGCTGGTAAAGGCATTGTTGCTGAGATTGATGGTAAGAAATATGTGGCTGGTAACCGAGCCTTGATTGAATTCTTGGATATTTCGTTCACTAAAGCTGAATCTCCATATAATGAATTGATATCGAACGGCAAAACTACAATCTTTGTTGCTGATGAATCAACCGTGATTGGTCTAGTGGCTCTGTCTGACGCTATCAAGCCTGAGTCTTATGAAGCAGTAAAACGTTTGCATGAGCTTGATGTGAAGGTGGCTATGTTGACTGGTGACAATACGCAGGTGGCACAAAGTGTGGCAAAAGAACTTAATATCGACACGTTTTTTGCTGAGGTTTTGCCCGAAGACAAGTACGCTCATATTAAGGAATTACAGGAATCAGGATCAGTAATCTTGATGGTTGGTGATGGAGTCAACGATGCGCCTGCCCTAACGCAGGCAGATGCTGGGATTGCTATTGGAGCAGGAACTGATGTGGCGGTTGAGGCGGGAGATGTTGTCTTAACTCGAAACAATCCCGAGGATATTGTTCGACTTATTACGCTTTCACGAAAAGTGTATATAAAAATGATACAAAACCTTGTGTGGGCACTTGGGTATAACGTGATTGCTATCCCAGCCGCTGCCGGTGTGTTTGCCAGCCTCGGTTTCTTTTTACGGCCTGAGATTGGAGCATTTGTAATGAGTCTCTCAACGGTGATTGTGGTCGCTAATGCGATGTTGCTGAAGCGTATAGATTTAACGTAAGTCAAATAGTATAATCGATACATCCATATGGGACAAAAATTGGGTACATCAATAGTGACGCTACTATTTCTTGGAGCTATGTTCGGGGGTCTTTTTCACATGGCGGGAATGGAAATGAGTGGTGGGATGACTGACTGTCCATACATGTCTCAACAAGAAACAATTTGTGCTATGAGCGTGTCTGAGCACTTGGGTGCCTGGCAGTCCACTTTTACATCTATCGCACCAACTCTGTTTACAATCCTAGGGCTGCTGTTTGTAGCTGTCGCAGTAGCTCAAATTGCACCGAATTTATTACGGAAAGTTAGACTAGCGTTAATCCGTTTATCGAGCACACAGTCAAGCAGTCGTGATTTCAATTTTGTAGCCAGACCGCTACAAGAACTATTCTCTAGCGGCATCCTACACCCCAAACTCTTCTAGCTAATAAAAACAGCAGAGCATTCTGCATTTATTAGCTTAGAAATATGTATGAATAAAAAATTAATCCTTGGAGCAATACTGTTTGTTCCAACAGTATCGTTCGCGCACGATAGCGAACATGTAACGACAGCGTGGTATCAAAATCCATTAGTGCTCACGTTAACTGTTTTAACAGTTATTGCTCTTGGCACACTCTGCTACGGGTGGGTATCGAAAAGAAAAAACTTACAGATAGTACCTGCAGTGGCTCTCGTAGTAATCGCTGTCACCAGTTTCGCTATGTTTAGCCAACCAGTTGATACTTATGAACCAGAATTAGCAATGGCTGATTTTGGCACTGGCCAAACAGTCACGTTGTATAAAAGTCCAAATTGTGGCTGCTGTAGTGGTCACGCTAAAGCACTCGAAGAAGCAGGCTTTGCTGTTAACATAGTTGAAACAGACGAGCTTGATCAAATTAAAAGTGAACAAAATATTCCACCTACAGGCGCAAGTTGTCACACGTCAGTCATTGGTGACTATGTAGTTGAAGGTCATGTTCCCTTGGAGGCAATTGAGAAATTACTGACTGAAAAACCCGATGTGGCCGGTATTGGACTACCAGGAATGCCTATCGGAACGCCTGGAATGCCAGGCAGGAAAACAGCACCCTACGAGGTATATCAGCTATCGGAAGACGGGCAAATGTCACCGTACATGACAATCTAATAACAAAAGTAAATAAAATATGAAATATATAAGCATTGCAGTACTCGCTCTCGTTCTGATTGGAGGAGGAGCGTGGTACTACACAAATAACATGCATTCCATGATGAATATGGACGGCATGATGATGGGACAAGAAATCCCTGAAAAAGAAAACTTATCAATCCTACATGACTCAGATGTTCCAGAGGTAAAACCAACAGAAGTCGTTGAGCTCAAGGATGGCGACACTTTTGACCTCACTGCTTCAATCGTGAAGCAGAAAGTTGGCAATCGAGAAGTAAAACGACTGGCATATAACGGTCAAATTCCTGGACCAATTCTTAAAGTGGAAAAGGGTTCAGAGGTGACCGTGAACTTCACGAATAACATCGATATGGAAACGTCGCTCCACTCACACGGTTTGCGAGGAGACTGGCAGATGGATGGTGCAGTGCCGATCACTCCACCAGTAGAAATTGGCGAGACGTTTAGCTATCAACTCGAATTTCCTGACACTGGGGTCTTCTGGTATCACCCGCATGTTCGTGAGGACTACCAGCAAGACATGGGCCTCTATGGCAACATGATTGTTGAAGAAGATGGATATTGGAACGAAGTAGACCAAGAGGAGTATCTCATCATTGATGATCTTCTTGAAGACGGTGAATATAATCGTGCAATGGTCACTAATACACTGATGGGTCGTTTTGGTGACACTTTGCTCATTAATGATACAGAAGACTACGAACTCACGGTCAATCAAGGAGAAATTACTCGTGCGTTTATCACTAATGTAGCGAATACTAGAACCTTTGAGCTTGAATTTGAAGGAGCTGAGATGAAGCTAGTTGGTGGTGACTTAGGGCGTATTGAGCAGGAGGAAATGATTGAACATCAAATCATCGCTCCAGCGGAACGATACATCATTGAACTCTACTATGATACTCCAGGCACATACGCCATTGACCACCGTGGTGAATCAATCGGAACAGTGACTGTGCAGCCGTCAGGTACAAACCAACAAGCTGAATTCTCGCAATTGCGGTCAAATGCTGGTGATTATGCAGAACTTCGAGCAAACACGTCAGCGTTGCTAGCAAAAGCACCAGACAAGAATCTTCGACTTGATATCGAAATGAAAGGTATGGGTGGTATGCAAATGATGCAGCAGATGATGGGAGGAGATTCTGACGGTGAAACCGTAAACCTTATGGGGATGGAAATGAACCGTGAGCAAGCTATTGAGCATTGTCAGATGATGCCAGGTATGGCTGGCTGCGAACCGTTCCTAAACGCTGAAGAAGAGTCAGATAGCATGGGAGGGATGGTGATGGGAGGAGATGAAGAACATAGTGAAGATGGAATTGAATGGGAAGATGATATGGCTATGATGAACAATATGAGTAACGACGAGATGATGGAATGGGTCATTGAAGACACTGATACTGGTGCTAAGAATGACGAGATCGACTGGTCGTTTGAGACTGGTGATTTGGTGAAGGTGCGTGTATACAATGATGAAAATGGCATGCACCCAATGCAACACCCACTCCACTTCCACGGACAACGTTTTGTTGTGTTGGCTACTGACGATGAACTTAACGAAAACATGCAGTGGAAAGATACTGTGTTGATTCCTAAGGGACAGACAGTAGATCTACTGGTCGACATGAGCAACCCAGGTAAATGGATGGCGCATTGTCACATTGCTGAACACCTGCACTCAGGGATGATGTTTAACTTTGAAGTGAAATAGTCATTCACTTCTCATACAAAAACAGCCTCAAATGAGGCTGTTTTTGTATGCTTCTCGTGCTAGCACGAATTGGTGACCCACATTAGTTTAAATTGGAACCAAATAAGTCAATCTATTAGGTCTTTAGTTTGAATTTGTTAGTCATCTGGTACTTGTATAGTTTTTCAACGAAGTTCTTTTTTTCTTTCTTGTAGAAAGTTTCTTCTTTTTCAAAAAGTTTATTAATTCTTTCTTGTAGAGCAAGTGATATTATCTCAAGCATAAAAAGCGTCAGAAAAATAAGCAGGATAAGTATTGGGTTTGAAGCTGAGAAGTCTCCAAATGGCCAATTTTGCCAAGAAATAATCCCGCCTATAAAGCTAATCAACAGTACTGAGAACAATAGGTTCTTTGAAATATAAAAATAATTAAAGAATGGCTCAATATCTTTCTGCTTCACCAGTTCTTCTTTAGTCCCTTGTTGAAAATGATAAATATCGATCGAAAGCTGTGCTCTCGATTCATATTTTTTGTTAGCTAACCAAAAAACAAACTTCAAAATAAGTTCATTTAAGGTGTTAAGTTTTCTTTTCCAAAACATTCTGTCTGAAAGGTGGTTGCTTTCTAAGACCTCCACAAAGTCATTTATAGATATTTCCTTTCCTGTTTTTAAAACTTTAACCTTTTTGTCTGCAGTAAATTCAAATTCGCGATCTCTTTCAACTTCTCCGGATGAATAATAATTCGTCACTCTTTTTTTGTACTTGTCTCCATCAGTTATAGAATATGATATTTCAGGCTCTTCACCCTTGGGTTCAGTCATGTTTACTGAGTACGATATTTTTTCACCTTCAACTGAAACCTTGATGAACATTTTCATGTTGTCTTCAAAGTATTTTGTTTCTTCTGGGTAGTCTCTAATTATTGAAAAACCGACACCGTCAATAAAACCGACAGTTTTCTCGTCTCTTTCTTTTTTAGTATATAGTTTTAATAATTCACTAGAATCCATTAGTTTGATTATGTAGACTTTACTCTTTATGTTATATCTTTTCAAGCATGAAATATTCAGAAGAGATCATTGCAGAGTATAAGACTCTAATGAAACGTGACTATGACCACAAAGTCACAGACGACGAAGCTCAGTTGGAACTAAACAGTTTGGTAAAAGTTCTATTTGGTTGTGCTGGCAGTGACTCCAGTTTGTGTACTGAGAGGTATAGGAGTTAGTCCTTCTCCAGAATGTATAACTTCCAGATTTTCTGCGTGTTGCTCAGCGGTAACTTGTGTCTGGCAAAGAACGGAAAGTTTTCCTATGGCCATCAGTAACTCACCTTCACTTACAATTTCTTTTTTCTTTGATTCTATGTAATCGACTAAATCATCACCATGCATTACAGATGGTGGCATTTCAGTTTTAAACTCACTTTCTTCAGAAAAAACTATCACACTGTAGAAGCTTTTCTTCAAGAAAGGCATATGTTCTTTAAGGGCTGAGACATGAGCAAAGTTCTGAAGTATAGGGTTTTGGAAATGTGATTTCTTTCCCCAAAGTGTCTGAGTCCATTTCTTTTGGTTCTTGTGTCCAAATATCCATCCACTGTAATCTTTATTTTCAATTACAAAGATTCCGTACTTAGATACAATTATGTGGTCAATTTGTGTAGTTACAGTAACCGAAGAAGGAATGGTTATGTTGTTGAATATGTAATACTCTTTTGGATCCAAGTGTTCAGCTAAGTGCTTTACTAGTAGATACTCATAGCTTGTTAAATCATCTATGTAGCATCTGTGCCCATGCATCTCATTATTTGAAATACCCGTATCTGTTGACCACTTAGCAGTATGATTTGATCGAATACTTTGAGCTTCGGAGAGACGTCTTTTTATGTCTAAGCTTTCAGTTTCTGAATATGGGTTTCTCTTTTTTCGATTCTTAATCTTCTTGTATATCCATACAAAAAAGATTATCCAAAGAACACTAATAAAAAAGTCCTGATCCATTAAGTCTAGTATATCAACGTAATTTTTCAGTAGTTGTTACATATACACCATCTTTAGCCGTGAAATCCCTCCTTTCGCTACGAAGCTTCGCGCTGCGAGCTTGCGAGCAGTGTGAAGGCGAAATGAACGGCTAAAGATGGTGCATTTATTCACTTTTTATAGTACTTTGCTTCTAATGAACACAGTTGAAGAAGAAATGATTAAAGTTTTGGAATTGGTAGCTTTTAAATATGCTAAATGGGAAAAGCATAAGCTTGAGAACAATTCTGACCTACCAGAAATATCTCTGTATAAAGATGATTTTGAGGAAATGGGAATTACATATCAAGCAGCTTTGTTGCCTTTAAAGCAGCTTGAAGGTAAGGGAATGCTGATGATTGATCATATCTCTGATCCGCTTACCTTTGATCCAGAAAAGGATCCATTCGATGAAGAAGATATTGTTAATGGAAAATTGAGGGTCATGGTCTACAACTTAATTGTTGGAGGTTCATCTGTGTATCGCTACTTAGATGGTCTTAAGAATGGTTTTGAAGAGGACGAGTACACAAATAACTCACATGAAGCTAGCTTTGAGGAAGATGAGAGTATTTTAAATGTTGCTGGATATCAGATTAAAATCGCTTTGCAGGACAAGATAACTAACGACCATAAGATTTTAAACTACATCTTAAATCATGATGATGAAGAGGTTTACTATAAAGACATTGCGCAAAATGAATTTGGAGAGATAGCATATGGTGACAAAGATACTTCATGGAAGCGATACCATACATCTTGTAAATCAATCAACGATAAGGTTAGAGAGGTAACAAAAGGGAAGATCAATGACTTTCTTATTTTTAATACAGGCAATAAAGGTAGAGTTAGAATTAATGGACTATACAGACATTCATAAAAGTTTACAGAATTTTAGGTAACTTCCTAGAACATAAAAAGAGTAACGTAGCACCATCGAGAGATGTGTGTTTTTTCTTTCGATCAACAGCCTAGGTCATTGTGCGAGCTTTCGCTTCGAAGCCTAGCGTGCGAGCGAAGCTCGCACGTGTAGGACTTGATTAAAGGCATAGATAATGAGAATGACAGAATATACTAATACAAAAATAGTTGCCGCTGGTCAGATTGTACGCGTGACAAGGTATCTTGATGAGCCTGTCGCTTACAATTTTAAACGTAAAAAGGAAATTCCAATCGAAGGAATGTCTACTCGTGCTGAAAGAAGACGGGTGGCAAAAGAGGTTTATTGGACTCCTGAACGTCTCGAGAAAGAGCGTGAGCTAAACAGGAAGAAAGCAATGATCTCTGCAGCATCCCGCTTAAGAGACTGGGTGAACGCTAATGCGTGGCAGTATCGAGATGTGAATGGCCGTTTGTATCTGCCGGTGTTTGTGACGCTGACTTTTCGTGAGGATGTCAGAGATATAGAAACAGCCAATGAGATTTTTACTTTATTTATAAAAAGATTAAATTTTTTCGTTCTTAAAGATAAGAGAGCAGAACTCAAGTATGTGAATGTTATTGAGTTTCAAGATAAGACTCGTGATGGAGTGATTCACTACCACACTCTCTTTTTCAATCTTCCATTTGTATACAAGAAAAAGCTCGAGAAGATTTGGGATCAAGGGTTTGTGAAAATTAAAAAGGTAGACAAGGTTAAGAATCTTGCTGGGTATATGACCAAGTACATGGTCAAAGGTTTTGATGATCCTCGTCTAGATGGCAAGAAACGATATTTTCCTAGTAGAAACCTCATTAAGCCAACTGTGATTAGAGATGAGCTCACTGCAAAAGCTGTTCTGTTTCAATTGCCCGAAAAGAATCTTCATAAGGTTCGTGAGTTTGAAAGTGTTCATGTTGGCAAGGTAAAGGCTATGGACTTCATTCTCGATAAGGGTGAAACACTCCAAGACGTCATTGATTTTGTTATATGATCACCTTGTCTCGAATTAGAGAAATTGAACCCTCGTTGAGAGATGCTTCTGATGAAGAAGTTGCTCAAATTCGTGACCAAATCTATGGTTTAGCCCAGCTTGCTTATGATTGTTACAAAAAAGAGAATGATTCCAAATTCCCCATGGGGTCATTGCAAGTAGACGATATGAAGTAGCTATGTATGATAATCCTATGAAAGCAGGTAATGCAGTGATCTATTGTCGTGTATCGTCCCTAGAACAGGTTGAAGGAACCAGTCTTGAGTCTCAGGAACGTATGTGTCGAGACTACGCTAAAAGAGAAGGAATGGCTGTCTCAGAGGTGTTTATAGATCGTGGTGAGTCTGCTAAAACAGCAGATCGTACAGAATTTTTAAATGCCATATCGTACTGCTCCAAAAAGAAGAATGATGTCAGTCACTTCGTCGTATACAAGTTAGATCGCTTTGCCCGTAACCAAGAAGACCACATAGGAGTTCGTGCCAAGCTGAAACAATATGGTGTCCAACTGCGCTCAGTCACTGAGCCGATTGATGATTCTCCAATGGGTAAGATGATGGAAGGTATCCTCTCTACTTTTGCAGAGTTCGACAACAACGTTCGTACTGAAAGAAGCACAAACGGAATGAAAGAACGTCTTAAGAAAGGAATTTGGGTCTGGTCAGCACCACTTGGATACAAGCGTCTAGAGAAAGGTGGAAATTTAGTTCCTGATGAAGCAAACGCACACTACGTACGCATGGTTTTTGATGAGTATTCCAAAGGTGTTCATACATACAAAACACTAGCCACACTTTTATTTGAAAAAGGGTTTCGTTCCAAAGGTGGTAAAAAGATTCCGTTTCAAACTTACGAGAAGATGCTTAAGAATCCACTCTACTGCGGAATCATTAAGGTTGATACGTGGGGAGTTGAGATGAGAGGAGATTTTGAACCAATCATTTCAGAAGACCTCTTCAGGAAGTGTCAGGAGTCAGGTCGCACACACAAATCATTTTCAAAACTGACCAAGAACCCCGATTTTCCATTGAGGAAGATTGTTGTTTGTGAATGGTGTGGTGCTCCACTAACCGGTAGTTATTCAACTGGTCGTCATGGAAAGAAGTATGGTTACTATCATCACCACAAGCAAGGTTGCCCTTGTGCTAGCTCGATCAGGAAGGATGATTTGGAGAAAGATTTTGTTTCTTTACTGGAAGAGATCAATCCGACTGTGCAGTACGCAAATCTGTTTAAAGAGGCATTCATGGAGATCTACAATGAAGAAAATAAGAAAAGCGAAGAGACTAGCGCTGCGGCTCAGAAAGAGCTTGAGAAACTGAAAGATAAGAAAGCTCATATCTATAACAACTTTGAAGATGGTGTGTACACCAAGACAGAGTTTTTAGAGCGTAAGAGGGAAGTAGACAAGCTTATCATTGCTGGAGAGTCAGTTATTGCAACTGAGGATACGTCAGACGTCGATATCGAGAAAGCGCTCGACTACTGCCTGAGCTTTGTTACTGACACACCAAACAAATGGAGTGAATTGGCAAAATACCCTGAAGAACGCTTGCGGTTCCAAAATTTTATTTTTGACGGCAATATTCCGTATACACAAAACAACGGTTTTGGAACCGCTGTTTTGTCGCCTATTTATTCGATATATCAGCATTGGCAGGCTGATAATTCTTCTTTGGTGATCCCACGGGGAATCGAACCCCGATTTCCAGGATGAGAACCTGGCGTCCTAGCCGTTAGACGATGGGACCTGTTGGTAGCCAAAGAATACTAGCAAATTAAAGTAAAAACTTAAAGCAGTTTTATAAGAAAAATCGCCGAGAAATCGGCGATTTTAGTTTGTAGTTCGCATGGTTTCCTTAATGTCAAAGCGAGGGTTTACTTTCTTACCAGGGTTGAAAATGTCGTTGGGATCAAAGAGGTTTTCAGTCCTCTCAAACAGACCGAGCATTTTCTTAGAAAACATTTTGTTTAGGTGGGGAGTGCGGATGATGCCGTCGTTGTGTTCGCCACAGATATTGCCCTCAAACTTAACGGCAGTACTGAAGAATTTTTCAGACATTTTTTCTACCAGCTTTGGTGTGGTCTTATTGGTGAAGTCCAAAAGGGGATAGAAGTGGAAGTGACCATTTCCACCGTGGCCATGGACAGCGGCAGTGATATTGAATTCCTTGAGGAGCTTCTTAATCTGGATGAAGAACTTGGAGAGGTTCTCAGGTGGAACTGTCATGTCTTCAAGGAAGGCCGCTGGTCGCTTGGAGGTGTCCTGGAACTTAGAAAGGGTGTAGCTAGCTCGTCTGATTTGCCAATACATTTCAGATTCAATAGGGTTGGTTACCACTCGGGGCTTAACTGACCCTTTGCCAATTTTTTTGGCAATCTCGGCGGCTGGGGTTTTGTCAGTAGTCGCTTCATCAAGAGTGACCAAAACAGTAAATTCGGGCACCTTGCGACGGAAGCGGACGTGGTAGGTGGAGTACATTGAAAACATCACCTTGTAGTAGTCTGACTTACTTAGTCGATCCTTAAAGAAACCAGGGTTTTGCAAGGCCAAGTTGAAGGTGAGAGAGTCAAAAACTTCGACATTGATAGGATTAAATTTAAGGGTTTTCACAATGCAGTCAGCTGCATCTTCTAGGTCGAAGATCGGTAGTGCAATGAGAGTGGTGTTCTCCGGAATAGGAAGAGCTCGTAGGGTCATGTTGGTGATAATACCAATGGTGCCCTGACTGCCAGAGATAAGTCGAGTGAGATCGAAAGTGCCTTCACCTTTTTTGAATTTATTAACTCCTTGTGGCATTACGCTCCAAAGCGGGTAGCCCGCGCTGTTCTTTTTGGTGTGCGGCGCATTTTTCTTGATCTCTTTCTCGTTTTTGTTGATCAGGTCAAAAATTTCCTTAGCTACTCGGGCGTGTTCATGGTCTTGCTTGATGAGCAGTTTGTACTCGCGGTAGGTAATTGGCTTGATGGTGTAGGTGTGTCCGTCGTGTAGGGTAACGTCTAGGGATTCAACCCAGTCAGCACAGTGGCCGTGGCGAAGAGAGTCAGGTCCAGCTGCGTTGTTAGCGATGGATCCGCCGACACTACAAATATCCTTTGAAGCAGGGTAAGGAGGTAGGTAAACGTTGCTAGCTTTTAGTTTCTTTTCAACATCCTTCCACATCGCGCCAGGTTCACAGGTAAAGGTGGTCTTATCCTTTTTTGTGATTACGTCACCAATCTTATTGAGGTGAGCGCAAACGTCGATGACGATTGAGTCCGTTAGGGAGCCGCCGCCAAGACCAGTTCCGGCTGCTCTAGGGGTAAGTGAAAGTGAAGGGAAGCGCTTGGTCTCCTCAGCGATAACCTTAGTGGCAATTTCAACGTCGCCACGGTTCTTTGGTTGGATCACTACTTGTGGTCGGATTGAAAAAATACTTTCATCGGTACTGTAGGCATCGAGGAGAGCTTTCTTGCTAGAGATACCGCCTCGAAAACCAGCTTCACGCAGCATTTTTTCAACTAGTAGGTGAGCTAGTGGGTTGCGCTTAATGGCGGCTGTCTTCTCAATTTTCTTGGCGGTTTGGCGGATGCTGGCTGTAGTGGTTTTAGGAGTGCTCTTTTTTCGAGCAGTCTTTTTAGCCGGCGCTTTTTTCTTGGTAGCGCGTTTGGTTGACGACTTCTTTACCGCCGTAGAAGAACGTGACATTACATTTAGTATACACTTTTAGTTTTGAAGGAAGAGTGGTTTTTCACAGTTTAGGTGGGCGTGGTATTCTTACGGCTATGACTCAAGACCGTGCCTTAGATATTTTGAAGACCGGAGCTAATGTGTTTCTCACTGGTGAACCGGGGGCGGGTAAAACATATGTAATCAACCAGTATGTAGCTTGGCTCGAAGCGGCTGGATTGAATGTGGCAGTGACCGCTTCGACGGGGATTGCTGCTACGCACATTGGTGGTATGACCATTCATTCGTGGAGTGGCGTGGGTATCAAGGACACGCTTTCGCCGCAAGACCTTGATGTGATTGTCTCTAGAGAAAAAATCGTCAAACGCGCTAAGCGAGCACAGGTTTTGATTATCGATGAGATTTCGATGCTTGATGGCAAGGTACTCAATATGGTCGACAAGATTTTGAAGACTATCCGTCAAAGTGAAGAAGCTTTTGGTGGTATTCAGGTGGTTTGTATCGGAGATTTTTTTCAGCTACCACCAGTGACACGTCAGGGCGATGTGATGCAGTATGCTTTTATGTCGGAAGCGTGGCTAGCTCTAAAGCCACTTATTTGCTACTTGAGTGAACAGCATCGACAGGAAGATGAGTTGTTTCTGAGTTTGCTGGGCTCGATTCGCACTGGAGAGATCGAGGAAGATCACTACACCTTGCTGCAAGAACAGGTGGATATTGGCTATGAAGATATCGAACCAACGCGTTTGTATACCCACAATGCCGATGTAGATGCGGTGAACAGTCAGAAGCTGTCTGAATTGCCAAGTCCAGCACACAAATATCAAATGGAGGGGAAGGGCGGTAAACACCTCATTGAAGGATTGGTAAAAAACTGTCTGTCGCCAGAGATGTTGGTCTTGAAGGAAGATGCGATGGTGATGTTTACCAAAAATAATTTTGAGGCTGGGTATGTAAACGGGACGCTTGGTCGGGTGGTGCGCTTTAAGGACGGATATCCGGTTGTCGAAACTACCGAAGGCAAAGAAATCGATGTGACAACCACTACCTGGGAGGTGGCTGAAGACGGAAAGATCTTAGCGTCGATCGAACAACTGCCAATTCGTCTGGCGTGGGCGATTACCGTCCATAAGAGTCAAGGAATGTCACTCGATGCAGCAGAAATTGATCTTTCAAAAGCGTTTGTTTACGGGCAGGGCTACGTGGCGCTGTCTCGGGTCCGTTCCCTTGAAGGACTTAAGGTCTTGGGTATGCATCCAAATGCTTTGCAGGTTGATCCTTTGGTGATACGGGCTGATCAGCGGTTTCGCGAACTGACCGAAGAAGCTGATGATGCTTTTTCGGCTATGGAGGATGACGAGGTGGAGGAAATGCACGAACGGTTTGTGGTGGCTCATGGTGGCAAGGTACCAACGGGAGAGATAGTGCCAGCCTCAAATATTGAACGCCTGAAGAAGACTAGTACTTATGAAGAGACCAAGCGACTCTTACTGGAGGGTAGGTCGACAGAGCAGATTGCGAAAGAGCGAGGGATTGCGCCAAGTACGGTTTGGACACACTTTGAAAAATTGGCAGAGGACGGTGCGTTTGATGCGGCCGATATTAAGAAGCTTGAGCCAACCGATTGGTCTGATATCAAACCTGAGCTATTTAGAGCACTCGATAAGTACGGTGCTGAAAAGCTGAAGCCTATTTATGACGAATGTGACGAAAAGTATGATTATGATCTGGTCCGCTTGGCTCGGATGCAGTACCGCTTAGAAGGGAAGGAAGAAGTGGTGTTTTAATGATTCATGTACTGGATTAGACGAAGGCGCCGGAAGTGGGCGAGTAGTGTCACGAAGCACTACCAAGAGCATAAGGAAGAGGCGCGCTCCCGCGTGCTCGCGCGCCTCGAGCACTTCAATCAACATTATCAGCTTGAGTGGAATCGAGTGGCGATTCGCAACCAACGTCGGTGTTGGGGAAGTTGTTCCTCTCTAAAAAATCTAAATTTTAATTACAAAATTATCTTGCTGCCACCACACCTGGCAGACTACATTATCGTGCATGAGATGTGTCATTTGGTGCATTTACACCACCGTCAGGAGTTTTGGGACTTGGTAGCGGAGCAGGTGCCAGATTATAAAAGGCGCGTAGCGGAGCTACGCGCCATCGATAAGCTGGGTGGCTCGGTTTCAGCGCTCACAAAAGTTCAAGAGCAATACTTGGCTGAGCTAAATTAAGTTTGGTCTATGGGGCCGGATTGCTTGCAATCCGGCCCTTTTTGCATTCTTCACTCTGCCAAGTGGGGAATGAAGTGAAATATTTTTCCAGCGAAGCAGTATTATTAAATGTAAAGTCAATTTAACATTTAGTTTTTAATTATTTTTATGGATTTCTTTAGTAGTTTATTTTTATCAATCGCCAGCTTTTTCGGAATGAGCACTGAGCCCGAACCAATCGTGGTTGAGCCCGCAGCTGTCGAAGAAGTGGCAGAAATGCCAGGTGAGATGGTGGATGGCATGGATACAGAAGAAGTTGCTGAAGAAACAGTAGCTGAACCCTCGGAATCGGTAGTGGTGATTGATTCTGAACCCGAACCGGAGCCAGAGTTAGAAGAGGAGGTCGAAGTGTCGATGGTCGGATCGGCACCGGTAAGTACTGAAGTGGCCCTCGAGCCAGACATTAGGACCATGATCGTGGCTGGCGGCTGCTTCTGGTGTGTCGAGGCTGACCTAGAAAAGACTAATGGAGTAATTGAAGCTGTCTCCGGGTACTCAGGTGGCACTACCGACAATCCTACCTACAAAAACTACGGTAGTGGCGGACACCGCGAGGTGGTGGAGGTTACCTACGACGCCAATCAGATCTCATTTGAAGAAGTGTTGATTGTGACCATGAAGACTACCGACCCAACAGATGATGACGGCACTTTTGCCGATCGTGGAGATAAGTACTCAGCGGCCTTTTACTACGAGACTGATGAACAAAAAGAAATTATTGAAAACTTGATTGCAGAAGTGGATGAGTTTGGTCCCTACGACGCGCCATTGGCGATCGATGTGGAGCCACGTGCTACTTTCTGGAAAGCAGAAGATAACCACCAAGACTACTACAAAGGCGCCTTCACTCAGTTAAAATATCAGTATTATCGTAATGCCTCAGGCCGTACCGACTTTATTGAAAAATATTGGGGAGTAAATGATCATAGTCCTGAACTACCATGGAGAACAGAGCAGACTAATAACAATAATCAAACTTATATGTGGAGTAATTATGTAAAGCCGAGTAAAGATGAATTGGAGAATGTTTTAGACCCGCTAGCGTTCAAGGTGACGCAGGAGGATGGTACAGAGCGAGCTGGTACCAGTCCGCTAGACAAGAACTGGGAAGATGGAATCTACGTAGATATCCTCTCTGGTGAGCCACTTTATTCATCAAAAGATAAATTTGACTCAGGTACCGGTTGGCCGTCATTTGTGAAGCCGATCACTCCCGAGGCTATTACTTACCATGAAGACCGTAAGCTATTTAGTGTGCGCACGGAGACACGTTCGGCAATCGCCGACAATCACCTCGGACATGTGTTCAGTGACGGTCCGGCCGATAGAGGAGGGAAGCGGTACTGCATGAATGGTGCGGCGCTAGAGTTTGTCCCGAAGGCTGAGATGGAGGAGCGAGGGTATGGAGAGTTCTTACAATTTATCTAAAAACCTAGTCTCGTGTTAGCATAGTAGCCATGATTAAAAAAATATTTAGATTTCTATCACTGATAGTTCTGTTGATGCCGTTAGCTTTGCCACTTACCTCTACAGCTGAAGAGGTGGTAAATAGCGATCCTACTGTTTTTATGTTTGGTCGGGACGATTGTGGTTTTTGTAAGGCGCAGTCTGCTTGGCTGAATGAGGAGGGGATTGACTACGAATATCTAAATATTATCGAAGATCGGCAGGCTCGAGATTGGTACAATCAAGTGGCTGAGAAACATGAGGTGTCAAAGGTAACCCCGATTACAGTCATCGGTGAACGAGTGGTGGTCGGTTTTAATGGTCCGGAAACCACGGGTGCTAGTATCAAACAAGCGATCGAGCTGGCTAAGCAAACCGAAGTGAATACCATTGAGGCTCATATTCAAGAAGCACCACAGCAGGCGGTGATTCTAGGTGGCGGTTGTTCTGATATGGGTTGTTCAATGGGTACAGATAGTGCCTATGTTTTTGATTTGCCTTTGTTGGGCATGATTGACCTGCGATCTTTCTCACTATTTTCACTGTCGGCGGTGTTGGGAGTGATTGATGGTTTTAATCCGTGTGCTATGTGGGTCTTGATCACTTTCTTGACGCTGCTCTCGCAAGCCGGCAGTCGGAAGCGCATGATCATGCTGGCGGGAATCTTTATTCTGGCGCAAGGTATTATGTACAACCTGATTCTCAATGTTTGGTACAAAACTTGGGATTTTGTAGCACTCGATCAGTACGTAACACCAGTAGTAGGTTTCTTGGCTTTGGGTGGAGGTATTTTCTTTTTGTGGCGGTGGAATAAAAACAGAGCCGAAGCTAATCAGTTGGTGTGCGATATCACCGATATCGAAACTCAGTCTAAGACTATTAGTAAGTTTCAGGAAATTGTCTCGAAGCCAGTGACTATCGCTTCGATTCTTGGAATCTTAGTAATTGCGTTCTCAGTGAATGTAATTGAGTTTGCGTGTTCAATTGGTATTCCTCAGGCATACACTAAGATTCTTGAACTTAATATGCTGACCTTCCTCGAAAGACAGTGGTACATCTTGGTATTCTCCATCGGTTATATGATTGATGACGTGATTGTGTTTGGGTTGGCAATTTGGGGTTATGGCAAGTTGCAGGCGCATGGTGGAAAGTATGCGCAAATGTCGCTCTTGATTGGTGGAGTGTTGATGCTGGTGCTCGGCGCCGTCTTGGTGCTCAACCCTTCTTTACTAGTGTTGTAGTAGGGTATACTCTAGAAATATGGAAATAATGCAGTTACTACAATGGTCAGGTATTCTGATCTTCTCTTTATACGTATTAGTTCGCGGGGCAGATTTATTTGTTGAGGGAGCTAAGCAGATTGGTGCTTCATTGGGTATGAGTGCGTTTGCAATTGGTGTATTGATAGTTGGGCTTGGCACCTCCTTGCCAGAGCTGGCCTCATCTTTAGCAGCGGTATTTGCTGATTCAACCGAGATTGTTATTGCGAATGCGGTCGGTTCTAATATCACTAATATACTCTTGATTGTGGGGGTGTTGGCGATGCTGGGTGGGCCAGTGATGATTAATAAAAATTTGCTTAAGAGCGAATTGCCAATTTTCTTTATCGCCACTGTTCACTTTGTGGCTAGTGTGTTTGATGGAGTGATCGATCGGATTGAAGCTGTCTTGCTGTTCGGTACTTTGTGCGCATATATTTGGTATCTGTTTTCTTCAGGTAATAAAGCCAAGGAAGAGATGGAGGTGAAGCCGCGTCGGAAGAAACTCAAAGTGAAGGATGTGGTTTTTGTGGTGCTGGGGATTGCTGCAGTATTGGTAGGAGCTCACTATACAGTGCAGATGGCGGTGAATATTGCTACAGGCTTGTCAGTACCAATTGGTTTGGTGTCGATTGGGGCAATTGCGATTGGTACATCATTGCCAGAGTTATTCGTATCGCTGCAGGCTATCAAGACTAAAGAGATCGATCTGGCAATCGGAAATATCTTTGGTTCAAATGCTTTTAATATTTTGATGGTGGTCGGTATTCCCGGCATTATTATGCCGCTACATGCAGGTGAGGTGGTAATGCAGCTAGGTCTTTGGGTCTTGGTGGCAGCCTCATTAATTTTGTTTGTTAACGGATTAGCA
This sequence comes from Patescibacteria group bacterium UBA3466, assembly GCA_002378195.1. Classification (GTDB taxonomy): domain Bacteria; phylum Patescibacteriota; class Minisyncoccia; order Phycocordibacterales; family UBA918; genus OLB19. The sequence continues at coordinate 182,168 of DFRJ01000002.1, forward strand.
CGACAGGTGCAAAAGTGGGAAGGAATCGCGATGATTCTTTTCTTTTGTTTCTTTCTCGTAAAGCTCGTTGATTTTGTGTAAGTAAGTGACTCGTATTATTCACACGCTCCGACGTACATGTTACTTTGATTGGCGTTTGGCACCACCTACTTATTTATATGGATCAAGTTGAAATATTATTGATAGATAAACCGCACGGGATCACGTCATTTGATGTGATTCGTCGTTTGCGCCGCCGCTATAGTGACTCACATGGAGGTCAAAAAGCTCCCAAGCTGGGACATTCCGGCACATTAGATCCTTTGGCGACTGGTCTGATGGTGCTTGGTGTCGGGAAGGGTACTAAGAAGCTTGCTGAGCTTATAAAGCTTGATAAGGAGTATGTCGCAGAAGTATTGATAGGAGAAAGTCGCACTACGGGCGATATGGAAGGGGAGGTAGTGGAAGAAAAACGGGTGGAGGAGACGGAGGAAATTTTGCGTAGCAAAATTTCCTCCGCCCTCACCGAGTTGGTCGGAGAGATCGAACTGCCAGTCTCTGCCTATAGTGCAATCAAGGTAGATGGGGTGCCGATGTATAAAAGAGCCCGCAAGGCTGAGAAGAGTGGCGAAGTGGTGGATGAGGTGCCGATGCGAGTAATGAAGGTGTACGAGGCAGAGCTGCTTAGCTTGGAAGTAGGCGGCGACCGAGCGGTAGCGACAATTAGGTTTTCGGTAGCCAGCGGAACCTACATTAGATCACTAGGCGAAGAGCTTGGTCGCCGCCTTGGCTACCCGGCCTGCCTTAAGAACCTGCGTCGCACTAAGGTGGGAGAGTTTGATATTAAAGATGCAAAGCAGATAGAAGAGGTGTTTAAATAAAAAACCGCCCAAGCTTACGCTGGGCGGTCGGAGACCAGAAGGTTCGAGCTCAGTGAACGCGGGCTGCGTTACACTTTGCACCGTGGCGAGACAGGAAGTCTGCTACCTTGCGATCTGTGTGCTCGTCGTCACACTCTACATGAACGGTGTTTCCGCCTTGCATTGTGATGTCGAGCTTACTGTCGAAGATGGCTTGAAGACATTCGGCATCTGCGACAGTGGTAATTTCTGCTTGTCCTGCGGGCGAGGTCCAAGTGCTCATTTATTTTCTCCCAATGATCATGCACGAAATTGTGCACTTATATTAAAACACATTTCAGGAAAAAGTAAAGAAATATGGGGTGCTGCAGCAGTGCAGCACCCCATTTTGCTTAGTGGCAGGTAGACTTCATTCGTTGGTTCACATTCCAAGGATCGCGCATGCGACTGAAGATTCTAGCCTGCGGATTCTCTTCTGAAAGGTAATCCATGTATTCGGATATCTGCTGAGTCGTCTTCTCGTCGTAGGCGTGAAGTTGGCCCCAACGATCGGCACCCACCTGTTCTGGTTCGGATATCGAAACGTTACTTTCGAATCGGCGGATGAATGCTTCAACATCATCTGCTCCACAGGGGAATAGTTCGTCGAACTTAAAACCCCAAACCCTTACCTTATTGTCCATTTACTTCTCCTTAAGAAGGACCAAATCACCAATAATATTAAAACACAATTTAGTAAAAAGTAAAGAAAAAGACCGCCTCCTTGCGGTCGTTTAGCTGAGATGAAGAAATTTTTGTGGGCCGCGCATTTTATCTATGGCTTTAGCTTGCGATCGCTTCACTTGCTGTCTCTTTGCACCAGCGGCGATAGCTCGCATCAGGTCGTTTGACAGGTTTGTGAGAGTATCTTTCAGACGGGGCGGCAAGATTCCAAGTTGTCTTCCATCGTGGTCATAGAGTCCTGTGGGTAGGAAGTTTAGTACGCTCCCGTCGAACCTAAATCTTACTCTGGTAGCTGAGAAAGATAGTAGTTCGATATCCCAAAGTGAAACACCTCTCAGTGGTCGCACTTTCGGCTGTTTCAGATACTCCTCACGCACGCATAGATCAGTCTGCAGGTTCCAGTTTATGGGCGGGGGAGCCGGAGTAATCTCCGGTATCAGTTCAGGATTGATGCGTGCAAAATCGAGGTCTTCCAGATAACGATCTCTGGCCCTGCGTCCGCGGGCAATACTCCAGCCTTCATGCAGTTTGGAGTACAGCTCTTCGGTGAGTAGCTCCATGATCTGTTTGGTTTCTCGATCGAGTTGAGAAACGGTATTACTTGGTTTAGCGCGAGTGTTTATAAGATCAAAGTAGAAGAGTTCTCTTCTAAATTGAAATATCGCTTCATCTTCGTTGTACGAGACGACCCGAAAGCCTTCTCGATTGTATGTGTACTTGTGGAACAGGGAGAAGAAGACGTTTGGACGCTTACTCTCTTTCTGTTGCATGTATATATTTCTTGCCTTGGTCGGCATGGTGTGCCTCCAGAAAACAGAAAACCCTAGATTTTATAGTACAAATCTAGGGTTTTGTAAATGCGGAAGTGTCTAGTGCAAGACGTCTGGTCGCTCAAGCATCGCTTTAATTTTGGCGATTTCTTGCTTGGCTTCTTCGGGTGGCAAGATGTCGCCGTCGTTGGTCTTCAGATAGAGACTATCTGCACCTTCCGTGAAGATGTCGGTAGCGGCCATGAGTGCATTTGCTTGAAGCTGGTCTGGGATTTCGGCAGGACCAACTTGTTTGACTAGATTGGCAAAAGAGCGCAGTTTGACCGTTTGGTCGCTAGGGTCTCGGTAGTAGATAAACCGCCAGTCTTCGGTGTCGACTTGTACGGCATTACCGTCATCGATGACTTCACATGTCATACCAGAGAGTTTTTCTGATTTATCATCTGGGTTGGGAATATTGAATGATTCACGCATAATGTTACCTATTCGAAAAGGGCTTCTACTACACTTTTTACATCACTTCCGTCGGCTTTACCAGTTAGTTCTTTCATAACGGCACCAACCAACATACCCATCTTTGATTTGTCGTCAATGCCGAGCTCCGCTTTCTTGGCTTCGGCCACTGGTTTGATTTCTTCAGTGCTCATCATTTGTGGAAGATAGGCTTCGAGGACTTCAAGTTCTTCCTTTTCTGGTTCGGCTAATTCTGGGCGATCCGCAGCCTCATACTGAGTAATTGATTCCTTTCGCTGCTTGGCTAGTCGCTTAATGACTGCCATAGTTTCGTCGTCGGTGAGAAACTCTTGCGGGGTGCGGTTGGAAGCTACTAGTTCATTGGTGGCGGCACTAAGGATAAAACGAATCGTGCGCAGTTTGGCGGCTTCTTTGTTTTTCATGGCTTCTTTCAGCTCTGCTTTGATGGTTTCGTGTAGGGTCATATGATTTTGCTTATTTTCACCATTATATCGCATGGTGGTACAATAGTCAGCATGGAAATGATTTTGATTGGATTGGTGGTGGTTTTGCTGCTCGTGAATGCTTTTGTGGTTTATAAGCTCTTGAATCCAGCTGTGATTGAGGATGATAAAGATGACAAGGAAGCTTTGCTGGTGATGCAGCGAATTGAAGAACTGTCGCGTACGGTAGACAGCAAGCTGAGCGAGGCTAATAAAACCATGCGAGAGGGGAGTCAGATACAATTTCGGGAGAGTCGAGAGTTGATTCAAGACATTAATAAAGAAATGAATGAACAGCTTCGTAATGTGGTGAAGGGAGTATCAGAAGTAGGAGAGAGTTCGAAGCAGGTATTTCAGGTGGCAGACCAACTGAAAGAGCTGCAGGATATTCTCAAGAATCCTAAGCAAAGAGGTATTTTGGGTGAGTATTACCTAGAGACCGTGCTACAGAATGTGCTGCCGCCAGAGAGCTTTCAGATGCAGTATGGGTTTGAGGATGGCGAGATTGTAGATGCGGTGGTGCATGTAAAGGGGAAGGTGATTCCGGTGGACTCGAAGTTTTCGCTCGATAATTATAATCGATTGATTGAGGCTAAGGATCCAGCCGACAAAGCGATTCATGAAAAAGCGTTTATCAATGACTTGAAGCTGCGTATTACCGAAACCGCTAAATACATTCGCCCGACTGAGAAGACGACTGACTTTGCTTTTATGTTTATTCCGCACGAAGGAATCTACTACGATCTGCTATCTAATAAGGTGGGGGCTGGTGAGGATAATCTTATCCAACGCTCAGCGGGAAAGCATAAGGTGATCATTGTATCGCCGACTTCCTTCTTGGCGTATTTGCAGACTGTACTCCAAGGACTTAAAGCTTTGGAAATTGAAGAGAAGGCGCAAGATATTATTAAAAATGTAGAGAAGCTCTCGGGGCATATTGCCAAGTATGAGGACTTTTACCAGAAGCTAGGTAACACTCTCAGCACCACCGTCAATCACTATAATGCTGGCTACAAGGAGCTGAATAAGATAGACAAGGATGTTACAAAAATTACCGGAGAGTCAGTGGGAGTAGATGTCTTGACTATAGATAAGCCACAAAAGCAGGATGATTAAAAAGTGGGCGGTGGACCGAAGGTCCACCGCCCAGCTGCACACTAACGCCTTCTTCGTCGTGATTTCTGGTCGGGACGAGCTTTGGTTCGTCTGACGTGCGATTTCACGGCCGCGCGTAGTCTGCACTTGTTTGGTTCAGTTGGTGTGTCTGACACTCTACTTCCTCTTTTTTGTTTCTGCCCGATTTGGCAGGCAAGCAAAGTATCACAAAACTGTTGGTGAGGGAAGTGGATATAGATAAACCCCGTAATGGAGATTATCTCCTCCAGTACGGGGTTGTTTTTATTGTCGCAGCTCAGGCTGGATGTGCTTGGGTCGGGGCCTAGCGAAGGGTTGTGGAAGCGTGATAATCTGCATCCACAGCTTGGTCTTGGCTCTCGCAGCCATATTGTCGCGCTTGGTCTTCCACAAATCTTTTGTCGGCTGATCGCTGAGAGTGCCTAACACTCTTTTTTTCACGCTTCTTAACGGCGTGACGCTTATTTCTTGGCATGAAAGTTTCCTCGTATGGAATGAGCTTGCTTTTGCTAGCATAGCAATAAATCGGGTTTTTTGGCAACAAAAGCGTTGCAAAACTGTTAATTTCTTGTATACTCATGCCCACTACAACCAAGCGAGCAAGAGTTGCAGGCAATTAATTTGACTACAACCAAGCGAGTGAAGGGTGTATAAATTCTATTTATATGGCAACAGAAACAACAAATTCAGCACCATTTGCAGTGATCGCTACCGGCGGGAAGCAATATGTCGTGCGTGAAGGTGATACTCTGCTAGTGGAACTCCTTGGTGATCATAAGGAAGGTGACAAGATTGAATTCGACACTGTACTAATGACTGACGATGGGAAGTCTGCCAAAGTTGGTACACCTCATACTGGAACAAAAGTTTCAGCTACCTATCTAGGTGAAAAGAAGGGTAAGAAGATCACTATCGTTCGATACAAGGCTAAGAGTAACCGAGATCGACGAATTGGTCACCGACAGCAGTACGCTGAGATCAAGATCGACAAAATCTAAAATACCAGAAACCGGTGCATTTGCACCGGTTTCGCTTTTGTATTTAGTCACTGTACGTTTGTACGTTTTCTTCATACAAAAACTCCAACCGACACAACTACATCCGGTTTCTGAAATTTTAATAATAATCTGCAGTTGCGGTGGCTTTGTCTAACTTTTGTTACGTAGCATGTTACGTAACATGCTACGTAACAAATAACCTCGAGGTCTAACCCCGGAATTTATTGGGTCTGGCGGTTTTGGAAGGCGTTTTTGATGGTTTCGGCGTCGGCGTACTCGAGTTCGCTTCCGGTTGAGAGTCCGCGACCGAGATAAGTGACCGAGACCCCCTTTTCCTTTAGGGTTTCACCAATGATTGACTCAACAAAGCGCGCGGTATTTTCTCCATCGGGGTTTACGGCAAAACCTAAGGTGACCTCACTTAGTCCTTCTTCGAGTCTTTTCTCAACGGTTGCCTTGAGAGCTGAGCCGCGGAGTTTATTATTATCTTTAGCATTCAAAAGCGGTAGGGTTCCACCAAACACAAAGTATAGACCGTCATAAACTCCAGCTCTTTCAATTGCCTGAATATCAGAGTCTTGCGCCACCACCAGAAGTTTTTGGTGATTGCGGGTGCTGGAGGTGCAGATTGAGCACATGGCTTCATTGGTGACGGTAGAAAAGTAGCGGTGACAACTCGAGCATTCCACAACTGAACCTTTAAGCTCACCAACCAAGCGAGACAGCTCTTTCGAGTCAGCTTCGTTCATGGTGAGCACATGAAACGCAAAACGCTTGGCTTGCCGCGCTCCGACCCCGGGAAATTTTTCAAATTGTGATATGAGTTTATCGAGATTGTTCATAAATTAGAAGTCGTCATCTCCTGTACCGGGGGCAGCAGCATGGTGGGTGTCGAGGTTGAGGAAGCGTACGTGCTGGCCGTCGAAGTATAGTTCGGCGACTCCAACAGCACCGTTACGGTGCTTTTCAACCATAATCTCTGCAATGTTTGGTCGCTCAGCTTCTTTGTCCTTGTTCATCTTATCCTCACGGTGAATGAACATCACCACGTCTGCATCTTGCTCGATAGATCCTGAGTCACGCAAGTCTGACAAGCGTGGTTTACCACCACGTTGCTCTACCGCACGAGATAGCTGTGAGAGGGCAATGACCGGGATGTTCATCTCTTTGGCGAGGATCTTGAGTGATCGCGAGATTTCGGTGATTTGCTGTACCATCGAGTCGCTATTTTTGGTGGCGGTAGGGGACATCAGTTGGAGGTAGTCTACGATGAGTAGATCAACCCCGTGCTCATTCATAAGGCGACGAGTTGCAGAGCGCATCTTTACAATATTCATATCAGCATCGTCAATGATGTGAATCGGCGCTTCGTTTAGCTTTTGCATAGCTTCTTGCAGAGCCTCGTACTCGCTATCATTTGAGAGGCGACCGGTTCGTAGTTTCCATGAATCAACGCCAGATTCAGCAGCCAACATACGATCTACCAACTGCTGGTCGCTCATCTCTAGTGAGAAGATACCAACTGAGGCTCCGTGCTTAAGAGCGGCACCGCGTGCGAGGTCAAGAGCAAAGGTTGTCTTACCCATGGCTGGTCGTGCGGCGAGAATAATTAGGTCTGATTTTTGGAAACCAGCCAGTACGTTATCAAGGGCTGTAAAGCCAGATGGTACACCACGCTTGTCCTCTGGGTTGGCACTGAGATGCTCGAAGCGCTCCCACGCTTCGGTCAGTGCACTACCAATTGGTCGAAATTTTTGTGCCGATGGTGCCTGAGTAGCTTGAAATACTTTCTTTTCAGCCTGATCAAGGGCTTCATCAACCACTTCTGGGTCTGAGTAGCCAATCTCAGCGATATCATCGGCAGCATGAATCAGATTGCGAAGAGTAGACTTATCGCTTACTTGGCGCGCGTAGTACATGGCGTTGCCGGCCGCTGGCACGGTCTCAATAAGTTCTGTGATATACGAAGCACCACCAACCCGCTCGAGCTGATTCATGTCCTTGAGTTTGGTGACTACTGAAATAGTATCGACCGGATCACCTTTAGAAAAAATCTGTTGGATAGCATCGTAGATAGCGCGGTGCTTATCAGCATAAAAACTTTCTGGATAGACTGTCACCGATACGTCGTGCATCACGTCGGGCTTCAAGATAATCGCTCCCAACAACGCTTTCTCAGCGTCTACGTTCTGAGGCGGTTTGCGCAGTGATCGGTTGTGCTCTTCAGCCATAGGAATCACAGTTTACCATGAAAACTACCTTGACGATTTCGGGCTAGTCTGGGAGAAAGCAGAAATAAGATGTGGATTATTACACTTTAGTCACCTTCGGCCCATGTGCTGTATCCTCAAGTTCGTAGCCCTTGAGCTTGATTTGATCACGGAGAATGTCAGCGCGGTCCCAGTTGCGGGCGATGCGGGCTACTTCGCGCTCATCTATTAAGGTTTGTACCTCCTCAGGAATGTCATCCACGTCTACCACACCGAGCGAGCGAGTACCTTCGTCGAGTTGGTCAGACAGACCGATGTCGAGAATTTCGTCCATGGCGAATAAAGTACCGCACTTGGTTTTGTCATCTAGGGTGTCATCTTTTAGCATGTCCCACATGATGGCGATGGCGCCTGGTGTATCGAAGTCGTCTGCCAGTCGGTCATCAAAGGCGTCTAGGTGCTGGGCGCTTGGGGTGGCTGTCTTTTGGCCGAAATCTTCATACATAATGCGCTTCAATCGGAATAAGGCTTGCTTGGCAGCCTTCAAAGCTTCCCAGGTAAAATTAACTTGCGAACGGTAGTGGGCGGTAAGTAGCCAGTAGCGGTAGTCGTCGCCAGAAAAGCCCCTGTCACGTAGGTGTTGAAGGGTAATTGAGTTGCCGAGTGATTTGGCTACTTTTGTGCTGTCGATGGTAATGAAAGCGTTGTGTAACCAGTACTTTGAAAAACACTTGCCGGTGACCGCTTCAGATTGAGCGATCTCGGCGTTGTGGTGAATCGGTACATGATCTTCACCTCCAGTATGAATGTCGATTTGTTTGCCGAGCGTGTCCATAGCCATAGCCGAACATTCGATGTGCCAGCCAGGAAAACCTTTGCCCCATTGACTGTTCCAGCCTAGGTCACCTTTCTTCCAAATAGCAAAATCAGCTGGGTGTTTCTTTTCTTTATTTACCTCCACCCTGGCACCACTCTTGAGTTTATCTAAATCGATATTGCCTAGTCGGCCATATTTGGGGAACTTGCTAATGTCGAAGTATAGACCGTCAGAAGTCTCATAAGTAAAACCTTTTTCGTCTAGGGTTTTAATAAGATTGATTTGTTTTTTTATGTAGTCGCTGGCTCGGGCCCAGGTGTCTGGCGGTAAAATTCGGAGTTCCTCGACATCATCTTCAAAGGCTTTGATGTAGCGGTCAGAGAGCTGGCGCATAGAGTCTAGATTGATTTCTAAACCTTCACGCTTCAAACCTTTCATCATTTTGTCTTCGCCTTCGTCACCGTCGCTGGTGAGGTGGCCAAAGTCGGTGAGATTGATGGTGTGCTTGACTGGGTAACCGTTTCGAATCAGTACGCGCTTTACAATATCGGCAAAGACATAAGAGCGTAGATTTCCGATGTGAGCGTAGTCATAGACGGTGGGGCCGCAGGAGTACATTTTTACTTCTTTTTGATTGAGCGGCTTAAAAATCTCTTTGCGTTTTGACTCGGTGTTAAATAGTTGTATATCGCGGGTATGCACCGGTGTTTTGTTGAAGAATAAGTCAGCAAACATAGTAGAGCTAGTGTACCAGAAACTGTGGCGTTATAAAATTAGCAGGACTGTCCAGTTGTCTTTTGGCAGCGTCTCACTAGTGTGATAATATCGTACTAAATAAGTATCTATTGTTTATGAGTAGCAGTTTTAGTCCTAGTCACACCCTTAGAAACAAGCAAAAGCGTGGTCTTGGTATTTTTTTGGCATTCTGCTTCGCGTTAGGGGCTTTTGGGTCAGGTCTGTTTTTGGGTGCTGGTGATTTCTCGCTCACTCAAACTGCCAGTATCTTCAATATCTTTGCTGCTGAACCGGAAGTGGCTGTTGTAGATGATGGAGATCGGCCTAGTCTGAATGAATTTTGGGAAGTATGGGAGCTATTGGATGAAAAATTCGCCAACTCCAGTACTACTGACGAAATAACCGCAGAAGAAAAATTGCAGGGCGCGATTGATGGCTTGGTGGATGCCTACGATGATCCATACACTGTGTACTTTACGCCAGTAGATACCGAAGCCTTTAATGAAAATATTTCCGGTAATTTTAGCGGAGTAGGTATGGAGGTGGGTATCCGTGAGGGTCTAGTGACGGTGATTGCGCCGTTGCCTGATACTCCAGCAGAACAGGCTGGTGTGCTAGCCGGAGATGTAATCGTGCAGATTGATGAGGTGACTACTGAAGATATGCGTATCGACGAAGCGGTGAAGCTGATTCGGGGTGAAAAGGGAACGGAAGTGGTGTTGCGGGTATTCAGGGAGGGTGAATCAGAGTTTATTGATATTCCAATTATTCGCGACACAATTGCGATCCCGACTGTGAAAACCGAAGTGATAGATGATGTGTTCGTGATCTCTCTTTATAGTTTCAATGCTATTGCTGAAGCAGAAATGAGTAAAGCCTTCATTGAATATATTGAAAGTGGGGCAGGACCACTGGTCTTGGATCTGCGGGGTAACCCAGGCGGCTATCTTCAGGGGGCGGTATCGATTGCTAGCTACTTCTTGCCGGCTGGTAAGGTGGTGGTGACTGAGGAGTTTGGTGATGAGACTCTAAATGACGTATTTAGGAGTCGTGGACGGCAGCTAAGAGATTTTCATACTGAAGACATGGTGGTGTTGGTTGACAACGGATCAGCTTCAGCATCTGAGATTTTGGCTGGTGCTCTGAAGGATCACGGGGTGGCCACCGTAATCGGGACACAAACGTTTGGAAAGGGTTCGGTGCAAGAGGTGGTTGATTTGGATAACGGATCGTCTTTGAAAGTGACTGTAGCACGTTGGCTAACTCCAAACGGGGTATCAATTTCAGATGGGGGACTGGCGCCTGACATTGTTATTTCGCGGACTCCTGCAGATAGGCTGGCTGACACTGATCCGCAGCTTGATGCAGCAGTGCGGTTCTTGCAAGGATTTGAGGTAGTGAGTGAGACTTTTGAAGCAGAGGTGGCGGCCGGCGAAGAGGCTGGAGAGTAGGCGTTAATTTTGTTAATATTGATGCCAATTAGCACTTTTGTGCAGGTTGGTAAGTAATTTAGATTGAATATGAAAGTAATACTTTTACAAGATGTGGCCAAGATCGGAAAGCGAGGAGAAGTGGCTGAAGTGCCTGATGGATACGCTAGAAACCAGCTAATTCCAAAGATGATGGCTGAGCCGGCTACGAAAGCAAATATGAAGAAGGTGGAGCGAAAGCAAAGTATGGCTAGCGCTTCTTCAGCAGCTTCAGAAGAGCGGTTTGCTGCAGCGCTTGAGGCTTTGCGAGCTGATGTTATCAAAGTGGCGGCTGAAGTAAATGACCAAGGTCACGCCTTCAAGGCAGTAAGTGCGGAAGATATTGTGGCAGTGGCTAAAGAGTCGGGGGTTGATGTTTCAGCTGACATGATTGTTATCTCTGACCCGATCAAGGAAGTGGGTGAACACGAAATCGAGCTTAGGGGAGAATCAACACAAGCGAAGTTTAGTATTGAGGTAGTTAAGAAGTAGAGTATGGATGAATTGCTAAAGCAGGCCAAGCCAATCTTTGTTGTGATTGTTTTATCAGGACTACTGATGGCGGCCGTAGTGTGGATTATGGAGGGGGGACTCCAGAACTTAACTGGTTCAGGAGATGAACCGGAAATTCTTATAGATGAGAAGATACCTGGACCATTATCAGTTGAAGAGTTAGAAAATTATAACGTGGAAAAAAGTGATAAAGACAACCCAGTGGCAGTTATTGAGACTAATAAGGGTACAATCGAAATTGAATTATTTGAGAATGTGATGCCAATCACAGCAGGTAACTTTGCTAATTTGGCCGAGGAGGGCTTCTATGATGGAGTTAAGTTTCACCGTGTGATTGACGGCTTCATGATTCAGGGAGGCGATCCGCTAACCAAAACTGATGATGTAATGCGGTATGGAACTGGTGGAGCGGATTACACCATTCCTGATGAGCATGTTCGAGGGGACCTGTTAACTAATGTGCGGGGTACCATTTCTATGGCAAATTCTGGGCCAGAGTCTGGTAGTAGTCAGTTTTTCATCAATTTGGTTGATAATGTGAACCTAGACTTTGATAAACAGCCACTAACTTCTAAGCATCCTGTATTCGGTCAAGTCATTTCTGGTATGGACGTGGTTGATCAGATTGGGGAAGTAGAGACTAACGTCCGAGACTTACCGCTCGAGGATGTGGTGATGGAGAAGGTGACCATCCGACGGAACTAGTTTGTCTCTAACATAAATATTGCTTCAGAAGACCTTGCGGAAGCCTTCTCCTAAAAGGCTGAGCAGAGAACTTGATTCGTGTCTGAGGAAGTAATTCTTATGTTTAGAGCACGCAAAAAGGCCGGCCCCGAAGGGGCCGGCCTTTTTCGTTGTGTGTGCTACTTAAGCAGTTGCAGCTTGGAGAACGTCGACAGCTTTCTTAGTTACTGTCTTTCCGTTGAAACGAGTCTTGCGCATGTTTCGGAATGACACTACACCATCTGTCATAGCAAAAAGTGTGTGATCTTTTCCGACCTTAACGCCTTTTCCAGCTTCAATCTTTGTTCCTCGTTGTCGAACGATGATTTGTCCTGTCTTTACTGCTTGTCCATCTGCGCGCTTCACACCTAGATATTTTGGTTGTGAATCACGCAGGTTTTTGGAAGTACCACCAGCTTTTTTGGTTGACATAAGATATACTGTTAAAAATTAACCCCGAGAGTATACGACATATGCTAGAAAAACTCAAGTCTATTTTAGCTGATGACACTATATTTATAGCTTTATTACTGGTGTTGGTGGGTGTGGCTTCGTTTGGTTTAGGTAGACATTCAGTGGTAGGGGGTGATGGAAGGTCGGCGCCTTCGGCGCCGACCCAAGTGATTGTCCAAGAACCTGAGAATACGGCTCAAATTATAGCTTCTGAGGGCCCTCGCGTAGTCGCTTCTAAGTCTGGAACCAAATATCACCTTCTGTCGTGCCCCGGGGCATCACAAATGAAAGATGATAATAAAATATTCTTTGCTTCGATCGAGCTAGCAAAAGCCGCTGGCTATGAACCAGCGGCCAATTGTCCGGAGTTGGATCAATTATGATAAGATTGCCTTTATGTTAGTTATTGATATTGAAGCTAGTGGTTTAACCGCCGATAAGCACTCTATTGTTTCACTTGGGGCACTTGATTTACATAATCCAACCAATCAATTCTATGCAGAATGCCGGATATGGGATGGAGCAGAAATTGATCCTGAAGGGCTTGAGGTTAACGGTTTCACCGAAGCCGAGGTAACTGATCCCAATAAAATGACCGAAGCCGAATTGATCAGAAATTTTATTGGCTGGTCACAAGATCTTAAAAACAGAACTTTTGCTGGTCAGAATGTCACCATGGACCGTGATTGGGCTAAGGCAGCTGCTCATCGTGCTCACTTAGATTGGCCATTTGCTCACCGTACTATAGATAGTCACACGCTAGGCTGGATGCACATGATAAAGGCTGGTTTGGCGGAGCCTTTGGATGAAGAGCATCACCGCAGCGCACTTAATCTCGATGCCCTCTTGAATTACTGCGGTATTCCTGATGAGCCTCAGCCTCACAATGCTCTAACAGGGGCTATGTCACATGCTGAGGTGATTAGTCGATTGCTTTACAATAAGAAACTTCTTCCTGAATTTGAACAATTCAATATTCCTTGGTTGTAAGAAAAAGGCCGGCGTCGAAGACGCCGGCCAACTGTTTATTCAAGGTTATTTCGGCTATTTCTAGTGATACAATTACTAAATGATAGGTAAAAATAAACGTAAAAAGAAGGTTGAAAATAGTCGGGTAGTGACTGAGTTGCTAGACCCAAAAGCAGCGGACGGAGATGCTGTGCAGTCGTGGCGAGTGTTTCGGATTATGTCTGAGTTTGTGCAAGGCTTTGAGCTGTTGCGCAACCACGGACTGGCGGTAACTTTTTGGGGTAGTGCACGAACCAATCCAGACAACGAATACTACAAACAAGCAGAGGAACTCGCAGCTAAACTCGCCAAGAAGGATTTCTCAGTTATTTCTGGAGGAGGTCCAGGTATTATGGAGGCGTCAAATGTTGGTGCGTTTAAGGTGGGTGGAAAGTCAGTTGGTTTGAATATTGTTCTGCCGTTTGAGCAAAAGCTTAATCCGTACACAACAGAATCAATGAATTTTGATTTCTTCTTTTCACGAAAAGTGATGCTAACTTTTGCCTCTGAAGCTTACGTTTATTTTCCAGGTGGCTTCGGCACCTTAGATGAATTCTTTGAAATCGTCACTTTGATCCAGACTAAAAAAATCGAACGAATCCCAATTGTCTTGTTTGGCAAAGAGTTCTGGGATCCGATGATCAGACTATTTGAGCAGAATTTACTAAAGAAATTTGAAACCATCAGCCCTGAGGATTTAGATCTGTTTGTGGTAGTCGATAGTGTCGATGAGGCGTACAAATACATCACTAAGGAAGTTAAGAAAATAAAGAATGTAAGGCAAGTATAATTATGTATCTATCAAACTTTGACATTGGCACTCTGAATGACCGCACAATCAAAACTGGCGTTAAGAAACTAGATAAGTATCGCAAGCACACCAACAAAGTGGTGGAAACACATAATGATAAAAAGTCGGAGTACTCTTTAGCTCACATTGAAAATCCAAATCTACACGACACACTAGATGAGGTTCGTAAGAAGTTTAAGGGAGTGAAGCACTTGATCCTGGTGGGTATTGGAGGTTCTAATCTCGGTACCGAAGCCATCCATAGTGTTTTAGATAAGGGTAAGGTTGAGTTGCACACGCTCGATACCGTCTCTCCCTATAAAATTGAAGCACTACTTAAAAAGCTAAAGTCTATTAAGTCAGCTAGTAAACTAGCAGTGTGCGTCATTAGTAAGTCTGGTGGTACCGCCGAAACGTTGGTTAACGCAGGGGTTTTGCTTGAACAGCTTGAGAAACGTTTCAAAAAGGCTATCTATAAACAAACGATTTTTATTGGTAACCCCAATACACCTTTCATGAAAGAGGGGAAGAGGTTGAAGGTTATGACGGTTAATATGCCGGAGATTGTGGGCGGTCGTTACTCGGTTGCGACTGAAGTTGGTCTGGTGCCGTTGGCTATCCTCGGACATAATACTGACGCTATAATTTCTGGTGTAATGGACGCTAACTCAGAACAGTTTGAGTCAATTACAGCTGAAAATGCCGTTCGTTTGCATCATTATATTAATAAAGGCTATTGTCACTACAACTTTTTTGCCTTTGAGATGCGGTTAGAGAAGCTGGGGGCGTGGTATCGTCAGTTATTTGCTGAGAGTATTGGTAAAGCCAAAGATAAAAGCAAAAAGCCGGTCAACAAAGGTTTCTTGCCGACTATTTCTACACCCGTAGAGTTGCACTCCGTAGGGCAGTTGTACTTGAGTGGTTTCAAGGGTGTTTATACGGATTTTGTGACCTTTGATGATTATTCAGTTGATTATGAGATTCCAAAAAAGAGTATCGCCAAGAAGTATGGAAAGCATGAAGTGGGGGAGGTAGCAACGGCCATCTATGGTGGGGTAATGGCTGCCTACCAAGATATGCAATTACCATACCGCTCGACCATCTTCTCAGATGATCTAGATTATTCGCTGGGGTTGTTTATGGGTATGCGCATGCGGGAGACTATGTACGTAGCCAACCTGATGAATTTGAATGCTTTTGATCAGCCAAACGTAGAACTTTACAAGAACAAAACTAGAGAAATTCTTGGTCTATGAGTTATGTAGTTTTTGATATAGGTGGCACCAAAACGCGAGTGGCGGTATCAAAGGACCTGACCAAACTCGATGAGGTCAAGGTCATAAAGACGGCTGCTGATTTCAAAACAGGCATGGCTGATATTGAAAAAATAGTGAAGGAAATCTGCCCCAAAAAACCGGATGGCTTTGCTGGAGGAGTGCGTGGCATTTTAGATGAAGATAAAAGTGGCATAGAAGCAGATTCAATTTTGGCTGATTGGGCGGGTCGGTCTATTGCTGATGAGCTGCATAAAATTAGTGATGTGCCAGTGCTGATAGAGAATGATTCTGCTATGGCCGGCTTGGGTGAGGCGGTTTATGGAGCTGGTAAGGGTATGGATATTGTTGCGTATCATACCGTTAGCACTGGAGTCGGTGGCGTAAAGATTGAGAACGGTATGATTGATGTTTCTAGCATGGGCTTTGAACCTGGTCACCAAATTCTTGATATAGACAGAACAGTGTTGGGTGAAGATATCCAGCCTACGTTAGAAAATTTGGTATCAGGCACCGCTCTCGGCAGGAGGTTTGGTGTGCCTGCTTTTGAAATACCGCAAGATGATGTTGTCTGGGAGGAATTAGCTGGATATTTGGCGCAGGGATTACGCAACACAGTGATGTATTGGTCGCCGGAAGCGATAGTCTTAGGCGGGGCGATGATTGTTGGAGACCCTTGCATTAGTATTGAAGCTATCAGGAAGAGCACGGTCGAAGTGTTAGATGGTTTTGTTGAGTGTCCGTTTATTACCAAGGCTGCGCTTGGTGATGATGCTGGTTTGTACGGTGGGCTAGCCGTTTTAAGTCAGTCTAAAGGAGATTCTAATTAGCAGGACAACGTTTAATTGAAGGTAGACTCGTAACTGACTTAAGGTTAAACTGTTTTAGTATTTAAGATAATTTTAGCTTATGGATTTTTTCGGAGTCATTGTATTAGTTATAGTTGTACTAGTCATACTACTGAGAGAGGTGAAGCAGTATGAGCGTGGAGTGGTGCTGACGATGGGTCGCTTTACTAGTCTTCGGTCACCAGGTTGGACATTTATCATCCCTGTTTTTCAGACTATTGAGAAAGTTGACCTGCGGGTAAAGGCGGTAGACGTGCCGGATCAGAAGGTGATTACTCGTGACAACGTATCGGCTAGCATTAATGCTGTTATTTACTATAAAGTGTCGGATGCTGCGAAAGCAGTTTTGGAGGTAGAAAACTTCCAATTTGCTGTCTCGCAACTAGCGCAAACCACTATGAGGAATATCGTTGGTGGTGCAGAGTTGGATGAGGTTTTAGCAGAGCGTGACAAATTGTCTGAGCGCATCCAAGCAATCATCGATGCCGAGACTGATGCGTGGGGGATTCGAGTAGAGAATGTAGAGCTCAAAGACTTTTTCTTGCCAGATGATATGGAAAGAACGATTGCTAAACAGGCTGAAGCGGAGCGAGAGCGACGTTCGGTGATTATCAAGGCAGAGGGAGAAGTAGCGGCGGCTGAGAATATGGCCAAAGCAGCAAAAATGCTCTCTGAATCTGACGGAGCGTTGCATCTGCGAACTCTACAAAGCCTCAACGACTTGTCATCAGACCAGTCGAATACGGTAGTATTCGCTACACCAATCGAGGTGCTAAGAGCTTTTGAGGGCTGGAATCAGTACGTTAGTGCCAAGACGAAGCAGGAATAAAGGAATTCATCACTGAGTTGATAAAAAAGCCCCGAGACTTTTGTCTCGGGGCTTTTGAGTCGAAAGAGAACTTACTTATCGTCCGCGTCTTCTCGCGCTTTATGGTTTGCGGCGTAGCAAAGATTAAGCATACACTCTATGATTTTTGACAGTTCCTCGTCTGATAGCGACAAGTCACTTTCCCTTCGCAAGTATCTGTTCAGATCACCGTTATGGTGGTCTGTGTGCAGCGCGGCGAACTTCAGGCAGAGATGCAAGAATACCTGCTTTGAAAAGTTGTCGGAGCTCTTGATGTCGCTCAGCGCCTTCTTGGCGAGGCGGAGTCCGTCCTGATTTCCGATGCCGATTTCAATCTGACTCTTGATTGTTTCAGCCACGTAACCTTCATTCATATGAGTCTCCATGCTCTGTGAGCGGTAATGAATCTGAACACATAATGCAACTATTTAGTATTAATGTCAATCCTTACTAAGGAGCTTGAACAGGGTAGGCTATATTGACATATATAAAAAAATATGATATAGTAAATAAAACCCGCAGATTATGTTATAGTCTCTCGGTTATCGGTGTCAGCTAGGTGATCTCCACCTATATGACCTATGATTTGATTAGCTCAAGCCAGTCAAATAGGGAAGCGTTGTATTACGTAACCCATGTCACACTGATATTTAAAAGATAAGACCTTTGGCTTATTATATCGACAGTGATTCTCGCGCTGTTTACGGCCGGTACAGTTTCAGCTGTACAAGTGCCTGACACAGCATATGGAAACATTGCAGTAGACGAAGAGGTGGCCCTTTCACATGAAAAAATAGCAGTAGATCAAACCGAATCAATTGTTCGGTCATATTTTGCTGATATTCCAATCATGATCGAAGTTGCTCGTTGTGAATCAACATTCACTCACACTCTAGCTGATGGTTCAGTCTTAAAGGGGAGGGTAGACAATGATGATACGGGAGTAATGCAGATTAATAAGCGTTACCATCAAGAAACTGCGCTGGCTATGGATCTCGACGTATACGATATTTATGACAATATGGCTTATGCTCGCTATCTCTATGAGAGACAGGGAACACAACCATGGAGTGCATCAATGCCGTGTTGGGGTCAATTAGCTGCCAACTACTAAAAAAGAAAACACCTCATATGAGGTGTTTTCTTTTTGCAAAACTGCTATTTACTCTGCAGATACGTCTGCAAGCTTGTGGGTGTTGGTTCCGCCTGGACCGTAGGCCATCAGGTAGAGTAGACCTCCAATCACTGCCAAATTCTTTAGAACACCATTCATATCAAATGGGTTGAGGTGTCCGAGAAGGGTAGCTAGGGCGGTAAACACAATGAGGCCAGCTGCAGCAGCACCGACTCTTTTGCCGATGACGATAGCTCCTCCGGCTACGATCTTGAGCGCGATTACTAGCCATACTACAAGACCGGCAAAGGGAATTCCTACCGCCATGAAATAGTCGGCTGACATGCCTGGATTGGTTAGCATACCAATGCCTGAAACTACAAACATCAAACCAATAAGTGCTCGTCCTAAGATTGTTCCTTTGTCTCTAACTAGGTCTCTTTGACCTGACGAAAGCATAAACATATTAAAAATATTATTTAAATAATATATTTAATTATACCAGTTTAGTATTTTGTGTTAAGTTAAACGGGGATTGTTCGGAGGAAGAGTTAATGACAGATCATGACTTTGATAAAGAGTTCACAAGAGATGTTCTGGTGCTGCTGTACTGCGGAACCGCGCTTACGGCTGGAACATTTGGCACCGCTATAGTCGGGTATGAAGTTTATGCCGGAGGGGAGGTGAACCGTCTGTGGTTACTGCTTTGGATGATACTTCTAGTATCCTCATTATGGCTCACTTGGGTGCATAGAAAGGTGCTACTTGCAGATCCATTCTCACCGTATATAAACAAGACGGGGGAGTTTGATCGACTTCAGTAGGGATGGCAATGTCACTCTAAGCCGCTGCGTTAGGCGGCTTTTGTTATAATACGTGGTATGAACTATTGGTTAATCAAAAATGAGCCCGACTGCTATTCAGTCGATGATCTAAAACGCGACAAGGTTGAGATGTGGGATGGGGTTCGTAATTATCAAGTGCGCAATATGATGCGTGATGATATGAAGAAAGGTGATTTAGCAATCTTTTACCACTCGAATGCAGGGAAGGAGACTGGTGCGGTGGGAGTGATGACTATTGCTAAAGAAGCCTATCCGGACCCAACTCAGTTTGATCCAAAGAGCGAACATCCTGACCCAAAGTCTGATCCCGCTAACCCACGTTGGCTAGCAGTTGATGTGAAGTACAAGAAGAAGTTTAAGCGATTGGTTTCCCTTCAGGAAATGAAAGAAGTTAAGGCGCTTCACGGATTACGAATTTTGCAGAAAGGGAATCGGCTCTCAATCACTCCGATCAAAAAGCCAGAATTCGATAAGATTGTCGCTTTGTCTGAGAAATAGCATGAAAATTGGCTTCTTTGATTCTGGTCTTGGTGGTTTGCTTATTTTAAAAGCAGTTGTTCGTGAACTTCCCGAGTATAATTATGAGTTTTATGGCGATACAGCTAACTTACCCTATGGAGATAAAACCGAGGAGGAGGTGTACAGACTTACTTGCAAAGGGGTGACGGAATTATTTGAACGGAATTGTCGCTTAGTGATACTAGCTTGCAACAGTGCGTCAGCTGAAGCTGTACGTCGCTTGCAAAGAGAAATGTTGGTGGGCGAGTATGCCGACCATCGAATACTGGGCGTGATAGTTCCGACTGTCGAGGTGGTGACTGAGCTTACAAAGAAAGATGTACTACTGATAGCTACTAGACGAACTGTTGAGTCCAATAAGTATCAATTAGAACTAGAAAAACTGAATACAAAGATTGAGCTAAGGCAAGTGGCAGCGCCAGACCTGGTACCACTAATTGAAATTGGTGACATCGACCTGGCCACAGAAGAAGCTATGAAAGTGATAGAGACAGAGGGAGGGGAGAGCGAGGTAGTTGTGCTTGGCTGCACCCATTACGCAAAGCTTAAGAATCAGTTACGCAAAAAATATCCTGATAAGATATTTCTATCACAAGATGAAATTATTCCGACGAAACTCAAATCCTATCTACAAACACATCAAGAGATAGAGAGTACTTTATCTAAAGAGGGAGAGAGAAACATACAGCTTACTGAGCATAGACCATACTATGATCAAATCCTGCAGCAATTGCTGGGCGGGGTACTAGTTGAAGAAGAATAAAGGCTTATATTATTATTTACCCTAACGTCGCACAATATATCTTTTACGACATTACCACGATTAGATATATTGCTATATATACCCCTATTAAAAAGGCCCTTCTGAGGGCCTTTTAGCTTATATCTATGTCTGTGTATACCTTTGAGTGTTTATGTAGCTTCAGTAGCTCTGCTGGTCGCTCATGCAGCTCTTTATCTGAATTATTTAGTTCAGATAAGATTTCACGCTTACTTTGACCTACAACATATCCAATCACTAGACCCGCATGCTCTAGTATCCAAGCTGGTGTAAACGAGGCTCTAGAATCGATTGTAAGGCCTTCGACATGTACCGGTACGTATGTCAGGTCATCTCGATAGGTCTCTTGGATCGATTTCTTATCTAAGGGAAAAATTCCTGCAGTGTGACCATCGGCACCTGCTCCGAGGATAAAAATAATTTTTGGATTTTTCAGTAGAACTAAAGTTTCCAAAAAAGTTTTTTCAATTCTAGTTGCAAATTCGATTTCCGATTCTCCGTCCGCAGGTACAGTCTCAATCAAGTTCTGAATAACCTGATGTTCAGGATAGTGATTCTTGATTTGTAAGTAATTGTTAATTTCTGCCTCCCCACTCACCCGCTCGTCCCCTGTCTAAATATTGTGCGACATTCAGATAATTGTAAGACTGTTGGTTTGTCAAAGTGTTTGTCGGACCAGCCTTACCTCTAGGTATCGTCTCGATTCAAGAACTCTCTCACAAAAGTTTCCTCTCTTCTGCTGATAAAGTGACCGTGGTATCTGTCAGGTTTATCGGTCTCTATCAGTCTGACTGCCTCTTCGGGTTTGACCCAGACAGTAACCTGGCCTTCTTCAATTTCGTCTGGCTCTAGTGCAGGTTCCCCTATCTCACCTGTTACTGTCGCACTGTAGCAGTAAGAAAAGTGAATGAGTTGCTGCTCGTTTCGATATTCGATAATTACTCCTATCAGATGTCCGATATTGCAGTCACACCCTACCTCCTCTTTAATTTCTCTCTTAAGTGCGTTTTCTATACTTTCGCCTTGATCAATACCGCCGCCTGGCAACTTGTGGTAGTGGTGATTCTGCAAATGTTGCACGGCCATTTCTCCGTTTCCATTCAATAGAACAGCTCTAGCGCTCTTTCTCAATCTGTAGCTTTCGTTCAGTTTTTCAATGTCACCGGGCAGTCCTAATGATTGATCTGTTATTTCGGAAAGTAATTTCATATTTAGCAATTTAACAAAAAACCACCAACCGGTGGGTATAGTTTTACTTTGGCCCAGAAGGCCGCTCGTGGTGAGAGCGGCCTTCCATTCGGGTAAGTTCCTACGATGCACTGCATCGCACTTATATAATAACACTTAATCTACAGCATTATCCACAAAAAAAGAGTAGTTATCCCCAGTTTTATTAACAGCTGTAAATGGATTAGTAAGGAGGTAGATACAACATTGGGTCGATATAAGCCTCTACAGCCGCTACTGGCGTTGAGGCTGGACCACAGCTGGTAACGGTTTTAATTTCGTTAAACTTACGAACGCTCACACCTTCTTTGGCGTAGACTGTGAAGTGTAGGTGCGGCCCAGTTGAGAATCCAGTGTTACCGATATAGCCAATAATGTCACCCGTATTGACCTTTTGTCCTGGAGATACAGCAATCAGGTCTTGGTGGGCGTACATGGTGCTGAGACCATTGGCGTGGTCGATTAGAGTCCACTTACCCCAAGAATAACAACCTGGTACAGCGTCGGTATTTCCAACTGCTCGTACAGTACCAGTAAGTGGTGCCATGATTGGTGTGCCGCGGGCTGCTCCAAAGTCGACACCAGCATGGTAAGGTCGTCCACCATAAGCGGCGGCATTTCGTGCTGCAAATTCTGTTCCGCCAAAGAATTGGGTGACGATTATATTGGTTAATGGCCAGTCAAACACTCGAGTGCCTGGTGCCGGAATGGTGTTGGGGTCTAAAATAAATTGCAGCTGTGATTCAAAGTCTCTTAGTTCTTTAAGAATTTGCTCGCGTTCTTCCTCCTGACTCGCTAGGAGCTGTTGGTAGTTACGCTCTTCACTTTTAGTGATTTCTAGGAGTTCAGACTGTTCTTCTCTATTGTTTACCAACAGTTCATTTTGGTCCGAGTATTTGGCTTTCAGGCTGCTAAGATCGCTCCGCTTTTCTTCGTTTTGATCTCTTTTTGTTTGCAGCAGATTCTTAGCGTCATCCAATTCAGATACTTTTAGAGCTAGCATGTGTTGCAGACTCTCGTGTGCTTGCAAGGCAGTCCAAAAGTCTGAGAGTCTTTCGTGGCGCAGCAAAATTTCTACCAGTGAGCTATCCCCATCCTTATACTCTGCTCTTATGATGGCGCCGATGGCTTCCTCCGCACTTTTAATATCTTTTTCAGTTTTAGATATTTCTAAGATCAGTTTATTAATTTCTAAATCTGTAAAGGTGATCTCGGTCTCGGTTTTGGCTATTTCGGCAGTAACTTTTTTTCTTTCAACTTCGAGTTTGTTAATTGCCGATTGAAGAGTCTTCTTTTCCGCCCCTACTTCTTGGAGCTCCGCATTGTAACGTGCTATTTCTGCTTCGATCTCTGAAAGTCGACTGCTTCTGTCTTCTATTTGGTCGCGAAGCTCTTCAATTTCAGAGTTGGCGAAAGCGCTTGGTATAGCACTATAAAAAATACTGGGAAGAGATACTCCCACTATGAAGGCTACGAACAGTCTAGTATTCATTACTCCCCTATTTTATCACAAGCTTGCTTGACTCGGGAGATGGTCATTTCACGGCCTAAAATATAGGCTAAAGTGAAGGGGTCTGGTGATTGCTGGCGACCAGAAAGAGCTACTCTAAGAGGCCAAAGCAACTCCCCCTTTCCTACTTCTTCAGCAAACGGCCAAAGAGCTTCTTTGATTGTGTCTGGACTTGAAAAATCAGCTGCCTCTAGAAGGTTAAGAGCTTGCTGAAGACGTGGCAGCGCAGCCGTGACATCGTCATCGTTCTTCCATTGTAGTAAGTCGGTAGTATATTGTATGTCAGTATTTAGCCAGTCGTACTCCCCTGCTTCTATAGCTCCCTTAATCTCATTAAAATTACTAGCCCGCTCCAGTGCTAGGTCGTGCAAAGAATTAACGCGCTGGTCAGCAAACTCACCGCTCAGCTTGAAGGTGCTAGGGGTAACGCTCGAAACGTAAGTTGCTTTTTCTTCAGGGCTTAGAGTTTTGAGGTATTCTTTGTTCATCCATTTAAGTTTCTCTTCATTAAAAGCCCCACCAGATTTTTGAATCTTGTCTAAACTAAATTTCTCAATTAGTTCTTTGTCTCTGAATATTTCATCGTTACCACCAGGGTTCCAGCCAATCAGAGCCAGGAAGTTACGCATGGCTTCAGGTAGGTAGCCGTCTGAACGATACTCAAGAAGATCTTTTGCTCCATCGCGCTTACTCAGCTTCTTCTTACCGTCTGGACCCATAATTGGTGGCAGCGTCACAAATAATGGATATTCGATCTCGAGCGCATCATACAGACTGAGGAACTTCGGTGTACTAGAGATGAATTCTTCACCGCGCATTACGTGAGTAACACCCATCTCAAAGTCGTCAATGATGTGGGCGAAATTGTAGGTTGGATAGCCATCGGCTTTGATGATAATAATGTCATCCAGCATTTCCTCTCCTGCTGATAGCTTTCCTCGTACTAAGTCAGTCCACTCGTAACGCTTGATTTCCGGGACCTTAAAGCGCAGTGGCTGGGTGCCATCCCATTCACCAGGGTTGTCTGGTCGGTGTTGTCGGTATAGAAAGGGTCGATTATCTTTTTGAGCTTGTTCGCGAAAAGCTTCCAACTCCTCTTTGGTGTATGGGTCAGGGTATGCCAAGCCTTTAGCAATCAGTTTTTCAGCATATTTTTTATAGGTATCTAGTCGGTCTGACTGTAAGCAAGAGTCAAATTCACCAGGGTTGTCAGGACCATAGTCCCAGTCTAGCCCTAACCATTTTAGAGATTCTTGAATGTGCTTAATTGACCCCTCTACTTCCCTGTTCTTGTCGGTGTCTTCAATCCTGAGGATGAAAGTACCGCCTTCTTTTTTAGCTAGGAGATAGGCAAAAAGGGCGGTCCGTACTCCGCCAATATGCATAAAGCCAGTGGGTGACGGCGCAAATCGTGTCACCACCTGTTGTGTATTGTTTTTATGATCCATGTTCGATACCAATTGATACCAGAATATCGGCAATTTTGCTAGAGGCTCCGTCTACAAACATCCCTCTAGCAGCCTTTGACATGTTTTCATACTGGTCTGGCTTGGTGAGAATGTTGTTGATCTCGGTCTCGAGGAGAGAAGTGGTAATGTTTTGCTCTTCTAAGACAGTGGCGGCTCCGCTTCTAGCATAAGCGTAGGCGTTGGTGCGCTGGTCACGGCTAACGTCCTCGGGGATTGGAATCACAATGGCTGGTTTGCCGTGATAAGCAATCTCAAACAGCGTAGTACTGCCGGCCCGCGTGACAACCAACTTTGCAGCCGACATTAAGGCGTTTACGGTCTTGGGTCCTATCTTCCCTTCCAGATAGTAGCTATCCATCAGGTCGGTATCTTCGAGTAGGCTCTGTGCCGTCAGTCGCATTTCTTCGAGGTTTGCCTCTCCTGTTTGGTGATAGATACGATAGTGTGGCAATAGCTGCTTGAGTGATTTGATGACTAGGTTGTTTACTCGGTCTGCGCCTTGTGATCCACCGGTGATGTATATGAGAGGCTTGTCTTCAGGTATGCCGAGTTGTTCATGGGGGTTCTCAGGGGTGTCTTTCAGTTCTGGTCTTAGGGGAATGCCAGTGAGTGCCGTTTTCTCTGGTGGGAAAAACTGAGCAGCGTCATCATATGAAATAGCGATATAACGCGCTTGACCAATTGCTAGCTTGTTGGCTCGGCCTGGCACAGCATCTGATTCATGAATCACAAGCGGAATACGAAGAAATTTTGCTGCCAATAGAATAGGTACGGCTGTATATCCACCTTTGCTAAATATTGCGTCAGGGTAAATGATGTAGAGTTTGATGATGGCGATTGGTACACCGAAAATATTGCGGAAAATATCAATAATGTTCTGAATAGAAAAATAGCGTCGCAGTTTGCCAGCTGGGCAGTGTACATACTTTATATCGTATTTAGTTAAGGAGTCTCTGTCGTATGGCGATGGTCCAAAGTAGTATAGTTCTGGCTTGGATTCATGCTTGGACAACTCACTCGCCACCCCCATCAAAGGATAGAAATGACCGCCTGTTCCGCCTCCAACAAAACCAATTTTCATATAAGTAAGTTTATCACGCAGACTTTCTAAAAGTGCGGTATTTTGACACATTTAGCACAATGCCCAGTGAAGCCAGGGTTGATAATAGCGCCGTACCACCATGGCTAATAAACGGTAGTGGCAAGCCCGACAGTGGTGCGATCGCCAGCATGGCTCCGATGTTTAAAAAGGCCTGAGCGATGATTATGGTCATAAATCCAATTACTAGTAGTGTGCCAAAAATGTCCTTGGCTTGTGAGGCCGTACGGTAGCCTCTAAGGGTTAAAAATACCATTGAAAATATAAGTGTCACAGAACCAATAAAACCAAACTCTTCTGCGTAAACGGCAAAAATTGAGTCGCTAGTTGGCTCGGGTAAATATTCAAATTTTTGGATACTCTGTCCAAAACCTCTTCCGGCAATTCCGCCAGATCCAACCGCAATTAAGGATTGGTGGATTTGATAGCCGCTACCTAACGGATCGGCGTCGGGATCTAAAAAAGTGAGCATGCGGTCCATGATGTATGGTCGTAGCATTGCTACAGTGGCAATCAGTAATACTCCGGCAATTATGATGAATCCAATGTCACGCCAGCGGGCGCCAGCTACCAGAAACATCGACATACCGGCAAAGGCCATGATCATAAAGGTGTCGGTGTCTGGTTGTAGTAACATTACAAAGCCTACTATGCCAGTGATGACAGCAAAAGGAATAAGGCCGTGTCGCCAATGACTGACTTTGCCGTGCGTACCAGACAGCCAGGTGGCTAAATAAATAACAAAACCAATTTTTAATAATTCTGATGGTTGTATAGTGGTAATCCCTAAGTCTAGCCAACGAGTTGCACCAGCATGGGTCATACCGATGCCGGGTACGAAGACGGCCAGTGTAAGAAGCAACGATCCAACGAAAATATAAAAGGCGTACTTTCTCCAGTGACGGTAGTATACGTTCGATAGTAAAAGCAAAGCAGCTCCGCCACCGACAATACCAAACATTAATTGACTTAGAGCCTCAGCTCCAAAACTAGCTCCGTCTCTAGCCATTAATCCAAGAGAGGCTGAAGAGAAAATTAAAAAACCGCCTGCCACCATCAGCCCGATTAGAGCAAGTAGGATCCCGTCAACAGATTTTGGTTTCTGGTAACTCATGCAATGTTAGCCAAAATTACCCCGATCACGGCACAGAAGATACTGATGATCCAGTACCTCATAGTTACTTTGTGCGAAGGCCAACCGATTGCTTCAAAATGGTGATGAAGTGGTGCGATTCTAAATAGCTTACGTCCAGTCAATTTCCTATACAGTACCTGAATGACATTTGAGGCTACAGTAGCAATGAGGGGCAGGCCGACGATGAGGAGTAAGCTGATACCGTTACCTTCGCCGAGAGAGTCAGTCATGAACACTATCGTAGCGAGGCATAAGGTGAGCGCCATCGAACCTGTTTCGGTCATCCAAAATCGCGCTGGTGGTATGTTAAACCAAAGGAACGCCATTACAGCACCTACTACAGTAGCGGTAAAGGTAGCTATTTCAAATTGTGATTGGGCGATTGCGATACCGGTGTAGGCTGTGAAAATAGCGGCAAAAACTCCGCCAGATAGGCCATCTATGCCATCAATTACTCCACTGGCATACAAAAGTAATGTCAGTAAGACAAAGAACGGAATAATAAAGACACCGAGTTCTAGGGATCCGTCAAACGGAATGCTGATGGTGGTAACATCGAGCTTGTCATAAAACCACCAAGCCAGCGTTCCGGATAAGATGGAAATTAGCAAGAGTCGTAATTTTAGGGATAGCCCCCTGCCCTCGTGGTATACATCGTAAAAGTCATTTAGAAAACCGATGGTGGCTCCGATAAGTAGTGCAAAGGTGGGTATAAGAGTCTGTGATCTGCTGAGGTAATCTAGGTCAGCAAAGTAGCTATTTGGTAGGATGATCGATAGCAAAAAAGTACCGATGATAGTGATAAGTACACTTCCCCAAATAACGATACCGCCCATCCTCGGTGTACTAGTTTCTGCTCCAGCCTTGAGGCGGTTAAATTCTATGGCTTCGTGGCCGCCCATAGCCACTTTTCCTCCCTGTTTCTTCCAGACTTCGTGTTTGTATAGAAAATGTGTCACTAAGGGAGTGATGGCAATTCCAACAGTAAATGTTATAAGGGCGGGTAGTAGTACGCTAAGTAGAGTCGATTCCATACTAATTGTTTCCTAATACTAATTCTGTAGCGCTGATAAGGTTGAGAACGTCAGTGAAACGCTCGCTACGGGTAGAGCCCAGTACTGTAACAATGATTGGTCGATTGTTACCGGCGTCAAAGGCGACGGTTAGGTTTCCACCAGCCAGGTCTGTGTAGCCGGTCTTTGACCCGATGAGGTTTGGTATCTCATTAACAGCCTTATTGGTGTTGTTGGCGTTATGGAAAGAGCCGGCAGTGTTGTAGATACGAGTTGCTGATTCCTGGGTCGGTTCTAATATTTCTGGATAAGCTTCAACTATGTGCTCCATTAGGAATGATACGTCTCGAGCTGATCCTACTGCTCCTGGTTTGTTAGCTGAAATATCCAAGCCCGTAGTGTTTTTGAAGTCAAGAGTATAAAGACCAAGCTCGTCGGCCCTTATATTCATGCCAGCCACAAACTGTGCCACTGGATCTTGTTCACCAAGCAGCGCACCTACATTGGCTGCGAGTGCATAAGCTGCGTCATTTGAGGATGAAACTAAGGCCATGTTCCTAAGGTCTTCAGAGGTAAGAATCTCACCGTCGGTGAACCCGCTGCTACCCTCTTGGAGGATGGCTGAGAGTGAGACGGTCGCCTTTTCGTTTTCTGATACTAGCTCGTGGGCCACGAGAGCCGTCATAAGTTTGGTGATTGAAGCTAGTGGTAGCACTGTCTCAGCGTTCTTTGAATACAGAGCTTTTTGCGCCTTAACATCCCAAACGTAGGCTGCTTCACCGGTAATCGAAACTTCCTCAATCTTTTGCGGTGTAATTGGGTACTGTTTGTCATCCAGGTCTAGTCTGGTTGGGGTTGGAGTCGCCTCCTGAGGGGTTGCATTTAATTGCGACACCGCCCACGAACCAAAGATAATTACAAATATACCACCCAAAATACCCAACTGGGCTAAAATCGGAAAACTATTTTTGTTGGCAGTTTCCTCTTCCTGAATGATTGGTGGGTAGTTGTCAGTCATGTTCATTATTATCAAAGGCTTCGATGGCAGTCTTGAATTCAGAAAATTCTGGCAGGTCCATCTTACGTGATACGCCCAGATGTTGGAGTAATTTTGGACTAGTCTTAAATTGATAGCCGTGACCGGTCACAGACTCACGGGTGATTAGACCGCGGATTAAGAGATTGCGAATAATGAAAGATGAATTTACACCCCTAATGCGATCTATGTCGGCGCGTGAAATTGGCTCATTGTATAAAATGATTGAAAGGGTTTCCGCGCCTGCCTTGCCGATATCGCCTGACACTTCTTGTTTTCTGATGGACTCAATAAACTCCCCCAGTTCGGAGGCGGTTGAGAGTTGCACTTCGGTGTCGGTCTCTACTACTCTGACGGCTCCAGATTGTAGTCTGTCAGACATTATCTTGAGGCTGTCTTGTAGTTCTTGTTCGGTCACGTCAAAAAGCTTGCATAGCTGCTTTTTCTTTTGGGGCGTAGCTTTATAGAAAAGTAACGCCTCAATGAAAACATCAAGACTCATAAGGGCATATTAACACAAAAGAGCCAATATTTTCAGGCTAGTTTTACCCCATTGTTTAGTAATATCGCGGAGTGTGGGTCTGTTCTAGCTCCATGTGAATATCCTCAAAGTGGCCAGCTTGAGTGATGATAACGTCACCTTGCTTGAAGAGTTCGAGGATAGCTAAAAAACTAACAATGACATTCTTGTGTTCAGTTTCTTGTGACCTGATTTCAGAAAATCTAGTCTTCATTTGAGTTTCAATGCGCTTTCTAAGTTTTGCCATCATGTCTTCAAGGGAAATTGTCGGCTTAACTTTGGCGGTAGGCTTCTTCTCAGTCCGTGGTAAATCGGTTAATACCCTTCTCATGGCTGCTTGCAGTGCGGGAATGGTACAAAAATCATCTGGTAAGAATAGCGGGTCTCGGGGTGGTGCGTATTCTGGTTCAAACATCATGGTGGTGCCAAAGCGAGTCTGGATGTGTTGAGCCGCATCTCTATAAAGCTGGTAGCGCTTCAGTCTCTCTTCTAGATTCTCGATACTTTCCTCTTCCTCTTCAGTAAGATCTAGTACTGGTAATAGTGATTTTGATTTAATCAACAGCAGCGTCGATGCTAATGAGACAAATTGCGAAGTGTTGGGCAGCGATAGCTCCTGCATGGCGCTGACTGTTTGCATGTATTCATCAGTCACTGCTGCTAAGGCGATGTCATTAATCAGTAGTTTTCTTTTCTCAACCAACTCAATAAGCAGCTCCAAAGGACCTTCAAAAGTATCAGTTTTGATTGAAAAGCTTGCTGTGCTCATGTAAGTAGTCTAGCACTACTCAGGTTGGTAAAAGCCCTCTTTGTCCATGGTTGCCTCTATTACCTCAAAGAAACGTTTGAGACACGGGTAATCACTGACATACGGAGCCTTGTGATGATGAGCCTGCTCCTTGGTGGTTTTTTGTAGGTGCATGATCTTTTTACCGTTATCATTATAGATTTGAAACACGGGTTCGATGCGGTCTAAGGCCTTAGCAAATTTTGCTTCAGGTGATTGTTGTGCATTGTATTCTTCGTTTATGGCGTGAACTTTTGGTTGTAGGTGCGCTGGGAAACTGGCCAGAACTTTCTCTGCAGCAGTTTCTTCGGCCTCACGGTCGGCGTCGGTTTTTAGATAACCAATGATGTCTCCAGTCTCAATTTCATCAATATCATGATACTGCAGCATGTCGTGAACTTTGGTCCAGTCCATGGTGTGATTTTGGTCCTCTAGGGGTAGAAAATAATCTGCCAGCAAGTGCAGGGCGTAGACGTGCTCAGCTACTGACTCGGTGGCGATTTCCTCATTGCGCTCGACAATGTAGCGGATCACTCGTTTGAGGCCGTATCCGTACTGGATTTTCTTGGTTTCAGATAATACAAATTCGTCAGACTTAATGATATTTTCGATGGTTTCAGTAATGTTCATGAGGATGATATTAGCATAAAAAACAGCGGCGGGTGCCGCTGTTTTGACCAGAGTGAGCTTAGTGACCAGCTTCGTGCTGTACGCAACTGGGTGGCTTGTGCTGGTACTCTTCACTGCACCATTTGCCGCCGGCGCTGACAGAAGATCTGCCCAGCATGATAAGCACTGCCAGCGAGGCAAAAATAGCAATGACTATGCCCATTTGCAGACCAGCTGACAAACCACCAGCATCAGTGTTGTTGGTAGACATCCCATTCTCCTTTTGTTTGAGGGGTACTGCTTCAGGGCTAATTTAGCACTATCTTTAGCTAGTTTCAATATATCTGAGTAATGTTTTAACTGGTTCACCGGTGGCACCTTTAACTAGTTTGTCGCCGGCGGCACTTTCCATTCGTGGTGCCATGTCGATATGGGCCCAAGGAGTCTTCTTCGGAGCGAAAAATGACAAGAAGGTACCGCCTTCAATACAGCCTCCCCAGCGGGCAAAGTTGACTGCAATGTTAGCAATGTCGGCCCGAGTGCTCTTAAGCGAAGATTTATACTCATCCCATAAAGGTAGCGGCCACATTAAATCACCTGTGTCTTCACCAATTTCTACCAGTTTGTCTTGCAATGACTTACTCTTGGTGAGAACGGCTGATGTTTTTTGTCCAAGAGCAACTAAGGATGCTCCGGTTAAGGTGGCTACGTCAATCATGGCTTTGGGTTGATAGTATTTTTCGGCATAGGTCATAGCATCAGCCAGTACCAGTCTCCCTTCTGCATCAGTGTGCAAGATTTCGACAGTTTGTCCTGACATAGAGGTGGCGATATCACCAGCTCGCATACAGTCAGCTGAAATCGAATTCTCGGCAGCTGGAATAAGTGCTACCACATTTTTCTTTAGACCGAGTTTGGCAATGGCGCGCATGGTACCGATGACTGCTGCTCCTCCAGACATGTCCATATGCATGTCATGCATGGCTCCTGTTGGTTTTACATTAAGGCCACCGCTATCGTAGGTGATCCCTTTTCCAATAAGTGCTACCGGTGCCGATTTTTTGGCAGCACCAAAGTACTCGATAATTATGAGTCTTGGTTTGTCTTTTGCACCCTTCCCTACAGCGTCTAATAGCCCCATTTTGAGCTGTTTGATCTTTTTGTGATCCAACACCTTCACTTTGGCTTTTGTGCCTGAAACGGCCTTTTTTGCCGCTTCGGCTAGCTGACTCGGAGCCATGTCTTCGCCCGATGTGTTGGCAACATCTCGGGTGTAGTTTACGGCCTCTCCTGTAATAAGACCGGTCTTAAACGCCTGCTTGTCTGCTGCTTTTTTGATGCCGCAGATCATTATTTCTTTGAGAGCGTAGTCTGACTTTTTACTTTTGTAGGTTGTGAACTCGTAAGTGGCTAGTTGTAGTTGTTCAGCCAGCGTTCTGTAGTACCACTTACTACCTTTCTCTTCGAGTTTAGGGCAACCCATTGGTCCAAGCTGGAGGGCGATATGCGTCAGTTTGTGTGACTTGGCAGCCATCACGATTGAGCGCACAAGCGTACGGTACTTCCGCACTGTCATATCCTTCCGCTTTCCAGCTCCCATTCGGTACTCAAGCCTGCCGTCTTTTGTTTCTACTAATCGGTGCCAGTCTGGTTTGTCTTCGGTGAGTACAATTTTGACACACTGCTTTGGTAGCTGATCGAACTCTTTGGTTGTTAAAGTGATTTTTGTCATATTTTTAGATTTCAGCTGAATCTGACTGGTCTTTTGAAGTGAAGGTATCGATCCGATTGATGTCTCGCGGGAACAAGGTGGCTTCTTTCACGTTGGCTACGCCGCAGAACTTGGCGGTTAGTCGTTCTAGTCCCATACCCCAGCCACCATGTGGTGGTACGCCGTACTTAAAGGCTTGGAAGTAGAAGTCGAACTTACTCAAATCTAATCCTTTAGCGCTAGCCTTTTCTTTAAGAGTAGCTAGGTCGTGTATACGCTGTCCTCCAGTGGTGATTTCCACTCCGCGGAATAGTAGGTCAAAGCTTTTGGTAAAACCTTCGTCTTCCTCGTCTTCGTAAGTGTAGAAAGGTCGCTTGCTTACTGGGTAGTGAGTAATGAAGATGAAGTCGCTCCCGAGCTCTTTCTTGGCATATTCACAGAGCCATCGTTCGTCTTCTGGTTCGAGGTCTGGCTCGTTGGTTTTGTCTTCGCCAGTTTCTTTTTTGATGAGTGCTTGGGCTTCTCTTAGCTTCATGTGTGGGAAAATATCACCCTCTGGGATGGCTGGCAGCTCCACTCCTAGTGTGTCGAGGTCGTTTTGGTTATGTTCCTTTAGTGAAGCGGTAATGTATTTCATCAAACCTGTCTCCATCCGCATCACGTCGGTATGGTCTTTGATAAAGCCCATTTCCATGTCCAGTGATGTGTATTCGCTAAGGTGACGACTAGTAGCGCTCTTTTCAGCGCGAAAGGCGGTGGCAAAAGTAAATACTCTTTCGAATACCCCAACCATAATTTGCTTGTACAACTGCGGACTGGTTGAGAGTGAGGCTTCGACGTCTTTGAAGTAATTTATTTTGAACACCTCCGCACCACCTTCCGCATCACCGCCAACAATCTTCGGCGCTTGAAATTCAGTAAAACCTTCTTGTCTCATGTATTCGCCGTAGGCCTTAGTGATGGTGGCTTGCACGCTGAATATAGCCTTTTGTTTCTCTCTTCTTAAAGTTAGGGGTCGGTAGTCTAGAAGTGTGTCGATGTTTAGTTCGGTCTCTAGATCAAATGGCATAGCTTCTGAAGCATTCAAGATTTGAATGTTGGTAATTTCGAGTTCGATGTTTCCGTTTTTGGCATTTTCATTAACCATTTTTTCTGGTCGTTCGTTGACAATACCTGTCACCTTCAAGGCTGACTCTTCGCTTACTTGCTTGGCTACTTCCAATACTTCTGGCTTGCCAAAGACTACACCTTGAATAACGCTAGTGCGGTCTCTGAAGTCAAAGAAAGCCATTTTGCCCTGCTGACGAACCACATCAACAATCGCGTTAATTGCGACTTCTTTTCCGACGTGCTCTTTTAGGTCTTTAATTAATGTGCGTTCCATAATCTTGTTTCTTACTATAGGAACGTAAAATCGCCCCTATAAAACTAATTAAATTAATAATTGATTTATAGGGGCGAACAGTCTTTCGACGAGTCGCGGTGCCACCCTACTTCGGCCGGAGCCCTTAATTGGTAAAAATGTGCACCTCCACAGTGTCATCTGCTTCTTAGGTACTTAAAATAGTAGCTAATGTTATAGGTATAGTCAAATAAAAAGCGACCCGGTTAGGGTCGCGCGATGCATTACAGTTTAGTGTAGAATGCATACTTTGATGTGCGGGTACATATCATCCGGCACTTGTATCTCATCGGGGTCATAAGCCGCCGATCGTCCGTCAGATACGGCGGTCAATTCGACTCTTGCCAACACTTCAGCTGGCAGTCGGCGCTGCATGATATCGATGAAGCTGTTGATGTGACAGTCTTCAGTGCAGCACTGAGCCGAGTCTTCCTTTGGTTGAAACCGAAAGGTTTCAAGCTTCGGGCCCTCTCGCCCAGGCTGTACAATTTCGTAGTGAGTGTCACCGCCGATTTTGTAAATCAAGGCTTTCAACTCCGCTACAAATGGAACGATTTCTCTTTGCACTTTACTTCACTCCTTGGTCAAACCAGATAATTATCTAATCAGATAACCAGCATAAGTCAATAAAAAAGCGGCCTGGTAGGGCCGCCGTTTTGCTGCTGTATTACTGTTACAGCACTTTAATTCGCAAGGACCGCTCGTGTTGCCTAACACTCACTCCCCCCGCCAGACCCTGACGCTCGATCAGGTCCTTCACCGACTCGGATATATGTTTAAGGTCATGGTTTGACATGGCACTACCATCTCGATCCATCGGTAGTACGGTAAAGTGACGGTCTGTATCGCTGTGTACGATGTCCGCTGTCTTACCTTCTACTCGACAAATGTCCTTGATAGTTTGCTTCAGGTTTTGTGCCAGATTGACCGGCTTAGTTGATTCAGGGGTGGTCAGCAATCTTGGCGACCGGCGCCTTTCCTTCATGAGGTGTACAACTCCCATACATTTCTCCAATGTTATTTTGGGACACTCGAATAATACTGAATATATGAAAAGTGTCAATCCTAGCGTATGCCGATCGCTTTCCTCACCTTGTCTATCGTTTCAGAAGATTTTTCTTGAGCTTTTTTCTTGCCGGCGGCCAGTACGCTCTCTACTATCTCATCTGAAATTGATTCTCGCTTTTCACGCATCGGAGCAATCAGGGTTTCGAGGTCTTCTACTAGAATGTTCTTTAAGTCACCGTATCGGCCTTTGTGCTCATTGTAAATGGGCGCTAATTCCTCTTCTGTTCTCAATAGTTTGTGGATTGCGTAAACATTTTCTGGTATGTCACCTTCAGAATCAGTCACTATGCTCATCACTGCTTTTTTAATCTCCTCTCTGGTACCAAACAAAGGAATGGTGTTGCCGTAGCTCTTACTCATTTTCTGACCATCGGTACCTGGAACCACCCCGACACCAGACAAAATCATTTCTTCAGGCTCCCTAAGAAGGTCATTATAAGCACGGTTAAATTTTCCGACTGCCTCGCGGGTATATTCGATGTGCTGACGTTGGTCTTCTCCGACCGGTACTACGTCGATATCGTAAAGAGCGATATCTGCCGCTTGCAGCATTGGGTATGTGAAGAGTCCGGCATTTGGTTCCAATCCTTTAGCAACTTTATCTTTGTATGAATGAGCCTGCATCAAAAATGGCACGGTGACCAAGCAGTTAAATACCCAAGCCAGCTCCATATGGTCCTGGTTGTCTGATTGTCGGAAGATCACCACCTGTTCCGGGTCAACACCAACAGCCAAATAGTCCCTGACTACGTTATAGACATTTTTACGTAGTTCTTCCGGGTCGCGTAGGCTGGTGAGCGAGTGGTAGTCAGCCACCATCAAGTAACTATCGTAATCTTGATAGATATCAAGAAATGGCTTAAGGGCTCCGAAGTAATTTCCGATATGTAGAGTTCCAGATGATTGTAGGCCGGTAAGGAGGCGTTTTTTGGTGTTAGTCATGAGTTCTATACTAACAAATATAATTAACTCAACAATGGACTACATGGCCAGCGGTAGTTCTAGTGTGAAGCGTGAGCCTTTCCCTTCTCCTTCCGAGTGTGCAGTTATTTCACCACCCATTCCGATAGCCATTTTCTGGGCTACAAATAAGCCGAGACCAGTACCGTGAATGTTGACGCTATTGGCATTGTGAGCTCGTTCAAACTTACCAAATACAGTGTCTAAGGACTGTTGGTTCATACCGATACCTGTGTCTTCAATATCTACAAAGATGCGCTTCTTAACTACGTCATCACGAACCAAGACTTTAATACTGCCAGTTGGAGTGTACTTGATCGAGTTATTAATAAGGTTTTGGATAATTTGAATCACCTTTCCAATGTCCGCACAGACTACACCAGTGCTCTTTAGGTCGGAGCGGAACATCATGCTGAGCCCCTTCTTGAGAGCCTGTGGTCGGAGGTCATCAGAAATCTTCTCTGCTTCGTCCTTGAGGTTGAAGTCAGCGTTGTTGTATTTCATGTTGCCTGACTCGATGCGGGATACGTTGAGATAGTCTTCAATTGAGTACGCCATATTCTTTGACGATTCAGATATACGCTCAATCGCCTCCTCTGCTTTTGGCGGCATTTTTCCGTAGCTTCCGTCAGCTAGCAGTGACGCATAACCTCTGATAGCGGTTAGCGGGCTGCGCAGTTGGTGGGACGCTATCGACACAAACTCCGACTTGAGCTTGTCCAACTCCTTAAGCCGCTCGTTTGCGTTAGCTAACTGTGCAGTTAATTTTTCAAGCTCCGATCTTTGTTCTATCTCTTTTCTTACTGATCGAATTAAAAATATTCCAGCTAGAGCTGTTAGCACCAGAGTGATGGAGGTGAGCACAAGAGTTGTTAATTCCCCGTTTGTGTAGGTGAACTGAGCTGCAATTAAGAGGACCAATGTTAGGACCAGGGCTTCAGCAGCGTGGGCGCCGACATTAAAGGTCTTAAATCTAACTATTAGTACACCCATCATGACCATAAAGATTGTCATCCCGAAGAATCCATATAGCTCCAACCTTGAATCTTCTACAAAATGAATTGTTGCAAGGAAGTCTGCTAGATAGAAAATTGTGAAAAATAGCACTAAGAAAGCTTGCACACCTATGCCCATGTACACTATTTGCTTTTTAAATACTGAATCTGCGCGAGTTTTATAGTACTTAGATAAAAGCATCCAGGTGTTCCATATAATGGCAACGAGTCCTAAAAGACTATAGTATGCGTTGTATAAGGCACCCTCAAAGTCAAAGGCGTTGCACCAGTCTATGTCAAAGCCGCTTAGATTCAGATTTGTAGGCGCCAGCAAGAAGGTTGGCAAGAGTAGTAGTGTAAATATTACCTTCATTCTGCCCGGGATGTCTTTTTTGTGTATGAATACGTATATGAAATATATACACAAGATAGAGACTAATGCCTGTAATGGTCCGAATAATGACCATACAAAAATCATGATGTCACTACGGTTGTTTGTCCAAGTAATTAAATTAAATACGGCAATTAGTGAGAAGCTTAATGCTATAAAAAATAGAATTCTGTTTAATAGATTACTTGGATTATTTGAAAAAACAAAAATTCCCACTAGCAGAGATAAGGCGATGGCTGGCAAGTGGGCATAATATAAGAGATCTGGTATCCAGTCTGCTTGGATAAAAAAGAAAAAACTTGGAGTTTCGGATCCGTAACAAATCATGATGTTATATCGTTAGTACATTCATCTTCTGATGATGTTGCATCGCAGTAATCAATGGTGCACGACGGGTCATCAGGTTGGCATTCAAAAGCTGCGTCGCAGCTATAAACATCACGACCACATAAATCGTATAGATAATCAGCCTGCCTTGTAATAATTGAGTAGTAGTAAGTAGACTCGCAAGCATCAGCCTCCTCTTCATCGTCGCAGCCAATATAACAACTTTGTACCTCGCTATCGCAGTCGCCGGCATAGGATACCTGGTAATCATGTAGTACCATAAATCGATAATAGGATGATCCAACTACTAAGAGTATAAGAACTGAATTTATTAGTAAGAGAAAATTGCCTCTAACTAACTTTTTCAATAACGGAGCCATGATCTTCTAATTATAGCAGCAAGCAGTCGCTTGGATGGTGCTTACTATTAACACTTATGAAAGATATAAAAGAATGTATGTTCCAATGCCGGTAATGATGATGGCTAATAGTTTTTGCACCACATTCCTTAGGCTGATGTTTTCCTTGGTTATTCGCGGAAAGAATATAGTCAAAAAGATTCCTATAGCTAACACAAAGAAAGATTGGAATGATTCCATCAGCAGGATTAAAGCAATGGGTGCCATCATGGCGGCAAAAGAAACTGCCGCGTTTCCGAACATGTATATTATTTCATTTGAAATGTTTACACCTATAATCGCCTTAGAGTTTAATTTTAATGCGGTCAAAAAATGACCTCTGTATTCCCTGATGAAAAGTAGCATTAGTATTCCTAGGATGACTAGTACGGCACTGTTCCAAAATAAGGTTTGCAGCACATTTTCCTCAAGCGCCACCATCTTAAATAAGGTGGCTTCGAGTGCCCAAAAAAAGGATGCTAGAAGCATATAATAAACAGTATCTTTTCTTAATTTTAGGTTGTTTTCGTTGTCTATCTCAAAGGCAATGATTGTGGTTCCGAGAATAATTATGGCCATTGCAATAAGTTGCATCTGTGTGAGTACTTCGTCTAGTATGAAAAAACCAAGAAAAATTCCAAATATTGGAACTAGTTGGTAAAACACTATTGCTATCGAAGCTTCGTCATTTTCTAAAGCCTTTAAGTAACAAAAGAGTATTAATAAGTCTAGTACTCCTATGAAAATTAAGAATAGAGCATTAAAAAGACTCACATTAAGAATGTTTGGTTCAATCAGATAAATTACTGGGAGAGCGAAGACTGAGAGCAGTGAAGAAAATAGCAGAAGAGTTCCCACTCCGCCCTCTTTAAAATATTTATCCAGAAGAATTTTATCCGTGTGGTTAGTTATTGCGTACAGAAACGGACCAATCATTGCTACTAGAAACCAGGTCATACTACTTATTCGTTATTGTTTTAATAAAATCTGACACCTCCCTCGGATAAGCGTTCCAGTTTCGATCAGACTCCTCTTTAGCTGTGATATGTTCGATTATTAAGGGTCGGACACCAATAATTCTTTCGATATATTTGAAAGCTGGATATACATTTTCTCTAAAAAATTGGTATTCTTCGGGTGTGAAGCATTCATACTGCATTCCATAAACACACATTATGGCCATTGTGCACTTATATTGCTCTAAAATGTCATCTCTATGATGTCTGTTCACCCATTCTGTCTCTGGTCCTATTTCGGTATTGCTCGGCTTGAATCTGTTAAATAGTTCTCTATGAAAGGTCACCAATAATTTATTCGATTCGGTCATTATTTCTGACAGAGGCTTACCCTGGTTCGATGAAAAATCTATAATTGTTTTATATTCTATAATATCATTACCGTTCTTATCTACGCCAACAATTAGCGGTAGTTTGCCAAGCGGTAGCTTAAGTTCGTTGTCTGGTACAAATTTGCTTTCAGTATCTTCTCCGACTATCAATTTTAGATCAAACCTTGCGCTTTCGGTACTGACTTTCTTGAGTTCAAGATTGGGAGTAGCCAGGAATCTTGAAAGGTAGAAAACTGGTTCCTTCTTACTAAAATGATCGGGCAGGTCTGTTTTTAGAAAATTGTCAACTTTATGAAAAATTTCTGGATCTTCCCTTCTTCGCTTTATTTCCGCAACTGCTTCTTCTGCGGGTGTATAAAAATCAGCCAATAGAAAATTTATTGGCGTTATGCGTCTCAAAAGCCCTGCTATACGTTGTTGTAGCATTTTAGTACTCATCTTACTGTCTCACGCTCCCTTTTTATTGTAAATAGGTTATTTTTACTAGTTGTGGATGTTACAATTTAATAATGTTAGATATTTTCATACGAACCATTTCGGATAAAGACCAAAGATATGACACTGTAGGAGATTATCAGACTGACGAATGTGGTAAGCAGGTTATTTCGGTGTCTGATTTGAATAATGATAATTTTGAGTTTCTCATAGCCCTTCATGAATTAATTGAAAGTAAATTGTGTAAAGAAAGAGGAATTACTGATTCTCAAATTGATAAGTTTGATATAGATTACGAATCTAATAGAGAGGATGGAGACCAAGAATCTGAACCGGGAGATCAGCCTGACGCGCCTTATCACAAAGAGCACGTGTTTGCTTCTAGGATTGAAAAAATGATGGCAGATGAACTAGGTGTTGATTGGGAAAAATACAGTAAGGCTTGCTCAGAACTTACAGGTTCTTCTAATTAAGATACAGCAAGACCAGTGGGGCTAATAGCCACCAGAAGAAATATTCAGCGGGGGCAAAGAGTGATTGGATCGGGGTGCCGGGGCTTAGGAACTCGGTGACTGGTAGGACGTGAAAACTAAATGTCATCACCAGAACTGTTACACCCAGTGCTAATAGTGACTTCTTGCCAAAAGATTCAAATTTATTTTCGCTGAATTCATCGGGCATGATTCTGGAAAAAAGCTTCGTGGCGAAAAAGGCTATGAAAATAAAAAATGCCATTTTTGCCATTGCTACCTGCCCCGAATCTGCAAGGGTACCGAAGACTTTGTCGTAGTACGGAAATTCGATTGAAATAAGCAGAGCCAGGTAAAGTCCGCAGATAATATTGATGACCGCCTGCCTACCCTTAAAAATGGCTATGGCAAGAGTCACGCCAAAGACTAAAAGCAAATATGCGATTTCAATGAGGAAGTCCAAAATAAACGCCCAGTTCATAATTACATTATAAATACGTAAATGGACAATATTTTACTTTTCCACTTTTTGTAGGATAACTTAACATGAGTGGAAAGTGTGCTATTTTGTGTTTTAATTTAGTTTGGGCCACAAAATCATAAGGAGATAGATGTGGGAAATACTGAATTGGTAGTTCTTGTTTATGTAGCAGCATTGCTATTTGTGGTTGGTCTAGCTATCGCTAAGGTCAAGCAAAATGGTGTGTCACCGGTTGGTGCTTTCAGTTTCATATTTTTACCACTGGGAGTCGCTGGTTATCTCGGCTACGCCACTTTTGTTATGTAGTTCTTGTGCTGTTACCCATAACCCTTCGCGAAAGCTCGTGGAGGGCTTTCTTTATTCTGTGTAAAAATTATGCACGGCCGATGTGGTGGCGTCCTGCACGTGTCTAAATCTATCTCCCATGAGTTTCACTCCCCCAAACCAACGAGTGACACAAATCACACAGTCAACCACTTCTTGCTTTTGCATCACTCGCAGAATAACCATACCGGCTCCAGTTTCACCGTCATCTGCTTTAGTTTCATAAATTGCGCCGTCTCTTTCGATACGTGCTGCCCAAGTATTGTGAGTAGCTTTGGCGTATTTTTTGTCTTTCTTAAGTCGCGTCAGGAAATCCTTTATTTCCTGACGCGACTTAACGTAACCATAGCTGACTGAATATTTACTACCTCTATCTATAATTATATTTTCTAACAGGACAAAATCTTCTCGAGGTATTTTGTTGTCTTCAAAATTAAATCTGGTTGATTGAGTGGGCATGATTAGATGCCCTCATCTCTTAATTCTTCAATTATTTTTTTAGCTTTGCGTGATAGTTTTTTTGGAGTTTCGATAGAAATTTTGACCATAAAGTCACCACGTGAATTGTTGTATGGTACTCCTTTACCTTTGATACGTAGAAGTTCGCCGTGAGCAATGCCAGCAGGGATTTTGATATCAACTTTTCCATCTAGTGTCTCGACGTTGTACGTGCCACCAAGGAGCGCATCGGTTAGTTTGATAGATAGATTTGCAGTCAGAGTGGTGCCATCGCGTTTAATGTTCGCATGGTGCTCAACATGTACTTTAATGTACATGTCACCCGGTTGTCCGTGCGGTATCGCTTCCCCTCTTCCCGTCATGCGGATTACTTCCCCATTCTGGATGCCGGCAGGAACTTTGATTACGACCTCCTCCTCAGATCTTGTGACACCATTACCTGAACACTCGCTACATTTTTCCTCTGGTACTGTACCCAGGCCATGACAGGCATCACATTCACGTACGGTTGTGAAGGCTCCCATGATGCTTTGACGTTGTTCTCGCACCTTCCCCTGTCCGCCACAA
Organism: Patescibacteria group bacterium UBA3466; assembly: GCA_002378195.1. Taxonomy (GTDB): domain Bacteria; phylum Patescibacteriota; class Minisyncoccia; order Phycocordibacterales; family UBA918; genus OLB19. The sequence continues at coordinate 224,275 of DFRJ01000002.1, forward strand.
ACATCACAAGACTTAGTGTTGGTCCCCAGTTTAGCGCCTTTTCCGTCGCAGGTCTTACAACTGTTGTTCTTAGTGATGAGGAGTTTTCGTTCCACTCCAAAAATCGATTCTTCAAATGATAGATTGATGTCAATAGAGACATCACGTCCACGTTTTGTTTGCTGTCCACCACCACCAAAGCCGAAGTTAGAAAAGATATCGTTAATATCGAATTCGAATCCTTGACCGTTGAAACCTTGTGCTCCGTTAAAGTCAAAACCACCAAAGCCGCCTCCGGCCGCACCATTAAACGACTGGCCGTAGGTGTCATATTCTGCCTTCTTTTTATCATCTCCTAGAACAGCGTAGGCTTCAGTTACTTCCTTGTATTTTTCTTCGTCACCAGTTGCTTTGTCTGGGTGGTATTTTGAAGCCATTTTTCGAAAAGCTTTTTTCACCTCGTCTTTGTTAGCTCCTTTTTCGATTCCTAGTATTTGGTAGTAGTCTTTTGACATATCGTTACTTTGTTTACGAGTGGCTTGTGTTGAAAGTCAGAGAGTAGCGACTATGCACGGGAGGGTTTGGCTGGGGCGTGCAAGGAGCGTACGATTCGACTTTTAACCAAGGTACTCACTATAACTCTTACGAGCTTTATAGTGAGCAGAACTTGTTCTGCTCACTAAAAGTTCATTAGTCTTTTTTCTCTTCGTCCTTGTTCACTTCTTCAGCATCACGCACCACTGGCTCTTCAGCAGCACTTTCTCCTCCTTCTGCTGGAGTGTCACCAGCATTCTTTTGTGCTTCTTCAGCTGCCTTTTGCATAATTTCACCAATCTTCTGCAGGGATGCGGTAAGTTCTTCTACTGCTTTAGCCAAAGCTTCCTTATCTTCTTTGTCCTTGACTTCGTTCACTGCTTTAATTTTGTCTTCGATTTCTTTCTTCACATCTTCAGGTACCTCCTTTTCGTGATCTTTGAGTGCTTTTTCTGCTGTGTACACCATTTGCTCAGCGTTGTTACGCGCGTCAATCATTTCCTTTTTCTTTTCGTCTTCAGCTGCATGTTCCTCGGCGTCCTTCTTCATCTTTTCGATATCGTCGTCAGTGAGTCCAGAGTTGGCTTCAATGCGAATTGATTGCTCTTTGCCTGTAGATTTGTCTTTGGCTGTTACGTTCAGTACACCGTTTGAGTCTACGTCAAAAGTCACTTCTACCTGTGGCACACCGCGTGGAGCTGGAGGAATTCCATCGAGTACAAAGCGACCGAGCGACTTATTGTCTGTCGACATTGGTCGTTCACCTTGAGTGATGTGGATCTCAGTAGAGGTTTGGTTGTCAGCAGCCGTTGAGAAAACCTGCGACTTCTTGGTTGGAATGTGGGTGTTTTTCTCAATGAGTTTAGTTGCTACGCCTCCCATTGTTTCGATACCAAGAGAAAGAGGGATTACATCAACAAGAGTAATGTCTTGCACATCCCCTTGGAAGATACCAGCTTGAATTGCCGCACCGTTTGCTACCACTTCATCTGGATTGATGCTGCGGTTTGGATCCTTACCAAATAGCTCCTTCACGGCTGCTTGTACTGCTGGCATTCTGGTCTGACCACCAACTAGGATAATTTCATCAATCTCATCTTTATTGAATGATGAAGCCTCTAAAGCACGTTTTGTAATTTCGATTGATTTGTCGATATATTCGTGAGCAATTTCTTCCAGTTTGGCTCGGGTGAGCGTTACGTCCATGTGGAGCGGTCCATCGCTGCCTTGAGAAATGAACGGAATGTTTATGTTGGTTTCCGTAGTTGAAGACAGTTCCAGCTTCGCTTTTTCTGCTTCGTCATCGAGACGCTGTAGAGCCAGCTTGTCCTTACTTAGGTCGACACCATTTGAGCTCTTAAATTCATCAATTAAAAACTTAACGATGCCCCGGTCGATGTCTCGACCACCCATGTGCGAGTCGCCGTCAGTAGATTGTACTTCCACCACGTCATCTCCCACCTCAAGTACGGTTACGTCGAAGGTTCCCCCTCCGAAGTCGTATACTACGATCTTCTCGTCTTTTTTCTTATTGAATCCGTAGGCCAGAGCAGCAGCAGTTGGTTCGTTGATGATTCGTTTCACCTCCAGACCGGCAATCTTTCCAGCGTCTTGAGTAGCTTTTCGTTGTGAGTCATTGAAGTAGGCTGGCACGGTAATAACTGCTTCGGTAATGGTTTCGCCCAGCTTTGCTTCAGCGTCAGCCTTAAGCTTTGAGAGAATCATTGCTGACACTTCTTCTGGTCGATAGTCTTTGTCTCCCATAGTGACAACAGCACCACCGTCTTCTCCCTTCTTGATCTCGTAAGGGACGATGTCTTTATCTTTTTGTACTACGTCGTCTTCGTAGTTGTGACCCATAAAACGCTTAATACCGTAAATGGTATTAGTTGGATTGGTTACACTCTGTCGCTTGGCAATCTGCCCCACAAGACGTTCATTGGTCTTTGAGATTGCAACAATAGAAGGAGTCGTTCGAGTTCCTTCGCTGTTTTCTATAATAGTAGGTTCACCCGCTTCAATTACAGCCATGGCTGAGTTGGTGGTACCTAAGTCAATTCCTAAAATTTTTCCCATATGTACTAAATATCAATTATTCCTTTACAATTCCAGTAGTTACCTTGGCCGGTCGAATCAATTCTGTCTTGTCTCCAACATTCATCTCGTATCCATTTTGTACTACAGAGATTACTACGTCTTGCTTCTTCTTATCTTCCACTTCTTCCGTACCAACAGCTTCGTGTCGCATGGGGTCGAATGTTTCTCCCTCTGCATTGATAACTGATACCTCGTAAGAATCAATAATCCGCATCAGTTGCATATTGATACCCTCTACTCCCTTTCGCCATGATTCCGGTGCCTGTTCCCAGGCGTCTTTGTCCTTCATAGCCATCTGGAAGCTGTCACAAAGCGGTAACAATTCTTCTACGTGCTGTATTCTTTGGCGTACTCTGTCTCGCACCTTCTCTTCTTCTAGTCGTTTTCTGGCATTGAGAAAGTCTGCCTTAGCTCTTTGTGACTCGTCGAGAATCTCCTTCTTCTCGTCATTACACCTTGCTAACTTTTCACGTAGTTTCTTGAGCTTATCAGAGCTCATTTCTTCTTCCTCTTCTAGTTCAGTTTCTTCAATTTCAACATTCTCGTCGTTGGTGATTTCCATCTCCAATTCGTCATTTTCATTGTTCATATTCACCATACGGCCCGCATTATAAAGCGAATAAACTTCTGTGTCAAAAGAAAAGCCCTGAAGGGAGCCTGACAAACGCAAAAGCCAGTCACTGAGTGACTGGCTTTTGTTCCACTGTGTTGCGAGTGGTAATTATTTACTTGGTTTCCACGTTGGCCTGCAAAATTTTCTAGGTAAGGAAAATTTTGATCGGCCATCGCTTCGCGAACCGAGTAAACGGTAAACATTTACCGTTTACTCCATGCTGGTCGCTTTCGTGCCTTTCGTAGACCGAATTTCTTTCGTTCAACTGATCGCGGATCTCGTTTGAGGAATCCGAGAAGCTTCAGTGGGCTTCGTCGCTCAGCCTTTTCTTTTACTAGCGCTCGGGCAATACCCAGTCGGATAGCTTCAGCTTGTGAAGAGATACCGCCTCCAACTACCTTGGCAGTAATCATGTAGTGTTCGATCCCTGCGTCGGGTGTATCTAGTACAGACTGTACATCCTTTTGGTGTGACAGGTTTCCAAAGTATTCAGCAAGTGGCTTGCCGTTTACTGTGATTTCTGTTTTTGCTGCTGGAGTAAGTCGTACTCGAGCGGTAGAAGTTTTTCGTCGTCCGATCCCTTCTACGTAAGTGTCTTTTGCTGCCATACGCTTATTCTGTGATAGTTAGCTTAGCTAGTAATCGCTTCTTGTGTTTGTTGTTTGGAAGCATGCCTCCAACTGTTCGCTTTACCACTTCGCTGTAGCCAAGTCGCTCAGCCAGGTGTGAAAGAGTCTCAGTCTTTCGTCCGCCTGGATAACCAGAGTAACTTTGGTAGATTTCTTCCTGCTTCTTTTCAGGAATATCAAGCTTGCTTACGTTTGTGATCTCAACAGCTACATCAGCCATGATGTGCTTTGCGAAGTTTGGATCATTCTTACCAAGCATTACTGATGCAGCTTCAGTAGCAACTTTGCCAAGTCGCTTGCCAGTAGCATCAATAGTGTAGGTGTTTGTAGTTTCTGTAGTCATAATAATATTATTCAACAAAAGCGATAATAGCTTCTTCTCGTCCTGGTGATGTTCGACCTAGTTTTACTACACGTGTGTAGCCACCGTTTCGTTCGGCAAATTTGGGAGCAACTTCTTTGAAAAGTTTGTTGATTACCACGTCCGCTGGTTCACCTAGTGTGCTGGCAACATGTCGTCGTGCTTGCACGGTGTCTTTCTTGGCGTGGGTAATAAGCTTTTCTATGTTTGGTTGTAACTCTTTAGCCTTTGCAACTGTAGTTTTGATTTGACCGTCTCGGATCAAAGATACAGCTAAACCGCGTACCAGAGCTGTTCGCCCTCGTCTTGTTCGGCCTAGTGTTCTTTTGTTATTTGAATGCTTCATAATTATTCTTCAAGTTTGAGATTCATTTTTCCTAGAAGGTCTTGAATCTCTTCTACTCCCTTAGGGCCAATTCCTTCGAGCGCAAGAATATCATCTTTTTTCTTTCGCACAAGTCCTCCGATAGTTCGGATGCTGGCATCTTCAAGAGATTGTAGGGTTCGGCTGGTAAGGTCAAGTGTTTCAATTCGCGTCTTTAGTACTTCCTGATCTGGCTCAGCTTCTTCAGCTGGGGCTTCCTCAACTTCAGCTACCTCTGGCTCCTGATGTTGATCTTGGAATCCAATGACTGACTTAAGTTGATGAATCATGATCTCAATAGACTTTTCAAGCGCCTCACGGGCTGAGAAAGTACCATCAGTTTCGATAATGATTCGTAGACGGTTGTAATCAGTTCGATCACCAACACGCATGTTTTCAACTTCGTAATTGGCCCGTCGGATTGGTGTAAATACTGCGTCCATGGCAATAAAACCAATGTCCATTTTGTCCTTCTGGTGCACTTCGCGCGGAACGTAGCCAAGACCTCTCTCAATAGTCATTTCGATATTAAGTTCGGTTGTTTTGTTGGTAATTTCTGCAATGTGCTGGTCTGGACTTAGAATGTCCACTTGTGATGGAGCTTCGATGTCTTTTGCAGTTACTGCACCAGTTCCCTTTTTCTTAAGAGAAATAGTGATAGGTTCATCTGAGTGTGAGTTGAGACGAATTCGACGCAGGTTAAGAAGGATGGTTATGACGTCTTCCTTTACTCCGCTTAGAGTTGAGAATTCGTGTTCAGCTCCATCAATCTTGACCTGTGTAATAGCTGCTCCAGGTAGTGAAGAAAGGATGATTCGACGTAGAGAGTTTCCTAGGGTGTGACCGTAGCCAGGATATAGCCCGTCAATTTCAAAAACACCTTTGTTATCTTCTTCTGATACAACGCGTGGCTTTGACGGTAGAGTTACATTTGTTTCCAACATAATTTTTTGTGCTAATTATTTTTGTAATGCTCTAAATCCTATCGACTGTAGTACTCAAGAACTTGCTCCGGATCAAACATTGTCTCAGCCGGATTGTACACTGGTAATGATTTCATTGTTCCTTCCATCTTCTTTACATCAAATGTGACCCATGCCGGTACAGCAGCAGCTTCGTACTTTTCCTTTAGGTCAACAAAGAGTCCAGTTTGACGACTACCCTCACGGATAGAGATAATGTCACCAGGCTTTACTTTGTGTGACGGAATAGTCATTTTCTTACCGTTTACGCAGATGTGACCGTGTGATGTGATTTGGCGTGCTAGACGTCGAGTTTTTGCTAGTCCCATACGGTAGATCACATTGTCTAGACGTGATTCCAGTCGCTCCATTAGAAGTGACACAGGTTGATTACTCTTTTCTACCGCTTCATCCACGTATCGTCGGAACTGCTTTTCAGAAATACCGTAGATAAATCGCATCTTCTGTTTTTCGATGAGCTGACGCTTGTAGTCACTCATTTGCCCAGGACGTCGTCCTCGTCGTGCGTTTGCTCCACGTGCTTGCGACAATTCAAACTTTTGAGTTTGAGTTTTTTCAAAGATTGGCGCTCCCAATCGCTTAGCTATTTTGAATTTTGGTCCAATTTTCATACGCTAACTATACTCGTCGAGCCTTAGGAGCTCGAGGTCCATTAAAAGGTACTGGAGTTCGGTCGGTGATACGTGTAATACCGATTCCCTTTCCAGCAAATGCTCGTAATGCAGACTCCCGACCAGCGCCTACTCCTCTAATTGAAACTTCAGCTTCCTTCATACCCATCTGCTGAGCTTTCTCACCGATGATTTCACCTACTTTTGCAGCTGCAAAAGGGGTACTTTTTCGAGAACCCTTAAATCCAAGGGCTCCTGAAGATGCTGCCATCACAGCGTTTCCCTTGTCATCGCAAAGAGTTACTAGTGTGTTATTGAAAGTAGCTAGTATGTTTAGCTTACCGTTGGCTAGTTTTCGCTTTGGAATTCTATTCAGAGCTCTTGATGTACCGGCTACGTCTGAGCCGCCGCTCTTTTTTGTTATTCTTTTCTTACCCATATCTCAATACTATTAATTCTACGTCTTCTCTAGCTTACGCTTACCACTACCCATAGTCTTCTTAGCTCCCTTAAGAGTACGAGCGTTAGTCTTGGTTCGTTGACCACGAGCTGGTAGTCGTCGGGCGTGACGGTCCCCTCGGTAAGAACCAATATCCTTTAGTCGCTTGATATTAGCTGTTGTCTGACGCTTTAGTTCACCTTCAATAGCAAAAGCCTCCACCTTGTCGCGGATAGCGTTCTCTTGATCAGTTGTAAGGTCAGTAGCCTTAGTTGTGTGTTCGATCGATAGCTCGTCGAGTATATCCCTTGATCGAGACAGTCCAATACCATACACCTCAGTTAGTGCGTATGATAATTGCTTCTCATCTGGGATAGTAATACCTGAGATTCTCATAATTATCCTTGTCTTTGCTTATGTCGTGGTTTTTTCTTGTTGATCACGTAAACAACGCCTCGTCGCTTAACGATTTTGTCGTCAGGACTCATTTTTTTCACAGAAGATCGTACTTTCATAGTGATAATTTGCTTATAAACGTTTTGTTATTCTGGCTTTTCCGCCATATGGATCGGTCACCATGCCGACTTTATCGCCTACTAGTACGCGAATCCGGAATCGTCGCATTTTACCTGCAAGGTATGCGAGAACAGGCTCTTCCTCCCCTTCTACGGTGACACGAAAAAGCGCATTAGGTAGTGCTTCTTCTACTACCCCATATACTAAATCGTCCTTAACCGTTGATGTCTCTTGATCCATTAAACGCGAGTGATACTAACAAAAATAGTAAAAACCGTCAATAGACGCTATTACCAAATTGGGGATATTTTACTCATTATCCTTCAATTCTTCAATAATTATGATTTCTTCCGGGTCTTCAGGGAAGTTTCTCTTCCAAAACGGCGTTATGTGGGCTCGAGCTTCTTTAATCCCAGGGTAAGCTTCTACGGCATTCCGAATGGCGGTCTTTGGTAATCCGGCCAAATCTCTAGCTAGTGCCAAACCATCATACTCCCAGATAAGCAACGGTCGTCCATTAAGGGTGAAAGATAGAGATGTTTCATTAGCAATAATGCTTGAGCTTGTGGTTGCGTTGGTATAGGTAAAGGTGATAACGCTTGGATCATCTACTCGCACGTCACCCCCGTCGTAGGTAGCCACTGCTTCATTGGCCAAGAATGAGCCAAATTCTGTCATCTGGAATAATGGAATTTGTAGAATAGCCTGCTCTCTAATGGTGACCAGATCATCACCGTACTCTACGGCAGGTAATTCATTAAAGGTCATGGCTACAGCATTTGGGAAAGCAATGAATCCGGCTGGCTTTTCGTTGTCGATTCTTTGTAAAAGTCCGTTGCGGAGCTCTAGTTGTAGAGCTTGTCGAGCAGTGCTTAGCTCGTCAGGGTCAATTTGGAATTGCGGACCACTAAAACCACCAGATAGCGCTTCCGGGTTTCTGGCGGAAATAGCATTGAATAACTCGGTAAATCCACCTTCCTCAAAACCAGGGATATCAAATCTAGTGCCGGCAGCCAGGTTGTATTCTTCACCAGCTTCTTCGGCAAAAACTTCAGCTTGGATTGTGCCCGGTACGCTACTTCCGTCTCCGCTTACTACAGCACCAGGGACAACCACAGATTCTTGGATGCGGAAAATAAGACCGTCCGGACTTCTAAACCGAGTGTTCTTGATGAGTCTTTCTGCTCCGGCAGTAGTCTTTATGATTTCAATGACACCAGTGGCCTGCTCTTCAACTTGCACTTGTCCGCTAGCAGCGACTTGCCTTTCACCGGTTGCTTCAAGTGTTAGGACTTCGTAGCCAAGAGCATTCTCTCGCTGATCAGGATAGGCGATAAATTCAGCGCTAATGTTTGGCTGCCTGTTTTCTGGGTAAATAGTCAGCTCTGTCTTCCCCATAAGAGCACTGAGTCCAATAGCGCCTCCAACAATGACTACAAATAAAACGACAGAGATAACCAGTCGGTTATTAGCTTTCTTTACACCATCTTCTATTATGATGTTTGGTACATGTTCTCTGCTGCCAATATCAAGCGTGCCTGAAGTCTCCTCAGGTTCGTTATCAAATTCTTCAACCGGCTCAGCAGTTCTCGGCTTACTCATTTCTGGCCTGGCTGGTCTGCGGGGACGTCTTGGTTCTGCTGGACGAATGTCCTGTAGGTTCCATTTTTTTGTCATAACGTTGTCTTAATAACAGTATAGCTGTTTACATGTACTCAAATGAGTCTTTAGCTGGCTTGATGTGGAAAAACTGAGCAGACAGTAAAAGGGCCGTGTCTTTCTGGCTATTCTTTTGGTCTTCCTCTTGATACCTGCCCAATATTTCTGAGGATATTGGAGTAACATGAGGATCAGTTTTGATTGCCGATTTTGCCGCATCTCGAATCATTTCTTTAAAGAAATATTCACCTGATAGGTCTGCATGCACAAAGATGTTTCCAGGTATGGAAAGTGCGTCACCTGTCTCGTGCAGTAGTGCTGACACTTTATCAGTATACTTTTTGAGCATTATTTTTACTTCTTCTTTTTGCTTGTCAGGTAGCTTGCCAAGGAAAGACATTGGCTCATCAGTATGGAGGTAGCCAAATGCTTCCGCCAGAGGAACGTTTGTAATTTCTGAGATTTCTCTCGCAATTGTGTAGGATCCAAAGGGAATGTGAGTGCAGTAAGTCAGAGTGCCGTCCCGAACGATACCAATTTCGGTTGCCTCGTAGGTTATATCAACTAGGCAAGCCTCCTTTGTGTGTTGCGATACTTCCTTTACTATCAGATAGAGGGCGGTAATAAAGGATGATTTTGAGACTTCTGTATTTGGAAATAGTTTATCTTTTAGTTCATCAATGGCATCGATTAGATACTGTTGGATTACGGTACTGGCTTGGTAGATAGAAACTTCCTTTGACCGGTTGCCCGCAGGGTTGGCTATTTGGTAACCATTGGCTGTTATACCCATAGTGAGCTCAGACACTAAGTCGAGACCCAGTTCTGATAATTTTTTGTTCTGAGTAAGTTCTTCTCTTACTTTCTTTTCAATGGTTTCCTCAAGCTCTTCAATGAGCTCTTCGGTAATCATGAATGCTTCCTCCTGCTTATAGTTGATGCTCTTCGTAACCGTGTATGACCAAGGGGCTGAAACAGTGCATTGTAATTCAGTGAGCTTCGCTGATTTATCAAATTCAGATAGCGCCTTTCGCCCTTCTGTTTCTAGGATCATTGAGCAGTTTACTAAGGCTGTAGTTACAGCTTTGGCACTTTGTTCCAGCGAGTCTATGTTTTTTAGTGGCGCTTTCTCGCGATGAGACCAAATTATAGACGGACTTGAGTTTTTGGGATCAGAAAAAATAATGGCTGCTAATACGCTGGCCGAGCCGATATCTAAGATCACACCATACCTTTGGTGTTCATGATTACCGCCAAATAGTGACATACGGTAAGTATATCATTTGGTGCCATAGAACCGTTTGCCTGAGGGGATAATTCTTATACTAGAACCGCCTTAATTCTCCTGATGCCAGCTGAAGATGACTCTTCTTTCTTTATTTTGAATGTACCCTTGATATCAGATAGTGTTTCTACATGTGGACCACCACATAGCTCTCGTGAGAACATAGTGCCGTCATCCCCTTTTATGTTATAGACTTTAACCTCATCCGGGTAACGATCCCAAAAACTACCCTCCACAGTTGGATCATTTTCTGCTTCAGATTTAGGCATTTGTTCCACGTAGACTTCCCCACCAGTTTTAATTGCGTCGTTTACCCACTCTTCAATTTTGTCCAAAGTATCTCGGTCTACCTTCTCTGGGTGCGTGAAGTCAAATCGTAGTCTCTCACCAGTAATATTTGACCCAGCTTGGTGAATATGGTCTCCAAGGAAGTGCCTCAAGGCAGCGAGCATTAAGTGTGTCGCAGTGTGGTACTGGACGACTTGGTCAGAATTGTCTGCCAGTCCACCTTTAAACTTTTGTTCAGCTCCGGCTCGTGATTTTGCTCGGTGTTCATCCATGAGTTTTTGAAAACCTTTGATATCTACAGTCAAACCTTTTTCCGCAGCTATTTCTTCAGTTAATTCTATTGGGAATCCGTAAGTGGTAAACAGTTCGAATGCGTTCTTCGCTCCAATAGTACGCTTTCCAACCGGTGGAACATCTTTGTCGACCACTTTCTTACCGTCAACTTCTTTAGTGGTTAGGTGTACTTCAAGTGAAATCTTACTAAATTGTTTCAAACCATTCTCAAGGGTTTTTCTAAACTGCGACTCTTCCTTTTGTATTGCTTCAAGGATGCTGTCTCGCTGCTCCGAGAGGTTGGTGTAGTGGTTTCGATACATGTCTATTACTCCATCAGCCAGATTCTTGAACTCACCGTTGGGAATTTCAAGTTTGTCAGCAAAACGCACTGCTCGCCGTAGCAGTCTCCGTACAAAGTAGCCTTGTTCTGAGTTGCTTGGCATTACATCATCACCAATCATGAAAACAGCTCCTCTAATGTGGTCAGTAATAACCCTAAAAGCTTCAGTGTTAGAGTCATATGTCTTACCTGATAATGTTTGGATTTTCTCGATAACGTTCCAAAGCAGGTCCACTTTATAGACGTCAGGTGAGTTGTTGGCAGCAGCTGCAATTCGCTCTAATCCCCCACCGAAATCAACATTTTGCTTTGGTAGCTTCTCAAAACCATTTTCAGTTTTGATGTATTCCATGAATACGGAGTTACCAACTTCCATGAAGCGTCCATTATCACTAGCCGGATGACTAAACTTACCGAATTTTTCGGGATCATGAATAGAGTCTGATGGATCAAAATCATAGAACATTTCGCTGTCGCCTCCCCCAATCTCACCGACCGGCATATTTTCTGGTACTCCGGCTCGGCTCCACCAGTTTTCTTTGGCATCATAGTAGAAAATTCGTTCACCTTCCTTCATCCCTCTCTCGGCAGCCTCTTCAGCTGAACCCATATGAGCAATGCCGTGAGACAAACCTCGTTTCTTAAATTCCTCTTGCCAAATCATAGCTGCCTCTTCGTCTTTGGGGATACCCGCCTGCTCATCGCCGGCGAAGACAGTTACATAGAAGTTCTCAGGATTCAGACCGACTACATCAAGGTAAAAACTGGCAATCCACGGGATTTGTTCCTTCTTAAAATAGTCACCTAGCGACCAATTACCCAACATTTCAAAGAAGGTGGTATGGCTAGTGTCACCCACTTCATCAATGTCTTCGGCTCGAAAGCACTTTTGTGAGTCGGTCAGACGGGTTCCTTTTGGATGTGGTTCTCCGAGCAAGTATGGGACTAGTGGTTGCATGCCGCTTCCAGTAAATAGGGTTGTAGGATCATTATCGGGCACTAAAGCAGCGGATGGAAGAACAGCGTGCTGGCGTTCCGCCATAAAATCTAAGTATTTTTTTCTAATATCATTTCCGCCAACCATAGTAAAAGCTTAATTTTGTAGCTTTGAATATAGCATAAAATCCTTACTGTGCTAGTAGTGTAGCCGCTGCCATCTGGCAATCTGACCCGAAGCAATCTAGCATCGATACGAAATCATAGAAATAGATTTCCAGCCCATAACCAAATACGATTAAAATCAAACCAATAATGGTGAGAGTGTGTTCTAGTCTAAAGCTCTTGAGAACTTTCTGATCAATCTTCTTTTCATGAGCTAGCTCTGAGTGAGCTATGAGTACACCTACGGCCAGCATCACCTTACCGATCATGCTAATTGTGAGTCCCCAGAAGAGTAAATTCATAGTAATCATTACTTGGCCATTATACCCCTTTGATAAATTTTAACAGGTCTTTCTTAACAGTTTTGGTTGGGCCTGCTGCACTAATGACCAGCTGGCGTGGATCTAGGTGTTTCTTGATTGCTTGATTGACTTCCTTGCGAGTGAGCTTATCTATTTTATCTTTGTGCACTTTCATTTCAGCAAGACTAAAGCCGTGAACGTGGTAATTATGCAAATCTGCCAACATACCTCCAATTGAATCGTTGACCAGTGTTTGGCCAGTTTTGGTAATAGTCTTGAATCTGGATAGTTCCTCCTCAGTAATCCCGTGCTGGTAGAATTTCTTAAGCTCTCGATAAGTTGATGCTATGCCTTGCAGTGCTTTGTCTGGTGCAAAGAATGTCATGATGCGCCATAGACCCTGCTCATTATTCGAAAACCCTTGCAGTGATCCGTAAATACCGTACGTTAGGCCTTCTTTTTCGCGTACGGTACTCATCAGTCTACCTGAAAAGCCGCCCCATTTAGCTAGTACATTGATTCCTAGGGTTAGTGGCAAATAATCGGGATGATGGAGTGTAATTGGTATAGGAGCTCCAATGCTGAAGTCGATGTTGGAACGGCTAGGGATATTTGTGGTTACAAGAGCCGCCTTAGGTTGGAGTTGTTTATGGGGACCGGAGTTGTTGGTCGCATTTTTGACAATAATCTTATCAAGAAATCGTTTGGTGAAATCGATATCAGCTTGTTTACCTGCAACAGATACTATCCAGCGAGATTGCCTGACTTTGTTGTGTAGGGCAACAAAGTTTGTCTTAGATACTGTTGGTACAGCTGCAATGATTTCGTCGATTGGCTGAGAATACTTCCTGTCGGCTGGTCCATAAAGTTTATTTAGGAGATTGGAGTGCGCAATAGAGCGACTGTCTTCCTTGGCTTGTTCCAATTCATTGATACTGGTGTCCTTAATCCTTTTTATTTCTTTACTATTGAATGTTGGTTCTGTGAACATTAATTCTACTAGCTTGAGTAGTTTTTTATACTGCTCTCCTCGACATTTGAGGGTCGCGATCAAATAACCATTGGCAATCTTAACGCTAACGCTAGCACCAAGTAGGTTTATAGCACCGATAAATTCATCGCGTGTCATGCTACCAGCGCCTGAAAGCAAGGAGTCAGCATACATGTGCTCTACGGCTTGGGATTTTTGAGTTCCAGCTGCGCTATGCAGATCTATCGTAATGTTAGTGGTTACAGTTGGAACGTTAGCTTCAATAGAGGCCAAAGAGAATTTTTGCGCTGATTTATCTATATTATATTTCATACTAATTATTTCCCTTAAAGTACCCAATAGTCAGATTGCTTTCTACAAAAAGTTTGCTAAGTAGTTGCAGTATTTGCTTAGTGGAGATTTGCTTGAGAATGTTCGGTGTCTCTTCGTATCTTTCCCAGTGTCCTGATGCAACGTACTCGGTTAGTTCCTGACAAATTTTCAGTGAGTGTTGTCTTGAGAAAAGTTCTTGGGTGAGAATCTGTTCCTTACTCTTTTTTATCAAGTTATCAATGGTTGATTTATCCAGTGCTGAAATAGCATGTAATACTAAACTCTCAATCTCTTCGTGTTCTTGACCCTTAGCTAAGTTGATGGATATCATACCCAGGTTTTCTTCCGAAGTCGGCTCGATGGCGCCTGAAACACTCGATGCCTTACCAGTATCTACTAGTAATTTGTGCAGCAGGCTTTCGGCGCCGCCGGTTAATACATCCAGCATAATAGTTGTTGCAAACCACTCTTGTGAAGGGAATCCGGAATGCTTGAAGCCAATAGCCAGCAGATTTGTGGTTGACGGTCTGGTGATTGTGACGCGTCTCAGTCCCTCTTGTTTTGGCTCTCTGATTGAGAAGCGTGGAATGGCGGTCTTTGGACTACTAATGCCACTGAAATGCTTCTTCACCGCTTTTAGCGCAGTGTCTCGATCAATGTCACCTACGACCATCATTACGGCATTGTCTGGTCGGTAATAATCTCTATAAAATTTCTCCAGTTTAGCTGGTGTATAGTCCTCAATGTCTTCACGATAACCAATTGTTTCGTGTCCGTATGGATGAGAGTGGTAGGCCGTACTCACCATTTGTACGCTTAGTGCAAAATCAGGGTCTCCGTTGTACATATCGAACTCACTCAAAACATTACCTCGTTCAGGATTAAGCTCTTTGTCGTTAAGGATTACGCCGGTCATCCTTTCAGCTTCAATTTGCAATGCCTCATCTAGCATATCTGTTGGGTAGCTAAAATAATATGTAGTTCGATCCTTCCAGGTATTGGCATTAAGTACGCTTCCAGTATTTCTCTCAAAATTCATGCTCCAGCTGTCAGTTAAACCCCGAGCACGGTCAAAGTTGGTGGGTTTAAAAAGCATGTGCTCAAGCATGTGAGCAACTCCAGTTTCGCCTCTCGCTTCATCGCGAGCACCAACTAAGTAGGTGATGTTTGAAGTAACCACCCCAGTTTCTGGACGATTATAAAAGAGTACTCGAAGACCGTTTCTTCTCAGTCGGTATTCTTCAATACCAGATACGGTCTTTATATATTCATAACCAGCAAGTTGGGTTTTAGCTTGGTTCGCTGTTCTTTTCTTGGACATCAAAAATGAAATTCTTAAACTCTTCAAAGGTCTGATTAAATTCGTGCACAATACCATCTGACAACCGACTATTTATTGCGTTAGCTATGTTTTGATAGGCTTCGAGTTGATTTTCTAAGCTGTTGCCAAAATCCCTGAAGAAACCGTGGTGGTCATCGAAATAATCTTCAACTATACATCTAAAATTATGTGTCTTGTCGGCAGCCGACACCAAGACAGATTCTATCGGTGCTTTCTTAAGCTTCTTGGCGTAGTTTTGTTTAACTTGAAGCCAAGGGATCCGCTCGCCATTTTTGTACTCTTCTTCAGTGACGTGCTCTACAATGTTGGCTACGTTGTCACCGAAATCAGTTTTAAGCTCCTCCAGTGTGTAATCGGTGTCTTCAATAGTGTCGTGAAGTAGCGCCGCAACGAGAGTGTCCTCATCTTCCGTATAATCGCGTAGAATCATGGTTACAGCCATTAAGTGAGTGATATAGGGTAGCGGAATGTCACCCTTACGCACTTGATCCTGATGCAATAGTGCGGCTGCTTTTATGGCTTGCTCTACTTTATAAGAGTACATAGTTTATATTCTTTGTAGTTCACGATGTAAAGCCTCTACATCCTTTTTTAGGTTTCTAACGGTCTGTTTCTTGCGCTCCATTGTTCTTCGGATCTGATTCGCGTCTGCAAGTAGCTTTTGGGCTTCTTCTAGCTCGGAAGCTGCATCAGGATTATCCTTATCGCGGCGTAGTTGTGACACCCGACGCTCGTAGTTGCTAATCTCACTGATAATTCTATCCTCCTCTATTATCTGCTCTACATATTGTCGCACCTCCCCTACCAAGCTCATGATAGCAGAATTTTGAATGTGGATGTCTTTTGAAGCCAGAGCAGCTGACACTTTTGCTTGTAGTTCACGTGTACTCATGTCTTCATAGTATATCCTTCACTCTCTAATAGTGCACGCTTCTTATCTTCACCTCCGCGATTGTAGTCTCCTAGCTGGCCATCACTTCTGATCACGCGATGACACGGTATGTTCGGATCAAAATTATTAGCCATAACGTTGGCAACAGCTCGGTATGCTTTTGGATTGCCGGCCAATTTAGCCACTTCTTTGTAGGAGAGTACATGGCCAACCTCTATTTGGCGCACAACATTCTTAACTCTATGTGAAAATTTCCGGCCAGCCATTATTACTTTTTGACGTTAGCAAAGTGTATCGCTTGCAACTTTTTGCCAGCCGCTTCTCTATATGGACAATACTCGCAATCTTCCCCACACGGCGGCAAGTCCTTTCTGTCTAGGCAGGTCTTAATTTCAATTAGAGTGTCTTCTATCCACTTGGTGTCTGCTACTACTGGCACTAGTGTCGTTTCAAACTGAAGCTGATTGTTAAACGCTTCAAGGTTCTTGTCAGCATTGGCGTAAACCAAGTAGCCAGTATCTTGAACTTTGAAACCATTTTTCTCTAAGAGCCAGCGGTACACACCAAGCTGTCGAGCGTATTGCTTTTCCCAGGGTGAGTCACCTAGCTTGTCTATCGTACCTTCCTTTGAGGTCGATTTATAGTCAACAATTATCAGCTCCCCTTCGCTATTGATCCAAATATCGTCCACTCCTCCGCTTACTACGAGCCCAGTCTCGGCGTGAGTGTGGGTTATACCAACAAACGGGTCGCGCCAGGTTTCTAGATCATGGTGAGCAAATGGTACGGCCTTGATTTCGTATTTATCCATTATCGGATGAGGAGTTTTGGTTGCTCGGTACTTATCAAATTCGTTCTTAAATAGCTCATCGACCGCAATATTCAAATTGAATGATGGGAAACCTGGTCGTTTAGTCCCTAGCACATTGTCGAGGTAAAAACACCTTGGGCACTCAAAGAAATAGTCTATTTTTGATCGTGATAACTTCCACTTCTTGCCTTTGTAATTCCACTCGGCTGATCGATTGGGATTATATCTGTATCTATATTCTGCCATTTGATGATTATATCATTGATAAAGAGTCAAAATAAAAAAAGCCCGCAACTGCGGGCTTTTTTGCTTGAATTCAACTATTCAGCGCGGAAAGTACCAAATACTTGGTCGATCTGCACATCAGTTGCTAGGTTGAATCCACGGTCACCGTTTTCAGAGAAGATAACGATAGCGTAGTTTCGGCCTGGTGTAGTAGATCGCTGTAGAGTAATTTCAGCTGGAACTAGACCTTGTGATTCGCTAAATCGTACAACTCCCAGGATGAATCCGAGGTTGTCATTATCGTATTCGCGTACACCAATCCACCCTTCACTGATCGGGTAAGTAGCGCTTTCAAGAGCGATTGAAGCTGAGGCTGGTTGGTCGCTTACTACCACTTCACCTTCTCCTACGGTTAGTTCTGGTGTCTCGACTGCTTCTTCAGCTGTTTCTTCGCCTTCTTCCTCGTCGCTTACTTCACCTTCTTCAGCTCCGTCTTCCATCTCAGTTGCTTCGTTCTCGACTTCGGCAACTGGGGCTGTTGCGGTTGGGCCTGAAAATGCCCAGACAAGCATTCCTCCTATAAGTAGTCCGACGATAAAAGCGACTAAAGTCTTTTGTCCGTCTTGTGTTTCTTCTGCCATACAATAATGTTTATGATTGCTGAATTAAATAATACCGTGAGTATATCACAGCAAAAAATGGCTGAAACGTTGACAATTTAAGTAAAATGAATGCTTATTTCTGACCGCAGAGCAATCTGGCTTCCTGCATCAAGGCTTCATGTTTTCGTTTTGGTAAATGTAAATGTCTAAGAACAGCCTCGTGCTCAAGAATGTCACGACACAAGATAATATCGCGAGCAATCAAGGTTTCTGCTTGCGAAGCCGATAAATTTTGTAGAACTGTAACCGGGTAGACTCCAGCTCGCTGAATTTGGTCGTGCAGGTTATTGTTTTTGGGATAATCCCAGCTTAGCATTTTGAGGCCCACGCAACGGCCATAATCTTGCGCAGTACTTGTAAATTTTGTGTTTGTAATTAACCAAAACTCGCCTATGCCGCACACATCGGCATTACAGATTTTTTTATTTTTGAGATCCAAAAGTCTTGCATATGAATACATGGCCACTTGTAGATCAGATTTTATTCCCGGTCGAGCGTGAAATTTAGCTTCTCCGATGAAGCTGTGCTCTTCGTTGTAGGCGGCCAGGTCTATTTCGTGCGGAGCGCAGTTACCCTGAAGGGTGACGCCAGTCTTAGTTGTGTAGCCTTCTGCCTCGTACAATTTTGCTAAAAACTTTTCGAAAGGAAATCCAGTTGGTCCGAGATTAAATAGGGCTCGTCTTAGTGAGTAGCGAGCAGCAGCTGGTGGTCGGCTGTTCCGCAATAGCGAAAAGGCGTGACGATATATCTCCTGCGTTTGAACTCCGTCATATAAGGTCTTGTTAACCTCGGCAACTATTTCGTTGATTTCGTGCGGATCTGCTCCGGCGCGGCGTAGTGATCGTCTGAGTTTTTCAACTTTAAAGAACTCGGCTGTGCCATCAGCCTTGGTGATAGTTACTGACATTAACCAATTATACCACCTCCGATACAGTGACTGCCTTTGTATAGTACACAGGATTGGCCGATTGCCGGCTTGTCTACTTCGTCTAGGGTATTGAGAGTTATCGCATCACTTGTCACATCAGTAATCTTGACCACGAACGGTTCTTGTCTGTAGCGAAACTGTGCTTCAAGGTTGGATCCCGACTGAACGTTTTTCCGTAATGACAGTGAGTGCAATCTTATCTGATTAGTTGAGTTGAGCTGTGGCTTGTGTGGCGATACTGTGATGGTGTTGTTGTGTAAATCACGATCAGTCACATACATGGCGCTCCGGTTATTGTCATCAGTTTCGAGAGTAAAGCCGTGTCTTTGGCCTAGCGTGTAAACCAGTGCCCCTTTGTGACTACCTATAATCTTACCTTCATTATTCAAAACGCTGCCAGGCTCTAGGGTGGTGTAATGGGAAATGAACTCGGGGATATCTACATGGCCCAAGAAGCAGATGCCCTGACTATCTTTCTTGGTGGCCGTTGGTATGCCAGCTTGTTCTGCTTCTTGTCTGATTTTATCCTTTGCAGTATCTCCAACTGGGAGCAAGCTCATTCTTAGTTGCTCGTTTGATAGGGTCCATAGGAAATAAGTCTGGTCTTTATTCTGGTCTACCCCCCGATGCATTTCATTATTGATTTTTTGTGCGTAGTGTCCGGTGGCAATAAAGTCAGCATTATTGTCTTTTGCAAACTGCAAGAAGGCGCCAAACTTTACGTGCTGATTGCACATCACATCAGGGTTTGGGGTGCGCCCAGCCGTGTACTCGGCAATGAAGTAATCAGCGACATCAATCTTGTAGGCTTCCTCAGCGTCGCAAGTTAGGAAAGGTATATCAAGGTGAGCGGCCACTCGCATGGCATCAAGTCGCTCCTGCTCCCAATTGCAAACCATAAAATCAGGGTGCCAGACCTTGATAAATACCCCCACGACGTTATAGCCCTGTTTTTTGAGTCTAAGGGCAGCGACTGAAGAGTCTACGCCGCCTGATAGTCCTACAAATACTGTCTGGTTCTTTGTCATGGTGAAAACTTAGCACTATCGTAGGTAGACATCAATATTCCGTAAGTGTTGTTGATAAGTTTCCGCATAGTGAAATTCACCGTCGTTGTCAGTTATGTAATAAAAGTAATCTGATTCAGCTGGTTGCAGTACGGCTGAAATTGCCTCTAGGCCTGGATTACCGATGGGGGTGGGCGGCAGTCCCGGATACAAGTAAGTATTGTATGGCGTATCAATTTCTAAGTCGGCGGGTGTCAATTCCGCCAGTGGCTTATCGAGAACGTATTCAATCGAGGCATCAGCTTGTAGAGCCATCCCTATTTCTAGTCGATTTTGGAGTGCGCTAGAGACATAGCGCATAGATTCTGGAGTGTCGGCTTCTCTCTCGATAATTGATGCCAGTATTAGTATCTCATCAAGGGTTAGGGTATGGTTTTTAATTGCCTCTTGGTAGGGTTTAAGTGTCTTATCAAACAGCTCTCGCATATGACGATACAAGTCTTCAGCCGTAAAATTCTCTGTTAAGAAATATGTTTCCGGATATAACTTGCCTTCGTCAGGTTCGGCAATTTCGACAAATTCGGCTGCGTCAAAGTTAGGGAGTACCTCCGCTGCTCTTTTCGCTATCTGAGTCACTCTTTCACCCTCAAAATGCGTGAAGCGGATAAGGTTGTTACCAAAATCTCCCTCAACGAGTCGTTCTGCTACTTCGATTGTATTAAGTTTGGCCTCAAACACGTAAGTGCTGGCCTTTATATCGGTGGGTTCGTACAGCAGCACTAGGGTGAGATAGAGCAGGTCAGCCGATCCGACCACCTGCTGCACTTCGAGACTGTTGGTGATAGTTCTGACATCCGCGCCACTTTCTATTGTGATTGGTTCGTCTACAGGAAAATCCGCTGGTGCAACCCCAAGCCTTAAGATCTGGTAAGTGATAAAAATGCCGCCCAGAACAACGAAAGCAAACATAATAGCCGCTAGTTTTATCAGCTTTCTAAGTAGTGAAATTTTTTCAACGGGTATTTCTTGCTCGGGCATGCTAATTCATTTCTCCAGTCGGTAGGTTCGATGGCGCTTCCTTTCTGGTATTTTCTACTCGACCTAAGCCTGGAGTAAGAATACTTGAACCAGGGATGTGGTATATGGTGGCTAGTTCTTCTACCGAAAATATTTTCTCCTCATCAGCTCTTGATATTTTTTCCGCGGCTAGGTAATAGCGTGCTTTATACATTTCGAGTTCTTCTTTTTTCATGGCGGTTAGTCGATTGCCAGAAATGTCAGAAAAGAACTTATAGTTAAAGTCGGTTCGCCAACGAACTCCGATAGCGTTGCGACCAACAATGTCATACTGCCCAAAAGTACGCAACATCGGCGCGATCATATTAGGGTCAAACTTGCCTGTTTCCACAATGTAAATAGCTCTAATCGCGGTGTAAAAAGCGTATTTTCCGTAATTTCTTTCGATGGCGGCGATGGTGTCACGTTCGCCAGCAGTAAGAAGTGGTCGATTGTCACTGTCTTCAATAGCACCAATATTCTGATCTCGTTTCATTAATTTGTCTACTTCTGCCATAGCGGCCTCGCTCCAGTCTTTCACTGGACTAGCAAATGGCCATAGCTTGCCTTCCTTAAAGCCCATAGCTGTGTGTGGTGTCATGAGAATCTGAATCCACACCCTCTCATGTGGCTTCGCCTTACCAAGATACTCAATCATGGCTGACATTGGATCATATTTCTCCTCCTCCTTAGGCATCTTGTCTAGGCCAAAATCAACGTAAGTCTTAATTGGGTAGACCTCATCCTTTTTCTTGCCCATGTGGAAGGAGATCATTTCCCATTTATCTGGATCCCACACCACCTCCCCGGTGTAGTCCACCTCTTCTTCCACGACTTCTATACCAGGATACTGAGCGTACAGTTGCGTTTCCAGGGCATCCTTTACTTTACTGCGCGGTACATTGGCATAAAATCTTACATCACCCCCAATTGACACTAACTCGAGACTATTAACCAGCGGATGTTTTCCATCTAAATAGGTTTGCATCACGTTATCGCGGCTGTTTACCTGATGCATCTGCGTCAGTACACTTTCCATGGCTTCAGGTGATTTAAATACTTCCTGTGGCAGCTTAATGCGCAGAGTCACTCTGCCCATGCGGTAGCGGTACTTTTCTTCGACTGACCACATCCACTGCTCAAAAGCGATGTACGCAAGCGCCATCGGTAGCCAGATTGGTGAGGTGGCGATGATAAAGGTCAGGATGGGACGAAGATCCACGTCCAGCACTGACATCATTTTAAATAGTACAAAAAAGCACAATAACAAAAGCGCTGGTGCAGCAATGGCACCAATGTATGACTTAAGTGTTCGTGTCATGTTGGTATTGTACACCACAAACAAAGAGCGTCTGGACATTTGTCCAGACGCTCTTTGTTTGTTTTAGTCAGCTATAGCAAATGTTCCATTTGATAGCTTCTTGAAGAGATTGGTGTCCTGGAGGTTTACTAAGATGGTGTTGTCTTTGACGTAACGTTCCTTTCTTACCTTATCGATGATTTCTTCTCGTGAGAGAGGACCTTCGGTTTGGAGAATTTCTCGTAAAACATCTTTTACCACACCAGCTGTGTAACCCCATTCAGTTAGAGCGTACAATCCTCGGCCTACTAGTACGAATCGTTCGTCCTTGATCAGCTCGTTGTGAGTGGTGGCAACGTGGGCCTTGTGACCGAATAGCTCATTGATAGTTTCTGCTACTTCTCGGAAGTGCATTGGTGATCCGTGGCGCTTAACTGCTAGGTAAGCGTAGTCACGAATGCCCTTTACTCGGATGTTTGGGCTGTCAGCTGGGCCCCAGTCTCCTAGCGGATTTCGTCCAATTTCTTTTGAGATTGAAAGCCATCGCTTGAGTACTTCTTCGTTGTGAGCTTCTGCCATATCTGACAGCTCAGTTTTGAATCGGCTGATGATTTCACTCTCGCTGACTAGTTCGTCGCGACTTAGTCCTTTTCGTACATTTTTTAGCGCTTTTTCAACATTGTCTGCGACTCGTCGTTCAGTAAACCAACGGTGAGCATACTGCGGGTTCTCCTTGCTCTTGTAGAAAGGATCGCCGACCACTAGTAAGAAATATAGGTGGTTTCGGGTTGTTTCGTCTGTAGTAAGCTCGTCAAGTAGAACGTGCTCAGCGATGATACCGCCGCCCAATTCATCAATAAGCTTTTGCAGCTCAATGAATAGCTCATAGTGCTTCTTGTAGACTTCAGACTTTTGGATAGATTGAATACCGTAGTTCTCAATTTGTCTTACACGCTCACGCGTAATTCCGTATGATTGCCCAATCGCTTCAAGTGTGAAAGATTCACCTTTAGCGTTTAGTCCGTAACGCTTTTCTAGTACGTCACGAGCTCGCTCTGGAAGTACATCTAACAGAGTCTTACTGATTTGTTTAGGTTTAAATGAAATCATATTTTGTTAATTTTGTAGTTTTTTCTTGCTCAATCTCCAATGCGTGGCCAAATTTATAACATGTTGGGCAAATTTGGTCAATACTTTTATTACCACCCGGTTTTTCTACTCTTTTACTATTAAATTCAATATTCTGCCAGGCACATATATCACTTTCATAATTTCTTTCTGATGCAAACGAGCCATTAAAACATCGACTTTCTTTACCAATTCCAGAGCTTCACCCTCGCTCGCTGTCGGAGAAAGAGTGATCTCACCACGCATTTTACCGTTAATTTGCACGCCAATTGTAACTTCTTTGTCTCTGGCCAGACTTTCGTCGTATTCTGGGTACGGGCTGGAATGTATACTACCTTCAAGGTCGTATACAGACCAAATTTCTTCTGTTAAATGAGGTGCGAATGGTGCCAGTAATTTTACTAAAGTGAGGTAGCTTTCCTTGGTCAGATTCTCCTTCTCAGCTTTGTTTACGTAGACCATCATGGCGCTAATCGCAGTATTGAATTTAAATTCAGCGATATCGTAGCGTACTTTTTTGATTGTCTTGTGGAGCAAAGATGTCATCTCCTCGCTTTCTTCTTGCGCTATATGCTCTCCTAGTCCATACACTCGCTCCAGGAAGCGCCTGAGACCCACCACACCATTTGGATCCCAGGGGTAGCTATTGTCTTCATAAGGCCCCATAAAAGCTAAGTAAAGCTTTACTGTGTCGGCCCCAACACTCTTCACTTGTTCGTCAGGATCGACCACATTACCCTTACTTTTACTCATCTTGTTACCATCCGGGCCCAGAATCATGCCGTGGTTCGCTCGCTTCAAGTATGGTTCATTGTGCGTCACAAGCCCAAGCCTATGAAGCGCCTTTTGCCAGAAGCGAGAATACAAAAGGTGCATGGTAGTGTGCTCAGCCCCACCAAAATACATGTCTACCTGCATCCAGCTTTTTTGAGCCTCCGGACTAACCAAGTTGTCTTTATTTTGATTATCTAGATAACGCAGGAAATACCACGAAGAATCTACGAAGGTATCCATTGTCTCCACTTCTGGCGTCCAGCCTTCGCCAAATATTTCTTCGGTTCGGGCTTTCAGCTCAGCAGATTTAGCGAGCGGCGCTTCACCGGTTGGCTTGAAATCTACATCTTCTGGCAGGGTCCATGGCAGGTGTTCCTCTGGTACTGGATGTGCCTTTCCTTCCGGGTCATAGACAATTGGGATTGGTACTCCCCAGTAACGTTGTCTACCAATTGACCAGTCACGAAGGCGGTATGTGTTAGTCATTCGCCCACCAACTTCTTTCACAATATTCTCTTTTGCCTCTTCTGACGAAAGTCCGTCAAATTTTCCTGAGCTGATTAATGTGCCCATTCCAGCGTAAGGAAGTTCCTCGCCACCCGCCACTACCTGCTTTACTTCAATTCCAAACTTCTGCGCAAAGGCGAAGTCTCGCTCATCATGAGCTGGTACTGCCATAATCGCACCGGTTCCATAGCCTGCTAGTACGTAGTCTGCAATATACACTGGGATTTCTTCTCCGCTTGCTGGGTTGGTTGCGGAAACACCTTCAAGTTTCACCCCGGTTTTTTCCTTGGTGTTGTCCTGTCGGTCTCGCTCGTCCTTCTGTCTGCTAGCCTCAATATACGCCTCTACCTCCGACCAGTTTGCAATATCATCTTTATATTTTTGCACCAACTCGTGCTCAGGCGCGAGTACCATGTATGTCGCCCCAAATAGTGTGTCGGGACGCGTCGTGAAAACTGTTACCTTCTGGCCGAAAGACAGCTCAAAATCAATCTCGGCTCCTTCGCTACGGCCGATCCAATTGCGCTGGGCATCCTTAATGTGTTCTGGCCAGTTGAGATCTTCAAGATCATCGATCAAATCGTCTGCGAAGTCAGTGATTTTTAGCATCCACTGTGGCATTTTCTTTTTCTCTACTATTGCGCCTGAACGTTCTGAAGTACCATCTGGAAGTACCTGTTCGTTTGCAATAACAGTATTATCAATTGGATCCCAGTTAACGATTGCTTCACCACGGTACGCTAAGTCGTTTTTGAAAAACTCAGTGAACATCCATTGTGTCCATTTGTAGTATTCAGGATCGGTTGAGGAAGTGGTTTTATCCCATGAAAAAGCATTGCCCATGCTGTCTAATTGGGAGCGCATGTACTCGATGTTCTTTTCCGTCCATTCTCTTGGGTTGAGGTTGTGCTTAATGGCTGCGTTTTCTGCTGGTAGTCCAAAAGCATCAAAACCCATTGGATACAGCACCTGATTACCTAGCATTCGTTTATAGCGCACATAGATATCTGGCACAGCGAAGGCGTACCAGTGTCCAATATGCAGGTTCCCAGATGGATAGGGCCACTCTACGAGCACGTATTCCTTTTCCTTATTGTCGTCGCGCTCACCAGCGTCATAGAGACCGTTCTCCTTCCATTTCTCTTGCCACTTACTTTCAATTGCCTGGTGATCAAAACGTTTATGCATAACAAATTAAATACTTTATGAAGTTTCCATTCTGCCATCGATTATTGGATATGTAAAATAAAAACCGCCTCAAGGGCGGTTTTTATTTTATTCGATGGTCAACTTTGCTTCTACCGCTCTCTCAAAGCACCAGTAACCTGACGGATGATCCCAGTTGTAATTCTTTTCGTAGGCAGTATAGGGATATCGGCTGGCAGCGTTTTGCAAACTCTCTTCAACGAAGGTGGCACAAAGAGCATAGCTGGTTTCATCACCAACTAAGTACTCATAGTCCGCTCTTCCTTCAGGCGCTGCAGGGATTGGTAGACCGCCGTATAATTCGTTAAGTGTACTCGGCAGTGCGTTATTAACCCGGTAGTAATCTTCAATGTAGAATTGAATGTCTTGCAAGTCGCTTATCTGTTGATCGTCAAGCTTACGTTCTCTTACCTCAGATGGCTTTTCAGTGTAAATGAAACCAATAACTAATGAGGCAGCCACGACTAGACTGGCAATCATCCCAAAAACCGTAGATTTTTTCTCATTCTCCACCCAATAGCCTTTAGCATCTTTTAAATAATAAACAAAGGCGCAGCCAATAATAACGAGTACGACCAGGGTTTTAAGGATAAATCTGGTGGTTATTTCACCTTCTAGAAAGGTAATAATTACTGCTACCAAATCACCCAATAGTACTGCTCCACCCACTAGCAGTGATAGATAAATAAGCCACTTGGTAAGCGACAGATATTGTCCCCCCGTCTCTTGGCGTCGATTATTATTGACCAAACGAGTCAAAGTCAGATAAGTGGGAAAAAAGACGATCACCATAGCAAAAGCCACTCTAATGCCTGAGCTAGCACGTTCTATATCCCAAGGACCATCAGTTGCATCCGGAAAAGCGAGATTGATCACGCCAAATAGGAGTACTAATAAAAAACTTAATGATAAGTATAGGCTGGCTAATGAGCCTAGCTGTAAAGCAAAATGCTTAGCGGTGTTATTTTCCATAATGTTAGTATCTAACAAATGCGCACAATGTAAAGTTATGAGTATCTAGTACTATTCTTGTTATCTGAGCTATAATGGCTATCTATGAAAAAAGAAGACCTTAAAAACTCACCAAAACTATTTTGTGAAAGCGTTAGCTTAGCCTTTACACCAGAGTATTTCATTATGGGCCTCACTTCTGGCAATCAAGGTACGCTGTATAGTCTAACGCCCCAACATGCCAAACGACTCAAAGAATATCTAGAACATCAGATTAAGGAGTACGAAGATAAGCACGGAGAAATCGCTGCCAAGTGGGACCCAAATATAGTTAGTCCGGTACAAAGAGCTAATCCTCCACAAGAAGGTTCATAAAGTTGAAAGCCACCGACAGGTGGCTTTTGTTTAAACGCTATTTTAGCGGTGTCGTCCGGCTCGCTGTGGCCGCTTGGCGTCTATTGACTCCAGGCGCTGGCGTAAGCGACTGTTCTGAATGTCTTTGCCCTGATTCCAGTTCTTCTTGGAATTGGTTTCGCGATTCGGCTCAATGTAGCCTTTGGGAGCTTTGGTGTCATCTCGAAAGTAATACAAGATTGTGTGTGCGATCTGCAATAAGCCAACCGGCCTGAATTTACTTTTCACTTGTTTCTCCTAATGTACTCTACCTGCCCATATTTATACGCGAGCATAGAGAATATGCAATGATGACTAGTTGGTAAACTAAGAGTGCATGAATTCAATAACGTCTCCGTCTTGTACCACATACTCCTTCCCTTCTGTTCTCAACTTACCAGCATCACGAGCCGCCGCTTGCGAACCTGCTTCGACTAGGTCATTAAAAGCAACCACCTGAGCCCGGATGTACTTATCTTTAAAATCTGTATGAATAGCCGCGCCAGCTTCTGGCCCAGTGCTGCCGATTTTGACTGTCCAAGCGCGTGTCTCCTTTTCACCAGTAGTAAAGTAGCTCATTAAGCCGAGTCTGGTATAGCAGGCTCTAATCAAGGCACTGACTCCGCTGTCCTGCGCCCCGTACTCCCTTCTAAATTCATTCTTTTCGTCCTCGTTTAGATCCTTCAATTCGTGCTCCATTCCAGCATCGACAATGACGTACTCAGAACCAGTGTCCTTGAAGAATTGCAACAATTCTTGCCACCGTTCATCATTGTGTTCGTCTAGATTGAAGGAATTTTGCTTTTTGTTACAGACATACAGGAACTGCTTCATGGTCAAAAGGTGTAGGTGCTTTATCACCTTCTCTTCTTCCTCTGTCATACCTAGCTTGTTGGCTAGATGTCCAGCCTGCAGATGTTCTAGGAGTCTCGTCAGCAATTCTTTTTCCGCCACGGCACCCTTGTCGCCCCGTTTTATATCCTTTTCTATGTTTGAAACTCGCTTACTAACAGTCTCAGCGTCGGCCATGATTAGCTCTAGGTTGATGGTTTCAATATCACCCATCGGATCAACTCCACCAGACACATGGTGAATGTCGCTGTCCTCGAAGATGCGCACCACTTCAGCGATCATGTCGGTCTCTCTAATATTGGCGAGAAACTTATTTCCTAAGCCTTCACCAGCCGAAGCTCCTTTCACCAACCCGGCAATATCTACAAATTCAATTGCAGCCGGAATAATCTCTGAAGAACCAGAGATGTCACTTAATGTTTGAAGACGTGAGTCAGGCACTGGCACCACACCCACCGCTGGATCGATTGTCGCAAATGGGTAATTAGCAATCAGCACTTCGTTATTAGTAAGGGCTGTAAAGAGGGTTGATTTTCCAACGTTGGGCAACCCAACAATTCCGACAGATAATGACATATGGCTGGTAGGTTAGCAGATTGTAATCAATATTAAAAGCAAGTTACGACCAAAAGACTAAAATGGAAGTAAATTACGCTCGTACTCACAGAATACAACGTCACCATTTGCTATTTCTAGCTTTCGCGCGATGACGTCTCGCACCTCTTCGCGACCACCAAGGGTGTCAATCAGTTTATTCTCTAGGGCACGTGTGCCAGGCATGGTTGATCCGTCGGCCAGAGCCACTACAGCTTCTCTGTCTAGCTCACGGTACTCCGACACCATATCGATAAAGCGGTCGTTTACAATATTTAAGTCAGACATTAAAAGCTCCCTTTCTTCATCAGTAATAGGTCGATTGGGTGTACCAGTGTCTTTGAATTTACCCGTGGTCAACTGCACGTAGGTCAAACCTTCTTCCTCGTTCTTTTCCGATTCTTCTAAGTATGACATGTTAACTCCGATACTGCCCACGTCAGACATAGGTGAGGCCACTAGATGATCGGTGGCCGCTGCGATCATATATCCGCCAGAAGCCCCCTGATCACCAATCATTCCGATAATTGGCAACTCGGACTGGCGAATCCTTTCGGCAATCCGCTCAGAAGCGACTGGTGTACCACCTGGTGAATTTACCTCTATCAACATAGCTTCTATGCCAGGCTGCTCCTCAGCAGAAGCAATAAATGATTCAAAGCTCTCCGGGGTAGTTACTAAATCAAAATCTGCCAAGCCGTTGTATGGGAGGATGACGCCCTCAATCGGGAAAACGGCAACATTACAAATACCATCTCCGATATAGCTCTCACTTTCAAGAATAAAATTTACTGATATAACTGAAATGACAATGGTCAATACGACCACCACGGCTCGCATTAGAGTGCCAGCCGTTTCGCGTAAAAAGGATTTTTGCATGTTGAAATAATAGCACGATTAATACCGCAAAAAGAAAGAGCCGCCTAATGTTACTTAGACGACTCATAGCGTGTCGACACAGGTTCTTTCGTGATTCATCTCAATACTGTGCGCATTTTGATAATCACTAATCGTACCTCGCTGAACTGCACTAGCATTTGCAACTAGTATCTGCTCAGGGTCACACTTTGGACCAACAAGCTTGAGACTCATCTCTTGTACCTTACGACAAAAGCTGTCGAGGACATTAGCTCCACCAATAGAGGAACTTGCATAGCAGTAGCCGGTCTCTGACTGGATTTGCATCCAGCCAGAGTTTGAACAACCGGCCAACCACAATGACGAGAGGAGTAAGATAACCCTTACGGTCATTACTATTGAGGGTCAATGCCGCGTGATGTGCGGTATGCCTCAGAGATAGCTCGCTCACGCTCGGTGAACCCACGTTTCTCGTTACCTGTAGCGCAATCAGCGACGCTGGTGGATTCGATCTCACCAACGTAGTCTACTCGACCGTTACGGTCTTCGACTGAAGCGCTACTGATTACTTTCGGGGTGTCCTGGATGAAGGGAACGGTAGACGTCCCACATCCAGCCGGAGCCGCATCTGCAACTTTTTTAGTATAACCAGCAGCATTGACCTTAAACGACTCGCCACGTGCCTGAAGTTGGCTCAACTGAACGTAACCGGCGTCGCCAGGGTTCGGGTTCCACTCATCGCGACCAGCACGATCTCCTGTTACCGTACAACCGGTAACGAGAGGAAGAGTAATAACGCCAGAAATAGCAACCATTCTCAAGATTTTAAAGGACTTCTTCATAATCGCCTCCTTCGGCAATTGTTGATTGTGAACTATGGACTTGACTTAGTGTCCAGATCTTCATTTTCTATTATACATAAAACAGCGCATTTGTCAAGTACAAATGCGCTGTTTTTGGCTTTAAAAACAAGGTTATTTTGCCTCTCTACCGTAACATTCTACCTGCTTCATCCACTTAGCGCGGACTTTGTCGTCCACCCTTTCACATGGTCCATAACTACTTACACTAGTCT
Source organism: Patescibacteria group bacterium UBA3466 (assembly GCA_002378195.1). Classification (GTDB taxonomy): domain Bacteria; phylum Patescibacteriota; class Minisyncoccia; order Phycocordibacterales; family UBA918; genus OLB19. The sequence continues at coordinate 254,516 of DFRJ01000002.1, forward strand.
TTAAACCGGCAAATTCAAGGATACCGTACTGAATTTCGTTGGTGTAGTCACCAAACTGCCACCAAGTCTTAAATGGACTGTGTGAGCCAGACAAAATGAATACTCGAGCAGTTCGGCCTGCTAGGTGCTTCTCGATCTTCTTAGTCTCCTTGTTGAAGTTGAAGGCAAAGCCCGGCAACCAGAAGCGGTCAAAAAGGCCTTTGAGTAAGGCTGGCATAGTGCACCACCAGTTTGGGTAACCGATGACCAAGTGGTCACTTTCTGTAATTGCCTCCTGCAAAGCAATCAGGTCTGGCTCAAGGTGCTGAATTTCTTTGTATCCCTTATGCAAAATGGGATCAAACTGCAGTTCACCAAGATTAAAGCGCTTTACCTCATGCCCAGCATCCTCGGCTGCTGCTTGATAGCGATCCAGTATGCCCCCGGTGAAAGAATCAGCGTCTGGATGGCCACATAAGACCACTATTTTTTTAGTTTTCATACGTATTCATTGTATACGAAACAGGCGCGCCCTTCGGGCGCGCCTGTTGATTAGTCTAGATTAGCTACTTTCTTATTGACCCATTAGGGTTGAATTGACCTTGGTGGCCCATCTGCATTTGCATCAGCTTTTGCTTCATTTCTGGACTCATAGCAGCCATAATTTCCTTCTGGTACTTTGGTAACACCTTAGTTGCAGCTGCCATTTGATTATTACCATTAGTTTTAAGTTCTGCTTGCATTTCCTTAGCAATTTTCTCAAACAATTCTGGATCCTTCTCCAGCATCTCCATCACCATTTGCTTCTGATCCTCAGGCGCGTCTTTCATCTGCTTCTCGAGCAGCTTCTTCATCGCAAAGTTTTTTACTTTTCCAAACATATGCGCAAGATTGTAGCACATTGTGCGTACTAATTCATAAGGACAATATACCTAGACAATAAGGTGGTTTAATGGTATTTTCCAACAATATTTTATTTACTTGGTAGGTAAAAATATTACTAATTAATTCTTTATATGAGCACACTTGAAAGTTTGAAGCCTTGGCTGGGGCGAAAATCAGTTAGAGGATTGCTGTTATTAGCGGTAATTATCGTTGCAGCTATGCTTTTATCTGGGCAGGATGATGTTGCACTTGACGCAAAGCCTGACACCAAAACTATAGTAACCACCACTACCGCCACTGAGTATGTTGGCGGCAAATCTATTTCACTGATCGGCAACGTAAGAGCCTTCACCGAAGCTGTAGTTACTGCCGAACAAGCTGGACGAGTGGTGGGTGTAAATGTGAGTCTAGGTCAGTCAGTGTCGGCCGGCACAGTCATTGCTACTCTAGAGAATGCGTCTGAGCGAGCAGCCGTGCTGCAGGCCGAAGGCGTGTATGACGCCGCTGTAGCCGCCGCTGCCCAAAGTACAGTTGGTGTTGATGAAGCACAAAATGGTGTCAAAAATGCTCAAAACAACGCCGTGTCAGCCTTTAAATCAGCTTTTAATGTGACTAACGGTGTAGTCTTGAACAACATTGACACTTTTTTCTCCAGTCCCAACACTTCAGTGCCTGGTCTTAAAATTGACGGTCGCGGTTTTACCAATCAGCTAAATCAAGATCGAGTGTCGTTCCAAACCCTGCTGTCTACCTGGCAAATTAAAACTAATACTATCTCATCTGATTCGGACTTAGGTGCTGAATTACAGTATGCGTCAGAAAGTGTACAAAACGTGATTAACACCATCGATACCTTCATTGCGGTATTCAACCAGCAAGAGAATTCAGATAGATACTCAGATGCAGAACTACAATCTTTCAGTACTACTTTCACGAGTTTGCGAGCCAATCTGATCAGTACTCAGTCATCACTTGATGCAGCTCTGACCGGCCTTGATGCTGCTGCAGACACTCTTGAAAGAGCTCAACTGTCTTCAGTTGGCAGCGTAAATTCTGCAGCTGACGCGCAGGTTAAGCAGGCCCTAGGCTCTCTAAGATCTGCTCAAGCAAATCTAGCCAAAACAATTCTACGTACTCCAATTAGCGGAACCATAAACTCTCTTTCAGTTAGAACTGGAGACTTCATCAACAACTTTGACACAGTAGCCATTGTTGCAAACAACGAAGCGCTTGAAGTGGTAACCTACATCAGCGACACTGAGCGCAGCATGATTTCTGAGGGTGACACTGTGCTGATTGAGGGTCAGTACGAAGGAGTGGTAACCAGTATTGCTCCAGCTGTTGACCCAGTAATAAAGAAAACTCAGGTGCGAATTGCCACTGAAGGAGCAAATATTCAGAACGGAGATACTGTTCGTATTAGCAAGGAGGCCTCAGATCAAGCGACAGTCCTTGAAACTGTAAGAGTGCCACTAACAGCAGTTAAGTTTGATCTCGAAGACGGTTATATGTTCACTATCAGCGATGGTCGTTTGGTGTCTGTTCCGGTGGAGATCGGCAATGTCTTTGGTAGCTCGGTCGAAATCCTGTCCGGCATCACTAGTTCTGACGAGTTCGTGGTAGATGCCCGAGGACTACAAGTCGATGAAGAGGTTGAAATAGCAAACTAGTATGTGGGAATTCTTCATCAGAAATAACCGGTTCGCCTATTTGTTCATAGTAGCGTTGATCGGACTAGGTCTATATAGCCTTATCTCAATCCCACGCGAATCGTCACCAGAAGTGGTGGTGCCAGTTGGGGTGGTTTCTACTATTCTGCCTGGTGCGCCAGCTGCCGACGTTGAGTCGTTGGTTACTAATGAAATAGAAAGAGGCTTATCAAGCTTGGAAAATGTAAAAGAAATTACCTCAACCTCAAGAGAGGGTGTGTCTAGTGTTGTAGTTGAATTTGAAGCCAATGCAGATTTGGATGAATCAATTTTGGATCTCAAGGACGAAATAGATCAGATAAAGAATGACCTCCCTGACGATGCCGAGGATCCACTAGTTTCTGAAGTAAATTTTGTTGATCAGCCCATCATGACCTTGTCAGTTTCAGCCGATCTGACTGACTTTGAATTTACTGATCTGGCCGATGATTTAGAGAGAGAAATCGAGAAGGTGGCTGGTGTCTCTAGAGTAGAAGTGTCAGGTGCTCGCAGTCGTGAAGTAACTGTGATAGTACGCCAAGAATCACTGGAGCGTTTTGATATTTCTTTGAATGAGGTTACCAGTGCCATCCGTAATGCCAACCTTACTCTACCTATCGGTCAAATTGTCAGCGATGGAGTTTCCTACAACGTCGCCTTTGAAGGTGATATTACTAACACTGATCAAATCGCCAATATCGGCGTCACCAGTCGCGGCGGACAGCCAATCTTCATAAAAGATATTGCCAACGTTGAGGATGGTCTTTCACCAGCTAGCAGCTTGTCACGTCTCAGTGTAGCCGGCGCTCCCTCGTTGAAATCGATTTCGATTAACGTCTACAAGCAATCAGGTGGCGATATCACCAGAATTGCTGCAGACGTAAATAATCGAGTGGAAGAGCTCAAGTCTGCTGGACAACTTCTGGACGGCATCACCACAGTCACTGTGCTGGACGCCGGAGCTGATATTAAGTCTGATCTTGTTCAGCTTTCAAGTTCTGGGCTACAGACAGTCATTCTGGTAGTACTGTTGCTCGTGGTAGCGATCGGTTGGCGTGAAGGTTTGTTGGCCGGAACATCCATTCCTTTCTCATTCCTGTTTGGCTTCATCGGCCTTTATCTTTCTGGTAATACTATCAATTTCCTTAGCCTGTTTTCCTTGATTCTTGGTATCGGTATCCTGGTTGACTCAGCGATTGTGATGGTTGAAGGCATTAACCGCAAGATGAAAGACGACCTAAACATCGACAAGCGCGAAGCGGCAATTCAGACTATTCGTGAGTTCTCTGCCCCACTTATCTCGGGCACCCTGACCACAGTTTCAATGTTTGTTGGACTTTTTATCGTCAGTGGTGTAATCGGTCAGTTTATTGCCAGTATTCCATTTACTTTAATCTTTTTGCTATTTGCTTCCCTGTTTGTGTCACTGGCTATAATCCCATTGATTGCTTCGACCTTCTTGCATCGACATAACCGCAGCGAATTGCAGGAGAAGCAGGTAGCCTATGCGCGTAAACTTGAGAACTGGTACCGCGCTAGAATGTCTAGAATTGTCGGGAATACAGCTCGAGAGAATAAGTTTTTGTCTGCTATTTTTGCTTTGCTAGTTTTCTCGCTATTTCTACCTATCAATGTATTTGCCGGCCTGATCGCTGCTCCCTTGGTGTATGTGGTGTCGTTAAAGTTTTACACTCTACAAATCAAGAAGGGCTGGAGTAACTTCAAGCGTAAGCTACTTTCGGTACCATCAGTTATTGCAACGATAGTCGTTGCAACAATGATTGTTGGTACTATTCTGCCTTCAGTTAACCTCGTAAAAGTCATCTTTTTTGAACAGAGCGATGTCGACTTTATTATCGTAGAAGTTGAGAATCCAGAGGGTACTATAAAGGAGTTAACCGATATAGACATTCGAAGAGTCGAAGAGTATCTGTACGATGAGAATGAGATTGAATCCTTCACTGTTACTGTCGGTAGCGGTAGTCAGTTCGGATCAGGTGGAACTGGTGAAAAGTTTGCCAACATTTTCATTAACCTAACTGATGATCGTTCACGTAATAGTACTGAGATTGTGGCAGACCTAAGACAGCAGATGTCAGAACTGCGTGACATAAAGGTGACTGTCAATCAGCCAAGTGACGGGCCTCCAACCGGTGCAGCAATTATTGTGAAGTTCTTGGGAGATGATTTGAAGGAAATCACTGACCTGGCCAATAAATCAGCTCAAATATTTAAGCAAACTGATGGTGCCATCAACGTTGAAACCAGTACCAACAGTAACAATACAGAGTTTGTGATTGAGCTTGATAGAGACAAGGCTGCAGCTCTAGGTTTAAGTCCGTTTACCATTTCACAAGTAGCTAGAACTGCTTTATTTGGTACCGACGCTACATCCCTCACAACTATCGATGAAGATATAGATGTGGTAGTAAAACTGAACGTAGAGAACAAAGACGGCATAAATACAGACAACTCTAATGTCACGTCTATCAACGCCCTTACCGACATCACCATCCCTTCAAACTCTGGCCCAATTCCACTTTCAAGCCTGGTAACAGTTTCATTGCGTGAATCTAGTTCAGTTATTAATCATGAGGACAACAAGCGAGTGGTTACTGTCACAGCTGATGTGGCAGACGGGGCCAATGCTCGTGAAGTGCAAATGGCTGCCGTTGCCAATATTGAAGCCGAACTAGACATCCCAGCTGATGTCACCCTAAGTACTGGTGGTGGAGAGACTGATGAGTCAAACAAAGCCTTCATTGAGATGGGGCTAGCGTTAATTGTTGGTATCGGCTTGATGATCGGTATTTTGACCCTGCAATTTAATTCATACCGTCACATGAGATACGTGCTTTCAATCCTGCCGTACTCTCTCATCGGTATTATGTGTGGTTTAGCAATTACGCAAAGCTCACTCTCCTTCCCTTCAATGATGGGCTTCATTGCTCTGTCAGGCATCGTGGTGAACAACTCGATTCTACTGATAGACATGATGAATCAAATGCGGCGCTCTCGGCCCTATGCTGAGGTGCGTGAAGTTGTACTCGATGCTGCATCAAACCGCCTACGTCCGATTCTCCTCACTACCATTACCACCATATTTGGTATGGTTCCTCTCACCTACGCTGGTGATTTATGGGCTCCCCTAGCCTATGCTGTGATGTTTGGACTAGTGTTCTCGGTAGTCATTACCTTGGTACTGATACCAATCACCTACAGTCGAAATCCTGGCCGGTTGCCAAAATAATAAAATACCCCTCATGCAAAGGGGTATTTTATTATTCTGTACTTTAGGCTGTCTCCTGATCCTTTCTGATAGATTTAAGGATGGCCATAATACCATTTACGATTCCAATCGCTAGGATAATCCAGGTAACGTACGCCAGCAAAAATACTGTGAGCGAAAAGCCAGTGTAACCCAATACCTGCAAAGCCAGCAGAGTTCCGAGAGTATACCAACTACCGGCCTGAATAGCCGGACCAAATGTGCTTGGTACTAGATGGTAGGTCATAAGGAGCGCATTTGTGTAGAGGACAAGCAAGGCAATTATTTGACCGATTGTTAGACCTGTTGCAACAAACAAGCCATAACTATACTGATACGCCAATAAAATTACAGTGGTAATAAGAATGGCAACCATAGCCACACGTAGAACAACGTACACCACACCCATCATGCGGCGTTCGGTATCGTCAATTTTTCCATCGGCGATAGCAACAAAGAAATTAGTAATGGCTAGGGTTGAAGAACCAACTCCCAGTGAGATGGCAAACGATTGTAAAATCGTTACTAAGGTGATTAAAAATGTCATATCCTAATGATAGCAACAAAATGCTCTAAAGTTATTCAAGTGTGTGAATTTACATAACAACGTCAAGGATTTATGCTAACTGCATGAGTAAATACAAACACCTTTTTTTTGACCTGGATAAAACTATTGCACCAGCTCGTCAGCCGATACTAGCTGATATGTATGAACTGCTGGCAAATGCTGAACAAGATATCATTATAGTCTCTGGACAGAGTGTAGAAAAAATTAAATGGCAGAGTAATGAGCTGAGCGCCTACAGACTAGGGCAAAATGGTAACGAAGCGTTTACCACTGACGGTGAAGAGCTGTGGAACACTCCCCTAACCGAGTCTGAGAATGCCGAAGTGAAAGCTCACATCCTGATGCTAGTGCATAAGTATGAGATCGCACTTAATGAAGAATGGAACCCGATAGAAGACCGCGGTGGCCAAATCACCTTTAGTCCGATTGGTAACACTGCCCCGATAGAGCTTAAGCAGGAATACGACCCGACAGCTGAACGACGACTTAGAATGATGGAAGAGACGCCCTTAGTATCCAAAAGCTTGGTGGTGAAAATTGGCGGAACAACTAGCTTCGATTACATCAACAAAGACAGGCATAAGGGCACAAATGTACAAAAATTAATTGACCTTAAAAATTGGAATAAGGATCAGTGTATTTACTTCGGTGATGGCCTGTATCCGGGCGGCAATGACGAAGCAGTGATTGGGGTGATTGAGACGGTTGCTGTCGATGATCATTTAGACTGCTACCGTAAACTACAGAAATTGCTACAAGCCCAACAGGAAGGCTGACACGAGGACGATAAAAATCCCAATGGATATGCACCATTGGGATTTATGCGTTGTGGACCGTACTGGACTTGAACCAGCGACCTCTTCCATGCCATGGAAGCACTCTACCAGCTGAGCTAACGGCCCTACCGGCGCAGATTTTAGCACAGACCAAGGAATAATTAAAAGCCATCTATTAAACAGGCTTGAATGGTCACACCAGTAGTTGCTCATGAATTAATTCATGAATAAGTTCATGAGCAATTATGCTTACCACTGACTAACCTTTTCGAGTCCTCTTGCACCAATTTACAAAATGCCACCCTAGTGGGTGACATTTCATAAATTAGTGGACCAGAGAGGACTCGGTCAGGAGTCACTTATTTTCATGAATGAAAATATAGTGCTCACGACCCTGCCTCCTTCGCAAGCTCAGTCCGACCTTCGAGTTTGCTCCCAGCAATCCAAACCGTCTATACAAAAACCGCCATAAAGGCGGAGTTGTATAAACGGTGGACCAGAGAGGACTCGAACCCCCGGCCTCCTCAGTGCAAATGAGGCGCTCTAGCCAACTGAGCTACTGGCCCAAGCGAGTAATTAAATGGAAGCTAGCTTACATTTAAGTTACGAGTGCAGGGCCAGGAAACTCGTTTACTGGCCCAAGCAGCTATGCTCGGAATTGAGAAAATTTCTCAAGTGCGCACAATAATACTGTTCTCAAACCCTAAAGTCAAGGAATTTTACACAGAAGCTGTGTCAATCAAATGCTTAACAAGCTGGCTAAAATCTAAGCCAATGGCACCGGCTGACCGCGGGAAAAGAGAGTGCGCTGTCAGGCCGGGCAGAGTATTCACCTCAAGGAAGTAAATCTCACCATCCTTAACAATAAAGTCGCTCCGAGAGTATTGATTCAAACCAATCACCTTATGAACAAGGCTGGCTGTCTCTGCCAGTCTAGCTTTTTCATGATACGAAAATCTCCCTGGACAAACGAGCTCGGTTGAGCCATCGTACTTGTTGCTGTTTGAATAAAAAGTGTCACTGCGTGGGGGTAGAATTTCTACTACTGGTAGAGCATAAAATTCTTCGTCCCTGAAGTTGTTTAGAACTCCAACCGTAGCCTCTTTACCCCTAACAAACTCCTCAATCATTAATTCATCATAAAGTTCTGCAAGATTAATGATCTCGTGCTTAAGATTGGCACTGTTAGGTACGTGTTTAGCTCCTAAAGAAGACCCACTTGCCAGAGGTTTAATGAACACCTCATGCCCAATCTCACTAACAATGTTATCGATTTCCTCTTCTAAGGTTTCTAGTTCGTGTTTAGAGAAGCGTCTATGTCGCGGCATTTTAACACCATACTTTTTCAGAGTCTGTTTGGTAAGATCTTTATTGAAGGCTATTGCTGATGGCAGCGCATTACTGCCGGTAAACGGTAAATTCAGGCGTTGCATGATGCGCTGCACCCTGCCATCCTCTCCAAACTCACCGTGTAATGCCAAAAACACTACATCGATACCTTCTAGCGCCCGATCTGGGGTCTGTGCAAAGCCACCAGTAAGCCATTCACCCTGCTTAGTGATTACGATATCCTTAAATTTATAATCAAGTGTCCCAAGCGCCTCAAGAACAGCTTGTCCAGTTTTCATCGAAACAGAATACTCACCACTCGGGCCACCTCTTAAAACCGCTACGCGTTTCATACCTACGATTATATCATTAAGTATCACTGTTATTGATAGTACCCGCACCGAAGACTTCAGAAAGTAGATCTAAATCCTTTTTTGAGTTAATAAGTAGATTGTTGTTGTAGTCGGTCATGGCAGTTAGCATTTGATACCCTTCGGCTTCACCCATAATGCTCTGATAAAAATTACGGTAGGCTTCAAAATCCTTTATGAAGCAGTGGCCTCCCGCCCCTCTTTTTGGTTGATCATCATCGTTTACGTGACCACTCTTATGAACAGGTTCGGTGTGACTCTCGCCAATACGTGGATCATTAATAAGTGCCTCACGCACGACCCTAAAATCGCCCCCGCTGTTTTGCACTAAATCATAGAGCGTGTTCATAAAAAGCACTTTTGTATACAAGAAACAATTCCCGGCGTATTTCACCAGTTCAGATTCTAGGGATGACATAGTGGTCTGATATGGGGCTTCCGGTAAGACCTTTAGCACCTGCTGAGCCGCCTCTTGATGCTCTTTGGTGTCGAGTGGATAACCTACGATGTTGCGATTGGGATTGCGGGCGTCATAGGCGGCTGTTCTTTCGGTCAGAAACTCTGGGCTGTGCAGCAGGATTATGTTCGGATGATCTTGTTGCAGCTTTGTCGTCACTCCAGGTAAAGTAGTTGATTTTATGACTGCAATTTTACCGGCCCCGATATTTTGTAGGGCACTCCTTAGGTACGAATCATCAAATCCGGCCGGTGTGGTCGGCGTCGGTACAGCAATAAATGTGATATCGCACTTCTCTATTTCTGACTTATTCTGGATAAATGGTTCCTCGAGTGAGTACCGAACCGTTATAAATCCACGCTCCTCAAAATCATCAGCATAGTTTTTTCCAATCCACCCCTGACCAATAAAACCGATTTTCATATTCTTGTCTGTCATAATTTTAAACTGAAGATGCTTAACTAATGTTTCGTTGACACAAGCCTCTTCCTTAGGCATCGCTGCATTTTACCAGATAATTGATCTATAATTTTATTATTACATTTATTAGTTAAGTGTATTTAGTTATGAATAAAACATATTGGCCGAATCAGTGGGTGTTTATTCTAGCAGCGGTTGGTTCTGCTGCTGGTCTGGGCAATCTGTGGAGATTTCCGGCTTTAGCTTATGAAAATGGTGGCGGCGCTTTTATGGTCGCTTTTATTATTGCCAATATTCTAGTAGGTATTCCCCTACTAATGCTAGAGATTGGTCTGGGTCAAAAAACCCAAAAGGGATCTGCGGATGCACTTGGTTCCATCAAAAAAGGTTTTAAGTATCTAGGTTGGACAGCGATGTGCATGAGTTTCTTGGTACTTACTTACTACATGGCGGTAGTGGCCTACGGAATTAATTTCTTTGCCGGTGCTTTCACCCTAGGTTGGATGCCGAGTGCAGAAAGTTTCTTCTTTAATGAGGTTCTTCAGATCTCTAGTGGGCCTGGTGAGATGGGTGGTATTGCCTGGCCAGTGTTCGCAGCTCTTCTGCTAGGTTGGGCGATGGTGTATTTCTCTGCTTGGAAGGGCGTAAAAAGCATTAGTTCAGTCGTGAAATGGACTGCGACTTTACCATTTGTGATTCTATTACTTCTCATCTTTAGAGCAGTAACACTGGATGGAGCGAGTGATGGATTGGCACTATTCTTCATTCCTGAGTGGAGTCAATTATTCACAACTGACATTTGGCTGGCGGCCTTTTCGCAAGTCTTCTTTAGCCTTTCACTAGCCTTTGGAATTATGATGGCCTACGGCAGCTTGCGGCACCGAAATTCAGAGATTACCAAGAGCGTAATCTATATCACCGTCGGAAACTTCCTAGTAAGTTTTATGTCGGGAATTGTTGTGTTCGGAACCCTTGGTTATATGGCAGCGCAGCAAGGAGTCGATGTAGCCAGTGTTGTAGCCGGTGGCCCGGGATTGGTGTTTGTGGTATTCCCAGAAGTCATCAATATGCTACCAGCCCTCAATTCACTCATTGGAGTACTGTTCTTCGGCATGTTATTGATGCTAGCCATAGACAGCGCTTTCTCACTACTGGAGGCTCTGTCAGTCTCAATTCGAGACCGTATGCCGCATGTGCCGACTGAGAAAATATCTCTAATCATCACGATTGTCGGAGTATTTGGTGGACTTCTGTATTCAACCAAAGCAGGTTTGTACTACCTAGATATCACCGACCACTTTGTAGTGTCTTATGGTTTGGTGATAATTGGTATCCTACAATCAATTATTGTTGGCTGGTTATGGAAAGGTAATGATATGGTGGCGTACATCAAGGATCATTCTGATATTCACATTGAAAAATTGTGGCTATTCTCTATCAGATACTTTGTACCGATCTTCCTAACCATTCTGCTGGTACTCAATCTCCGAACTGAACTCGCTGAGAATTATGAGGGGTACTCAACCGCAGCGTTGATTTACGTAGGATTGTTACCAATCTTACTAGCGCCGGCTGTTGGATACTTCTTGGACAAATTAACTTCTAAAAACTAGATTAAACACTGAAAAGGCCGGCGCGAAAGCGCCGGCCTTTTATTTAAACTGCTTTTTTCTTTGTAGACTACGGTGGTAGCTTATAGCAAAGCGGTGAGATTCAGCATTCGCCAAAAGGACTGAGTCTTTATGTTTGTTTAACAGATCTTTCTGTCCTACCAATCGGATCGGTTTGTGTTTATCATCCTTGACCACTGCCACTACCGGGATAACCAGGCTATTTTGCCGTAAAATGGCCTGCGCTGCGTTCTTTTGTGCAGTGCTACCATCTACCACTAAAACATCTGGAAAACGCCACTCCTTATGCTTGAAGCGCCTTTCGAGTATTTCTTTAAGTGCACCCACATCATTTGAACTTGTATAACCGTTAACCTTGAACTTTCGGTACTCACTTTTCTGTGGCTCTACGCCATCAACCACTGTCATCACTCCAACCATACTGTCTCCTTGTAGGTGCGCCACATCGAACGCCTCGATACGAAGTGATTTATCATCACGGTAATGCCTGCGATCGTCACTGATGAGTGAAATGTCTTGAATGTGCTGTAAGGCAAATATACGTTTTTTGATATGGTTCGCTTCTTCAAACTTTTCCTTCTTTGCTAATAGCATCATCTCTTTCTCTAGCTCCTTGATGATTTGTTGTTTTTTGCCTTCAAAAAACAATTTGATGTGGTTGATAGTGCGCTTATACTCTTGTTGATTCTCTTCGCTCGGGAACAAACCAATTTGCTTATTAAAATCGATCTTCCCTCTTTCCAATCGACTTTTCTGCTCGCCGACAGGTTTTTTGGTGTCATAAAATTTGAACAATTTTCGAACAATCTTTAGTGCTTCACGAAACAAGACACCGCTCGGAAAGGGGCCAAACTCATACTTAATATCCTGTTCGGCAAACTTTTCTGTTACATCTTTACCTCGCACAACTAGCACCCTAGGAAACTCTTCATTAGTAATGACTAAATGGTTATAGCTCTTGTCGTCCTTACTCCGTGTGTTGTAGGTTGGCTTATGTGTCCGGATCATGTTTGTTTCGAGGATAAGCGCCTCAAGCGTACTGTCAGTCGGAGTGAATTCGACTGTTTTTGCTTCTGATACCATCTTTTCTATGAGGAGAGAGCGTTTTTCCTCTAAATCACTGCCAAAATAGCTTCGCACACGACTGCGTAGTGAAGTGGCCTTGCCAATATAGAGAATCTTCTTATTGGTACCAAGAAAAAAATAGACTCCGGGAGAGTCTGGTAGTTTTACCTTAGCTAAATCACTCTTGGTCATGGCGATACTATATATAAAATAAACTGAACCGCCAACAGTGTGGCGGTTCAATCAGATGAGTCAACAGCGTATTTTGAGGACCACGTCTTTTAAACGCTGCTCGTCAGCTGAGGACAGTTGGTCAATAGCAGGTTTGGCAATACCTTCACGGAGTGATTCCCAGGTTTCTCCTCCTTCCCGCACTCTCGACACAACTTCTTGCACCAATGCTGGATTGTCATCCAGCGGGTAAACCTTAGCTTCCATATTACACCCCCTTGTAGTGGTAAGATATGGAATACATTCAAATGTACTCCTAAAAACTAATTGTACTCCGATTTGAGTGGCCTGCACAAAAGTTTTCCACTTCGGTTAGAGTATCTTTTTGAGATAACGGCCAGTGTGCGACTTTTCATTATCAGCTACCTGCTCTGGCGTACCCTTGGCTACGATGTTGCCGCCTTTTTCTCCTCCTTCTGGTCCAATATCAATTATGTAATCAGCATTCTTTACCAGGTCCAGATTGTGCTCAATCACCATTACGGTATTACCCTTATCTACCAGCCTTTGCAGAATTTCAATCAGCTTTGTGACATCCTCATAATGCAATCCAATAGTTGGCTCATCCAGTAAATAGATGGTTTTTTGTGTGTGTTGTCGGTAGAGTTCTGACGCCACCTTAACTCTCTGTGCCTCTCCACCAGAGAGAGTCGTGGCACTTTGGCCAAGCTCCAAGTAGCCTAGACCAACTTCAATCAATGAACGTAGCCTTTCTTCTATGGCTGGTACGTCTTTATAAAATTCGTGTGCCTCTTCAATATTCATGTGCAGTACCTCATGAATATTTTTACCCTTATAACGCACCTCGAGAGTCTCCTTGGTGAAGCGAGTACCATCACAAACATCACAGGTCACGTAGACTGTTGGTAAGAAATGCATCTCAACCGCGATTACCCCATTTCCCTGACAAGCTTCGCAACGTCCTCCTTTTACGTTGAAGCTAAACCTACCAGGTTTCCAGCCGCGGGCTCGTGCTTCTGAAGTCGCTGCAAACAGGTCGCGGATATGGGTAAAGGCTCCGGTGTAGGTCGCCGGGTTACTTCTTGGAGTTCGACCAATTGGTGACTGATCGATAAGAACCGAACGGCCTAAGTATTCAGTACCAGTAAAGGATTTGCAGTTGTGAGTCTTGGCGCTACGGTGCTTCCTCTCAAGTCTTGCCTTCAAATTTCTGTCTACAATCTCATACATGAAGGTTGATTTACCAGAACCAGACACACCAGTTACACAAACTAATTTACCTAGCGGGATGTCGACATTAAGGTTTTTAATATTAAACGCTTTGCCTCCCTTAATATTTATCTTCCCTTTCTCAGCAGTGCGTCGTTCCGGTACCGGAACTTTCTTGTCACCCCGGAGATAGTCTAGTGTCACTGATCCAGATTCATTGGTTTTGTCATCCAGTAATTTTTCCAGATAATCAGCCACAATCACATTGCCACCATGCACTCCAGCTCCTGGGCCGATGTCGACCAAATAATCAGCCGCGTAAATGGTATCTTCATCATGCTCAACAACAATAATTGTATTACCCAAATCTCTCAGTTCCTTGAGCGTTTTTATTAACTTATCGTTATCACGCTGGTGTAAGCCAATAGTTGGCTCGTCTAGTACATACAATGCCCCCACCAAGCCGGAGCCAAGTTGCGACGCTAATCTTATTCGTTGTGCTTCGCCGCCTGAGAGAGTGTTGGCGCGCCTGTTAAGTGTCAGGTACTCAATACCAACATCCATCATGAAGTCGAGTCTTTCCATTACCTCCCTGAGTGCCGGCCAGGCAATTTCTTCTTGTTTTTTTGTTAATTTTAGATTCTTTATGAATTCAACGGCTTCAGCAACAGTCAGGTTGGTAAAATCTACAATATTCTTTCCTAAATCCTTCTTTCCATCACCTCCGAGATAGACCCGCAGCGCCTCTGGTCGCAGACGAGCTCCGTTACAACTTGGGCAGGTATCATTCTGAAAAATACCAACCATACCTAGCCCGTTACACTCTGGACAGGCCCCATAAGGAGAATTGAATGAAAATAGTCTTGGTTCAACTTCAGGAAAAGAAGATCCGTCCACCGGACAAATGAACTTGGCTGACATTGTACGCTCACTACCATCGGGACTTTCTATCTTTACTAGTCCATTAGCTTCCGCTAGTGCAAGCTCGACCGCTTCAGACAAGCGCTCTTTTGAACCCTTTGGGTCATCCTTAAACTCACTGACGTATATTTCATCAATTAGTACGTCTATATCGTGACGCTTGGTCTTGGTGAGAATAATTTTATCTCTTAATTGCTTGATTTCTCCATCAATTTTTACAGTTTCATAACCCTTTCCTAGTAGATCATACAGAAGTTGGTAGTACTCTCCCTTTCTACCTACCACGAGGGGTGCAAATATGGCCACTCTTCCTTTGGAAACTTCAATCCCCATCACTTCCTTGGTTTGCTTCTTAGTGGCCGCCTTTACTTCCTTGTCTTCAATAGACTTTAAGACAATGCGTAAAATTTCATCCTGAGATAGTTTTTGAATTTCCACATCAACGTCAAGACAGTACGGCTGGCCAACTCTAGCGTATAGAATTCTTAAGTAATCATAGATTTCAGTAATCGTGGCAACAGTTGATCGAGGATTTCTTGAAGCTGACTTTTGATCAATGGAAATAGCTGGTGAGAGTCCAGCAATTTCGTCCACGTCTGGCTTTTGCATTTTGTTCAGAAACTGACGTGCATATGGCGACAAGGATTCTACATATCGTCTTTGTCCTTCAGCAAAAATGGTATCAAAGGCTAGAGACGATTTACCAGAGCCAGACGGGCCGGTAATAGCGATCATGCGTCCGCGTGGCATTTCAACATCAACATTCTTTAAATTGTGTGTGCGGGCACCTTTAATTACAATCTTTTGAGACTCATTGCCGTCAGGTTCCTCCCATTTTGTTTTTGTCTTTTTGTCTGATTTAGCCATATTCTACTTACACTTTGTACCAGGACGCCACAATTTGCCGCTATCCCATAGAGATTTGCCTCCACGTGTTGGTGAAGGTTTCTATAGTCTTATTATACTTAAATACAGGTTAGTAGCAATTAATCTGCCTTGAAACTCAAAACTACATGAGTCCCTACTCCTTCGATAGATTCAACCCCAATTGTTCCCTTAAGGAGAGCGACCAAGTGTTTTGTGATCCACATTCCAAGACCGCTTCCAATAGTGTCCGTATCATCTACGTTCCCTACCCTGGTAAAAGGTAAAAATAGTTTGCGTTGATCTTCGGCACTAATACCAGTTCCGGTATCCTTTACATAGATATGAATCCTTCCTCGCTTTTCCATCGCCTCAATAGTGACCGAACCAGAATTTGTGTACTTGATGGCGTTTGAAACAATATTGGTAAGCACTTGGGTTAGACGTTGCTTGTCACTAGATATAGACAATGAGTTGTTTGAGATATATGAAAGTTTCAAACCTTTGTTTGAAGCGTCTTGAGTTAGTGTGTTTACAACTTCGGCACATAGAGCGTCAAGTTTGAAACGCTGCTTGGTGATGGTCATTTGTCCTGACTGCAGTCTAGCGACCTCAAGGAAGTCGTTCACTAACAACACCAGACGTTCAGCGGACTGTTTAATGTTTATAGCGAACCTCTTATCCTCTCCATTTACGTTCTCGGATTCTGTTAGAAAACCAGCATAGCCCTTAATAGCTGTAAGAGGTGCTCTAAACTCATGGGTAATCATATTGGAAAACATGTCACGCTGATTGAGTTGTTGCTTAGTTTCTTCGAACTTCTTTGACCAATCAACCTGCTTATTTAGCCAGTATGCCAATGCAATTAAAAACAAAAAGACTACCGTTAAGCCTGTGTACGATTCCATTTGCCTTTGAATCATTACTCTGTCTAGCTGACTAAAATTCTGCTCGGTAAAAATGTAGTATGTCTCAGCCGGAGTCTGAACTTCGGTGGCTGCTTGCCAGATCCTTTGCTTGTCCGCCACAAACTCCGTCCTGAAGAAGTTATTCTGCTGAGTAAAGCCGACTTGAGATATTAGCAAAGGAATCTTTTGCTCTTCACCTATCAGGGAGTTATCGGCAGCTGCCTGTACCCTGGAGGATGTGC
Source organism: Patescibacteria group bacterium UBA3466 (assembly GCA_002378195.1). Lineage (GTDB taxonomy): Bacteria > Patescibacteriota > Minisyncoccia > Phycocordibacterales > UBA918 > OLB19. The sequence goes on from DFRJ01000002.1 coordinate 271,289, forward strand.
CGCTAAGGGTGAGTACACGCACCACCTGCAGGTCAGGATTAACAGCCACCAATGAATGAGACATTGCGCTTACCTGCTCGAGCGGAGTTCCTTGCTTAAGTAATTGCGCAAGTACGTCATGGACTGTTGCTAGCCTACGTTCATTTGAAGTTCTGATATTATCCTGTGCGGTGTCAAAAAAGCTTTGTGTAACCAATACAAATACAAGCGGAAGGAGAAAGACCAAAATCGCAACCAGCAAAAGCTTGTTGTTCATTTTTAATCTTTTGGCACCTGCCTCCAGAATACTAATCAGATTTATTTTCATGCACTAGTTTCAATTTGATTACTTTCTAGTGAAGCTGAACTTGAGCCTTCGGCCAGGTAATCAGAGCTTTTATGTCTCAGACCAACCCCTAGCATTAAAAGGATAATACCGAAGGATATAACTGAGATGCCTCCCACCATATTTAGAGCATTAATTGGAGACTCAATTTCTTCGTAAACAATTGCTTCGGTTGGTTGGTCTTCTGTGATTGGAGTGAAGGCTTCTGCGGTCTTAACGAAGCTAAAGGTATCACTTTGGGCAATAATTGATCCGGTGTTATCAGTAACAGCTACATACACATCGTGACTACCGTCTTCGAGCTCCTTGTCAAAAGTGAATTCAAAGAAGCCGTCTTCATCAGTTTTTACGGTTACCACAGTCGGGGAACTAAATATGTATAGGGTTACAAAGCTGTTAGGCAATGCTGTTCCTCTAAATGTTGGTCTTAGTTTCGGAATTGAATTGTCTGTATCCTTGGTGGTTACAGTGGACAGTTCTGTCACCTGAAGTACGTCGTCTCTGACTAAGCCGATGGTATCTTTAGGTGATTCAAACATAATAGAGGCTTCTGGCTTACTGTCATTAGGGTCAAAGCCACGCAGTATTTCGACGTTGTCATTAAAACCGTCTTGGTCAGAGTCTGCGCTGTGCGGATCAGTTTTGTATAAGTTTATTTCATCGAAATCACTAATGCCGTCCCGATCAGAGTCTTCTGATACATTAGTTTCTGATTTCTCCTTTCTCAATGTCTCAAAATCTCGGACTTTCTGTTGCAGTTCTTCAACCCTTGTGTCTAGATCTTGGTTGATTCCATCAATCTCTGAGAGCAAAGTCGAATCTTTAAGGCTATCATTTAACATTTTCTGCTTGGCAGCACGTAGCTCGGCTTCAGCAAGATTTATAGTGGTTTCGTCGCCGCCCTGCACTGCCACTCCGTATGCCCTTAAGAGGTTATTGAGCTCTTCTGAATTCTTTTGAATAATTTTTCTGGTTTCAAAAATAGTTGTTGATTCTTTTGGCAATTCACTCTCGTCTGCAATGGACTTGTCATCAGCCAGAGGATCGGAAAACTCGCGTGGTTCGTATCCGACATTATCAACCAGCTTCTCCTGATCTTCTGTTTCTTGCTCATCTGTCTCTACCAGCTCTGTAATGCGCTCCTCTTTTTCAATTGAAATAATGATTTGATTTGACTTATACTCGATAGATGAGAGCTTTGATCTCGCTTCTACTTCGTATTCTCCTGCCGGTAAGCTGGCCTTGCTGATTGCAAACTGCCATTTAGAGTCTCGTTTATATGCTAGTCCAACAAACTGTTCACGTAAACCTGTCAGTGGACGAGCGTATAATTCTAAATACCTAAAATCTCCAGACACATCAACTGGGATGAGTATGGTTTGGTCGTCGGACAACTCGGAAACTTTTTTGAGGTTAATACTTATTTCGGAAGATTCTTCAGTGACTGACTCTTTTGTGAGTTCAGGGAGACCGGCTGGTTCCACCGCTTCTTCAACTGACTTTTCTGCTTCGGTATCACGTGTCTCAGCCACATCTTCTGGGGTTTCGGGATGGTCAACTTCACTATCTACAATATCTTCTTTTTGCGAATCATGGTCAACATCTTTTTCATCTGCTTCTATAGAAACTTCTTCATTATGCAAATCTGCATCGGCTTCGATGGTGATATCATGAGTCTCTTCAGTATCCTTCGTCTCTTCGCTAGTAGTCTGTGTCAGCTTATCTTCGAGTTCACGATGTCCCATGAAAAAGGCTGGAAATAAATCGTAGGATTTAATAATCCCAGCGTTTGTTTCAAGTCTAACTCGCAGCATATAGCTAGCTGGATCGTAGTTGGTGGGGTCAATATTAATCCGGTACTTGTCAGCTGTTCTATTGTCGACAGCTACCTCAAACATCTCATCGGTTCCTAGTTTTTCTAGGAAAGCTTCGGCAAATTCTATCCCGGTTGCATAAAAGTCTACCCGCTCTTTTTCATATAAGTTATCCGGTAGTGATGTTAGCCACTCAAAAGCAAAGGGTTCTGTCTCGTGCACAAGAGCTTCAGTGATATCGTCTATTTCTTCAACATCATGAAGTTCTTGATGTTGAGTTGTCTCAGTGGCCATTGTTACAGCAGCTGTATTTTTACCGGCTAGCGATTGACGATCTGTATCCGAAAATACAGACGACGCGGTTATCACTGAACCAACCAGCATAAAGCAAAACGATGAGATGTAGGCAACCCTTACAACTGACATGTGTACATACTCATCAAGGTCACTCTTAATCTCTTCAACTTTCTCGATAGCTTTTGGGCTGACATGTGACGGCAGTCTAACAGAGTGTATTTTTTCGGTCTTTTCGCCGGCCGTTTTTTGTTTTTTGGTAGACGTTGTCTTTGTAGTTTTTTTAGCTGATTTCTTAGCGGATGCCGAGGACTTTTTCGCTGAATTTGTTGCTGTAGACTTTTTTTTGGGTGCAGTTTTCTTGGCCACAGTCTTTTTTGAAACTGCTTTCTTGCTTACTGATTTTGGCTTAGTAGTGACTTTTCTCTTTTCTGCCATATGACTCTACTTACTTACCAAAGTTTGAATTTTTTCCATTAATTCTGATAAGTCTGTCATGGCTTTGACAAAGAAATCATTAGCTCCTAATTCCATGGCTCTATTGCGATTCTCTTCGCCATCCTTATTGGAAAATACCACTACTGGCACATCCTTTAGCTCGTCAATCTGTTTAACTTCTTCCAGGATTTCAAAGCCGCTCTTACCTGGTAGCATCAAATCTAGAATGATGACGTCTGGCTTAAACTGCTGGATAGCAGGAACGATTTCTCCTGACTCAGTACTAAACTCGTGAGGAAAAGATGATTTTTGTAGACGTATAGACAGCAGGTTTCGAAGCAGAGGGTCATCTTCAACTACAAATACTCTCACTTCGGCCGTGCCACTCACCGCTTCACTTTCTGTTATATCAATAGCAATATCGTCTCCGAACACAGAATCTTCACTTAGTACGGCTTCTATCTTTCTAATAATTGAGTCTGGTTTTTCTTCGGCTGTTACATAATCAGCCGCACCGGCGTCCAGAGTTTCTTCAATCTGCGACACTGAATCATGAACTAGGGACAGTACAGGCAAAGTTTTGTTGAGCTCTACAGATTTAGACAGTTCAAGAATTTGATCACAGACACTACCGTCATGAGAGTGATCTAAAATGACTAAATCGATGGAATTGGTCTTAAGGTACTCGACATCGAGGTCGTTGCACCCAGCCTCAAACACTTTAAAAGAACGTGACTCTAACTCCTCTTTGAGGGTCGTAAAAAAACTCTCACCATCGTTCACGAATAGAATGCGCTTGTTTAAAAGTGCTGACATTCTTTAATTTTAACACCATTTTAGTACCAGGTAATCACTAACTCACAGTTATTTTAGTGACTCCAGGTAAGCAATCTCGTCTCGCAGTAAGGCAGCTGTTTCAAAGTCCAAGATGGAGACCGCTTCTTCCATTTGACGTCTTTTCTCCTTAATTACTTTCTTTGGATTCTTTTTGTAGAGATCAACATCTAGCTTAATCATTTTATCTACAGTTTCTTCATGCTCGGTTCGCATCTGGTCCGCAATAGATTTAATTTCCTTGCTGATTGTCTGAGGGGAAATGTTATGTTTCTTGTTATAGATCAGCTGCTTCTTTCTCCTGCGGTCAGTCTCTTTGATTGCGTAATCTAGGGCATCAGTCATTTCATCGGCATAAAGAATCACTCGTCCGTTTACGTTTCTAGCTGCCCGTCCGATGGTTTGGATTAAAGCTGTTTCACTGCGTAGGAAGCCAGTTTTATCGGCATCGAGAATGGCCACTAATTCAACTTCGGGCAAATCTAATCCTTCACGCAGCAAGTTTACACCAACCAAACAATCAAACTTCCCTTTTCTGAAATCAGTGAGAATTTCAATTCGCTCTAGCGTATCGACATCACTATGGATGTATTTAGTCTTTAATTTCTTTTCTTCGAGAAATTCTGAAAGATCTTCGGCCATACGTTTGGTAAGCGTGGTCACAAGCACTCTAGCACCGCCTCTAATAACCTTCTCAGCTTCAGCAATAAAGTCTTTAATTTGACCACCATAATCAGCTTTTTCAACAATAGGTTTGACTGTAATCTCAGGATCAACCAGTCCAGTTGGTCTAATTACCTGCTCGACTGGCTCTAAGCCTTGCTGCTTGAGTGCCGCTAGTTCGAACTTACCTGGTGTAGCTGTAGTATATATTTGTTGCCCAACCCTTTCCTGAAACTCCTCAAACCGGAGTGGCCTGTTATCTACTGCGGACGGCAGTCTGAATCCGTACTCGACCAAATTATCCTTTCTTGACCTATCACCAGCATACATACCGTTCAGTTGCGGTATCGTAACGTGCGACTCATCGATGATGGTTAGAAAATCTGGCGTTCCGTCTGCCTTGTGTGGGAAATACGAAAGTAGTGTGTACGGGGCTTCACCTGCTTTTCGTCTATCAAAGTGACGAGAATAGTTCTCGATACCGTTACAATAACCAACCTCCCTCATCAAAGCCAAATCATTTTGGGTGCGGCGCTTCAGGCGTTCTGCTTCAAGCAATTTTCCTTCTTTCTTAAATTTTGCTAACTGCTCTTTCAGCTCCTTTTCAATATCGGTCACTGCTAATTGACGCTCATCCTCCGGTGTCACAAAGTGTTTAGCGGGAAATAGGTAAAATTCTTCCTCGTCAGCTATTATTTGCCGAGTCACCTCATCGATCTTGGTGATACTACTAATCTTGCCGGCAGCGAAACCTAGTCGATAAACGACTCTTTCATTGGTCGGCATGATCTCCACAGTATTACCTACCGCCCTAAAAGTGGCTGGCGTCAGGTCAGCGGTGGTCCTTTCGAATTGCATATCTACCAAGGTACGCAGCATGTCAGTTCTATTTGCAGCGTCACCAAGTGCAAAGTGTTTAAGTTTGCTCTTGTACTGCTTGGGTGATCCTAGACCATAAATACATGACACTGAGGCTACAATTATCACATCCTCTCTAGTCAGAAGGGCCTGAGTACTGGCATGACGCAACCGATCAATCTCCTCGTTGATCTGAGCCTCTTTTTCAATATAGGTATCACTCGCTGACATGTAGGCTTCTGGCTGGTAGTAGTCATAGTATGAAACAAAATAATGCACGGCATTATTGGGAAAGAAGTCCCGATACTCTTGTGCCAGTTGAGCGGCTAGAGTTTTGTTGTGAGCAATCACCAGCGTTGGCTTTTGAATTTGCTGAATGACATTGGCCGCAGTGAAGGTCTTCCCTGATCCTGTTACACCTAAAAGAGTCTGGGCTCTTTGCCCATCCTTAACCCCGTCTACCAGGGCTTTGATTGCTGCAGGCTGGTCACCAGCCGGTGTCTTATCGGTGCTGATTTCGAATTTCATGAACGTTTACTATAGCGTGCTAATGGAATAAAAAAAAGCGCCTCAACATTGCATTGAAGCGCCTACTGATTGCGTGTATCGTGTCCGATCTCACTTACTTCGTTGTTATCTATATGCTCAGACAGTTTTTGCTGTGCAGTCGCGAGCAGTAACTCATCCACCAAAACATTTACTCTGACCGCCAGAGGGAACACATGTCTTATGGTTTCAAGAATCTTACGATTCTTCTTTTCCGGACTCCCCCAAAGAGTCAGCATATTATGCAGGCGGTCAGCTATCTTTAGTATAATCGCTATTTCACCAGCTTCCTTAACCTTATCGAAGGTCAGGAGAGCGTGTATTTCTGATCCTTTCGGATGTCTGTTGGTATAAGGCGGCTTTGTAACTGCATTAACCAATCTCGCCACAATCTTACCAAAGAGTCGCTTTATTTTTTGTATAGACCATTCATCTGACTTATCCTCGGGAAGGTCATGGAAGAATGCTGCTATAACTAGGTGATAATTAGGTTTTACAGCACCTTTATCAAACAGATAAAGCAGGATAGAGACGACTCCCAGAACATGTCGGAAATACCTTTCTCCGGAGTCTCTAGTATCGTAACCATGACCATCTGAAGATTCATTGTAGGCCTTCTCCAGCAATGTCATCACTCTCTGATTGTCACCCCAGTATTTACTAAGTGAACGCATTACTTCGCGCTTGGTGGTATTTTTGTCTATGTACTCCCAAACAACAAGGAGCATGCTAATGTCAGTCATCGAGCACCTCCTCTGCTGTATTGACTACTTTGATTTATACTTTAATAAACTAATTTGTCAAGATACTTTCCCTAAGGACCTTGGTGAAATTTACTATGTAGTAAAGATTGTGAATTGACGCTAGATGTGGGCCGAGCATCTCACCCGATCGAAACAAATGAGCTAAATAAGCTTTTGTGTAGTTTTGACACACATAGCAGTCGCAGCTTTCGTCAGGTTTCGAAAAATCTCTTTGATACTTGGAATTCAAAAGGTTAGTACGTTTGTGACCCTCATTGGTGGTTTCGTAGATCGTACCGGTACGCGCAATTCTGGTTGGTGCCACGCAGTCAAACGTATCACAACCAAGTGCTACCCCCTCAGTAATATCTTCTGGCTCACCGATACCAAGCAGGTGACGGGGCTTATCTTCAGGTAAGACTTCATTTACCACTCTAAGAGCGTCGCCTAGATCCTCTTTAGAGAATGATCCGCCGATACCAAAGCCATCGAAATCCATGCCGCTTAGGACTTCAGCGCTTTGCTTACGCAGATCAAGGTGTCGACCACCCTGAACTACGCCATACAGCCCCTGTTTCTTTAGTGCCTCATAGTTTTGCTTATGAGCCAGAATGCTTCGCTTGGCCCAGCGGTGAGTACGTTCCATTGCTTCTACCTGATATTCCTTATCGGCGGTCGGACTAGTACACTCATCGAAAGCGATTATAATGTCAGCACCAATATTGTGTTGAATATCAATAGAACGCTCAGCGGTAAAGCGGTGCATCGAGCCATCAAGATGAGAAGTGAAGGTTACACCCTCCTCATCAATCACACAGAGCTTGCCGTGTTCCTCGGCAATCTTTTTTGAGTAAACATTCAAACCAGTCTTCTCATCGTTCTCAGCCACTTCCCCTTTAGCAAATTTGGTAACACCCTTACCAAAAGCAGCACCCAAGGAAAAAACCTGAAACCCTCCGCTGTCGGTCATGGTTGGCATATCCCAGTTTGCGAACTTATGCAGACCGCCTGATTCTTTCACAATATCATCACCCGGCTGTAAGAAGAGATGATAGGTATTAGCCAGGGCCACTTGATTACCGACATAGTCGCGCATATCTTCAGGCTTCAAACTCTTTACTGTTCCTTTGGTACCAACCACCACAAAAGCGGGTGTCTCAATGTCACCATGGGGAGTATGAATGACACCAGCCCGGCCAAGAGTGCCGGGCTGACGCTTTATTATTTCAAAGGAAATTGGCTTATTCATAGTTAAAGGGCAGATGTTGATCTGGCTACTCCTTTTTTGAACACTTACTTTATATCAATCAATTCAATTGAGAACACTAGAGTAGAGTTTGGCGGAATTGGTCCAATCCCATTCTCACCATAAGCCTTTTCAGGTGGCACCACTAGAACACGCCGGCCTCCTACCTGCATTCCAACTAAACCTTCTTCCCATCCCTTAATCACCATTCCAGCACCAACTGTAAACTCAAAAGGTACACCACGCTTTCGGGAGCTATCAAACTCTGTACCGTCCTGAAATGTTCCATCATAGTGAACAGCAACTGTGTCGCCTTCTTTAACTGCTTTACCTGTCCCTACTTTAATATCGTCAATCACCATACGTTCAAAATTACCCTTATTATTAATTGCCTCTAAGTAAGCTTCGGCTCTAATGTCTTCACCGTTTGTTGCTTCTGTAACAATAGCTACATTAGGCTGGCTGCCAATGGCTTGTGCAGTACTCACCTCTGTTTGACCAAAGAATGTTGCATGAACTTGCACCAAATAGATAGCGAAAGCCATTATACCGATACTGATTCCTCCTCCCACTAATTCAAACTTGTTAAACATATTTAGTCTGTGAATAATAGCCTTTTATAATTAAGATGCAAGCTACTGTATTTTTGCATAAACTGTCGGATGAAAAACACCCACCTCATGCAAATACATAACAAACAACATACCGCACACCGCCGCTGTTACTGAAATAACACAGATGGATACCACCTGTGCAGCACTAAATGACCGTGAGCGCTTGGCCCTGTTCCGGTGTGGCAGATCATTAATATCTACATTTATACCTAGTAGACTAGATATTTCATCTGGCGCTAGAGGCTGGTCAGTCCTAAAAACTTTATGTAATCCCTGGACCTTGGTCTCGTGAGTCTCGGTATTCTCACGCAACACCATCAAGGCAGCATCAATTTCATTTTCCTGATAACTAGCGCTAAGAAGCACTGACCTAATTTGGTCGTCAGGAGAATCAGTCGGCACTCCGTTTACTTTTAAAATAGCTTCTACTTGTTCTTTTCTGATCATGCAATTTCAATTTCATCGGCTGAGACAGAATTTTCGTTTACGATGTACTGATTATAAATTTCGAGCAGAACAATAAATAGCGTTACAATAACTGGACCAATCACAAAGCCTATCGGCCCCATCAAAGCGATGCCGCCCAGTACTGAAATCAGGATAATAAATGGATGCAGGTTATTGCCTCTACTCATTAGATAAGGACCAATGAAGTTGTCGACCATACCGACAATCAGTACTGCCCAAATTAGCAGGATAAAGCCGCTTACCATTTGCCCTGTAGCGAATAGATAGATAATGGCTGGCACATTTACAATTGTTGTGCCGACTCCTGGAATCAGCGCCCCGACTGAAGCCACCGAGCCCCACAGTGCAGCTCGATCAATTCCGACTAAGGTAAATCCAAGAGCAACCAGTGACCCCTGAATGATGGCCACCAAAACCGTACCGGTAGCCACGGCGCGGACCGCTGTAGCCAGGCGATGCAAAATAATCCGATCCTCGTCGTCAGGTAAGGGGCTGGCCTTTATGACCAATTGCAGCAACTCCGCCCCGTCCCTAAAGAAGTAGAAAGATCCGATTAATGATATGAAAAAGATAAATATTGTCGAGACAGTTCCGGCAAAAATAGCCCCGAGATTACCGGTGATCCACTCAGCGCTAGATTTTATCTGCTCAGCTAGATTAAGTTCAAAATTGGGAGCGATTGTCTGCAGACTTGCCTCAATACCTGCTATTTGTGCCTGAATGGAACCTGTATCAGTGTCCAGATCTTGGTAGAAATTCACAATTTCACCCACCACCAAGGAAGACATGAGGACCAGAGGAAGGATGATTACGGTAAGTACCACCAAAGTGGAAACCAGTGCGGCGATTGATTTGTTTTGTTTGGGAACCCTAGCTTTAATCTTCTCATACAAGGGCTGGCAAATTGTCACGATTATAATAGATAGGGCTAGCGCAGTTAAAAATGGCGCCATGATAAGCCAGACCATGTACCCAGCTAAAATTAACAAGCCAAAGAAAAATACGTACTCAACAACTCGACTTAATTGCATTACTGATATTATACAGCACAATCAAACAATCGAGAAAGATAGTCTAATGTCCTACTTCGAGGACTGGGCTGCCTCAATATTTCTCCTTATTTCATGAACGGATGATGGTCCTCTTTTATGCACCACCAATTTGCCTCGCTCATCGTAGTAAACCGTCTCGGGCATATTGAAGCCAGCAATTGAATCAAAGTAGCGATCGTCAGCATCTAATACCAGCTGAATGTCTTCGGATATCTCAAAGGCATCCAAGAAGCTCTTGGCTGTGCTGCCTGGCTCAGCCCGATTAATGGCTAAGAAAACCACTTCGTCACTGGAGTACTCTTTCGATACATTGTTAAGGAGTGGAAGCTCAATAGCTGAGGCTGGGCTCCAGCTAGCCCACGAATTAACAACAATAACTTTGCCAACATAGTCCGACAAACTAACCACGTTGCCATTCAGGTCTGTGTACGGAGTTTGTCCTGGCGCCACACCAAGAGCCAATTCGGCATCACTGACAGTCACTGAATCTTGATCATTAATCCTAACTTGATATGTAAAGTAGCCAAACAAAACAATAATTAAGAGAATTATTGCCAGAGTGATGGCTGTATCGCGCTTAACCAGGTTCATACTTTTATTTAACATCTTCAACTGGTACCTCTACACCATCTACTACGGCACGGATCTTATGCACCTGTCTAACTGGTAATCCCACAGTAAAACTTCGGTTTTCAGGTCGATCAATATATGAAGGGTCACAGCTTGGCTGATTAATGACAGAAAAACTGAGTACGACATCGATTTCGGGCTCATAATTGATAGCTGGAGTCAGGGTTGATTGCTGGCAATCTGTTAGAGGGCCGATCGTACCGGTTAGCTTTGTAGTTCTTGTCCCAGACACTTCCACTGCATGCAGCACTACTCCTACAGAGTCTGATTGCTTCCCTTCAGCCTCAGGTTTAGTGCCTGCAACCAAAGCTACGTTCTGCGTTGCGTTCATTTCGGATTGTTTAAGGTGAGCATAAACGAACATTCCAAAAATAAGTAGCACAAACAACACGGAGATTAGAATGATTGATTTTTTATCCATACATCGATTATACTATTCTATTGTACAGCATTTTGTATATCGCGTCCGACGTAAACTGTGATCGGCGCATCGTCCTCATTTAAGCTATCAAAGGCTGAGGTTAAAGCGCCGAACAGTGTTTGACTCAAAACAGCTGCCTGCTCAGAAAATTCAGTTGAATACACAATCACGGTATTAACCTCTTGAGCACCCAGATCATTACTTACATCAACGACCTCATAACCCTCTTGTTCAAGGCGCAATCGCACATCCGCTGCTAACCCCGCTACCCCACTTCTATTAACAATAGATATTTTTGGCAAGGATTCATCTTTCGCAATCGGTAAGCTGGTTCCTTCGCGCAGTTCCTGATATCTCACCTCTTCCGAAGTAATAGTGACATCCTCGCTTAGGCCATCAATTGTTACATCATATGGACGACTTGTTTGCGACGCAGATTTGATATATGAAACTACTATCAGGATAAACACCAATATGAGCACGAGGACCAGGAAGAAGATACGGTAATTTCTAATAAATCTACCGATGGTTCCGAGCTTGCTAGATATATCAGGTGAGCTTTGCCATTGACCTCGCAAATCCAGCATATCAGCTTCAATTGGAGCCACGACGGATACTTTTCTTCTGGTCTGTGACGCCGCTGGGGTTGGTGAGCCTGCATCAGCATGCAAACCAGCCATGGACAGCATTCGTCTAACATACAACCTGATTGCCCAAGAAACTATATACACAAAGATGAACAGACCGATCAGCACACCGAGAATAATCTGCCAAGGAATCACCCAAAAATGAACCTCCTGAGCTGCAAATTTGCGCCCGGCTTCACCATAAGCAAGCGTGACTTCAGCCTTATATCGGCCCATGTCACCAAAAGATTGTTCGCTCTTCCAGGTAAAATTGTATTTTCTAACACTTTCCGGAAGAACATTACCAAATAAGTTGGTTTGGTTAATTGGTATCAATCCCCTTTCTTGACCCCACATATTGGTGATGCGAATTTCACCCTGCGGGATAATATGAACGTTACCAGTATTTTCAAATCTTAATTCGAAGTTGACCTCAGGCTTGTCATGAATCGCATTACTAGTTCTAAACGACCTGATGTTTCCTGACTCTTCAATATCACCTGTTACTCGAAGAAACAAAAGTGTGGTAACTATTTGCGAGGTAATCACTTTTGAACCCTCTGAACCTTCAGGTGGCTTAGTACCAATCAATACAGCTGCAAAATGGCCTCCCGGAGGCGCATCATCCGGGACAGTAATGGTAAATGGTAATTCTATTGTTTGCTCTGCTGGAATAGTTATTTGACCCTCTCTAATATCGACCCACTCAGCCATAGTTTGACCTTTTGTTTCCTCCTCAATGACTGGCACAAACTTACCTTGGCCTGACTCGCCCTGTGGTGCAAAGTTAACCACGTCTGCAAACACGTTAATGTCGTATGGATTTGGATTAATTACTCTAACAATACTGGTCCACTCTTGAGCTGGATAGGCAGACATATCAAATAGTGTCGGAGAAACACTCAAAGACAACCCGCTTTGCGCAAAAACATTACCGAGCGGAGCAAGTAGTAATAAGGCCGCAAGTAGTACGCAAATTATTTTATTCTTTAGGTTTAAGGTTGATATCATGGTCTTTCGGTTCAGGGTCGTGATTACCTTCTCTAACAAACATTATAACCTCTTCTCCATGTTCGTCATCTATCACACCGGTTGAGAAGGCTCTTCTAAGAAGTAGAGTAATAACTATAATGGTCACTAGGATGGCTGCAAAAACTGCCAGCAGCATATGAATAGGCATGAGGTAGAATGATGCGGAATCGAACAGCGAAGCTGCCTGATTGGTACCGTAGGTTAAGGATATATTCGCCTTGAATCTACCCAAATTTTCATCCAGTGGCACTGAGCCTGTAAGAGTTTTCGATTCGCCAGGCTCAATAACGACACCCTCTTCATTAAAGGGAGTCGCATTGATCTCTACTCCTCGTGAGTCATAGAAGATGATCTCTCCCTGCGGTGCAGATGGGAGCTCTCCTGTATTTTCGATCACCACTTCGATGTCTCGCTTTTCATCGTTAGTGATAAAACGCTCAATTAAAAAACCGGAGATTTTCATACTGTCAGACCGATTGTCTGCAATAGTAATTTTTAGAATTACACCGTCTGCCTCGCCTTTCATAGCAGCTGCTTCGGCTAAGGGACGATTGGAAGTTGGTACGAAGCCAACAAATGCGTAGTATTCGCCAGGTTGCGCAAAAGGATTAACTCTTACTGTAATTGGAACTTCGACGGATTCGCCCGGGTTTACCTCAATACGTGATCTCTTTACCTCAATCCAACTAGTCACGGTATTAGTGCGATCGGTCATTACCGGTGAAATGAACTCTTTTATTTCACCCTCCTTATCAATTGATATTTCATTTACCGTGGCGAAGAACCTAAGCTTCGCATGAGGTTCATTGTTGGTTAGTACAGCCGTTTCTGTATTGATCTGCCGAGCATCTAGAGTCATATCCATCAAGAAAGGCCTGATGGTGTGATCTTGCGCTGCGTAACCATGAGATGCATGCACCAATAATAGTGTCATGACTAAGATGAATCTGAGTATTATTTTCACGTCTATAATCATAACATCTAGAATACCGGGACGGCTACATAATTAATGTTGGTTACATAATCACCAGCCGGCTGATCTACACCGACTCGCATACGATAAATGATTGTTTCTGTATCGTTGGTAGGCACCGAGCTAAACATGATTTCACTTAATGATGTACTGGCGGCAGCATAAGAATCAGTTGGTGAAAAACGACTGGAAGAGTTCTCTAGGGTTGCGTCGGTGGTGTGGTAGCCGAAGCAACTAGTTGTCATAAGTGGACACCCAGCAATCCAACTGACAGGCGCGGCATTTGTGCCTGAGATTGGATCAATTGTATTGCCGGATGAATCGGTTGGCTGCTGGTCTATATACTTGTAGACTGAATACCCTTCTGTCGCATTAGTGTTTACATTAATTTCTTGCGCCACTTCAACATCTGTATTAAACGGCAAAGATCCGAAATCAATAGTTGTCGCCGTTGAGGTAGCGTCAGTTGTTACACCAGCAACTGAAGTCTCTGCATCGACTCCGTTTACGGTAAATACTAACGCCGTACTCTCACCAGCCAAACTTGGATCTGACGAGCTGGCTGCGATTACTTCGTCATTAGCCAGATCGTAGAGACGGAAATAATAAACCTGACCAAACTTTCTCGGCACATTTGTATACTGCAAGGTGAATTCGTATTCTTTATCTTCATTACCCAAATGATCTATGCCAGTGAGATACAAGTCACTCTCTTTATGTGAGCCGCAACCAGCTCCGACTCCTCCCACGCATGATTCAGAGCCAGCCAGTAACGCCGTGGTGATGGGATCATTATCAGTATCGACACCATCGTAGTAACACCACACTGAATTCGCTAAACAGCTTGATGTAGAAACCACGTCCTGAACATCTGAAAAATCGGGACTCTCTGCAAATTGGACTTTGAATGAGGCGTCCGTCTGCGGTAGATTCTTAATTTCGTCTAGAGTTACTCGTAGCTTCACCGCATTACCCTTCTCTACGTTAGTTGGCGCAACCTCAAAACCAGCCAGTGGTGATAAAGGCGTCTCGTTTGTTTCGTCGTCGTACCAGCGCCAGCCGTCGACCACTGGTGTATAGCCATCAGTCCTAAGCTCTGGGTAGAAGAAGTAACCTTCAAGCAGGGAGTCGTCAGATCTAATCATCCTAAAGCAGTAGGTAGTTCTCTGACTGGCTCCATTGTGCTCAATGATCCAGTCGTACTCAATATCTTCACCTTCAAATACTGCAAATTCATTTGTTGCGGCTGGACCACTTTCCACATACCTACCAGCTCTGTTAGATACAGATAAGAGCAAATCGCCCCCCGTTGGTGGATTACCCGATAATGAATCGCCATCTGTTACCCCGGCAGCATTAAATCCTCGCCATATTTCACCGCTAGCTGGCGCGCCAACATCTGACCAAACAGTAACTGCGGTACAGGTTGTAACTAGGGGCGCGTACTGCAGCTTCACTTCGAGATAGTCAGCTGGCAATGTTGCATTTGACACACGGGCTGACATCCTTAGTCGTACCGTATCTCCATCAATGAGAGGTTCATCAGTCGCAGTTATTGACGTTAATTCACCAAGATCGACTGCGCCGGCTGGCCAAGGATCGGTTGGGGTCAAAGCATCATTATCAACATAGAATCTGTAATAATTCTGACGCACAGCAAGATCAGCAGCTGGCCATTGGACTACTTCTGTTCTGTATATGACAGAATTTCCGGTATCGCTCCGCCACAGTTCATATGATGAGGTTGAGACTATTTCAAATCCTGCTAAGACTCTGGGAAATTGATTACCAACGGAATCAAGGGCTGTATTGGCGAATATCGAAGCGTTATCTGTGTCGTTAATTGGAGTTGCAATTGGAAGCGTAATAGTTAGTGGTTCAGCTCCCCCAGTTGGTGAACTACCATTGCTTCTTTGCACAAACATCTCTCCAGTGCCGGTTTGTAGATTCTCAATCACCCAAGCAACTGAGGTGTGTGTCACTCCAGTTGTTGTGGCGCTGGAAACTAATTGATATGAAACTGCACCGATGCTAGACAGCCACACCTCATGACCGAAGTTCGCCATTGAAATATCTCCATCATAACGTTTCTGAGTATGTAAAAAGGTTCTAGCTAGACTATTAACCGCCGTTATACTTTCGACTTGAGGAGTACCAACATCTGTATACTCGTGCTCTGATCTCTGCACTCTCCAGTTAAGACCGGTAAACTCGATTACGGCATAACTAACAGAACCGGTATTGGCGCCTGTTGCTCCGCGTTGGAGGACCGGCTCATCAGTACTAGCTGACCAAGCAGCAGTCGATTGATGAGCGTAACCTTCATTTCTAGTACCACCAGTATGGAGCTGGCCAGTAATAAACACCGCGACATCTGCATCGTCTGAGATGCCAGCTACGGCTGTTCCGGTTGCTATAGTGTCGGTTGTTCCGTAAGAGACTACTCCTTGATCACGCACCACCATTTCATTGTCTCCGCCGACTGGTCCGATATATTCTACGATTTCCCACGAAACAAAAGTGTTGCTGACCGAGTCTGTGTCGCGAGATATTGTAAAGCTAGTTTCAATATTTTCCGGATCTAAAATATAGGCGGCGTAATCATCAGTGTTTTGATTACCAATACTGGCCGCATCACGACCTGAGCCTGTGTGATGCGAATTTACAATGCGAACGAACGCACTAGTAGAGGCAGAGGGAGCCGTATAGTCTACCCCAGCAGTTAGGGTGAGACCGGTCCCAGACACCAAATTTGAGCCGCGCTGCACCCGAAAATCTCTTTTTGCTTCTATTACGACTTCCGCGTATTGCTGATAACTAGGCAATGGACTTCCATTGGCTGTAACCCGGAAACAATACTCAGATTCATAAGGTGTATCGATAGTTGACTGGATGGAATATTCAAGATCAACATATTGATTCTCCGTTAAAGTGGTTGAGGCGGAGTAAGAATCGGTTTCTACGATACCTCCATTAGGAGACAAAAACGAACTATTCTCGTCACTCACTCCTCCATTCGCCACAGCAATATCGGTGGTATCATTTCCATCAGTTAAATTGCCAGAATTATACATATCCCAATCAATCCCAACGCCAACCTCTGACCAAGTCACTATCGCTGCACAAGTTGACACCTTCTCACCGTATTCCAAGCCATAACTAGCTTCAGACGAAGATGTAGCTCCTTCATTTGAGAGACCGATCCTGAGTCTAATTGGCGAGCTCACACCATGATCCTCCAACACAGTATCCTCTGCCCCACCCGTAGCTGAGCTGGCTAATGTTTCACTTCCGTCATCGTTGCGCCAATGATAATGAGACTGAGTAACTAACGCGCTAGCCAGTGTAGAAGAACCGGTAATGTCGACGACTGAAGATGGTGAAACCGAACCAGCAGCACTCACCACCACATCATCTGATGCAATAGCGATCGTGACATCAATTGTTTCTCCGTTTGATCCTGACTCACCAACATCCATAACTACATACGCGCACATGGTAGAGGTGGTACTAATAGACAGCACATCATTAAAGGTAGTTGAACCGTTAGCAGAACTAAAGGAAGCTGCGGTAGAACCAAACTGTGACTCACCACCACCATACGTCTCACTATTACAGTCGTATGGAGCTGACGTATCCAAATCATAAAACAGCCTAATATCTGAGACATCAACTGAGGCGTCAATCGTGCCGGTCTCAGTGATAGTGATTCCAGTAACATTTCTGGTGGAGGCGTTTTCTGTAATGACAAAGGAGCCGCCGATATAAAAATCATCAGTGGGAATATCAACTGAGCCAGCCTGCGAACCTAGCGACGTAACGGTCACGTCTGCTTCAATAGTAGCCTCTGGATAGGCTGAGTAGCTAGGAAGTGGGGACCCAGCATCAGACAGTCTGAAACAGTAAGTGTTACCTTCCGTTGCAGTTGTTGAAGCAACAATTGAGTACTCGACTTCTGTCCAATTCGTAACCCCGAATGTTAAGGACCCGAGGGTGGAATTACTATCACGGAGACCACCATTTGGTGTTAAGAATACTGAATTTTCATTTGAGACACCACCGACTCCAATCCCAATGTCAGTTGTATCATCTCCATCAGCAAAATTAGCAGTAGCCGACAGGTTCCAATCATCGTCCACTGCCCCGACATCGGTCCAGCCGGTTGCAAGCTCACAAGTTGAAGCTTTAAGGGCATACTCGAGCCGCAGCGATGTTGCGAGTGAAGAAGTGGAACCTTCATTAGACACACCAAATCTTAATCTGGCCGGGATCTCCTGCTGAATCGCTAACAAGGACGTATCTTCGACCCCACCAGTTCTTGAAGTTGCACCCGTTTCATTACCGTCATCATTTCTCCAATGAAAATGTGTTTGAGTGAGGTCGGAATTAGCAATAGTGGTTGAACCAGTTAAAGACTGTGTTTCGGCAGGCTCTGCTGTGACTGATCCCGATACCAAGATATCGGTAGCAGGATTTGACACTTCAATGTCAATCAAGTCACCATCTGAGGCACTTCCAGACACATCAAACAAAACATACAAGCACATTGCTTGAGTAGTTGTGATATTTACTGTGTCGCTGAAAGTTGACGTGCCGTCAGCACCAGAAAACCCGTCGGTGTCAGTTGCTCCAAATTGAGATTCTGCACCACCAAAGGATTCACTCGCACAATCATATGGACTGGTGGTATCAAGATCGTACAAGATCTTCACATTGGACAGATCGTTCGCCGCATCCACTGTGCCGTTTTCACTAATTGTAATATTTGTAACATTCCTAGATCCAATATTTTCTTCAATGACAAATTGTCCTCCCACATACACGTCTGTTGTGCTGGCACGAACCTCCACAGCCTGTGTACCTGAAGCCGACACGATTGTGGCGGGCGTTACATTGGCTACAGTTTCACCTATCACATCATCCAGATCGGCATCAAACCATGAGGCATAAATACGGCGGTCTGACACGTAATTCATTGTGACTCCAAATATGTCACCGGATGAAGAGTTGATAGGTCCTTGTGCAGAGCCCCAAGATGTTGCTGCGGCAGTACTAGTTGCCCAGTAGACATCGGCAGTGCTTGCCGATCCAATTGTAGACCGGCGAGAATATGCCAGGTAAACAGTGTCAGAATTCTCATCTATTGCTAACGATAGTGAGGTCAGGCCGCCGGTGTCATTGGTAACAAAATCAGATAAGTTGGACCACAAACCACTAGAGTATTTGGCGATTCTTATGTCGTGGTCGGCAGAGCTGTAGTTATTAGCATCAGCAATATAAGCCAGATATACATCCCCAGTTAACGGACTTCTGACTGCCGACATCTGGATATCGTAGGTGGTGTTCTCAACTGCATTGGAATCAATCACGGACCACGAGGTATCCCAACTTGCTCCATCCCAAATCTTGGAACGAATGTCGTTTGCGGAGATATCTTTATTGATCAGCATAATTTCTCCACTATCTAACGGCAGCAGAATTGTATTATCTTCATCCGCGTCCATGAATGTACCATCGCCGACTTCGGACCACGAACCAGATAAATTACATGACGCAGAACACGAGACCACGAATCTATCAGCATTATCAGATACAGATATGAAAAGGTCCCCATCAGTACTTTTGGTTAATGAATGATTGGCAGTAGCAGCACTAATCGACATAGATCCCTGTGACAGCACGGCACTGACTGGTGATGAACCTAGAAGCAAAGTATCACTCGTCGTGTCTAATCTGTTGTACCAAATATCATCATTCCCACTATCTAAGGTTGATATATGAATATAGTCACCTGTATCTCCAGGCGTCCATCTATCGTACCAGACATGCACGGCCTCGCAGTCTGTTTGACCATCAACTAGCACTTCAGTGCCCCAACTAGCTCCACCGTCTGTGGTTTTACTATATACACACGTTCCGTTAGTACCAGTGCCTCCGGATCCATTTCTGTAGAATCGATAGCCAGTCTGATCATCTACAAACACTGTATTGGACTGAGCAATCGTGTGCGAAGGACTAACCGGGCTAGCCGAGCTATCGATAGTCACCGCGACGGCTTCTGATTCTGGAAACAAAGGAAACTTAAGTAGTGTGTCAAAGTCAGCAAAGATAAAGGTGGCAATAATCAACACTGCAGCAGCAATTCGCATACGCAAAAACACACTCTTTTTGTGCCACAAAAAAATCATAACTTGTAACTCTATTCTACTCTAACAACCACCAAAAACAGACCGTTTAGGAGTGGAAAATATCCTTTATTTTAAATTGTATATGTATATAAGACACAAGTCTCTCATCATTCAACCGAGTCTTCTACATCTTCTGCTTCGGAAGACGTGGCTGTTTCTGTCGGGGTAAGTACTAAGTCAAAGTCAGTCAACTCAAAGACTTCTTCGGTTGTGGTTGGAGTTGAGTCAATTTCCTCAACTGCAGCTTCTGAAAAATCATCTGAAGTTGTAGCAAATTCAGTTACTGGCGACAGACTTAAATCTAATGTGTCGTCTGACTCAACACTTGTGGTTGAAGTAGCAGCTGTACTTGAGCCTGTTGCGTCAGAAGGATTGGAAGAACCGAGTTCATCAAACTCTTTCTCGTCTTTCTGCGATGATTTATTTTGTATTAAAGCCCTGGTTTCACCGGTTGAGTCGGTGTTTGGCAACTCTACTGGATCATCTGTCGGTTTAGCAGCGATTGGTTGAGACAGCCCGGTATCTGGGTCGAAACCTTGAGTAATAATGTCACCGTTATCAAATTTAGTATCATAAACTAGGACAAAGCGCGGATTGGCAATAACACCACCTTCATAACCGCTAATGCTAAGCGTCTCACCGCTTTCAATTGAGTACACTTTGGCTTCCTGTTCTTCACTACCTAATACACTCCAAAGGACGTAACCATCATCAATGGTCGGAGCGACATCTTGTGAAATATTATCTGTGAGCTGATCAGTGTACTTACCATCAAAATACATAATCTCCCAGTCGTTACCGTCCCAGGCTTGCCATACGATACCCACTTCAGAGACCTTTGGCTCCATGTTATTAGTTCTAGAAAAAGTTAACTGCTTTTCTTCTTCCTCTTCAATATCATAGAGGATAATTTGGAATCTCCCGTCAATCTGACGCTGCCAAACTACTTGCAATGTCTCCGCATCATAATGGGGTGACGTGTCATCATGAATATTGTCTGTAAGCTGTCTAATCTCACCATCTGAAGTGCGCAGGAAAATTTCCATATTACCCGACACACCTAGCTCTGAATATACAATGGCATTAACATCAACTGGTGACTGGGCGTCCAGGCTACAGTGGAACGTGCCGTCACCGATTGCCACACATGCCTTCTTATTGAACTGATAATAATTTGCATCAGAAACCAGACTCTCTACTTCAATGACATTTTCGGACACTTCCTCAGATGTGGTTGCAGAAGTGGTGGCCAGATCAGTCTCTAACACCTCTTCTGTTGTGGTACTGGTTTCGTCATCATTGTCCTCTGCTGAGGTGCTCTCACCATCTGTTTCGGCTTCTGTTTCAATATCATCTTCATCGGAATCACCACCAGAGCCGCCGGTGGTCGATCCTTCATCATTATCATCACTATTACTATCTTCACTTGTACCGGTAGACTGCTCTGAAGAAGTGGCTGATGAGGTAGATACTCCGGTATCAACAATCTGTTCATCAGTTGAGGTTGCACTAGTTTCATCTTCAACCACATCCTCTTCCTCACTATCATCTACCACACCCTCAGTAGATGAAGCTTGGCCATCATTCTCCTGATCATCATCACTTGGCAGTTCTGGATCTTCTGATTCAGACTCGCTCTCATCCTCTTCCGTTACGACCTCGTCTGACCCGTCTGACTCTTCTTCACTAACATTATCAGATTCGACATCACCCTCTACAGGATCATCTTCCACATCTATATCTTCAACAGTACCAACACCTTCGTCTTCAGACTCGTCGGTGGCTTCGTGTTCCTTCACATCATCTGCCACCACATCGTCTCCAGCTTCTTCGTCTTTAATTATCAAATCCTCAATCGGTTCACTAGCAAAAGCCTGGTGTACAGGCTGCACCATGAAAGAAGCAAACAAGAAGCAAACAAGAAGCACGCTAAAAGTACTGTTGAAGACAACATTGTAAATAAACGCGGCTTGCCGCTTATGATTAAAATTTTGAATTGGTTTATATAGCATTATCGAATGCTAGCAGGAAGGCATAGCACCTCCCTTAATTATAATAATACCAACCTTTTAGGTTGGTATTACAGGCTTTTCAACAGAAAATCTATCTAAAAAAAGTAATTAGCCAGGATAATTGAGAAATCCCTGAAGCTCATGCGCCCATCACCGTTAAAATCGTATAGAATGTCCTTATTACGCCAGGCGCCCATGAATGCACTTATATCCTTCAAGGATACCTTACCGTCACCATCAAGATCAGTTACCAAGTTCACCTCGGCTATCACGCCAATACTGTCCGGGCTGGTATTCTCGTCATAAACATAAAGGCTAACAGACGAATCGGTAGCTTCTGCTACCGCCACTTGCGTGCCCTCACCATCACCTGCCAGCAAAACAACATCAGTGGCCGAGAAGACTTCTTGACCGGTTTTCTTAGCAGTAAGGTTGATCGTAGCAATGAGATGCTCGCTCAAAAAGCCCCGTCGGTAAGTGCCTCCCCTCAAAATCACTTTGCCTGATTCTATAATAGGCTCTTGCGCCCATATAGTAAGAACTGACTGACCTCTGTCTACACCGTCAACAGTAAAAGCTGACTCATCAAACTGAAGAGTGATGTCGACAGCATTAACTGGCACATGTGCATGGGCATATACATCGACTGAAAATTGTTTGCCTGCTTCAATTACGGTCTCAGAAGTCTCAAGCCTAACAAAAGAGACTTCAGTGGTGGTAATAACTGACGCCCCCAAAAGAGCTACGAAAGAAGCAATAGCGGGAAACATGTAACGCACAGTTCCTCTCCTTGATCTTTTGATGCTTAGAGATTTTATAAACTGTGAAATATACTTCATGGTTTTATGAAGACGTTAGTCTGGCCCTGATGTCAGAAGCTTGAATATTACCAACCAGCATACTCTCCTTCACCTGACTGACCTCCTGCAAAATAGTAACAATTTCTTCCGAATCCGAAGCTTTACCTTCAAGCAATCTATCAATAATGTCCTCTTGTAGGTCTACCAATGTAGAAAAATGTTCTGCTTGAGTTTTCTCGGCTGCTAAAAGAGCAGTCCAATCAGAAAGCGCATACTGACCGGTATTACTTTCGCCTGTCATTTCGCTCAGCAAACCGACATAGACTTCGTAGAGCGCTAATTCTCGATCAAAAACATAAATACTTAATGACCTTTGATCAGCGAAGTAACTACCGCAGCCAATAAAGAGCGTATCTAGTTCCAGCAATTCTTCCCTGCTTAAATTATCGTCAAGCGAGTCTAACAATCCTTCAAACCGATTCCTGTTAGTGACGGAACAATCTTTCACGATGTCGGACACCTCATCTATCGGAGTATTGCGAGAAATTGAATTAGCGATACTAAGTAAAAGTTCTGACTGATCATCAGTCCGGTCAGACATTTGCTGAACCATCTCCTCATGCTTGCCATCAGTTTGGTGGTTTGCAGAAAAATATACCCCAGTCAACGCAACCACAATCAGCAATACAACCTTGCAACTAAATACTGAATTCCTCTTTGATTTATCCATATCTTAATTATTATTCTTTCGTGATAACTCTGTAATGTCGGTGATCTCTTTCTCTACTTTCTTTTGTGAGGACTGTAGTGCCTTATCCAAGACCTCAACCATTTCAGATTCTGCCTTGGTAAGCTTCTTAGTCTTCCTTGATGCCTGCATAGCAGACTCTTGGTCACGCAAGGTGGTCTGCAGGTCTGCAAATTCACGTCGCAAAATTTCCATAGCTTCTGTTGACTCAACTCGCACCCGCTTCCTAAACTTTCTTGAATACAAAACGAGGTACCAAAAGGCAATTATGGCAACTCCGAGCAAAACAATCAGTGGGATAATTACTGAAAGAATGCTCACAATGAATGACCCGATTCTAATAAAGCCAGTTTCTTGAACAGCAATTCTAGCAATATCTGACATCTCACTCTGAGCCCCATTTTGATCTGTGGCAATTGCGTATATTTCATAAACTCCGTTAACAAACGTCCCTTCTGGAATAAAGACAAATTGCCCATTCTGATCACTGTTTACAGTGTATGTAGTCGCCTCAGATCCCAACCTGGTCAAGGTGATCTCAACTGCTGAGTTTGGTTTTGTATTACCCTTAATTACCGGGATAACTTGCGGATTAATTTCGGTAGGAACATCGGTGAAAACTGGTTTATCAAAGGATACGACGGTAAAGGTGTATGTACCCACGATACTGTTACCAGCCTGGTCAAATGCTTCTATGATGACGCTCTTAAAACCAGGTTCCAATCCCTCAATCACTACCGTACTTGAACCAGTTTCGTCAATGTACTCAAACGGATCCTGTCCATCGATGACCACCTTGTAACGATTTACATCAGTAGTTTCATCCTCTGTAACAACCCTCAGCACCTGTGTCGGGTTGGAAAGATCTGCGTTCTCATCGTGCGAGATGTGAATGCTAGTAGGAGCTTTTGTGTCTACCCTGAGTGGATAATGATTGACTCTGCCCCAGCCTTCAGCATTACGGAACTGTAGATGTAAATAGGTAATACCATCTTCCAAGTCAGATAAGGTGATTTCAGATATTGGCGTATCGTAGACCTTGGTAGGAACTGATGTTGGATTATCGTTCAGGAGAGTTCTTACACTTGTCACGTCTGGCGGTAAGCTCCATGACAACACGGCCTCAGTTTTATTACTCCACTCATCTATCGGGTGAGTATCAGACTTAATGATTGGTCGACTAGGAGTGTTTGCAGCTGCAATGTACTCGATCACTTCCGGTTCTGGTGCCACGGCTGTTGCTTGAATAGTATAATTTGCACTATTCATTGAAGTCAGAATATTTGTACCTCTACCATCATTAGCCAGAACGGATCCGGTCTGAAAACTCACTCTTGAAGACCCTGAACCCTTAGTTCTAAAGGTAACTGTCATGATGCGTCCAGCTGATCCGGTATAACCTGACGGTAGTCCTCCACTAAAATTTATCGTTCCGGCTGAATTCGAAAAAGTTGGTTCAGCCACCCAAAGGTTGAAGATTGATCCAGATCGATTAACCGACACTACTGATAATTCATTAGGATTAAATGAAATGACCCCATCTGCGGCGTTGACTGGCTGCCCTCCAGTATTTACATTCACACTAACTGTAAAAGTGGTATTCGAAGTATAGACACCTGTACTAGGTGATATCGACAATGAAGCAGCTTGCGCGTAGGTTACACATAAAAACCATAAACCTAGCAAAGCACCTACCTTAGTGACAAATTTAAATGAGGATAAAGCTTGATTAAACATAATAATTAAAACTATTCGTCCAACTCCTCGTCAGGAGCAATTTCTTTAGCCTGACTCTCAAATTCTTCATCATGATATTCGTCTACATTTGTCACCGCTTCTTGTCGACGCTTTCTTATATACATCACAATACCCACCAAAACCGAGACAGCGAC
This sequence comes from Patescibacteria group bacterium UBA3466, assembly GCA_002378195.1. Classification (GTDB taxonomy): domain Bacteria; phylum Patescibacteriota; class Minisyncoccia; order Phycocordibacterales; family UBA918; genus OLB19. The sequence goes on from DFRJ01000002.1 coordinate 296,506, forward strand.
CAATGCTGTGAATACAATCAACATTAAATTAATCAGCTGCGAGTTAGACATTGAGCGTAGTGAATCGTCAGGCACGATTGTCGCAACGTACTCATTGCCAGCCTTATCAAGCGCACGAACTCTAATAATACTATTTAGGCTTTGGTCTTCTAGCACATATGGACTCACAGCATCAACCCAAGGAGCATCTGCTCTTCCCCACTCAAATGAGGCAAATTGAGTATTCGGTTCTTCCATTACCTGGTAGCGGTCAATCCCAGTTTGCTTATCTACGGTATTGAAGACTATGTAGTATCGGTCAGTAAACTTTAGACCGCTACCTTTCTCAAGAATAATACTAAATTCTTCTGGTGGAATATCGTCAGCGTCAATCTCATCCTGCCAGTCATTTGCAATGTTAGGACTTACTTCATCGATCAGATTAATGCTTGCGGGAAGTAATCTAAGGCCAGCCTTTGTACCTCTACCATCATTCAAATAAGCAACGCTATCTTCAGTAAACTCGATAGTTGCCTCATTACTGTCATTAGTTCGCCCGATCACAAATCCTGGTGATCGAAACACAAGTTCAGCCAGCACATTGGTTAGACGAGGGTCACCAGCAACTCTTCCGCAGTATCCATTTGGTATACCGCCAGCAAACGTAATTGTTCTATTTTCCTTGTTGATTACTGGTCTTTCCACCCAAATACTAAAAATGGAACCGCCGATAGAGACGTCAACCGGATCAATATTGTCTGGATACGATATCACTGTATCAACTGCGTTGACGCACTCCCCAGTCTCCTCGTCTACATCCAGGCGCACGGACAGGGTCACGGCATCGCCGCGATACAGATTGCTAAAGGGCGGGTCAATATAAAGAGAGGCCGCTTGAGATAAATGCGGCAACAATAGGCCCACTAAAACCATAAATAGAAAAACTCTCCCTTTTAACATAAGTTCCATTGTGTAGTTATTATAGCAACAACCAATTCCTATTATTATCTCCTGTACACATAGTTAATGTTTGAATGTATGTTGTGGAATGTACAGATACAAAAAACCCCTCTCGTGGTGGGAGATAGGGTTTTTTGTCTTTTAACTCCAAGCTTAGAGCCAATATTCGTTAGAACACTGGTGTTGCTACATATGTCAGCGTAGCGGTGTAGTCATCAGCAGCTTCTTGCAAGGCACTAATTTCTACCTTGTAACCAACACGGGTTGTACCCTCACCGGTTACAGTGCCGTCAGTAGGACCGTTATGACGGAATACTTCTACAGGTGTAGTTGAAGCAGACACAAATCTATCTCCAGCACCTCCTGCATCAAATGGGTCAGTTAAACCTGAACCAAGCGTTGGATCATCTGAGGTAAGACCCCAGTGTCCGTAGGTATCGTCATCTCCTAATGAAGGACTCGGCGCTTCCCAAGCTACAGCTGTAGTATCGAAGTTACCATTTCGGAAACCGTCGATATCAGCTCCACTTGTAGAAACCAGTTGACTATCTGCTGTAACTGTTACCACAAAACCATTTTGCGCGTTGGTTTCAACTTGCAGGTCTTGTGCAGTAGTACTAGCGTTTCCATCTGTTAGTTCACCGAAGTTGATCTCAGTAGCTGACGTTGAACCATCTGTAATGTCCGCAACGTTTACAGTTTGTCCGCCTGCAACACCAGATACCGTAAAGGTAAATCGAGTATCAACAGAAGCGGTCACCTGTACGTTAGGAACGATGGCAACTCTAGTTTCGCCAGTGTCTGACGAACCAGCAGTTACAGGAATTTCGTATGAACCAGCAACTGGGTTAGTAATCTGAGCATCCGCATCTCCAGTGTCACCACCAAATGTTGCGTTTGTACCGATCAGAATGGTAGTAGTACCATTTACTGGAATTGAAGCTCCGTCACCAGAACAAAATGTAATGGTTAGAACTCCAGATGTTGATGAGGCACTAACCTCGTCAACTCCAGAACAGTCGGCAGCTACAGTAAGATTACTAGAATCATCAAGTACATCGATATCAGTTTCATCTACTGAACCAAAAACGAAAGGACCATCAGAGAAATCAATTGTAATTGTTTCACCGTTTGCAACTCCTGAAGGTGTTACAAAAGTAATTTCGTGGTTCGAAGCCACGCTAGGTGCAGAATCTGATAAGGTGTCACTTAATGTGAGGACATTTGCAGCTTCTACGAATTGTAGAGACGGAAGTCCGATTGACCAAAAAAGAATGGTCATGGTTACCGTCGCTGCGATAGCTTGGAGTATCGAGAACGAATTTGACGTTCTGTGCATACTCTACGTTGTTTAGTTAAACCTACAGCCTATAGTCCAAAATATGGCTATAAATAAGACTAGCTTATACCATGGTGCGGTCTCCACTCCGCTCCACAAAAGGCACTGCGGGTATACCTACAAAGTAACACTCGGCTGAAGTGCTCACGCAAAAAGCGTGCAGTAATTCTAATTGATTACCTCCTCTACAGGTACATTCATATTGTACGATGTCCATCAAACTCATTTGTACAGTTATGCACAAATTTATGCAAAAATCGTGGCCTGTGCCACGATTTACCCTGTCCAATTGAATAGTAAGATTGAAAAGTCTTCCAGTCCGACGTTTCCATTTTGATTAATGTCAGCTGGTGGATCAGAATCACCTCCTGTGGTTTGCCACCAGAAAATCAGAATCGAGAAGTCAATCAAGTTAATAAATCCGTCTCGGTTGAGGTCCGTCGGCAAGGTGGCCTGGCCGTCAACCCCCACAAACAATTGCAATGAGGTACTGAAACTACTTTCAGTTGTTAATGGTGGATTTCCCACGATGGAGCGCGCTCTGATGATGTGATCAGAGATGGATAGTCTAGAGGTGTCAAAATCAATACTCCAGTCCCCATCGGCATTGGAGTTTGTACTCTCTACTATCTGACTTTCATTAAAGTGTATTTCTACTTCGGATTCAGGCACACTTTGTCCGGAGATAGTCACAATATCTCCCGGGTCCACATTCTGATTTGGCACTGAAATGGTAGGTGGTATCACAACGCCATTTAGATTGGTTATGGCTCCCTGAGTAACATCAAACGTGTTATTAAGAGTAATTGAGCGTACACCTGAGGAGTCGGTGGTCCAGATTCCCAAGGTAGCAGTTCCTGGCGTAGCGTCTGCCGCAAATTCAAAATCACCATTTCCGTCAGAACGAACTGAACCGACGCTTTCAGTATCTATTAAAAAGTTGATTGTCCGAGACGGATAGCCTTTTCCGATGATGTTAACTATAGTGTCTCCCAGCTCGTCATCCTGGCCCCCTCCACCACCTGAACCACCTCCAGAGGTACCTCCACCTCCAGATCCCGCTGGTTCAATTTTACAAATTGAAGAACAAAAGTCTCCGTCATCATTATTTCCGTCGTCACATTCTTCGTCATAAATTGTCTGCAGAATACCGTCACCGCAGTAAGGTCCGAAGTTACACGACGGGGTACACTGTCGGCCGGCAATGGTCTGGCTATATACCCCCGTCTCACCAGGTACGTCACAGTCCTCACCGCCATCAACAATAGCATTACCACAAATACTGATAGTCAGAGTGGTAGTAGCAGTACTAAACTGCGCTCCAGCAACAGCTGGAGTACAAACTAGCAGCATTAATGTCCATAGTAGTAATGATCTCATACTAACTTCGGCGTCGTCTAGCGGTAGATCGACGACTCTTGAAGAGATAGAGAACCGAAATAATTACAGCGAAGATTGGCAGTAAGACTGAAATCTTATGCGGCGCAGACAGACCTGTAAAGCCAAAGCCAGCTGCTTGTAAAGTTCCTTCCTCTAGGATGTTTATACTAAGATCACCCTCTTGCTTGATCTCGTCATCATTGTAAATAACGTACCTAGCTATGTAAGTACCAGCTGGAAGTCTAGTCGGTATCTCTGCTGTCACGGACTCCGTAGCGTAAGGCTCGATCTTTGGTATCTTTCCAATGTTCTTTGTCTCTTCAAGCATCACTCGACCAGTTCGATCGAAAATTCTAAATTCTACTTTTGATGGTGAGATGTCTACGTTACCAGTGTTCTCGAGTAGCATCTCAAAATTGATTTTTCCTGGGAAGAACAACCAGGCTTTTTTTGTTCCCTCGTTCAAATCACCGGCTGAAACCTTACGAACTCTAAAATCTTTAATCTCTTTATCTATCACAAGGAGATCAATGTCGACTCGAGCGCCAAGAGAAATGCTTACCGCGCCGGATGTTACCTGACCATCATCTGGGACCATTCTGATTCTAATTGCTCCTGTGTATTCCTTAAAGTCTGCGTCGCCTGGCACCACCACCCGCACAGTCATTGGCACTTTTTGGGTACCTTGCGGCATTCTAATATCATCACCCTCTACTATCTCAATCCACTCTTCTATTTCCGGTGCATCAATTGATATCTGAGCCTTTTGCGAAGTACTGGTGTCCCCTCGCACGAGCAAGATCTGTTGTTCATAGGTAGAGTTTCTTGTCAGACTGGTGTTTCTCACGTAAGGCGGAGTAATCCCAAAACCAGCTTCAACCACCTCAAAACCGACGTTAAATAACAACACCGGTATCATAGAAAAAACCAAAAACTTTCGTAGAAACGCCTTCATGTACAGTTTTATTATTATCTGAAAATTCTAACCAAAAAGCAACAGCCACTGTTGTATAACAGTGGCTGTTTTTTGCTTATTATGTGGTCTAATTTTTACCACTCAAGTGGGTCATTTGATACAGCATCGAACGCGTTTAGTCCAGTGTAGCTACCTGCAAGGGTAATGCTGGCTGGCACTGCAATTCCCCAGTAGGTCACATCTGAAGTGTAGGCTGAAGAACTTGTTGATGTAGTCTCTCCAATATTTGATTCAAGCTCTGCTCCAGGCGTACTAGACGAGAGGTCTGTTCCTGCTCCATATGAGAATGCAATAGTTGAGTACTCTTGTTCAAAGGCTGGAATGGTTGACGTAGCAGATACCGGACACTCATTTCCGACTGCGAAGGTTCCACACATTGATTCTCCAGATATTTCTTGGTCAATACTCGTATTTCCGACATTGGTAGTTGTAGAGTAGGCGTTAACGGCTCCAGTATTTTGACCTGGCTCTGTATCAGCGTACTGAATGTTGCTTTGCACTATATCTAAGGCGTTCAAACTTTCAACGTCCACAAACTGACTGGTAGTGGCCATGGTGCCACTGGCAGTATCGTCATCTAGTCCGAATATACCCACGCTCCAGTGATCGTCTTCGTAAGCTGTAGGCTTAAATCCTGGAGTGGTAGGATCTGCTACGAACCACAACGGGAAGGTACAGGTGTAGTCAATGTCTGTCGCAGAAGCATCGTCTGGACAGCTTGATGTCACAGTACATGACAAGTCCCAGGTTGACGTTGCTACTCCAGTAGTTACACCAGTTCCACCTCTTCCTGGGTAGCAGACATTTGGGTCATAGTTAGCATCGGTGAGGCAGGTAGAGGTTGCTCGCAGATCAGCTCTAAAGACAGAGACCCCGTAGCCAACTATCTCAGTAGACGATCCAGCAGAGGCTGCTGTTCGACAACTGTTGTTGTCCCGCAAGGTGAAGTCTAAGGTGAATCCGGTTGTCTCCCCAGCTGGAACAGAAATTGTCATATCAGCTCCACCGTTTAGGTCAATACTTCCCGGAGCAATGAATGGCGCTACGTTGTTGATGATGTAATCAGACTGCAATCCATTTCCTAAAGCTTCATGGCCGTGTTCATCGATAATGTAACCATAGGCTGGGTAGTCATCGTCCATAAGTACTGCTGGTAGTGCGAAGGTACTGGTAGCATTGTCTTCAACTGAACTGGTAGTAGAAGCAATTTCCTCAGTACCACAGGTATTTGTGGTTGTGTTGTATGAGACGTTATCTTCACAGATAATCAATGTGATAGTGTCCTGTCCACCAACAGAGTCAGGGTCTGATGAAGTTGAGGTCCAAGTTACAGTTCCACCAGGATCAACTCCTGCAAGCTGAGCGTCATTCAGCAGATTTGGACTGAAGACTGGCCGGTTATTAATGTGGAAGGGTGAAGAGGTGGTTCCAGTGGGAGTTGAGGTTGGTCCTTGTACGGAAATATTATTACAACGCGGGTTCACAGCGTCATCGTCACAAACCCAAGCGTACCACTCAGAGATTTCCAAGAACTGACCAGTTCCCCACTCTTCTGTAGTGGTAGATACTGTCGCAAGACTTCCACTTGGTGTGGCCGCAGACACACCCCATTGGATAGCTGTACCTCCTTCAGATGGTACGTTGCATCTTGGTTCACCAACTCCAGTACCATTTCCTACATCGTCCCAGTCAGGTGTTGGCGAAGCATTGTCGCTGCAGATCAGCAAGAAGTATGGCGCATTGTTACTGTCGCTTCCTAGCGCACTCCACTGAATAACATCTCCGGAGTTGGTTGGAGATGAAGTGGCAGAGGCTACGACCTCATATGCATTCCAGTCGAATTGTGGAGGGGTGTTCAATACTGTCAGCGTTGTAGTAGCGCTTAGGTTTTGCGCAGAAACACGGTTCAGCTCTTGAGCTCCAAAGTCATAGACGAAGGTGACGATGAAAACTAGAAATCCAGTCAGCGCAGTTAGCACCGTGATTTTACCGGCGGTGCGAACGTAGTTAGGAAAATCTTCTTTGTTGTACGACATACTAAATAATAAAATAAATAATAAATAACTTTTCTTATATTGTACTGGTTTTAAAGTTGACAAGTGCTAGTTATGCACAACTTGTTTGTAAGCCTGTGGATAACCTGTTTATTCGTAGCGGATAGCGTCCAGTGGGTTTAAGGTGGACGCTCGTCTAGCTGGAAAAATACCAGTCAAATACCCTACACAGGCCGAGAAAATAGCAATAAAAGCCAAGAAATCGAGTGGGAAAGAAAATAGTCGGACGGCCTGTCCACCAAACTGACCTGCCACAATGTTGAGGAAAATATTGACCGTTACGCCGAGCGTCACACCCATCAGTATTCCGCTCAGCCCGCCCAAGAAACCCACCACCACCGATTCTGACACGAAGAGATACTTTACATCATTTGGGCTAGCTCCAATTGTGCGCATAATTCCGATCTCTTTGGTTCGCTCCAAAAGTGTCACCGTCATAGTATTAAACATTCCAATCGCTGACACCACCAAGGCAATACCACCAAAAGTCGCTAACACCGCCTGAATTCCTTGGAAGATTTGTGACGCTTGCTCCACTGTCTTTGACAGTGCTGTTACTCGATAACCTTCTTCTATTAACTCAGCCTCTACTAAGGGCAAGTTCTCGTTGGTGTCTACGCGCACTTGGATTCGTTCGTATTCTTCAATACCAACGTAGTTTCTTAGCTCTGGAAGCATCATCAAAGCATTAAGCACCCCCTCCTCAGCCGTAATACCGCGCACTGTGTATTCCTTATCAATCACGATCTCGTTGACGTCGTCTGTCCCGTCATCTGCTGGTACAAGCAGTCTGAGAGACACCTTTTCGCCAATAAAACCATCAATCTCCTCATCCTCTACTCCGAACAGCTTCAGTGTGGCCGGTGAAATCATGATGCTATTGGCGTCGCCGGCATCTTCGTCGGTAAATACGTCACCCGCTGTAGCCGTAATACCAGCATAGCGCAGATAGGGCGGCTCAACTCCTTGCACAAACACATTACCGGTAAGACCCTTGTAAGTTACCAAGGCTGGAAAACGAGCTAACGGTGCGGCATCCAGCACGGCTTCGTTCTGCTCAAATTGAGTGACTGTTTCGGGAGTTAATCGTAGTCCTTGTGCTCCAGTCGAAGACACGCCGAGAGACAAAAGACTCTCACCAAACACGATCTGCTCCAAAATAATCTGCTGCAGACCAAAACCAAGCCCTACCAACACCACCACAGCACCAGTACCCACTCCCATACCAAGAATAGTCAACCAAGTACGCATTGGGTTGGTCTTGAACATTCGGGTGGATAATTGGGCTAAGTCTTGAATTCTCATAACTAACTCTTATAACTTACATCAACTCCTTGAGCGATCACCTTTTCAAAATATCTGGTCAGATCGTCTGCTTCTTTTTCACTGAGGGCCAAACCGCCAGACCTAATACCCTTCATCAATCGCTCATTCATCTCTTCATCCCCTGTTACTCCTGTCACTCGATCGGCTATAAGTTCGGTCATATTTTCGTTCTGCTCTTTAGAGAGTTTGATACGATAGACCTGCAACAAGTGTTCTTTTAAGCGTTCTGCCAGCTTGTGTTGACTAAAGAAAATACCGCTATTGTCTTTTCGGGCACGGTACCGACGAATATCATCAGCATTCTTGATCATTTTCTCCGACACACTAGCTATTCTTCTAGCTTCCTTTTCTGGAATTTCCACCCCTCCTCTTTCGTAGGATAGTACCAAAGCCTTAATAAAAGCTTTTCGATCCACCTTCCCTTGTATGAATAATGACGTGGCCTTTTCTAGTCGAATTAGTTGATCAAAAGTATAATCTTGCGTTAGATAATTAACCAAACTCTTTACCCGCAGGGTCTCAATTGAATCATACGGGAATAAACGAGCTAATTGTTCCAACTCAGTTACAATCGTCTCCCCTTCTTTTACTGGCTTAATCTGCTTACGTTGTGGATTTACAACCTCACGCACAATCAATCCATCCTTTAGGTAATATACTCGGTGGGCATAACTTAGGTGAGCCGCGTTGTGTGACACCATAATAATCGTCCGTCGGTCGAAGGTGTTGATCTCGTCAATCTTATCCATCACTTGCTGGGTCGATACTGAGTCTAGGTTACCGGTTGGCTCATCAGCCAGCAGAATCTTTGGGTCATTGACCATCGAGCGTGATACTGATACACGCTGCTGCTGCCCTCCTGAGAGCATCGCTGGAATCTTGTGTGACACATGCCCCACCCCAAAGCGATCAAGCAATGATTGGGCTCGACGATTTCTGGTTGCCTTATCGCGATCACAGAAAATCATCGGCAGTGCAACGTTATCCAGCACCGAAAGAGACATGATCAGATTGAACTGTTGGAAGATAATACCCATGACATGCCGTTGAAAGTAGACACGCTCGGCTGGTGGGTACGAGTAAACATCATCTCCCTTTACCAACAAAGTACCCTCTCCTGGTGGCAAAGAGCCTTGAATGGCATACATTAAGGTTGATTTACCACACCCAGACGGACCAAAAAGAATAATATACTCACCTTCAAAGATGTCGGTATTCACGCCAGAGAGCGCTTTAAATTCGTTAGATTTACCTTGGTTATAGATAATAGATAAATCCCGACACACAATGAGTGGTTTTGCCATACCGTTATTATCGCATTATGATTGTCTGTTTTTTGTAATCATCCACAGACTAGGCGCCAATATTTTTAACCCAACCAAAGGTGCTTTCAAAGTTTTCAATAATCAAGTCAATGATGTTCTTTTCTTGAATCGGTGTAAACAGTACAAAGTTATCTGACTGTATTTGGTTGCCCGCCTCATCGGTACAGGTCAAATAAAACTGGTACACAGTAGCGGGCGCAAAGTCGACCACTACTTCAACATGTTTGTTGATGTATTCGACCTGCTCTTTTTCAATAGTGAATGGATCAGTACCGCCGGCTACACCTTCCTGGTATGTCATCTGACAAAATGCGGCTTCATCGGTATCCCACTCAATAATAGTCTGAATTCTGGATTCGCTGCCTGGGAATAAGGTAGATTCGTTGGTTACGTTAGTAATTATCGGCGGAGCAATATCTCGTACCGTAATGAACTGAATAGGCTGACTCCTGACTCGGTCGCCACCTGAGTTTTCCGCTGTTACAAAGGCTACATAACGGGTTCCTAGGGTAAGATCGGCCAAGCGCATTTGGTGAGTAGTAGCCAAGGTTGGGCGACCCACTGAGTTTTGTGCTCCAGTTGTTTGGTCTTGATACTCGACCAAAGCCTTAGCTGGAATATTGGTGTCCCATGCCAGCGTAGCAGCGTTTTCTTCCACCTTCACAACTCGCAAGTTTCTAATCTGAGGTGCAGTAGCCTTGGTGGTAAAGGTAAAGTTTCTACTTTCTCCAGTAATACCAAAGGTGTCTGTCGAAAGAACCTTAAAACTATACTCCGTAAAGGCATTAAGTCCGATTAGCTGGATTTCGTGTTCGGTAACATTTCCGTTAGTCGATTGTTGCGAAAATTCATAATTTAAACCGTCGAATTGACTAGTTGGTGAGAACAACACTTCAGAAGACGCTTCACGGTCTGTTGTCCAGCGTATGATCGCAGTATTAGTTTCTGGTATCACAGTCGGCGGCCCAACGATAGTTAGATCCTCTGTAATCCCCTCAATCGCCTTAACTGTTTCATTCACAATTTCCTTCAAGGTCTCAGGGTTATTTATCTGATTAATTTGCTCAATAATCCGCAATGTGGCCTCGGAATCAACGGTGAACTGGTCAGTGGTTATTTGTGACTCTGGATCAGGGTTTGACCCATCACCAGCTCCGGCTCCATCTGAAGATGTTTGCGCTTGTCCGTCGCCAGTACCAAGTCCGTCGCCTTGCTGGGCTGAACCAGTGGTCTGCACCCGATAGTCGGCCGAGATGCCCTGGTTGCCATTTTCATCGGCTGACACAACCCTAAAATAGTACACCCTACCCGGCTCTAAATCTTCCAGTGTAATAGAGTGACTAGTTCTTTCAGCTACCGGGATACGCACAATACCGTAATCTGGTTGCAAACCGTAGTTGATTAGTGAGTCCGCGTCTTCGTCTGTGGTCCAAGTAACCGTCACACTACTGTCTGTCACTTCTGAAATAGATACGTTAGAAATCTCGGGCGCTTCCTGATCCTCCGCTGTCACATAAAAAGGCGAAGCACTCAGCAACACTACCAAAAAACCTGAAAGGATCTTCCCTAATCTCATCAACCTAATCTTATCATGCAGTTGCATCATACTAATTCAATTCTATACAGCTAATCATCCGAGATTGCTGTAAAGCTATTTACTCCGCTGTGCGGGTTACTGGCGGTACCAAACGGCACTTCAATTCCCCAATAAATCTGATCGGTCACCAGTGGTGAACTTACGGTTGGCTTATTCAGGTCAACCTCTACATCCGTACCAATCAAGGTCAGCGCTGAACAGGTAGTACAAACAGCGTAATCAAAGGTTGAGGTGGCGAAGATTTGCTGTGAAGCCGGAATAACAGAAGCGGCACCGTCGGTCATGTCTGTTCCGGAGATTTCTACATCGATTGACTCGTTACCGTAGTTTTCTAGTAATGTTTGCGGATTGGTAGCACCAGTGTTTTGATTAACATCAACGGTACCGTAACCAATGGCGTTTTGGACATTCAAGGCACGAAGCGTTAGCAATTCTTGACCAACGGTACTCTCAGCATCAGTACCACCAGACAAGTCTTCCACTTCCATAAAGGCAAACCATTCTTCACCACCATCGTCATCTGTCGGATCAGCATGGAATTGGAAGTCAGCAGAACACTGTAGGGTACATGAAGTTGAGCCACAGTTTGTCAAACTACAAGCAGTACCAGTTGCTACATAACAATTGTTGTCGTCTGGAGTACATAGTGCTCCAGCTGAAGTAGTGTAGAAAGTGGTGGTGGCGTTTCCGATATCAGCCACACCATTAAAGTCAGTCACTGTTGTTGAAGCGATGACAGTTGTAGTTGCTCCAGGCACCAGCGTAATATCTAAGCCATCGTTTAGAGTCGGAGTATCGAGCACAGGATCAAAGGCTAGAGTTAGTTCAGGCAGTAGCGCGTATGAGTCTAACTCATCTCCACCGTCGGTCACACGGAAACAGTATGCATCATTTACCGCGTTAACAGTTAGATTGATGGCGTACTCTAGTTCTGTGTACTGATTTTGTTCAACATCAAGGTTGCCAGTTTGGTTGCTGGTATTTGCGACCACCTCACCCGCTACAAATTGTCCAGCATCAGTTACCAGATGATCGGTAGTTGGATCACCGTCGGTAGTACTAGCTGAAGTTGTCATACAGAGCGCCGATGAACCACAAGAAGCTGCAACTGGTACCTGCACAAACGAACCACCTGACACGGCTTCGCAACTAGGCGCTGTTAGCTTTGGTGCGAACTCTAATCGGAAGTTCTGATTTTCAATATCTAAGCCAGTATTCTCAATACCAACTCGCAATCGTGCCGTTTCGCCAAAGTTAAAGCCGCCGGTTGCCGTGTCTTGCTCCGCCGCCCATGAAGCTCCGCCGTCTACTTGTTCGGCACCGAAGTATGTAGTCGGCTTGCTGTCAGTTCTAGGCCATGACACATAACTATCCCAACCACCGTTTTGGAACCAGAATGTAAAGCCGATTCCTCCAGAAGTATAAGTGGTGTCATTTGCGGTGGTTGTGGCCTGTAGAGACCCGGTGCTATCAAACACTGACACATCTATATCACCCGAGGTTTGCCAATCGACCTCAACTTCGTACCAACCAGTACTCAAGGTAATGTCTGCAGTGGCTAGCTGAGTACCAGTAGTATCGACATTCTCAACATCTTCAACAATCGCCACCCGATCTCTTAGTGGTGACAAACAAACTGCATAGTTGTCGTTGTATGTCACACCAGCTGGTGGATTTGGACCAGTATTTTGTACACCAAACATGGTACAAACCTCATCTCCAGAACCGGCACCCATGTCGACATACTGCATGAAACGGATTATTTCACCTTGCGCTACTGTAGTATCGAAACGTGCAATACCGTCAGTTGCTTTAGCACTTTCATTACCGGCAGCATCCAAACCATAACCGCCGCCAAAGGCATAGGTGCCGGCTGTATTAAACAAACCAGTGTCGCCTTCATACTCAGTGATATTGTTGTCTTCAAAATCTTCAGACATATTGAATACATCGCTAGGATCGCCAATATCTGACGCCGAGGTGTTGTCGTAATACATATACAGCTCAGTCACTGCGTCTGCGGCCAAGGTTGGCACCTTCACCCACACCGTGGCATCATTACCGGTAGTAAATCTCTCAATCCAGTATGAAATGGTAGTGGTCCCACTACTGTCAGTGAAACGCAGATCATCAAAGTCAGTCTGCATATCAGCGTCATAATCCACCTCCAACTTAACAGCCACATCGTTGTAGGTTGACGCATCAACATTAATCACTCTAACTCGTTTACGAGCACCCCAATCAGTGTCGTACCAAGTTAGTGGTGCAGCCCCTTCCCCTCCATCATCGTTTCGCCAGCGGTAGTTGGTTTGTTCAGTCAGAAGACATGCACTGTCATCCCAACGAACAGAACTACAGTCATCGGTGCCGTCAACATCAAATGCTTCACCCCACAGATCACCGATCGCTCCAGTAAAGCTCCAACTGTTGGTTGTGGTGGCATTTAGAGAAACGTTTACTCCACCACTGAATCCGCCAGCATCGAATCTCGTATCATTGATTACAAACGAAGCATTTGCGTTGATGGTTGTGTCGGTCAGAGTAATGGCGATCGAATTATCTTGAGCCAACTCGAAGTCACCGTTATCCAGAGAAGTCACATCAATGTTGCCAGTCATTTGCAGTCCGTCAGTATCGAGGTTTCTGAATGAATAGTTGTCAGCATTAATAGTTCCGCTGGTAGCAAGGAAACTGTAACGACCAGACCCTTGATTAGTCACGGTTGTAGTTCCGTTGGTTGCTCCGATCATATTTAGCACACCGCCATCTACTGACACAATTGAACTACTGGCAATGGCCACATTTACATCTCGCGGAGAACCAAGAGCAGTTCCGTCAAAGTCTGTTGCACGGCTCCAATACTCAGTGGTAGTAGCAATGTGGTAGTCACCAAAGATGTACAGATCGCCATCCACTCCACCATGATCTTGTGAGTAGAATGACGAGGTAATTGGCACCACCGTACTAGTCGCACTAGTGTTCCAAGCACTAATGTCTGAATTGTCACCCAAGGTCAGAATGTTGTAACGCTCGTCTGGAGTGGTCTTAAGATTAATCTCGTACTCATTCGCACCGTCAAGTACTACGTTTGATCCTTGCCATTCGGTATTAGCTCCATTGAAAGTATTTATGAAAGCTCCCCCAACATACAGGACAGTACCACTACTCATAGTAAACGAATTACCGGTACTCAAGGTAAAGTTGCTGGTAGTTGTGGCGTCACCCAGGATAGTCCAGCCACCGCCAGCGCCAGCAATCTGTACGCTATAGAAATCATTGTTACCTGGGTCAATAAACTCACCAGTATCATCAGAGTTGAACAGTACGGTTCCAGAATTATTCACAAAAGTTCCAGCCGTAGCGTCAAACGAACCACCAATAGACAAAGTTCCTGTACCAACCGTCAGTGTTCCTGACTCAACAAACAAGTCACCCAACAGTGCCGCGGAAGCATCAGTTAAAGTATAATCTCCCGCCCCAGCTTGAATACGGAGGCCGTAGAGATCGCTACCATTTAAGGTAATTGTGTTACCACCACCACTGCCGGAGACAATAATGTCACCACCGGCTTGAGTCACAGTATCGTTCACAATAAAGTCTTCGCCAATAGCAAAATCTCCAGACGGTAGAGTGACTGTACCAGTCGCCACAATAAATGAATCTGTTGCAGTGGCATTCACATCATTGAATGTCCATGAACCACTGTCTATAAACTCGACTCGGTGCGCGTCTGACCCACCAAACTCAACTGTGTTGCCGCCAGCAGTTGAACTAAAGATCAGGGCACCAGTATTAGCATCGAAGGTTCCGCCAGTATTATCAAATGAGCCACCGACGGTAGTAGTTGCTGACAGTGTAACGCCACCGCTAGTAATAGCGAAGTCATTACCGATTGTTGAAACGACATCCGACATTGTCCAATCACCGGCGCCGTTAAATGTCACGTCGTAGAATCCGCCTTCGTTTGTATCCACGGTCCTGCCCGCAACAGCCGAAGTAAAGATGAATTCTGAATCGCCTGAAGTGAACACTGCGTCAGTACCCGAGATTAGACTACCGCCAACCGTGTGAACCTCTCCTGCGTTGCCAGTGAAAATCGCATCATCTCGTAGTTCTAAGGTACCGTCGTAAGCAGAACCACCGCCACCGCCAGGTACGGTAATATTACCGTTTGGTTCAAATTCTTTAGTATCCCAGACAATCAGCTTGGTATCAGACGGCAGTACCAGCGTGTCTGTAGCGCCTACTTCGACATCAAACAAGACATCAGCATCATCGTCGCTATCCCAAGTACCCATATCCGCGATTGTCATTGGCGCACCACTTTCATGCTTAACAATTACACGGTTTTCGTACAGATCAAATCCAGAAATTGAAGAAATTGGATCTTGTGTAACTGTGACAGCTTTTTCTGGTTCGTTGTCGATGTAGACAGTTAACGTATTACCAAGACCATAGCTAATACCAGTAAATTGGTAGAAGCCAGTTCCTCCACCAAGACCGTCACCATTACAGGTAGTGGTAGCAAAAGTAGAACCGTTGATACTCAAGAAAACATTACCGGTTGTACTATCACAAGCTGCTGAAGTAGAAATTCCTTCATCACTATATACATTTCCGGAGATATTAATGATAGCAGCCGAATCTTGCCAGGTCAGGTAACCAGGATCTCCACCCGGATCTACGTCTTTCGCTTCGCCGTCGAGGTTACCAAACACATTCACAAATCGCCAAGCGCTAGCGCTGGTACCGGTAGCAGTAACGTTAAAGGCATTGATTGCCGTAGTGGTGGCAAAGCGCATGAAGTTATACTCTTGCGCTGGATTTACATCAATTACTGTCCCCCCGACAGTCATGGCTGAACCACCTGCAATCGCTACCTCAAAGTCACCATTTGATAAGTCATTAACTGTCGGTTCGCCACTTAGGATCAGACCTTCAATCGTCGTATCTCGTATTTCATAACGACCCATATCCAGATCGGTATCGCCACTGATTTCGAGACTGTAAGTACCGCCGCCATTCACACCAATTGTAGTAGTTGCGGAAGATGAACCAATCACACTCAAACTTCCTCCTAAGTACCGTACTGAACCTCCGGTCTCGACCAAAACATTTGCCACTCTTGGTACACCCAATGCAGTACCGTCAAAATCTTCTTCATAACTCCAGTGATCGTCGTATGAATCACTCACTAGATCACCGAAGATATACAGATCACCCTCTACTCCCGAATGATTCATTGAGTACAAAGAACTGTTTCCGTTTGTAGTCACTGAGGTTGAAGTTGAATTCCAGACCCGTGGATGCGTGCCGTCGGCTGTGACAATATTGTTGTAAGTATCACTAACTGACTTACCGTTTATATTAAAGGCGGTGCCGCTAAACAGACTCAAGGTGGTGCCAGTCCAATCAGTGTCAACATCATCTTCTGTATTGGAGAAGGTGCCACCAACGGCCAAAGTCAAGCCAGGGTCAAGAACAAATGAACCGGTATTAATAACCATGTTGGCTGTCGCAGTAGCGTTTTCTGTGAAATTGTAATCAGCTGCCCCAAGAACATCTAGCGTAGCAAAAGATGAGCTACCAGCAGCAATAGTTAGGCTGCCAGCAGCTGCTGACAATTCAACTGTTCCACCATTGGCATTGAAGTTTCCATCATTATCCCAATTACCATTAGCAGTGAATGTCTGAATGTCACTAGCATCAACGGTACCAAACCCTCCGATGTAAACATCCCCATTTACACCCACCACCGGATCGTTTGAGTTCACGTCCAGCGTTGAAGTACCAATTGCACCGACAATCAAGTCATTCAGTACCTGTAAGCCAGTCACGGGCGCTGTAGCCGCTACGTCGCCACCTCCATCAGTATCGATTACTAGATTGTAGTACGGCGTCTGTGTCACATTTGGAGTAGCTCCACTGTAACGCACAGTACTGGTACCCTCTACAAAAGTTCCACTCTCTGCAAAGACAGCTCCATTACCCTGCAGATCCCAGACAGAGCCATATGCGTCCAGGAAGTGCGCGGTTGAAATAGTCAGTACATTTCTGATGGTAGTAGTGCCGTTGGTAGCCGGCACAGTGATACCAGCCACCCCGCCGCTACCAAGTGTCAGGTTGTTAAATGTCCAGTCTTGATTACCGCCAAAGGTATTTGATTCATTGATGGTTACTGTTCCACCGGTCATATCTACTAGTCCGTCGCCAGTTAGCGATCCGGCTTGAACAGTAATATCAGATATACCTGACACAGTGCCGGTTGATACCAAGATATCCGTCTGAGACACTATCGGAGTTTGTACCGCCCAATCTCCACCTACTCCGGTGAACTCAAGATCGTAGAAAGTAATGGTAGAGCTGCCAGCGGCGCCTATCTGCTGCGCTGTATTAGTGGCTGTGAACTCCACGGTACTTGAGGCGCCAGCAAACACTCCGCCGCTCTCTACATACATTGAACCGCCAACAGTCAGATCAACGGTCGTAGTGGCAGTAAAGGTGGCATCAGAACCAATAGTCATTGAGCCGTCAGCTAGATCGTTACCGCCACCAAGCATGGTAACTTCCCCATTTGGCGCAAATTCCATATCATTCCAAACATACAAACCTGAACCGGCCAGCACATCTAAAGTGTCTGGTGATGAGGAAGTAGAGACAGTAAAGCGCAGATCTGTATCGTCACTACTGTCGAAGGTAATGTCAGCGATTGAAAGCGGGGTTGAATCCTCGTGCCGCACAATCACGCGGTTTCTATAAAGATCCATATCTGTCAGCTCAGTCGCCACTGAAATCGGTGTTGGCCGTAGTGCAAACTGAATAGTATGCACTTCTTGAGTACCAACTGCGCTCAAATCTGCATCTCCACTCGCACCAGCAGTTGCTAATACTTGAGTTGAAACGTTTAATGATCGACCGTTCTGCGATCCGCCCCATAAATCTTCTACTAATGTCACCCAAGGACTAGCTGGTGTATCTACCGCAGTATCAGCCACTACATACCAAGCAGCAAACACTCGTGCGTTATCGGTCTCGGTTGTAATACTTGAAGCCGTTGCGTCTGGATTAGCATTGAAGAGTTTGGTCCAACTAACCGGACTAACGTCCATAACATTAGAGGTATCAACATTAGAGTATGAGCCGATCCAGTATGAATATTGCTCTGTACCAGACGTATCGTCATTGGTAAATGAATAACTAGCCGGCTCACTAGCAGCGTCGGTAATAATCTTGTACCACACGCCACTATACATGTCGTTTTGTGTAGCATTACCAATCTCCGCCACCAAGTTCCAGCCGGCCGGAGCAGTAATAGTTGGTTCGTCCTCGCGTCCAATTACAGCGATCATCACATCACCATCTTGAGTCGCTGGAGCTGTTACTGAGATACTACCAAGAGCCACTACATCACCGGCCCCTGACGCATCGCCGGTGAGAGTTATGTCATTAAATTGCTGCACTTCAGAAGCACCAATTGGTGTTTGAGTAACAGCTGAAGCAAAAGCGGTGCCGCTAGCAGTTGCCGCCACTGCCGGATTCAATGCGAAGGTTCCTACATGAGGATCTCGACCACCAGCCACGTCTGTCATTTCAACCGTATCAGTTGTGGTGGCAGTAGCAAATTTCTTTGAAATAACTGTGAAGCTGTTATTGTCAGCAGTCACTGACTCGCGGAATCGATAATCCCAATCGGTGGTATCAGGCGTAGTCACTGCCGCATCATTATCGACGTACCACGCTGACAGCACGTAAGTTCCTGGCACGGTTGTGGTTACCGGTGTAGTACTTGGTGTTGTGTCGTCGACCAACTGAGTCCAACCGTTTGAAACATCAATTGGAGTAGTCGTATCAACATTTACAAATGAACCGATCCAATAGTGATAATGCTCCCCTCCATCAGCCGAAGTAAACGAGTAGGAAGTTGGTTCCGTAGCAGCGTCAGGTACTACTCGGTACCAGATTCCAGTAAATAGATCATCATCCGCTGCCACCCCAAGAGTACTGATAGCAGTCCAGCCAGCTGGCGGACTGACGGCTGGATCATCGTCCTTGGCCACCATTGCAATCAAGACGCTGTCATCAATCACACTAGGTCGAGTGACAGAGAAAGGAGAACCAACACCACTACCAGTAGCTTCGTCCATAAGTTCTACCTGCACTGTTCCATCGGTCGCCTCAGAATTTAGATAGGTTACGATCTTTGGATCACCGGTGTAATTTACCCCCGATACTGTATATGAACCATCCAGCGGATTACACGGCGCTGTAAAGGTGCCGGACCCCACCACCTGGACGGTCACATTCTGCGTGACTCCGTTACAAATTGGTGCCGTTTCAGGAGTAACCCCGTCATCAGCGTAGACCACACCAGAAATACTAATGGCGTAGTTACTGTCATCCCACTGAATCGCACCTGGGTCACCGTCGTCGTTGTCGTACGATTCACCGTACCGATCGCCGCCACCGCCGGTAAAGAGCCAGAAACCGTTAGGTGTACCGCTAGCTGTAACGTTGAATTGATCACCAGCGATGCTATTGAAATAGAAGTCGCTGTAGTTACCTGATGGCTGCACCTCAACTGTACTCTTATCAACGGTCATAGCTGAAGTGCCGCTAGCGATATCAAATGATCCGTCACTGAATGTTCCAACCGTGACACCGTTCAAAAGTTCAAAACCATTTACCCCAGTACCAGTCACATCAAAGTATTGGGCGGACAGATTTGAACTGCTGGCAATCAATTGATAAGTACCTGCCGTCAGAACATCTACGGTTGTCGAAGCGCTGCTATCACCAAAGATCTCAAAGTCGGTTTCGATTGTCACTACCGAGCCACTAGCAATTCTCACATCAACCTGTCGCGGGCTTCCAGAAATATCGGTGCCATCAAAGTCAGTATTGTAACTCCAGTACTCCGCATTATTACTTTGAGTGTAGTTTCCGAAGATTCTCAACTCTCCGTTGGTTAGCCCGTAATCAGGCATGTAAATAGAAGAACTATCAGAAATAGTTGAACTACTGATGGTGGAGTTCCAAATCACAATATTAGTACTGCTAGACACCTCAACCACAGCATAATCGTCACCTGAATCTAGTCGACCTGTCACGACATAATCACCACCAGACAGCACCAAAGTACTATCTGTCCAAGTAGTAGACGATGAAGCGAAAGAGTTATTGAAGATTCCTTCAACGGTCATAGTCGTGTTTGGTGACTGTAAGTAGTCGGCTCCAGTGATGAGCGAGAGATTATTGTTTACAGTGTTGGTCGCAACAATCCAACCACCACCCACACCATTAAATGACAAATTCCAGAAAGCACCGTCACCGAAGGCCACAGTTTCACCAAGATCGTTACTATCGAAGGTGGTGGTTGCATTGTTTGGATCATAGGTACCACCAATATTGAGAGCTGAACCACCAATTGTAAAGTTGGTAGTTGGAGCCACTAGTTGAGAACCATTAATGGTTACGTTACCGTCTACATCAGTAGTAGCCTCATTGAGAGTAAATACCGGCGCCACATCCTCAAGCGCTTCATCGGTGACACTGTAGAAACTAGCCGGATCATCAAGAGTAGCAAATTCAGCCGCTATCCAAGCATCAGATCGCGTAGTGCTAGAGAATCTCACTTCATCTACAAAACCATCAAGCGCTTCTCCAATACCAGTGGAGCTATCAACAGCTCCATCTTGCTCAGCACCAAATATTAGACCGTCGGCGTTAATAGTCAGCGTTGCTCCAACAACATTAGTATCGGTGTAGACCTCAGCCCCGTTGTAGAAGTACCCAGCAAAGTCACTGGCGGAGTCGTCTGAATAAGTGTAGACAAACTGCCTCCAAACACCATCACCGATATCGGCAATCGCCACTTGTCCCCCCTGGTTAGACGAACCATTACTATATGTTTCCATTAATGTGCTGTTTTCCAGACGAACAATCAGTTCGTTTTCACCACCATAGCCACTCACAAAAGTAGGATCATTCCCGCCACCAGATGAGGTTTGGTACCAAGTAGAAATAGTCCACTCAGCTCGGTTGTCGATTAAACCAATCGGCAGATTAAGGTGGTCGAAGGTATCAGTACCGTTTACGTGATTAGCTTGGTCAAATTCCACACCACCTCCGATCAGACCAGTCGTACCGGTAGCATTAGTATCGTCTTCGGCATCATTGGCATTACTGGTACTGTCCTTGTACTCAGCGACATTATCTCGACCAGACTGACCCTCATCCTCGAAGTGATAGACGGCCAAATAATCATTAGTCCAAACATTTTGCGCTCCAAAAGCAGTCGTAGACGCCACAGCGTCAGCGGCTGGATTATCGTAATAAAGATAGAAAGTAGAAGTGGATACATTAGATAATGAATTGGCTCGGAAATATAGTTCACCGGTCTCCCCTACAGTATCAATTGATACCAACTCTACCGGCACTTCTGTCTGCCCATCAGACTGAGTTACCCTGATATCGACTCCACTCACATCAACATCCGACCAAAACGTTGCTCCAAGCGTAGATAGGTCGACATAAACTGGGAAAGCGCTAAGACTTTCGGTAATTGACTCAGGTGAAATCTCAATCACACTTCGCTTGCCCCAACTTAAGTCGTACCAATTAAATCCAACGACACCATTACCGAATATTACGTCGTTGAAGGACGACCCGCCGGCTGTCACATTTTCAGACGAAGGACTGGTGAACTTAACAGTTCCACCATTAGCATCAAAGGCACCGCCTGGTGTTTGCATACTGCCGCCGATTGCAAATACCCCACTTGGCAGCACCACATCACCATCATTAAAGACGACATCGTTGGTAGCTGTGGCGTTAGCATCATCGAAGATAATCGTACCCGAACCATCGAATGTCACGTCATAGAAGGAATTAAAGAACTCAGTACCGTTTAGTGTAATGGTGGCAGTACCGCCTGTAGTAAATTCAACTTCGGCATTATTGTGTTGGAAGAAGCCGTTATTAGTGAAATCGCCCCCCACTGTCATCACTCCAGTCGGCAATGAAACTGTACCGGTCGCAATAGTAAAGTCACCATTCAAGGTCACTGATGGTTCGGTAAAGGCTGGTGTAGTAGTGGCGTCATCAAAAGTCAGATTATTAAAGGCGGAACCTCCAGAGGTAATATTGTGCGTCGCTTCATCAATCACCACTGGTGGCTGGTACGCCTCCACGCTTGAAGTTGAGAAGAAGATGTCAGGATTGCTTTGGTTATTCTCCTCTGTCGCCACCCAATCGGCATCGCGATTAGTTTTTGAGAAACGCAGTTCATCAATCTGACCGCTGAAGCTTCCGCCAGTTCCGGTTCTACCAATCTGGAGTCCGTTGGCGTTAGTGTTGGATGGATCAACCACAGTTTGTGACTGCGTCTCACGCAGGATACCGTCGTGATATACCAAGTTCGATTCTGCAGTTGATGTTACACCGATGGTTGTAAAGTGTGTGTAGTTAAGAGTGTCTCGTGGCAAGAAAGTATAAGTAGTTCCAGTCGTGTTTCCAAATACATACTGTCCGCGGTTGGTACCGCTGTCCCACGGCTCGAAGTAAAGCTGATCGGGCTGTGCGCCAGTACCAAACTGCCAGATCGCTTCATTGACTGCTGCTCCCAACAAATACCAACCAGACGTCTTCAAAGGATCGCCTGCCTCCCAAGTAAATGAACTATCACGCAACAGACCGGCCGACACACTCATATCTATCGCCAGACCCATCTGTCCAGTCGTGGTAGCTAGCCCGGCTCCTTCTACCAACAGGTCATTACCGTTCCCAGACGCGTCACTAATTGTGTTCGACACTGAGGTTGGATCATCTTCAAAGTGGTATACGGCCTCAAAATCATTCCAAACTGTGTTTCTACCATATGGATCATCTACTGCATAAGCGGTAGCAGTAGCGTTATTGTAGTAAATATAGAAAGTGGTTGAAGCTGTACCACTAATACTATTAGCCAAGAAATGCAACTCACCAGTTTCGTTAGACGCATCGAACGAAACTAATTCGTAGGCCAGCTCTGTTTGACCGTCATCTTCAGTAATCCTGATATCGCCACCGTCACTCTTAACATCAGTCCAGAATTCTGAACCCAACATTGACAAATCAACATACAACGGTAAATCAGACACATCGGCTGGCACTTCATCCTCGTCTACCACCAAAGCGATTCTGTCCTGGAAGCCAATATCAGAGTACCAGTCACTCGAACCTGGAGTAATCGGTGGGTACGTTCGATCGTCAGCCACGATTTCAACCGTACCAGTCTCAGCATTAAAGGTTCCGTTGTTGGTAAAATCACCGGCCACAAAGATAGTGCCAGAGCCTCCCGCCAGTGTGTCGTTTAGGCCAATAATGACATCGTACGCCGACACATCACCTGACACGGTGACAAATGCATTAGCACCATCAATCAACACATTACCGATATTTTGAGTTACTGGATTGTTATCAGTCCAAGTAAGGCCAGAACCGCCATCAAATGTAGTGGTTCCCGTACCGCTCCAGAAACCGCCCGATCCGTTGGTGAGACTACCAGCTAGATTAATATCAAAAGTTGATCGATCTAGAGTTCCGCTTGCCACAGTCAAGTCCCCCGATAGATCAAGATCAGTCGCGATGGTAAAGGTAGCCAGTCCAGCTCCTGAACCAAAGGAAAGGTTATGGAAATCTAACGGACTTTCAAGGCTAGTAATAGTTTCCGCTCCGGAGGTGGCAGTCAGATTGATGGTTGAAATATCAGTAGACGATGTTGCATTATTTTCCCAAGAACCAGAAACGTTAAATACGTTGGCATCAAGCTCTATGATTCCGTCGTTAATGAAGTCATGAGTATCTATGGTTGCGACTGTCGAAGTTGACGGTAGATAAATTTGGTTAGCTCCAACATAAAGATTAGCGTACGGACAGGTACCAACTCCACAGACTGTCAAATTGTTTGACACATCGACCTCAAAGAAGACATCCTCATCACCAAGCGCTGTACTGTCATTTAACGCCAAGAGCGCATTGGTGGTAGTGCCGATCTCATCAGCGGCAATAGTGAGGTGTTGTTCGTACAAAGTCACACCTGTGATGTCTCCCAAACCATCGTAAACAAATGAAGTAACCGCTTCGTCTTCTTCAAGAGCACCGTCTACCCATACTGTCACCACATCACCTTCAAAGGCGGTCACATTTGTGAGTGTCCACGTGCCAGCAGACACTGAAGCGCTGCCTACCACTGGACTACCGTTTACAGCCGCTCGAATAGTTCCCGCTCCCACATTGGTAATGCGGTCATACTCTTGCAAGGTACCGGACATGTTCACACCCTCACTCCACTCCAGCTGCCAGTCATCAAGAGTCGGACAATCAGCCCCGGAACAATTGAGAGTAGCGAACGCCCTTATTTGCGGATAAAGATTGATATCAACATTTGTCAGATCTATTGGACTTGTACTGGTACCAGAGCTATTACCTGGAATCTGCCCGTCGGGAATAAGGGCGTAAACACCTTCACTTACCAGGTGCTCCATTTGGATCAAAACTTCACTCGCACCAGGTTCAGTAGCTGACCATGAGAAATTATCAAACTTTGGTCCAGCGCCATCACTAAAGATGATGTCCTCACCCGCAATAGTACCAGCCAGACTACCGGTATCGGCTCGGACAATATTTCCAGCACTATCTTCAAAGGCTGCGAACGACACAATGTTATCAATGTGACCGTCAGCAGTAGATCCTTGCTCGGAAATACTTACTGTCAAAGTAGTATTATTTTGTGTACTACCAGTATCTTTTTGAGCAAAACCACCCTGCGCACCATCATCACCGTTGTTATGAATAACAGTTACTCCAGGAGTTGAACTAAAACCAGAAATGCTAAATGAGTTTCCGGCTGCGCCACCTGTTACCACATCCGGTGAATTATTAAATTCAATATTAACTCCGGCGTTGGTACCTGTAGTGGTTGCCATCATCAGCCAGTCAATGTCCTCACCGCCAGTGTGCGTACTGGCTGAATGACGGCTTTCTGCCAGAGCTAGTCCGATTTGTGACACAGTAACCTCGTCAGCGTAGCCCCCGCCATCAATATGAGAGCCAATCCAATTTGAATCATTATTAGAAGAAATGGTAGCCAAAGCAGCTGGAGCAGAGTCAAATGCTGGGGAAATGGTCACGAGTTGAGAGACTCCGTTGGCATAACTTTCAACCTGCTTGGCAGTCACACCCTCTTCAGTACCAGCCACAATCCTAAAGCCGGACCCGCCGTTATCAACCTGCCAGTCTCCAGCCTCCATGACAATGTAGTCAACATCAGTACTACCAGTAAATGAATCAGTATAATCATCAACTTTAATCTCAAACGACTCAGTTGTCTTGTTGCGTACTCGAGCAGTTCGTCCATTATTAGTACCATTGAAATTAAACTCAGGCGAAGCTACCACCACCATATCAACATAGGCATTGGTGGTACTTACCGTAGTCCAATCATTATCAGTCAAAGCCACTGTTCCATATTCACCAATCACATTGGTTGTCTCCACCGAACCGGTGGTTGAAGCGATGGCTCCTGTTAATTCACCTTGCTGGAATTGTTCTCGAGTGGTCTGGAACCAAGTAGACAAAGTGGTACCGCTATTAATCGTGAACGAATCTGGATCCGACCACGGAGACCAAGAGTTTCCACCTTGTGGATCACGCGCTCTCGAACGCCACCAGTAGGTATTTCCATCTACAAACGGGGCACCGCCTGGTGTGGTGAAAGTGATTGTGTCACCTGAATTATAAGGCGAACTGTCGCCACCATCAGCAATATTGGAGAATTGAGCACTGGTACTAGAGTTGTAGGTGGTAGAGCCACTGCTAAATAGAATGTCGGTACTAAATGATACCTCGTACTCAAGATCGTCACCCTGAGGATCCGTCGATACAAAGTCAAACACCGGTAATGTATCAGCCGTCTTTTGGTTATCAAACAAATCACCTTGAACTGGCGTCTCTACTCGAAGACCCCAACGTACAGTCCATTCTTGCAATGACACTGTGGTACCTGACAAATTAGCCACTAACCTGATTTCGTTATAAGTGTCTGTATCTAGATCTAGGAGGTTAATCGGAGCTGTGGTGGTACCGATATCATTACCTGGAATCAAAGAGTTAGGCACTAGAGTCCATGAACCATTATCGTTATATTGAACCTGAATCAAATTTGTGCCGGAAGTCTCCGTATCGGTCCAATCCACTTCACCCCACGCATTACCGACTGTCGCGTCATCAAAATCAATCGCGGTTCCAATAATAGTCGCCGGTGAGCTAGACAGCGAAGCTGATCCAGACGGAGACGTGGTCGAAACATTAGTCAGCTCATTGGTATTAAACTGATCGCTGGTTGTTTGATACCACTCAGAAACAGTGATAACAGTGTCGGTAGTGAAGCTAGTCGGTACAGACCAGTCACTAGAAGTCGCCGAACCATCAGGGTCACTCGCCCGCACCCTAAACCAGTAAGTGGTAGTTGGACTTAGAGCAACATTTGCGTTGTAACGTATCCGCTGCCCAGACGTAAACGGTGATTTATCTGACGGTACATCAAGGTTTTCAAAACGTACAAAGTTATCGTCAGAGTTTTCATCAATATCCACTGATCCAAAGTTGATATCGGTATCCACTTGTACCTGATAGTGAATATCATCGCCCGCAATGTCGGTAGCTGAAAATTCCAGAACCGGAGTCAAAACAGTAGTCTTTTCATTATCGAAGAAAAGCAGGTTGTCTGGAGTATTTGGTGGCCCAACCGTCTCAAGCTCTGGGTATAGAGTGTAGCTATTTAGAGCAGCTCCCTCAGCTCTTGCCATTCGGAAACAGTAGTTAGTATTAATATCTACATTAGTTGCTTCTAGCACCCAGTCATATTCAATAACTTCTCCCGGCGGCACTTCTGCTGGCAGGAAGTCAGAGAAATTACGCTCCTCATAAGTACCAAAAATAGTGGAAGAAGCCAAGGTGGTACTGGATAAAGTTGTTCCATCCGGCACTAAAGCGTTGTTATATCCGGAGAAAGCGGCAGTGGTACTTCCCTGCTCACCAATATCAAACCAGCTAGTCGCCAGACTACACTGCGAACTGGCCGCCGTTGCGTACTGCAACTTAAAGGCTGTTGAATTCTCTGTTCCAGTCGCGTTACTGCCTTGCAAATTCAGCCTTAGCCGCAGGATATCGCCGTCTTCAACTGCTCCAGCCCCAGTAATAGCATCACCTTCGGCCACGGTCTCTGCTCCACCAAGCGGCCAACTGCTGGTTGGGGTTGTTTGATTAGCGTTTTCATACCAAGCAAATGATAGCTGGTCGTACTCAGCATCATTGGCCAATTCTTGAGGCAAGAACAACAGATCAGATGTAAATATCTGGCTAAACTTTCGTGCCTGCACCGGACCAACTACGTTCTTCTCATCCTCACCGCCAGCCACTTCAGTATCTTCATAAATCAGGAAGAACGGCACGTCGTTAGTGGCGATGACAGTATGTTCGCCACTATAGAAGGTGCCTTGGTTGGTACCAGTATTACTATCACCAATTCGTAAAGTTCCTGGATCAGTCGCTGTTGGGGTACAGGTACCAGAATCAATTTCTGTGCCAGTACTATCTACCAGAGAGATATTCACTGAACCGAAGCGCGGTGAACAGGCCACGGCAATAAACTGACTGTCGTTGGTTAATGCATACTGGGTACTAAACTCCATCTCCGGCCAGAACACGATACTTTCGTTACCGTCAGAGTCGGCCTGCTGGATAGCGGTCATATACTCCGTCTGTCCTGTCAAACGAACGCTGTCACCAGTAAACTGTGTACCAGCTGAACAGTTTGTACCACCTTGGTATTCACCTTGCAGAATACCAGTTTCGGAACCACTACCTCCACCGGAACAGAATACTGACGGATCCGGATTGTCTGCCAATGCCGTCATGTAATAGTTGTTTGAATCGAATCCGAACAAATCACGTGTAGTTGGCGGATAAGCTACCAGACCGTCTTGAGCTGTACCACCAGAACCACGATGCATGATCAGAACCGGACTAGTTGCCTCGAAGATAGCCGCGTCCGTACCTGCTGGACTACCAGCGTTTACTGTTGCAGTTGTACCCGTTGCGATATTGACCGTCTCACGCAAGGTGGTTCGCTCATATGTCATCAAGGTCGTACTCGCGAATGGCGCATGCACGTAATATTGCTCAGTTCCTCGGTTGGTTGGAATAGCGTGAGTAGTAGTAGCAAAACTAATCGGAACAATAGTGTCGCTACCATCAGTTGATGAGTTGTTAGTCACAGTACCAGAAATTGGCCCCAAAATACTGATGACTGACTCGCCATCAAAGGTACTAAAGGTCGTACGTTCACCAGCATTAAGCGGCACAGCTGCACCGCCGTCTATAGCCACTTCGTTATTATCTATCAAACTAACAATAGACACCTGATTGGCACCGCTGTCATCAACCACATAGAAAATGTCAGTCGAGGTACTATATGAGAAAGTAGCCAACTCATCACTAGCAGAAGAAGCTCCAGAATTGCCATAGTACAACCAAATAATAGTATCTTCCCCAGCCGCCAACTCTTCTACCTGCACCCATATGTCTGCTTCTTCAGCTGTATCGTCAAAGTGCTGCACCCAGAAATCTAGTTCAACAAATTCTGTAACCTGTAGCGTTTCCGCAGAAGATGTAGACATGAATGAATTTGGATCCACCAGGTTAGCGCCTTCGACTCGTGCCCAGGCTTCAGTTCGTGTAGTACTAGCAATACGGATTTCATCCAACAAACCGATAAATTCATTGGTGGCTTGGAAGTTACCAATCGCGGTTTGCTCTTGACCAATCACTAGACCGTTCACATCGATATCTAACGCATCGATCGCTTGAGTATCTGGGTTTTCAGTATCTGGAATACCATTTAGATAAAAATCAAATTCGTCAGTTGCGTCTTCACCGACAGTCATGAAGTAGTCCCACTCGTCGTCACCCCAGGATTGCCCATCGTCTAGTGCAGTACTTTCTGTTCCCACACTATGCACCCAGAAGAATTCGTCGGCCCCTGAACCATCAAACTCAAGTTGTAACCTAAACTCGTCATCTTCAACTGCATTAGCACCACTCAAGATAGTACGTTCGTCTGTCGCTGACACGACTGGCACCTTATAGAAACCAGACACAGTTACATCCTGCACTCCATCGAGCACTTGGTATGGCAGGTTTACGTAGTCTGACGAAGAATCACCCAGTTCAAGACCGCCTCCAATTCGTCCAACATTATCATTGGATGAAGTTTCATCGTCCGCATGGTACTGATTTACAGTCGAATCCTTGTATAGTTCGGCGTTACCGGTACCTGAAGCGTCTTCCTCAAAGTGGTAAACAGCTTGGAATCCATTAGTCCAAACATTCTCTGAGCCAAAAGTATCTGCTCGATCGTAAGCCAAAGCATCTTGATTCTCAAAGTAAACGTAGAAATCGTTCGAGCCAGAATCAGTAAGATCAGCTCTGAAGTACAACTCCCCTGTTTCAGATCCTGTATCTATACCGACTAGTTCAATCGGTAACTCAGTGACACCGTCACCACTAGTAACGCGGATATCCCGTCCGTCGCTCGCTACTCTAGTGAAGAATTCAGACCCAAGCATCGACAGATCTAGATAAACCGGATAATCAGTAAGTGAATCTGGAATATTTTCGGCCGGTATCGTCACTCGCTGTCGCCCTTCCCAGCTCGTACTGTACCAGCTTAGTGAAGTAGCATTGTTTGGAGTTTGACTTTGGCGCGCTACATAGAACTGCTCTGGGTTGCCCAAGTTAATAGATTCAGCTCGTGTCCAAGCTGGTACTCTATCGACAGTTGCAATACGCAAAGCATCCACGAAACCTTGCCAGTTTCCACCACCACCATCACGACCCATCTGGAATCCACCGGAAGTATTTGAAGGATTATTGATTGTTTGCACTTCTTCATCTACTAAGAATCCGTCTTCGTAGACATAGTTATTGTCTCCTGCAGTTGTTGTACCGATAGTGGCAAAACCATGCCAGACAGTTGGGTCTAAATAAGTTCGATTGAGCCAAGTCGCAGTCGGACCAAAGTAGAATCGACCGTTAGTAGCGCTGTACCACGGCTCATAACGAATAATCTCAGGACTAGCGCCAGTACCCCACTGATACAAAGCTTCGCCATTGAGCACGCTCATGAAATACGAACCTGTAATGTTCAGTGGTGACCCCGGAGAGAAATCCCACGTCGAACTCGCCAGCCAACCAGCTCCGGCCGTGAAGTCGATCGCTGTACCAAGCTGACCAGAAGTAGTAGCCAAGGCAACTGAGTTAACCGTCAGATCCTGACCGTTTCCAGTTTCGTCAGTAATGGTATTACCGATTGTTGTTGGATCATCAGTAAAGTGGTAAACCGCATCATAGCTTGCCCACACGGCTTCAGAACCTAGCGGGTCAGTACTGGCGAGTAGAGATAGAGATGTGTCGCCATAATACACATAGAAAGTATTAGCAGCGTTGGCAGCTACCACCGGCGCTAAGAAGTGCAGCTCGCCGGTTTCAGCTGCTGTGTCGATCTCCGCTAAATCAAACGGAATAAAAGTACCATCACTTGTTGTTACTCGAATATCAGAACCATCACTCTGTACCTCCGTCCAGAATCCGCTATCAAAACTATCCAAAGCAACCGAGACTGGGAAATCAGTCAGATCAGCATCGACGGTCAGAGCTGGTATTTCAACTGGGACTCTACCGGTGAAGTCAAAATCGAGCCAGTTATTGATGGCAGTATCGGCATCACTGAAGTTACCAGCCATTTCTTGAATGAATCTAATATCAGAACCATCGCTATTAACATTGGTCCAGAAGTCAGTCAAAGAACTATCTAGTTCGAAGAAAATCTGATACTCGGTTAAATCCGCGCCAGTGTTATTTGGCACACTAATTGGCATACGGTAAGTCCACTCAGAAGTCCAGAATGGGTCAAGCAGACCATATTCACTTCCACCAATTGCTTCGATCCAGTACTCTCCACTTGAGAAAGCAGGGAAAGATATATCCATCTTGAAGTACAAGGTTTCGCCTGGTCTGATCAATTGGCCAGAAGGGGTATGGGCTCGCACCTCAAAATTATCGGGAACTTCCTTCTTGTCTGGGCCAAATCCGACAAACTCAGCCACCCTCTGGAAGATTCCAGGCTGAGGCAGGCTACCTTCGGCATAATCAACCTTATCCCAACCTGGCGCATAACGGGTAACCTCATGATCCTGCACCTTAACCTGGTTCACTCGGCATGACGTATCATTGCCATCAAGCTCGTCGCAGGTTCGAACAATATTTGTGTTCTTACATACATAGTTTTTATTTGAAACTTCATCAAGACCTTCTTGTATTGTTTCTACCTCAGCAGTAGAAGTAGCGACAATTTCATCCAGTACCAGAGAATCAGTTGTAGTTGCCTCAGAGGTGGTTGAGAACTGTAATAGTTGAGCAATCGATGGCAGTGTCCGCATCACGGTGGTTGTGTTGTTACTTAACACGTCTTCAACCTCATTAACATCTGAAGAGCTGGCCGTTGAAGTTGGTAAACCGAAGTCAATGTCGACTGGCTCATCTACCTCTACAGAATCTTCACTAGTTCTATTTTCAGCTTCGGATGAAACTACTGGAACAAAATCTGTCACCTCCAAGTCTGTCGCTTCCCAGCCCGCCTCACAATGATATACGTATGGTCTGTACTCAGGAATAATCACTTTTCTAGGCTTGTTTGGATTATGAACTTCAAGTGACACTACCTCCCCTAGATTGTCTGGGAAATAGGCTTGTACATTTATATTTTCGGTTTTATTAGAAGTGTTTGTAACACTGAAGTATGTCGTTGCCTCCGTTAAACCAGCGTAATTTAATTCGTCTGATTTGATAATCAGAGTTTCGTCCTCATTGTCATCAGTGAAATCAAACACCAATTCATCACCATCAGGCAGCCTTAGTACATCACCGCTCGGAATCGCTTCATCAAAGCCATCGTTTGCCAGCACTTCAGCAAAGTCAGTTTCCACCTGCTCATCAGTTGCTTCAAGAGTAAACATTTCTAGCCACGCACTTTCAACAAACAGGTCCTTTAGAAGGTCAGGATTATCTTCGTAAGTCAGTTCAATTTGTAGACCGTATAGATCTTCTTCACTCAACAAATCTGGAATGGCAAACAAGTAGTAACCACCATTAATACTATTGGATTCTTCATCATCAATTACAATTGTTCCCCCACTTTGCCAATTTGTACCGCCATCAAGCGAGTAACGCACTCCAAACAACGGAATAGCATCTCGGGTCTCGCGAATCTTAGCAGCAAAAGACAGACGTAGTTGCGCCCCGGTTACTCGCACCCCTTCTTCTAGCGGGAATCCGAAATTAGAAAGCTTGATTGTGTAAGGAACACAATCATCCTCACAATCAACTAAGACCATCTCTTCTTCCGCTTCCTTTTCGACCTCTTTGGTTTCCTCGGTTGTTTCCTCCTCGATGACAGCCTGATCTTCAGAAGTTGTGGCTGACACCACCTCACCTTCTAACTGGTCAACTGCCTCTTCTACATCAACCACCTCTTCAGTTGATTCATCTGGCTCTGATTGACTCTCTTCTTCTGGAGTCTCTGCCGTTCCTTCAGACTGACCTTCTTCAGACTCTTCAGGTGCTGCAACCTCAGCAGCAACCTCTTCGTTTTCTGAAATTTCTTCTTCGGTGTTTTCAGCTGATTCAACTTCTGCTTCTGTCTCTGAATTATTTTCAGTTGAAGTGGCTTCCTCAAAGACTGTAGTCACAGCTTCAATGGCCAAGGTAAATACTGACGTTACTCTATTCAGCACTGTTGTTGTAGCAGACTCTTCTTCAACCGAATCGCTATCCTCTTCCAAAGCTTCGTCGTCGCTACTTGCAGATGATTCTGTACTGGTGTTAACCTCTTCCACAATTTCTGGTTCAGGCACTGTCTCTGTATCTAGATTTAAATCAAACTCAACCTCAGTGACCTCTTCGTCTACACTGTCATCTTCTGACTCGACAGAATCTTCATTAGCCACCTCAAAATTATCAACATCATCCGCAGGGACTGTAGGTGAACTTGTAGAACTTATTACTTCCTGCTCGTCTTCAAGGGCTTCTGAAGATGTTGCCAACTCACCCTCTATATCCGTAGCTACTTCTAGTTCCTCGGCTTCAGCCTCTTTCTTTCGCTCTTCGTTCCTGATTCTATACTGCTCTGAAGTATCAATTGTGGCAGAGTTGATGTCGTTAAATTCTTGCAACAACGAGTAATCCTCAAGATTTTGGAAAGTGATTGTTTCAAGATTCTCCCACCCTAGACCCTCTACACTTGCCGGGAAAATTTTAACTGTTCTTACCTCGTAAAGGTCAGCAAAGAATTGTGCGTAAGCTGTAATAGCTCCTAGTGATAGCGCTACACCACAAATAGCCCACAGGAGTGGTTTTTTCGCTTTAAATAGGGTTATTTTATTGTTACCTCCTAAGTTGTGAGAATTAAATTTTTTCACTAACCTACGCACCTGTCCAGGTAGAACAGGGCTTAGAATAATTATAACGCGCATGATCTTTGATCATGCGCGTTATAGACATTTTCTGTGGATTTTTCAGTATTATTTACCGCAAAATCGTTTTTACATCATTGATTTCTTTCTCAATCAAGGTCTCGGATACTTCCAATGCTTGAGTGAGCCCTTCTACAGCTTCTTTTTCTTTCGCTGACAACCGTTTCCTCTTAGTTATTTCGTTGATCTGGTCGTAGATTTCATCCCTGAGGGCTGAGAAGATTTTCTCCATCTGATCCTGAATTTCTCTTGTTTCTCGACGCAACTTCTCTTCTTTCTCCTTCAAATTTCGGTGCTCATACCAGAAGTATATTATCTGGAGAATAATTATAACAATTAAGAAGAAAATAAATAAGTTGGTGGCTGTGAAGAAGTCCCAGAACGAGCCTTCATCCAAATCTTCTACTGGTTTTACCCATCCTGCCTCGATCAGAACTGGCGCGCTACTTTCTCGCTCATTCCCAGCCATGTCCGTCGCCACAACCTTTACTGTATAGGTACCGTCTATTAGTTCTCGCAGCAGATATCCTAGGCGAGCTTCATCTGGCGTAATACGGATTGGCTCATTGTCCGCGATGGTCATCTCATAGTAGTCAATTCCTGAAGTTTTATCATCTGCCTCAAATCGAACTAGCGGGAATGAATCCGGAGTGTTACCAGGCACAATCGTTACCACGAATGGTTCTGGCGGGGTTGTGTCTATCTTGAGCTTTCTGTTTGTTACTGCACCCCAGCCTACTTGGTTTTGGAAGTTGATACTTACGTATTGCTCACCATCTGAGACCAACTCTGGTGTAATAGCAAATTCTTCTACCGGTGGATCAATGATTGCCTCTTCATTATCTTGAGGCACATTCTCTGGATCATCACTAATTTCAATTGCTACGACATTTACATCAAACGGTAGTGTCCAAGTGAAGAGTCCGGTTGTTTCGTTGTACCACGTATCTGGATCAAGGAAGGTTTGTGATCCGATTTCCGGTGGACGTGGTGGATCTCCAAAGATAATAGCTTCACCATCTTCCGAACTAACGTCTCCTTCATCAGATGTTGGCTCTGGTGTCGGAGTAGGCTCCGGAGTTGGAGTTGCAGCGGCAGTCACACTGTATGAAGCGTTTGTTGCACTTCCGTACACATCTGTACCTCGTCCGTCTGCCGCCAAAACAGACGCTTCAGAAACTGTTACATTTCCAGTACCCTCACCGACCACTCTAAATGTGACGGTCAATAAGTTTGAAGTAGAAGTAAACGGAGTAGGGCTTCCGCCGCCAAACTCAATCGTCCCAGCTGAATTTGAAAAAGTAGGTTCAGTTGTCCATAGTGAAAAAACTGAACCATCCTTACTAAGACTAACTACAGATAGTACGTCGGAATTAAAGTTCAAGGTAGATTCAACAGCATTAATATTATCCCCATTAGGAACGGCTCTGATGGTGGCTGTAAACGTCTGTCCAGATGAATATGAACCGGTGCTTGGCGAAATAGCCAGGTCTGCAGCCAAAGCAATGGTTAGAGAAGCGTAAAACGCAAATAGGCCGATTGCTAATGCGGCGAGGAAATGAACGGTTTTTTTAATAAGGTACTGCATCATAATGAACTAAGAACTGTTAATCTATTTTGGTTTTGGTCTACCCCGACCAATACTCCTACTTCCGGTAACACGCAATTTTACTTTTTCTTTCTCACTAGGTTTCAGCAGCGGCAAAACTAATATTAGAACACCGTTCTTTATTTTTGCTTCAGCTTTATCAATATTTACACTTTCCGGGAGGATAATTCTGCGATAAAAATCTCCCCATACACACTCCTCAGCCACAAAGGATCCTTTAACTTTCTTCTTCGGAAAAACAATATATTCTGGGCGAATCCTCTTTCCCTCTATTAAAACAATATCAGCATCACCTTCAATCGAGACATGCACATCGTTCATGTCGGCGCCAGCAGACTGTGCATACACAACAATCATGCGTTCGGTCTGGAAAACGTCTACGTGGAGTTGGGCAATTTTGTCCGCAGCAGTTTCTTCATCTGCTGACAGAAGTGTCTTTTCACCACTTCTTACTCCCTTACCTTTTAGTCTTTGCAGAAAGGACATACCCTAACATTATACTGGTGAACCAGGATTATTTTTTAGTTTTACCCACATATTTTATATTTAAGTAACATCTACCAAGGCTAGACTCTATCCAGTCCAGTTAAAGAGTAAGATTGAGAAGTCAGTCAGGTTTACCGACCCATCCAGGTTGATGTCAGCTGGCGGATCCGAATCTCCCCCGTTACTGTTCCACCAGAACAACAAGATCGAGAAGTCAATCAAGTTAACGCTGCCGTCCCTATTTAAATCAGCGTTAATTGGCAATTCAGCATCCTGTCCTACTCCATAAAAAGTATAGTTTGAGAATTGTGTTTCCGCTCCACCATCTTGCTCTGACCTAGCCCGAACCTGGTACGTGTCACGACTAAATCCTTGAGTGCTGAGCTCTATACTCCATAGACCTGCACCGTTTGAGGTTGTCACCAGACTATCGGTAGCGGGCAAATTAATACGACTATTCTCTACTGTCACTGTAGCATTTGGTAGTGCGGAACCAGAAAACGTTACTGTTTGTCCAGGATCAACCGGATCCGGCGTGACTAATATAGTTGGTGCGATATTAATATTACTCAAAGCAGATGTACGTGCACCAGTCACCGTGAATGATGTGCTAAAGGTGGAAGATCGAGTGTCGTCACCATCTTCTGCATAGACACCGAAGGTATAAGCCCCTCTAGCAATTTCATCGATAGTAATATCATACTCACCTCGACTGTTTGTCCGGGTACTATCTACAAAATTACCATCTACTAATATGGAAACTGTACTGTTGGGGTAAGCATAACCAGACACAACAACCCGACCGTCTCCACTTCGATAAGGCGCATCTTCACTTTCAAAACCACCCCCAGCAGACGAGCCTGAGTTACCCCCAGAACCACCTCCGCCTCCTCCGCCGCCTCCTCCGGTACCACTAGAACCACCTTCTAGTGGGGCCTCTCCATCGGCTTCACCTTCAGTTCCTCCACCACCATCACCAGTTCCAGTCCCTGAGTCTCCTGATCCAGTACCATCACCTTCAGTTGAACCTTCGTCATTGGCTGTACCAGTTGGCTGCTCGTTCACAACAAAGCTAATGATGTAGTCGTCGATATTAAAGTTTCCTTCGTCGTCGATACATCTAACATAGAAAGTTGCCAACGTTCCCGGCGTCACAGCCACTACCGTTGAATGATAAATCAATCCGGTATTAGAGAATAATTCAGTCATCGAGCCGAAAGCCGTACCGGCGGTTGTGGAATAGCGACAAAAAGCAAATTCGTCAGTCTCCAGTGAGATTTCCACACTCAAGGTCGT
The DNA here is from genome assembly GCA_002378195.1 of Patescibacteria group bacterium UBA3466. GTDB lineage: Bacteria > Patescibacteriota > Minisyncoccia > Phycocordibacterales > UBA918 > OLB19. The sequence continues at coordinate 333,461 of DFRJ01000002.1, forward strand.
ACCTCCCACTGTACTAGTCGGCGACCCGTTAAAACGATACGGCGGTATCTCTTCGGTAGTATCAATGTTCGGCATCGATACGCGCCTATTTAAAAAGATTACAAAATCTGCGTTAGCCACCAAGCCACCGTCATATATCTCCATCTGCACATCATGCCGACCAAGTACCGAACTATTAACTATCGGCTCCACATCAGCAGCGGTAGTGGTGGTACCGGTACTAGTACTGAATCCTGTAGAAGCGGCATTGGCAGTACCGGTATGACTACCGATCCTTAACTCGAGATTAGAGCTAGAAGAAATTCCTGAGTCAGGTGCCAGAGTATAGCGAATAAAACCTGGGCTCCCAGTTGTAATATCTACCCCGTCCACCCCAGGCGAAGGTGTGGTCGTAGACACTCTCGGTACACCATCTACAAACAGCTGTACATTTCGCACATCAAAAGTAGAAGTGGCCAGGATCTCAAAACCGTCTGGAGGAGTGACTTCTATTTGGCTACTCGGTGAAATATCAGTATTAAGTACGAATGATAGCGTATGATTGGCCGGAGCGTTTGGTGCCGAATCAGAAATAACATCACTATACTCTAAGATATTTACTGCCGCAGCCTCATTTGGGAATAGCACAAACACCCAACTCAGCAAAAGAGCCGCGGCTATAGCCAAAAACTTGTATCGGTTGGATACTAAATTCATATTTAATATATTGTACCTTGTAGACTGCGGTTTTTTTGTCGCATTACACAGTTGTAGCAACCGGCTCCTTCTGTCGCAGATAGTCGAGTGCGTAGTTTAGGAGTATCAAGACCAACAGCAGAAACAAAATGCTGGCCAAAACATAAGTCGAGGTGTCAGATCCTTGCGCAGTGCCGCCAGTAGACAGCTCAACGGCAATCTCTCGCTCTCGCAAAGCTGACTCCCGCTCTTCAAGTTCACGCTGCTTTTGCGTTAAAGCAGCTGTGTACTTATTAAGTTCAGTCGGTTCAACTGAAGCTGAGGCACCGACTGCGTTGGCCAGATAGAGCTGTGTGTCGTCAGCCAATTTTGCCGTCGAATCATCAATCAGTCCGCTTACGAACACCAAGACACAAGTACAGACAACGGCCGACACCCGTAACAAACTATGATAGACACTATTTTCAATCATGCCTCTATTCTAGCAAGCTAAGCAAAAAGGGCTAGTAATACGATGAGGAAGAGCGCTGTCACTGTCAGAGACACAATAACCACCAACAACAAGGCTGAGGAGTTTCCGTTCCGTCTTCGGCGTACCAAGCGTCTACCTTGACTCAAGTGTGCGAGCGATCGACGGATGTATAGTTTTACAATAATAAATGTGATCAGCAATAAGACCCCCAACGCTAGAGCCGCCGGCCCAATCACACTCATTGGCAAAATCCAGAAAGAGACTGTGGTAGACATGGTCTTTTTTGCCCCTAAGTCTCCATACACCGGACTTACAATCGCTTCATAGCGTCCGAAACCTAGTGAATCACCAGTCCAATTTACATTAAGAAAGTCTCTTGAATCATTTGGAAAGACGGCGGACTGATCCGGATTAAAAGTAATGCTACCGACTTTGTTTCCTAGCATATTGAAAACTTCTAGCGGACCAGTTGGTCGCACCAGTACGTTTCCCGTGTTTTCAATACGCACCAAGAAATCGACATTTTGTGAACCATACAAAAACTTTGAAGTCGAGAATTGGCGAATACTAGCTTGCTCAACAGCTTCCCCTGACACCCTGATACTGATGATGTTTGCTACCTGATATCCAACTGCAGCCCCACTCTTTTCAATCTCAGGCGGTTCAACCGACAAAAACACGCCACCAAAATGACTCCCAGGAGAGGCATTCTCAGGCACCTCCATCGTAAACTCAATATGAACAATACCTTCGCCCGGTATGGTTATTTGATCGTAAGGCAATGTTATCCAATCGGCCAACTCGTAGCCAGTTACCTCTAAATTGCTCTGGGCGAATATCGGCGATCCACCCTCTCTAACTCCAGAAATATTCCTAGTAAATAGGTAAAAAGTCTGCTCGTTACTGTTTAGATTCTCAACTTTTAGCGAGTAACTATTAACTGCTCCAGGATCAAGCGTTTCTTCAATGGTGGCCGGGTTAATACTAACGCCAGTACCTTGGGCATGTAGCGAAGCAGGCACCGCATACGCAAGACATAATAAGAATAGTCCGAAAAATAAGTGTTTCAAGCGGCTAAGACGACAGTTGTAGTGCATATAAAGTTTATAAATTCATTAATGATGATTCATTCTACCACCTAAATACACACACCAAATACTGATGTACACACAAAAAGCCCCTTGCGGGGCTTTTTGTACCTAAATTAATTCGTAGAAACTAGAATGTAGGTGTTGCAATGTAAGTTAGGTTTGTACTGTAGTCATCAGCCGCTTCTTGCAGAGCTGTGATTTCAACTTGGTAAAGTACGTCAACCTGACCAATGTTTGCTGTTGAGTTATCAGCTGGGTTATTGTGGTGCATAACTTCACGTGGTGTAGTTGATGCTGCGATAAACTCATTAGCTGCAAACTCACTTCCGTAGAATCCTCCAACTGAGTTCAAGTCTGCATCGTTAGTGGTTACACCCCAGTGTCCCCAGGTAGTTGGGTCATTAACATCTGGTGATGGTGAGGCCCATACTGTATCTGACTCTGACTGATCACCGCCTTCGACGAAGGTGTCGATAATAGCTCCAGTTGCAGATTCAAGGTCTCCATCTGTCTGTACTGTAACTACGAATCCGTTTCTTGCATTAGTTTGAACGTTCAACCGTTGCGCTAACGCTTCTGGTTCTCCAGCTACAAGTGTACCGAAATCTAGCAGCACATCTGAAGATGATCCTGTAGTAGAAGTACCATTAACTGCTGTTGATGTGGCAAGACCTGTAATAGTGAAGTCGAACACTGTATCAACGATAGCTCGTACTTCAACGCTATCAACGATAGCTACTCGAGTACGACCTGAGTCACCACTAGCAGAGTCAACGAAGATTTCATATGATCCGAGTGTTGATGGGTTAGTAATAACTCCAGACGCGACTACGATCTCTACTGTATCACCCGCTGATGCTGCGATTCCGTTGATTGTGAATGAATCATTGTCTGACGCTACAAATGTTGGAGCTGAGAAACCACCTCCGTTTACTTGAAATGTCAGATCAGAGTTATCGCTGATCACTGAGCTAATGTCCCCGCCTGCGAAGTCTTGGCCGCCGGCACCGTCATCTTGAGCATCGAAAGTAATTTGGATGTTGTTACCTCCAATAATAGCTGATCCGCCAACTGCAGGAATCGTAAACTCAATTGAATGAGACGGTTGTGCACTCGGAGCTGAATCAGAAATTGTGTTACTAATGTTTGTAAGGTTAGCTGCTTGTGCATTGTTATAGATACCGATTGACATCAATACCATTGCACTTGCAACAAGCGTCGCGACCACTCGTTGCGCAAAGCCAACATTGTTAGTTGCTTTTGCGAACATATTTTTATTATTTATATTTTTGTTAAATAACTTTTACTTCGAAGAAATTCTTTGAAGTGTATCGGCTAAACGGGTTTGTGGAGGGACAAATTTCTACGTTTATGAGAAAAACTCAGCCTTCGTAGTTTTGTCCTATGCTTAACCGATCTTCCACTATTGTACAAAGTCTTTGAGGTTATGTCCGATTTCAGCTGTTGATAACTATTACGGACTGACCTTATTTCCCTTAAATTAGCTTATTTTATATGGACATTTTACTTAAGATTGGGACATTTCTTTTTTTGCTTCTAAAATACAAATGTCCAATAATTTATCTGGCTTTAACCCTTTTCAGATCTGACCACTGAGTCGTATAAGCTGGTGACCTGGTTTCTGATCTTGATTGCCACTCAGCTTTTTTCAGCCGACTTCCGATCTGCACCAATTCACTATCCGCTTTCTCATTTAAAATATCGATAGAACTCATGAGGTCTCTCCTGTCTTCTTCTTTGCAATCATTAAACATAGTAGTCTGACTTCCTCCAGCCGGCACCAAATTAGATAAGCTAACTCCGACTTTTTTATAGGGCACATCTGGCTCATAGAGCCGCTCCACCAAGTTGCTGGCGACTTTCATTAAACTAAGTGTATCGCTAGTTGGGTTGATAAATATCGTTTCATCTGAGCCTCCTCTTAGTAGAAAATCTCCATGTCGATTAGTTCCCAGATAAACTCTAATATTCAGTGTTTCTTTAGCTATTCTTCGCAGATCTTCTGCTACATGCCGCACATGATAAGCTACTGCATCTTGCAATACCGCCAGCTCCTTTGTCTCAACTTTGAAGGATCTTGAACTTAAAATACTCTTTTGTTTTCGATCACCCTGCTCTATCAACAAAGCCGGTTCACTACGCAGTTCAGACTGTATTCTAAGTCCATTTATACCGAATAATTTAGCCACCACCGACCGATCTAGCGCTGTTAAATCAGCCACTGTTTTTAAACCATGCGATCGATAATTGAGCTCGGAACTAGCGCCCAGTCCCCATATTTCCGCCAATCTTATACCGTCCACCAATCCGTCCCACTCAGTTTCTCCAATAACCCTTACACCTACGCCTTTTTTGGCTACGGCGTTGGCGTACTTTGCCTGAGTCTTGGTGAGAGACACGCCAATCGAAACGGGTATACCAACCTCTTGCAAGATGATTGATCTCAGATTATTAGCAATATCTTCCACCTCAGCCTCTGGCGGTAAAGTAAAGAATGCTTCGTCGACTGAATACTGCTCAACGTTTGCCAGCTCTCGCTTCACTACCTCAAAAACTCGCTTTGAGATATCTCGATACAGAGCCAAATGCGAAGAGAACGTTACAATTCCCTCTTTTTTAACAATGTCCTTTATCTTAAAATAAGGGACACCCATAGGGACACCTATGTCCTTTACTTCTTTAGAGCGAGCCACTACACAGCCGTCATTACTTGATAAAACCAGTACCGGAACATTCTTTAATTCGGGCCTAAAGAGTCTTTCGCAGGATACAAAAAAATTATTACAATCTAACAATCCGATCCACTGCTTTTTCATCTGCTAATTATAGCCAGCAAATCAGATGGGAGCAATCGATTAGAAGAGTTTCCACATTTTTTGATCTTCCTCCCCGTCCACCTTGAATACTGCCACCCCCTTGAGGCCATAATCTTCCGCCAACTCGACCTTTTCTTCGATTGCTTTAGCGTCACTCCAAGTGATCATTCTGACTGGAATTTCAATACCAGCATAAGTAGCCACCAGAAGAGCTTTAGCCGCTGCTTCAAATCCTTTTGGTGTATCGTCTGGAGTAGGTAAAGCATTAAAAATTTGCCAAGGGGAATCATCAGGGAAATAGGTTATCACCGCCTCGCCACCATCTGTCCTACCGATTGGTGAATCGTATTTATCAGCCAGCTCTAGTATCCTAGGCTGGTTTAAAGTAGCCACTAAATCATAGTCTTTGTACCATTCTGGAGCGACAGTAACATCCCAAGCCCGGCCATAGGTAGCCACTCCGAGCATCACCTTATCTTCATCAAAATCATCCAGAGCAAATTCAACAACTTTCTCCGCCCAATCGATATCAGCTACTGGATTGTAAGGCACACCTCGCCTTTCATTATTCAGTTTAATATCAGCTCTCTGCTGGTCATAAGCCATAATTTCTACCCAATCGCAGTGGCGGTTTATAGCTCGGTAATCATTTGCATATTCAATCTCCGCTGGGACAGCGCGAAACCGTGACTCAGGTGGAGTTCTGGCTTCGATCGTACAAGTCAGCTCGTCTCTTCCCAGCTCATCCTCCAGCTCTTCTAAAAACTCAGAAAAGTAATCAATGGTTTCGGCCAGCTTTGATTCATAGTCGATGTTGATACCATCAAAATCATTACGCTTAACCAGCCTGACGATATCGTCTATATGATCTTCTCTTAAATCATTATCACTTAAGACACTATGTATCGCCTCACCATCAAACCACGCAATGGTTGGAATCACCTCAACTCGTCGATCTTCAGCTTCATCCAACAAGTCGTCCCAATGATCATCGTCAAAATCGACACGATTTTTTATATCTCCCAATCCTTCCACCTCATAAACAAACGGATAAATAATATCGATATCCCTAATGTTATCTAGAGCACTTTCAACACCAGCCTCATCAGCCCACCACGGTATCCAGACACCCACTTCTTGCCGAGCCTCAGCCACTGCTGGCAAGAAGAAAAAACCGGCTAAAATAATGCCGACATAGAGATGTAGTAATGTATTAACTGATGATCTCATATTCTTTAAGACGCAAATCATTTCAGTTTCTTACAAATTTTATTAAATTATTACAACAAAGTACGCGCGCTACCCGTCACCACACCCCAAATATAACAATCCTCCATCTCATTAACTGCAATTGGTTCATAACCGACCTGCTCGGAGACCAACACCATAGCCCCAGATATCATTTTTAGGCGCTTTACCACCATTTCACCATACACTGCTGCCACCACAATATGACCATCTTTTGGTGTGACTGATCTGTCCACCACCAGGATATCGTTATCAAAAATCTTGGCTCCTTCCATCGAATCACCAGATACACGCACAAAAAAGGTGGCCGACTCGTTTTGCACTAGCAAATCATTGATGTTTAGTGACTTTTCCACTAAATCATCACCGGGAGCAGGGAAACCGGCGGCAGGCTGGCTGGCATACAAAGGATGTTCTGTAGCCTGATTTATATCAGCCATTGAGATGCTTTTAACTACAGTTTCTTTAGGCTGGTTGCTCATTTCAATAACAAGTATACCTGAATATTGTTAGAGCGTGAATTAGGCTATAATCGCCCCCGTGGTCAGAAGTGAATGGGCATACCATAGTCCTCCCATACCAATCAGTAACACAAATCCGTAGGCAACTTGTTCAAAATGTAGTCGTCTAGCCTCTTGTACTATAGAAACCCCCAACATTGACACAATTAAGACAGATAACGCTAAGTACACCAGCTGCAACATTGTATTAGGTTGAGTCATAAAGGAAGACAAGGTGGCTCCAGCATGAGACTCGGGAGTATGAGAAACCTGCGCTGCTACCAAACCAGAAGAAGTGGCAATCACTGGAGCTTCCATCACCACCACTTCTTCACCCTCAGGTGTAGTTGCAACATACACCACATCAGATTCTAGTGATTCTGATCCTGTAACACTATCAGCAGTTTCGTCCGGCTCGACTTCAACCAACACGGGAGGAACCTCCACCTGTTCAGGTACTACCTCAGAAACCGTTTTCTCTGCAACGATGTCTACAACTTCAGGCAATGGCGTAGCTGTTTCTGCTACCGCCAACTCCACAGCCTCGGGTTCGATCGTTACTTCAGCTAGTGATTCGGGGATATCATCAACCACTGCAGGAGTACCGAATAATTGCACTACATAGACGGTCTCGTAACCATCAAATTCACCTTTGTAGGTACCGACGCCAATTTCTGTGTACAAATTACTAACAATGTTCTGACGGTGGGTCGGCGAATCCATCCAGGCTTCAACCACTTCCGAAGAATCGGTAAAGTGAATAGCCAGATTTTCTCCTGCGTGGGCGTAGACGTAACCCGCTTGATCAAACCAATGCCACGGAGAAACTCCATCTGGACTAAAGTGAGAGAAATACTCATTCTTGGCCATGTGCTTAGCCTTCATTCGTGCCGCCTCATCAAGCACTGCATTTCGCTTTAGAGGCATGGCAGCATTATCAGCCCGCTCTTCGTTGGTTAAATCAACCACCACTGAAGGCAAAACGGTGGACACTAACCACTCTGAAGACTGCCATAAAATTGCGTGCAAATTAGCCCCAACAAATGTCAAAAGGATCAGCGCCGCCATCAGCGTAGCCGAAATCTTTTGCAGCTTATCCAGTCCCCTTCTGGTGGTTTTTTTAAACATGAAGCTCTTTAAAAGTTGTATATATTTAACTATAAATAACTATTTTGTCAATATATAACAAAAAGACCCTGTGGAAAGGGTCTTTTTGCTATCTGACTATAGTTAGTCGATATCGACGTTCGAATCAAGGTCTTCTCCTTCAAAGTCAGGATACTCCTCGCTTCCCGGACAAACTATATCATTGATCTTCCAACGCGTTGTTTTGTAAACAAATCCAGTTGGGTCACTGTGCGGAACAATTCCCTTCTCAAACCAAGGAACTAGGATTTCGTCGCTGTAGTTCAATTGGAATTGCTTAACGGCTGCGTCTGTCGCTGCGTCAAACTCACCAGTTACCGCCACGTCGTAGCCCATTACGATACTGAGGAACATCTGTAGCTTAGTCACTTCCCAACGATCATTTTCCCATCCAACTTGCATGAAATCGATAATGAATGGGCACTGATTCACAGTCGAAGCACCGAGTACAATTCCTTCTGGAGCTGGTTCAGTTGTTCTGGTTCTAGTTCCAGATGAACTACCGCCAGATGAAGTTTCTTCCTCAGGCTCTTCTGGTTCTTCAGGCTCTTCTTCCACCACCTGATTTACAAAGTCACAACGGTTACCTTCGTAGATTGGCTCATCAATAACGATCAGAGCCGACAAGCTGTTTCCAATTGTAGTGAAAATTGATTCGTCCTCGATATAGAACTCACACGACATACTGTCAGTGTCTCCAGTTAACACCTGTAGGTTCTGTCTCACTTCTACTTGCTCATAACCAGCTGGCATCGCTTCAACCACCACATAGTCATCGCCAAGCAATACGTCGAAGTAATAGTAACCAGTATCATCGGTTGAAGTTGAGGCGATTACATTACCTTCTCCATCTTCTAGGTAGATAGTCCATCCAGCTTCAGGAACTTCTTGCGCATCTACTAACAAGTACTTGTAACCATCGATTCTTTCAGTCGGCTCTTCAGACAGAGCGTTGTAGAAGTCACATGTGTATGGTGTCTCATCGTCCATAGACAAGCCTTCGCTACCATACTGCTTTGGATCAAATTCTAGATAACAAGATTCGTAACCTTCGCCATTAATGAAGTCATACTCACCTTCATACTCGACTCCGACCTGGTACCAGCCTAGTTGCATAACTTCTGAGACTTCATAATCTCCAACTGGTGCGTAGAAGTAGTAGTAACCACTGTCGTCAGTTGTAGTTGAGGTGATAAGTTCTTGGTCTTCGTAAAGCTCAATTGTCCAGCCAGCTAGCGGTGTTGCGTACTCTGGATCGCCTTCAAACTTATAACCTTCGATCAACATCATGTCTGACGTATCATCGTCACAAGGAACGATAGTTTCTTCATGAATGTCAAAACGGAATCCGTCAGATTGAGTATCGACCCACAGTCGGAAGTCTACTCCGTCATAATCTGGAGTCGCGACATCTGAACCATCGTCAGTCGGAACGTTATTAGTTTCAGAGTGATTCTCTAGCTTGAAACTACCTGAAAGATTACTGAAGTTAGTAATTCCTGCGTCTCGTACTTCAATTCGAGCGTCAATCCATTCATTGTTGGTATTACCTCCAGGATTATGCTTACCGTACAACGCCACCTTAACTGTTCCACCTTCTCGACTCACAAACAGACCTGATTTATTACCTGGGTCATCGAAGTTAGTCACCGTGTGCGGGTCGTTGATCATGGTTGCTGAGGTCTCTCCAGATTCGATAATAGAAACTGGGAACCATTCACCAAATTCAACTGTAGTGTAAGCAGCATCACCAAGGATAACTTGCTCATTTAAATGTCCGTTACCAGTATTACCAGTTTCATTCAAGATTACTCGTGCTTCCACAGTCGCCTTACATTCCGGACAGTTATACTCTTCACCATTGTTTACCTCCACAGCCACAGCGTCTTCACCAGTGGTTAGGTAAAACTCGAAATCTACTCCCTCGTCACCATTCTTATCGAAGATGTCAGGATAGCTACTATCCTCAGGATCCTCTAGTTCCCAACCAGGAACCGGACCTCGATCTACTGCCCCAAGATCAATACCTTGAGTCATAATGTTTCCAAAGGCATAATCGAACTGAGATCCATTATTTCCTCCGCTGATAGCTAACCGGAGATCAGTGCCGTTTCTTTCAACTGCAATTCCGTCCACATCAAGCGCAAAGCTATTGATAGTTGCATCTCCCACCTCGTCAAAATTGAACCAGGTTCCGGCAGGAATCACATTGTCTTCGTCTCCTAGGTAAATATTCCCATCAAATGATACTGATTCAGGAGCATTATCAAGCGAGATCTTTACTAGACGTAAGTCAGTACACTGATTGTCGAGCGTACAATAATCTGTACAGTCGGTGTCACCCGGCTCACACATTTCCCATCCAGTTACTTCACCGTCACCACAATAAGAGGCGTAGTCTGGCTCCTCAGGCTCTGGCACGTAAGGAATCTCACACAAATCTCCTTCACCTTCAATTACCAGTTCGTAATACAGTCCAGCCGGGTTATTGGCAGGATTACTGTTACCTGCAAAATTTTCCACCACTACCGACAATTCGTTATTTCCACTCTGAATTAGGCCAGTAACATCATACTCCTTAGTAGCAGTATGGTTCACACCACCCAATTCTTCTCCGGCCAGAGCGTCGTTTAGTGAGGCAGAGAAATTATTGTCAGCCGCGATATACAGGGTAGCTTCAGTCAAAACGTCACCATTCCAACCAAATTGATTTACAAAAGTCTGTGTTTCTGACTCACTCGGGTTTTGCGGACCTTGATCTCCCCAGATCCACTCTGCAAGTGGCAATGATTCAGTCCAATTGTCATGGATAAAATCTAGCACTACTGCAAGAGCTCCGTCCTTTTCAACCACCGTATTTGTATCATCACTCTTAATTGTCACTGTACACTGGGTTGGTACTTCTGGCTCTTCACAGCTTCCGTCAATAATAGTAATCGCGTCAAGATCGAAACCGTCACCGTTTGATCCTTGCACACCATTTGACTGGTCCACCAACTTAACAAACTTAACAAAGTCCAGATTGGTATCAGCAATATCAACAGTTCCGTCTCCAGTAAGAGTATCGGCTAGTTCGAAGTTAATTCCATCCTCAGACAGATAAACATCAATCATTTCCCCTGTAGCATCAGTGCCTCCGGTAATTTCCCAGATAGCAATATCTGCACCGGCCTGATCGACAGCGATCTTGTTATCGAATTCATACACCAATTCTCCATTGATACCCATTGAATAGAAGTCTAATGGATTCACTTCCCAATCACTCCCCTCGCTACCAAAGAAGTTTGAATATGGTGCTACACCAGCTTCAACAGCTGCCACATCACCTCTAGCAGCATCTACAGCACCACCGCCATTTGTTAGACCTTGAATGTGAGACACCACCTGCCCTTCGTAAGTACATACTGACGGAGCTTCGGGCTCTTCTGTTTCTTTCAAGAAGTAAGCTCGAGCCACCGGTGTGAGCTGTTGCACGAAAGAAGGTGCAACTTGTAGGGTGCTGAGTGCTAGTTGAGGCACTTCTGGGATGTCGATGTAGTCATACTGACCATCAATGTCATTAACTACAATACTTGGACCAGCATTGATGTTGTCAGTAAAGATGTGTGGGATGTCGGCACCTTCGTTATGTGTACTGGTATTGGCAATATTAAGCACTGAAGGTGATGTAACCTCAAAACCTGGCGCCACATTAATACCGTGCCAGCCGTTATTTTCGGTTGTAATATCACTTGCGTCTACAGTCGAACCGTTAACCACGATTCCACTACCTTCAAAATCCTTAACAGTTACATTTTCTAGAGTAATATCGATTGATTCGTAGATATTAATTCCATGCAATTGCTCAGGCCAAGGCTGATCACCACTGCTCATCAACACAACATCTTTTACAGTCACACCGTCAGTATTGGTAATACCCAACACAGCGTTGTTACTATTGCTAGTTTTCACAAACTGACCGTCTACGGTAAAACCGTTACCGTCTAGCACAATCGCCTTTGTGATGCTTGTTTGTTCTGTAGTAGAGATGTCAGCTGTCAGCTCAATTGTTTCTCCAGCTTCAGTTGTAGCTGCATCAATTGCTTCTTGAATAGTCGCAAAAAATAGATCATCCTCTACATTTCGAACCGTTCCTGCAGGTGCAATTGGAGTACCGGTAACTACAACATTATCTAGCTTGAACACCTCGTTACTAGTGAAGAAAGCGTTAAATTGTAGCAGTACGCTTGGCTTATCATCCATATCAGATGACAAATTGATCTCAGTTAGCGTCCAATCAGAAGTATCGTCACCATCGCCGTCAGAGTAAGTTTTTACTACATCTGCGCCAGTTGGAATAGTCCCTGGAGTAGCTCGCAGTGTAACACTTTCGCCTGCTTCCAGGTTATCAAGCTGGTAGTAATATGAAACCTTGATGTCTTCATATCCCACAGTTGAAAAACCTGCCCGTAGTAAAGCATCGGTTGGTGAGGTGGTAGATACCTGGGCGCGGATGTTTCCTTCTTGTGCTCCAGCCGCATTGTTTACGGTTGCCCAAGCGTCACCGACTAAAGCTCCGATCCAGTTGCTAAAATCTTCAGTCTCAAAACTGTCTGAAAACAGTACGTCTGGTGCAGCCGCCTCAGCAACATTAAAATTGAAAAAAGTCGCAGGCACTGCGCTCACTAGTAATGACACGATAGTAAGAGCGGCAAATAGCTTTGCCGAAAATCTCCCCTTCGTCAGAGAATTAATATTCATATTTATTCAGTCTAGTCTGTTAAGTTTTTATACACGGCATCCCAAATTTGTCGCGTAGGAGAATATTACTCTACTGACACGAATTTGCAAGTTGGAACACACAATTTATCTGTTGACAAGACTCTAACGATCAGCCTCTTTTGCCGGCATACGCCGCACCGACTGGATTGAAGCACAAACGCTTTTATTGGTGCTAGAAGCCACTAATTCAGCCCTCTCCGGCACACCAGCTCTTATTTCTATCTCGTCGGCATGTTCACGCATTCTTTTTATAAACATATCTCGCTCGTAACGCATCTCTTCTAAGGACATCGCCCTATCCATCATCCACGGAAAAGCGCCGCAGGCATAAAATCTACCGCTATCAACATCAGATGATCGACCGATCAGTCTAACTATTTTCTGCGTAGCCAATAGAGTCAAATCACGCTCGTTTAGCTCACTCACATCCATTACCCAGCGCCCACCATCAACGTCAACAAACACTACTGTCGTACTAGGTACCGTATCCTCAAACACTCTCTGACCTAATAGACGACCTTCCGCTGGGGCTTGCCAGAGCTTTTGCTCCATCTTTTCTTGTGACATGTACATTTTGATATGAGTACCGAGAGCATTATCAACCACATGCCCCAAATCGCTCGCCTGTAACAAAACTCCGACTACCACGCTCATAGCAACACTACTCCCTACAATCATCCAAGCTGGATACCTGTAACCCCTCACTGTGTGTCTTATATTAAAGGTTGCAAAATAGGCCATCAAACCAAACACCAAAAACCATAAATACGGCAAAGCTTCCACCATAAATGTTAGCCAGTTGTCATGGGTTGCCTCATAAAAAGCATACTGACGGTTCATTACCACAAAGAGAGATACGGCTACGGCCATGGCCCCAACCACCACTGACAACACCCAAAACAACCAGACCGAACACTCTCGACACAGGAAAAAGAATCGTGACTTTGGACACACCTGCTCTGACTCGATTCTTTTAAAGAGCGCGTCTTTCAGATTATTCTCGTTTTGATCTGGCTTTTTCATAACTATTCACAACCTTATATACGTAACTTCTCAGTATTTAATACATTTTGTAGCTGCTTTTTGCCTCGATGCAATAGCGTACCCACTGACCCCACCGGTATCTTCAAAATATCAGATATCTCATCGTATTCTTTATGTTCAAAAAAACGCAATATGATTACTTCTCGATACTTATTATCAAGCTGTAGCAATGCTCTATTTAAAACCTCCGCATTGATACCCTGGTCAAACACCACGTCCGCGGCATCTTCCTTCGCGCTCAAAAAAGAAATAACTTCTTCTCCATCAGCGATCAAATGTCCTTCAGGACGCACATTCTTCTTCCGATACCAACTAATCGCCTCATTGTGGGCAATCCGATAGACCCACGAAGAAAACTTCAGAGAAGTATCGAAGCCATTGATATTGCGATAGGTTTTCAAGAAAATGTCTTGTAGGACATCACTTTGGTCTTCTGGATCCCGTACACCTAGACGGGCGATATACCTAGTTAATTTTGCTTGATAGCGATCCACCAAAACACCAAAGTGCTCTTTGTCACTAATAGTTAACTTTACGATCTCTTCATCGCTTGGTGGAAGTTCGGGTGTACCGTCCATAAAATAATGTATCCGTGTCTAACAATAGTTGCATGAAACGGACTTAAATTAAACCAGTGCTGATTAATAGTACGCTAAGAGTTCGTTAAAATTTCGAGTATCGCCATTCAGGCCGCTTATTTTCACATGCTCCGATGTCCACCCAACCAAACCGAGCACTCAATCCCCTCAGGCGCTCAAATATGCGGCCTACACGACTCCATTGTCAAACAACAGTACTTATGCCACTATGCGCATATTCATACCAACCAACAAAATGGAGAGGATGACTATGAATAGTGTTCTAAAGACTGTAAGTCTGATAATTTTAGCGACAATTGTACCCCTATCTGGCTGCGACAAAAAAGAGGAAGTGCTGCCACCGGACAACATCATCAAGGAAGAGGTGGCCACACCTGCACCCGCACCAGAGCTGGCGCCGCCAGTTGAGGCTGTAGCTATATCAAATGCAGACATCGCCGGTCGGCCGTTACCACAGGACGAAATCGTCATCGACCAGGAAGAGGTGGCTGAAATGCTCACCGAAGAAGTAGCGAACGAGATACTTCAGTCCGGCACCGTGGTATTCATCTTCAATGATGGCTCGGCTAACACTGAACTGGTAGTAGATGTCTATCACTGCATCAGTGACGATGAAGTTGATCAACAGTGTGTCCAAAATGAAGCAGAAAAAGTCATTCCTGGCACCGCTTACCGTCGTACGGACTATTGCATTAACAGTTGCAGCTCCAAAGGTCAGTCCGAGATCACGCGAGTGATTGAAGGCTAAAATAACCAAAGAAAAGCTGGTCCAGCCGCCTAAAGGCGGCTTTTACTTTTAGTATTGAAAATTACAGTTATTTATGGCATAATCACGACCTATGGAATTCCCGATGCGGATAAATAAATACCTCGCCCACAACAACATCGCCTCACGCCGTGAAGCCGATGTGCTTATTGCGGCCGGAAAGGTACTCATAAATGGCAAAAAAGCCGAAATGGGGCAGCAGGTGGAAGAAGGTGACAGGGTAGACATCAAGGGAAAAACAAAATCTAAAACCTACCTCGCCTACTACAAAGGTCGCGGAATCATCACTCACTCCCCTTCCGTCAAAGAAACGGACATCGCTACTAAGCTCGAGACAGACTATGGTCTTACCGGCGTAGCTCCAGTTGGACGCCTCGACAAGGATTCTGAGGGTCTTATCATCCTCTCTAATGACGGACGGATTACCGGACCACTCTTAAATCCTGAAGCCAACCACGAGAAAGAGTACGAGGTGCTGGTAGACAAGCGTGTGTCAGGGATGTTTGTGCGAGCAATGCAAAACGGTGTCGATATCGAAGGCTACCGCACCAAGCCAGCTAAAGTGGCTCCAAGTCAAAAAAACGACAAACGCTTCACTCTCATTATTACCGAAGGTAAAAAACACCAAATCCGCCGGATGTGTGCTGCTCTCGGCTTCCAAGTGCAAACTCTGAAACGGACCAGAGTAATGAACATCAAACTAGGAAAGATAAAACCCAACCAATTCCGTAAGATAGAAGGGAGTGAGCTTGATACACTCCTCAAATCATTAAAAATCAAATAAAAAACCCGCCAAATTGGCGGGTTTTGACTGAAACCAGACGATCTTACTTGATAGTTAGGTAGAGACTCTGGTCGACTAGTTCCTTGACGGGTATCTCAGGAACCCGTTCTGACGGGCCGCCGAGTGACGTGTGTACAAGGAATTCTCCATCGAAAGTATACGAGCGAAAATTTCCCAAATCATACGTGTAGCTCAACTCGAGTGGCGGAACCCCCTCAATCCACACCTTGGTACCATCAGGCACCCTAACTTCATGCTGACCTGCAAATCCATAGCCCGCAACAAACTTACACCGCCCCGGTGAATCACCAGGTAACACATGGACTCTTTCACCGCTTTTTGGACAGGTGGGTTCCACATCAGCCGCTCCCAACGATGCTTGTGTCTGCATCTCATCTCCTTTTTGTACTATTAGTGGTTTCGCCCCTTGCTCAACCTCTATTTCGAATATAACTCTAAGTCTTGAATTGCGCAAATGGTAATGCACATGAATAAAAGGCCGGAGCGAAGCTCCGGCCTTTTATTCATCCCCATCATCCTCATCCTCAATCTCCTGCTGAATAATCTCTTCGATAATATCCTCCATAGAAACCACCCCAATAAACTGTTTTTGACTATTTTGCACAATCGCTAAATGCTGCCGATTCTTAAGCATCCGCGCCAGAACCCGATCCAACATATCGTTTCCTCGTACCCGTAAAAACTTTTTATCTACCGCATCTTCAGTTTGTCTCAGTGAAATATCATCATCCTCAACCAACAATTCTTTTACATATAAAATACCGATAATATTGCTTTCATTTCCGCTATAAACCGGGATTCGTGAGTAGCCGCTGTCAGTGATTTTTTCAAAAAAGTCATCAGTTAGTTTTTGATTTTCATCCGCCGACACCACGTCTTTGGCAGGAGTCATGACTTCTCTCACTCGTACATGCGAAAACTGCAGCGCGCCGTGCAAAATCCGCTCCTCATCAGCATCAATATCACTATGCTCTGAGTTCTCGTGCTCTGAGATAATGTCCATTAACTCAGACTTTGAATAGGTAGTGGGTAATTCCGAACCAAGGAAGTAGTCTAGAACCTTTGAGATCGGCCAAGCAATCGGAAAACACAGTACAATTGCCAACTTAGTAAACCAAATGGTTTTAGCGCCAAACCATAGCGCATAGCGTGAAATCACTGCTTGCGGGATAATCTCACCAAAGACCACGATAAGGGCTGTAGCAATGATCCCTGCGATCAGGCCAGATGCGATTGTACCCAAAAAGATAGATAAGGTGGTGTTAACGGCCACGTTACCTAGAAGTAGCGTAGTCAACAGTAAATTTCCATTTTGCCGCACCGGGTAAATAGTTTTAGCATTTTCATCACCGTGCCTGGCCCGTCTAGCGAGTGATTGGGTATCTAGCGATAGGAGTCCAAGTGTTAAGCCCGAGAAGAGCCCTGATAAAAGCACAAGGACTAAAGATATTATGTATTCCATGAATTATTCGCCACATTTCAACACGTTTTATAAAAAATAGCAACTGAATAATCTGGAATCCAGCTGGATTTAAAACCATTATTAATTAAGCAATGTTACAATAAGAAAATATGGCAACAATGGGTAAATTTTCATTAATGAACGGGAATATTGTTCCTACCGAAGAAGCCACTGTTTCAGTGGCTAGCTCAGCTGTTTTATACGGACTCAGCGTATACTCTGTCTTCTTTGGCAAACACACCCCAGACGGCATGTTGTGCTTTAGGATCCCAGATCACATTAAGCGACTCCAACAATCAGCTCGCATGATTGGCCTCACCGGCACAACTCAGACTCTTGAGAAAGAACCGTTAGTTGAAGAAATCAAAGAGCTGATTGCTATGAACAAACCAACCACTGACCAATTCTTCAGAGTCACTGTACACGCCGTGTCAGAGGTAGCTGGCGTGCGCACCTCAGATTTAGACTTGGTGACTTCAGTCTTTATGTACGACGCGGTCAATATTTTGCCGCAAGATCAGGCCAAGCTAAAGACCAGCCTCTGGCGTCGTACGGCCGATACTGCCATCCCTGCTCGAGCCAAGGTGAATGGTGCTTACGTTAATTCGGCTCTAGCTAAGCAAGACGCTATCGACGCCGGTTTTGATGACTGCTTATTCTTAAATCAAAATGGCTATGTGAGCGAGCTCAGTGCGGCTAACATTTTTATGATTAAACGTGGTGAATTGATCACTCCTGACTGCGCTTCAGACATCTTAGAAGGGATCACTCGCCGCAGCATTATCGAACTGGCCGAACAGAAAGGAATGAAGATTTGTGAGCGCAAGGTCGCTCTCACTGAAATGTATACCGCTGATGAAGTGTTCGCTTGTGGCACCTCAGCTTTTGTGTCACCAATCGTAAATATTGACGGACGGATAATTTCCGACGGTACCAGCGGCAAGTACACTAATGATCTCCGTCAACAATTAGCCGACGCTCAAGCTGATCTGACAAGTGACTGGACCACCTTACTCTAAAGGTATTAAAAAATAGCGTGCGCTAAGAGCATAATAGCGAACATGCAAAAAATATAGCCGACTTCAATACTGATGGTAAGGCGGTTTTTTTGCGCGAAGAAACCGCTGGCTTTAGTGAAAGCGATGATTGTTAGTGTGATCAAAATGGCGAGCGGCAAATCGTTATAGACTTCGGTCATGCCGATTGCCCAAGCCATAAAAAAAGTAGCGAAAGCCTGCGCAATCAAACCCAGCTTCATGTCTCCCCCTCCAGATTTTGTAAGACCCAAGCCAGACCGCCATTTTGGACCAAAGGCATAATCGCTATACCAAATATACCCAACCAGAAAAGATACGATTGACCCTAGGCACACGGCTGTCCAGTTAGTATCAATAAATAGAGGTTCCATGTCAGTATTACTATAAGGACATTGTACTCTGAATCCACAAAAGTAGTACTGTTGGTTGTGGTTATTACGAAGTAAGGCCGGCGTCTACGACGCCGGCCATTCTATCCACACAAGATTTTCCACCAAAACGGAAACTCGGTCCGAATCACAGTCATAAGTAGCTCTTGATTACGAGCGCCAATATCTGGCAACCACGCACTACACTCCATGACCACTCGACTAGACTTATCCCAGGTATTATCTACAACATGTGACACGTGCACAATGTCATCATCGCCGTACCAAATGACGGAACAAAAACCATGCCTCAAACCTTGGTTGACGATTTGATCACGGAAATAATCAATACTGGTCAGTATTTCATTACGCTCATCCAATGACAGAGCGTTCTCACCTGTACCAGTATCAAACGCCAACAAGAAAATCGGTGCGGATTCGGGAAAACCTTCTGGAGTAACAGACAGAGTCAACAAACCTCTCTCAGTCACTCCACACTCATTAGCCACTGCTCGCAACTTACTCCTGATTAGATATATTTTTAATAGACCATCAAGCCGATTGAGAAGATTACCCGCATAACGCAAAACTGATTGGAACATTACTAATCCTCGCTATTCGCGCATTAGATAATAAAAAGGTACTAGAACCATCAATATCTTGCAACAAAAAAGCCGCATAGGCTCTTTTGTCCTTAGCGGCTGTTAATTAATACGAACTGGTGACGACAGCGTTTGCCATAGATCAACGCGTTATGGTGAAAGATCTCGACCAGGTTCATTGCTCGACTGCTTGGCGACCAGATGAGAAATTCAATAATCGACAGATCATTTCCTGATTCATCTTCCGATATTCCCACCCTGAAAGCATAAGTGTCATTTAGCCGGTACACACCGGTTGTACCCTTCCACTCCACTTCCAAAGGATGATTAATGAAGGCTTGAAACGCCTCTTCAATTAACCCACGGTCACCCTCTTCCGTATTGCAGGCTACGCACGAATCTATAGCATTGATTACCTCATTTTCACCACTCAAACTTGGGCCGGGAAAATGAGCAATAAAATTCATGGCGAACTTGTCGGTAAACTCAATTGATTCAGCGAGGCTTGCAACTGTATTACACATCAGCTGCACCTGAACACTGGTATCTGGCGGTAAATCGACCTCGACTTCGATATATGATTCTTGTACCTTGTCCTGTTCAATCACTATTAACTCCTCGCTTTCGCGTAGTTAAGAGTTTTTTAAGATACTGTAGCAATCTAGATAATGCAAATCACAGCATACCCTACTGACCAAGCAGGTCAGCTGCCTCTTCTGCACCATTAATCATTTCGTTGTATTCCCGCCTTTGCTCAGCCATAGTTTTACCCTCGGTAGACTGATTGGCGCTGGTCATCCACCATATTGCAAAAGCAGTTACGAATAAAATAGAAATTAAACTGAATACTCTCATTGAGTTAGTTTACTATATAAAAATGCCGGCGAGCAAAGCTCGCCGGCCACCGCACCACCCTCAGTGCTTTCTTGGCATCTTCACAAAGTGTCACCAGATTCTTTCAGATAATGCCGCCACTGCTGTGCAAGCTTCCTGAAGCCTGTCACCCTGACCAGAAAAACAAAATGCTACTACGGAATCTGCATTGGCATGCCAAAAATCAACCTCCCAGTAAGCAAAAAAGACGGATCCTCCGGCACAATCATAGAGTGCCAAGTCTTCAAATTTATGCCTCTGATTAATGTACTCGTCCATAATGACTCCTACATGCGCCTTGAGCTCATCAGATACAGGTAGCAGCAAATTGGGGTAAACAACCCAATCTTTGTAAGTCACTGACTGATTGCAATCAACCTGAGACGGATACGCCACCTGATAAGCAACGGTCAGCTCACCCTCAAAGCCTGCCTGATCAATTGCTTGTGCGATCTCATAATTCAAAATGAACACTTTCTCGATTTGCAAGTAACCCTCATCAGCTACAGTCCGCATTTCTAACTCCTCGCTTTCGCGTAGTTAAGAGATTATTAGGATACTGCAAACAATACGCTCTAGCAAATAAAAAAGCTGCTAGAGATACCTCCAGCAGCCTACCGACAGCTTACAGTGATTAATTCACCATTTTTTGCCGTACTCTAGCCCAGTGCCTATCAATGGATTTTTGTGTTGCCTCCCACAGACAACGCTCCGGATTAGATGTTAGATACTTAGTAAAATGTTCCAGATTAGTACCGTCAAATGATCTCAGTAGCACCATCAAGATTGAGACCCCGGGCCAACCCTCTTTATACATCCAAACGTTATCCAGTACCTGACCAGACACGCTCTTGGCAACCACTTTGCCTGCGCAAATATCCTGATAGAGCCTAGGCAAAGAACCAGGGCCATCTCTCAATATTTGACGGTCTCCACTATCACAATCTGGACTATAGCCCTGCATCACGTAGTGATAACCAGGGTGACTATTCCAAGGACCAGGCTCATAGCGAGCAATGCATATTTCATAACCTACCCTGTCATTTTTTTGCACAACGTTAGCGTGTTTAAAAATATTCACCACCTCAAGAGACAGAGTAGTACCATCTCCCAGATAGTTTAAAGCGTATGGGTTAGACATTTCATGCCTCCAAAGAACTTAATAACTAGTAAACTTAGTACCTAAAATTTATGACATTGTCAATAAAAGGCCGGGGCGAAGCTCCGGCCTTTTTGTTATTTATCTCGCTTTCGTTCGCTTTCTTTAAGAAATTGCTTACGTAGTCTAATTGACTCCGGACAAACTTCTAGATATTCGTCGGCCAACATAATCTCAAGTCCAAGCTCGATTGAAAGTGGTTTGTGGGGAGTTAGATTGATCGCATCATCACTTCCTGACGCTCTGACGTTGGTAAGCTGCTTTCCTTTCGTCGGATTTACCACCATCTCTTCTCCCTTTGAGGTATTTCCGATCACCATACCTTCATACACCTCTTCTCCCGCTCCAATATATAACTCACCTCGATCTTGCAGTCCAAAGAGTGAAAAACCAAGCGCTTTTCCCGTCGCCATTGACGTCATTGAGGCTGTCTTTCGTTTCTTGATCTCTCCCGCATATGGTCGGAACTCAATAAATCGTGAGGCCATAATTCCCTCACCTTTAGTATCAATGATGAATTGGTTCTTGTAGCCAAGTAGACCACGGGTTGGACCTTCAAACAATAACCGCACCTGATTCTCGTGCGGAATCATGTTTTGCATAATAAAGCCGCGATTAGAAAGTCGTTCGATCACCGCTCCCTGGTACTCTTCTGGAATATCAATAGTTACTTCCTCGTACGGCTCAGACTTCACGCCATCAATTTCTTTGATAATCACCTCTGGTTGAGATACGGATAGTTCGTACCCTTCTCGTCTCATGTTTTCAAGAAGTACCGCAATGTGCATTTCTCCTCGTCCTTTTACTAGGAAGGTGTCACCAGTACTTTCAACTTGCAGACCAACGTTAATCTCCAGCTCTTTTTCGAGTCGTTCACCAATTTGTCGTGAGGTTACATACTTTCCTTCTCGTCCAGCAAATGGACTTGAATTTACCAAGAATGTCATTGCTACTGTTGGCTCATCTACTGAGATAGCTGGCAACAGCTCAGCTCCTTCATCATCGGTAATAGTTTCACCAATATTAATATCTTCTAAACCAGCAATCAGAACAATGTCTCCAGCGTAAGCATCTTCTAACTCTACCTGCTTTACTCCTTCGTAACCTGAAAGCTTCACGATCTTCCCCTTCTTAGTTTCTTCACCTTCAGATTTAATAAATACTTGTTGACCCTTTGAAACCTTTCCGTCGTAGATTCGTGCCACTGCGAGTCGCCCAAGGAAGTTATCGTAACCAAGATTAAACACCTGAGCTCGGAGGGCATCAGCTTCGTCATATCCCTTAGCCGCTGGCACGTGCTCGAGCACAGTATCAAGAACTGGTGCAAGATCTGTCATCTCGTCTTCCATATTCTTTTTGGCCACACCGTCTCGTCCAATAGCGTAAACTACCGGAAAATCAGACTGTTCGTCGTTTGCACCTAGTTCTAGGAAAAGCTCCAAGACTTGCTCTTCAGCCCGATCAGGATCAGCCGCTGGCTTATCGATCTTGTTTAGTACCACAATTGGCTTCAAGCCTAACTCGAGAGACTTCTTGAGTACGAAACGTGTTTGTGGCATTGGACCCTCCTGCGCGTCGACCACCAACAGCACCGAATCGATTGAACGTAGTACCCGTTCTACCTCTGATCCGAAGTCGGCGTGACCAGGAGTGTCTACAATATTAATCTTGGTATCTTTGTAGGTTACTGAAGTATTCTTGGCGTAAATGGTAATACCCCGCTCTTGCTCAAGCGCGTTATTATCCATTGACGCATCACCGTCTCGGGAGCCAGTAAATTCCATCAAACCATCTGTAAGCGTGGTTTTTCCGTGGTCTACGTGCGCGATGATTGCGATATTACGAATTTCCTGTGACATAAATAAAAATAATAAATAATAAAACTTCGTGGCCCTACAAAATAGTTGAGAAAGGTGGCCGGCGCCTGCGGCGCCGGCCACCCACGAACCCGACTAGAATACTGATTTTATCCAACTTTGTCTACCTTTTTCATTCCCTCTTGACTAAAATATGTTTTGGAATAAATATACAGTTTGAACTGTACCTTAGGAGCTGAACATATGACAAATATAGATTGTCCGCTATCTGAAACCGAAACAAAGTTTCTTGAATTGGGCGAACTGCTCGTTAATATTGAAAACCTAGAGCAAAAAGCTTGCGAGCTAGGTCAATCTTTAGCAGACAACATTGCTGATGGAGCACGAACAGGCGACGATTTTTTCGACTTCTTAATCTGCACCAATAGCGGAAAGTACGATCCGGCCATGCCAGAACATAACTACCACGAACTCTTCGAAATGCTTGCAACAGAACCTGGGCGCGACATCATGATCTGCCAAATGGCATATTTCATGCACACTGATGCAAAAATTTCTCTTTGGTCTATCTATTTGGCAACACTAAGAGAAGGAGAAGTAATTTTCCGACCAGACGAAGAAATGATGACCATTCCGGTCGAGCCGGGTTATATCAAGTACCAAGAGGTGATCGAAAAAAACCAGTTCAAGTTTGGCTGGCAAATCATTGACCATGATCGGCTGACCGTCGGCGGACTCGAACCACTCAACAATGACACTCCGTTTATGGCTCACCGCTTTAGGACGGAAGACATTCGCTATGTTCCCCAGAAGACTCCATGCACCATTCAAAGGCACCCGTACGACCGCGTTGAGGATGAATACGGCATCAACCCTAGTCTTATTGATAGGCTCGACAAACTATGGCTACGTAGTCGTCGTAAGCTGACCTTAGTCGCCGGTTAATCTGACTGGACCAGCCCGCACCTCAGGTGCGGGCTTTACAATTCACCCAAAAAAGCCAGATTAGCATAATAAGCCAATACCAAGCCGGAAATAATAATCATGATCACCTTAAGAACCATTGGCTATAACCTTACGATATTGCCACGTCCGACGGATTAAGTAGAGTAGTATTACAATACCGATCGGGTAGTAGATCAGTGACGACGTCAACATCTTCAAGGCTGAGTAGCCATAAAATGATTGGATAGTACGAGCATTCGAGATCGCTTCAAAATAGCCACTTGATTCTCCAGGCTGACCTAAGTCCAAGACATATTTACCAATATTAACCGGTGTACTTACCTCAAGCCTATACACACCATCGTCTAGCTGTTGGGTGATAATGTCACTCTGCCAGAAAGTTAAACCAACTCCACCATCCTTAATTCTAGTCCAGTTTTCATTCTGTGGATTAAAACGCGCAATCTCGGTCACTCCGCCACCCCGGCGATCTTGCTTAACTAAGATTAAACCAAACGGTATCGGATCACCTTCCACTTGATACAACTGACGCAGTGACACATTGAAGGCAGTGTCCTCACTAAGTTTAAATTGATACATTACCGGAAAATCTTCCAGGGTACCAAGATGGGTTTGTCGTTCATCAATATCTATATCGATATCAACCACCTCATACGGTTTTTGCACTTCAGTCAAAAGCACTTCATAGGCCAACACTGGTGAGGCCAGTAGGGTCACCCCCAAGATGAACAGTATTTTTTTCATAGCTTTATCATAGCAAAAGCCCGAAGTGCCGTCAGGCACTTCGGGCTAATATGGCTGTTAGTTTCTATTCCAGCCTCTATCTGGCAATTCCACTCCAGCTTCTTCTAAAATTGATCGTACCGTCTCTCTATCATTGGCTGCTCTTGCCACTCGCACCGCCTCTCGCTGCTCTTCGGTCAAATTCTCAATAATATCTGGTCTTTCCGGCTTGTGCTTACGCTCTATCCCTAAGTCATCAAAGATCTCTCGTGCCTCTTCGTGCTGCCCATCTTCTCTCAGTTCATGAGCTTCCCTAAATTTCTCAAAGTCAGCTTCAGAGGTAATAATATCGGCCAATGGACCGTCTTCTATCGCCTCTACAAAAGCTTCGTAGTCATTGTTCTCCACCGCTTCCCTTACCTCATTCTTAATCTCTCGCTTTGCGTCGCGAATAGACCGCATCACTTCTTCATCAATACCAGCTTCGATTAGAATGTCTCTGGCTGAATCAGCATCTCCGTTTTTTCTTAGCTCATGCGCTTCTTCCAACGCAGCTATTTGATCCTCTGAAATATTGGCTCTTTGCAGAACCTTAGTCCCGCCATACGCATGCACTCCGGTCGTAGTGACCGCAAAGGCTGCTATGGCAATAAGTAATGATTTCGATTGCATAAATTTCAATAGTTAATTAATTTTTGCAAGTGCTTCCGTCGGCCGCTCTTGTCACTTGCCTTAATTATTACGAACAAACCTTTAGAGCATTTCAAAAAGACGCAATTCCAAAATGGAATTGCGTCTTTTTGAAGATGTACGTCTCTTCCTTCAATCTATTTCAAATCGTATTAAAGTAATCCCAAACAGTAGCCAAACTTTGCCAAAGTTCACCATCACCATCGACCGCCGTGCCGCACGAATCTAAGAAATACGTCTCACCGGCTACGGTAATTTCATAAATTAGATCCAGTCCATCAACATCAGAATTACAACTTTCCGGATCAACCGGCTCAGATTCAATCGCCAGCGCTTCTGGTGTTAAATTAACTTTTAACTGCCTACTAATATTTAACGGCAACACACCTTCACGAGTCAGTCGCTCACCATTGTCATCAGCACCATAAATAACACGATACTCACCATCATTATTAACATGAAAAGACGGACAAACATTCCGACACCCACCATACATGTCAGCAGTTACCGAAAACTCAGTCAAGGCGATACGATCATCAGCCACTCCGTTATTAACCAACGGCAAAAAACCAGTGGTATAGAAATATGCTCCGGTAAAAATCCCAGCGATTAAAGTAATAACTACACTCAGCCAATCCTGCTTATACATAATCCTAAGTATATCACCATAAATCTACCATTTAATACAATTGGTTATGAGTACCAATATTCATGTACAAAAAAATGGCTTCGCGCATATACATGCGCGAAGCCATGGGCAAAGGATTCAAGTGCAAGCACATAGAATCCAAAGTCTAGGTCACCTTGCACCAACCGCCGCGGGGCAGTCGTCGCGCCAGTCGTAGCCGAGCCAGTTAGCGTACCAGTGCCACCTGTCGCCGACCCAGAGGAGATAACGGACGTAGAGGCGGCCGTCCCGGTTGCGGTAGATCGTCCCCCAGAAGAAAACGGCTTTGCCTTTCCACTCCTCGGGAATGAGATGCGGTTTGGCGATCAGGTAGTCGAGAACATTTGCGTTCAAGACAGGCTTGTTCGCCAACCCCTTGCGGAGCTTGTAGCCTTTAATCCTTTTGCCGTTCTTCTGGCCTTTGTCGCGGTGGAGCGCATTCTTCTGGGATTCTTTGTCCCATTTGAACGCACCGCGTACTCGATTTGGGAGTTGCCCGTCGTCGGACAGAATCGACCAGCCGTCGGGAACGTGCGGCTTGGCGTCGCAGTCGATGATGTGCTCAGGGGTGATAATTTCGACATCGCCAAGCAGGACGCGACGGACGGTGGCGAGCATATCCCCTTGCGAGAGCTTCTTCACTTCAGCCGGAGTCCAGCCATTTCGCTCGAAAGCGTGATCGAGTTCCGCAGCTTGGCGCGTAGACATGATGAACCTGTCAGTCATGACGTGTTCCTCTTTGGTTGTGTGACGTGTTCGAAGACGAACGTGTCACTTGCCAGCGGGCCTAACCGAGTATTTAGGGTTTGCCGTAGCAGCCAAAGTCCAACTTTTAGACACTGACTGCCACGGCAGACGTAAGTTTAAAAGGATCATTCGATCTAAATTTTGCCACAATATATTAGCATTGTAAAGACAAGCACCCTAAACCGTCTTACACCTAGAATCAGATTGGTGCACACAGAATCTCAATCATGGTGCAAGGATGCGCCTCGCAAAGAAAGCGGAGAAGACAGGATTCGAACCTGCTCACGGTAAAATAATCTCCCAGATTATTTTACCCCACACACGCTTTCCCCTGCAGTGCGGGCGGTCTCGAGTTAGGACCGTGTGATACCAAGCCCTGCTTGACCGACTCAACGATATTTTGGATTTAAACCGATAGTGCCTCGAGCACTTACTACAATGAAGCTTCAAACTCTTTTTTAAACACCGCTAATACATACTTTGAAATTGCGTAGATGCCTAAAATATGACTTTCAGTTTCATTGAAGGACCAACTTCTACAATGCAATAGAGTATCGTTATAGTTTTTATCTGAATGGGCACCCTCCTTATTCGCAACCGATCTTATCAGTTCTCTTATGGTAATTTGTTCCTTGAAAAGGATTTGATCAACCCATTCATCCACCGACATTTCTTCCATTTCCTTTGAGAAGAGTAAAGTGAATATAGGTATTGTTTCATTTATTACCTCCAACCTGCCTGGCATCACATTCTGTAAACCATTTAGTAACGATGGTGTGTTTTCAAGTATTTTTACAAAGTGGAGTTTATGTAACTTAAAATCTGGAATGATACGATTTATAAGTGGAGAAGGGTTCGTTTCACACAGTAACTTTCTTAGCTCAACTGCCATTGGTTGATATGTGAGAAAATTACCTGCTTCATAGGTTCCAATGTGAGTTTCGAGAAGTGTGAAACTATTTTTTAAATCCTGTTTGTTCTTTTCTGAAGCGCTCATGCCGTCATTATAAACAAAACCAGCACGAAACATAGTGTCTCGTGCTAGCTCTAAACGGCGGAGAGTGAGGGATTCGAACCCTCGATACGATTTCTCGTATACATCCGCCGACCTGATTTTTAAGGAGGCACGACTATAAAAATGGAAGTGCCCTAGTGGTGCAAGGATGCGCCTCGCAAAGAAAGCGGAGAAGACAGGATTCGAACCTGCTCACGGTAAAATAATCTCCCAGATTATTTTACCCCACACACGCTTTCCCTTGCAGTGCGGAGAGTGAGGGATTCGAACCCTCGATACGATTTCTCGTATACATCCTTTCCAAGGATGCGCGATCGACCACTCTGCCAACTCTCCGTGGTGGGCCAGATTATACATTTTTATTACTCGCGGCGTAAGGGCCGTAAACAGATCTCGACCTACCTTGGCCCCTAAATTCACTTCGTTCATATCGAGCGCTAGCACTCTCATTTGAGATTAGTGGCAAGTAAATTAATTTTGTTTTCCATCCATTCCCCTTAGTTTTGCAATCCGGTCGGTGGCTGGCGGGTGAGTAGCGAACAAACCATTAATTTTCTGCATTACTCCCCTGCTGCGCTCTTGAAATGGATCAGAAATAAACAAATGAGCAGTGGCATGTGAAGCTTTTTGCATCGGTCGGGCAGTGGCGCTAATTTTCTCCAGCGCTGACGCCAAACCTTCAGGATACCGAGTAAGCAACGCTCCAGTAGCATCTGCTAGATACTCACGCTTCCTAGAGATGGCTAGCTGTATCAGCTTGGCCGCAATCGGTGCCAGGATAATCCCTACAATACCAATCAATAAGAAAGCCGGATGTCGATCACGATTGTTGCCGCCACCGTAAATCAACGTGCGCGAAAGCACATCAGCCACGATCGCTACAAAGCCAGCCAACACTACCGCCACGGTCATCACCAACATATCTCGATTGCCAACATGAGCCAGCTCGTGCGCCATCACCCCCTCGAGTTCGTTGCGATCCAAGAGCTCCAAGAGGCCGGTAGTAGCGGCTACCACGGCGTGTTCTGGGTCTCGCCCAGTCGCAAACGCATTGGGCGCCGGATCATCGACAATGTACACCCTTGGCATCGGCAAGCCAGCAGTAATAGATAGATTTTCGACGATGTTATAAAGCTCTCTCGCCTCTTCTCTGGTCGCTGGCTTGGCGTTCGTCATCCGCAACACGATCTTATCTGAGTACCAATAGCTTCCGATACTGGTCACAAGCGCCATAATCGCACCAATGTACAAAATAGCTGGATTGCCCATATACCAAGACACCCCGTAACAAATAGCAATCACCATCACCGCAAAAAAACCCATCAACATGAAGGTTTTCATGACATTATTCGATTGTTGGGTATATAAAGTCGACATTGTTTGTTACGTAGCATGTTACGTAACATGCTACGTAACAACACCACATTCGCCTCAAAGCACTACAAAGGAATGCCCTGCACGCTTTCGTTAGAACGGTAGTCAACATCCGCCGACCAGTGCAGGTAGTAGCCATGTTTATAACCTCCCTTCTCTAACAAATTAGCCTTTCTGGCTTCAATTAGTTGTTCTTTTGGTATATCCAATTGCTTGATCAAGGTTTCTAGCACTACCATCAAGTCGCTGTATTCCTCCAAAAACTCCTCCTTGCTTCTGGACATTGCTAGAGACGCCGCCTCTTCCTGAATTTTCTTGAATAATTCCTGTTGCAGTTCTTGAACATCGGTGATATTCCGCACCTCACACTCTTGGTGCTTAGCCTCGATCTTGGCTGGAATATTATCGCGAATAAGCTTGTTGTAGTAGACTCGATTGATTTCAGACATAGTCACTAGAATTGTACTTTTACATTCTCCCGTTCTTCTGAACCCTCTTCTAATTCGAAGAATTCCTTAGCTTTAAACTTGGAAAACATTGCTGCCACCATATTTGACGGGAAGGTTTCGAGCGCAATCGCTAGATCACGCACATTCGTGTTGTAGAAGCGTCGCGCAGCCTGAATCTTGTTTTCAGTGTCTGACAGTTCACGCTGTAGTTCGAGGAAGTTGGTATTGGCTTTCAAATCTGGATAGTTCTCAGCTACTGCCAATAGTCGGCTAAGTGCACCGCTCAAGGCTGACTCAGCGCCCGCCATAGCAGCGATTTGTTCTGGAGTCACATCACCGGCATCAATGTGGGTTGAAGTTGCTTGTGCTCGCGCCGCTGTTACCTGATCGAGCGTTTCTTTTTCGTGCGCAGCATAACCTTTAACAGTCTCGATCAGATTTGGAATCAAGTCGTACCGACGCTTCAGCTGCACATCAATATCAGCCCAAGCTTCTTCAGCTCGCTTGATCAAGCGAACAAATTTGTTGTATGCCCCAATAACATAAAGAGCGATTACAACTAAAACAATAATGAAAATCCACAATGGGTTCATAAACAATGATTTATATTTTTACCCTTACATTTTAACACAAAAAGCGCGGACCGTAGGTTCGCGCCTTTTGTTCGAATGGTGTAGAAATTCCTGAAAATACGAGGCGCAAAAGAAAAACGACTTAAGTGGGACCAGTGTCCAGCGAAAGTCGTTTTTCTTGAAGCAACAAAGTAGTTTCTAAATTTCTACATCATTCCCATACCTCCGCCCATGCCGCCCATGGCAGACATATCAGGCATTCCTCCTCCCTTTTCGTCTTCTGGTTCGTCAGCAATTGCTGCTTCTGAAGTAAGTAGAATAGCAGCTGCTGATACTGCGTGCTGTACACCAGATCGCTCAACCTTCACTGGGTCAATGATTCCCGCCTTGATCATATCGTCGATCATTTCGCCCTTATGAGCATCATAACCAGCGTTTCCGCCTGCTTCTTTAACTTTCTGCACGATCACCGCTCCATCATGCTTGCCAGTGTTGTCAGCGATTTGCTTCAGTGGAGTTTCCAGCGCCCTCAGTACAATGTTGTACCCGATCATTTCTTCTCGAGACAGATCTTTCTTACCAAGAAGGTCCTTCTCCACCACTCCCGCTGCTCGCGCTAGTGAAGTTCCACCTCCTGGCACGATTCCTTCTTCGATCGCCGCTCGGGTAGCGTTTACCGCGTCTTCAATCTTCAGCTTGAGGTACTTCATCTCGGTTTCGGTCGCTGCTCCTACTCGGATTACTGCTACGCCGCCGGCCAGCTTAGCTACTCGCTCTGACAGCTTTTCTTTGTCAAACTTCGATGACGCTTGTTCGATCTGCGCTTTTAGAGCATTTACCCGATCCTCGATATCAGTCTTATTGCCAGCGCCACCAACAATAGTTGTGTTGTCCTTGGTAGACACGACTCGATCAGCCTTTCCAAGCTGTTCCAATTCGACATTCTCTAGCTTAAGATCAAACTCTTCAGTAATTAGAGTTCCGCCAGTAGTGACCGCAATATCGGCCAGCATTTCCTTCTTGCGGTCTCCGTAACCAGGCGCTTTCACGGCAAGTACTGAGAAGCCGCCCTTTAGCTTGTTGACTACAAAAGTAGTTAGAGCCTCACCTTCGACATCGTCAGCAATAATCACGAGTTCTTTCTTGCCTGACTGAGCGATCTTTTCAAGAAGTGGGAGAATTTCTTGCACATTTGATACCTTCTTGTCGGTGATCAAAATTTGCGCATCCTTAAACTCAGACTCCATGCGCTCTGGATTGGTCACCATGTACGGCGAAACATACCCTTGATCAAACTGCATTCCTTCAGTTAGTTCAGTTTCGATACCAAATGAGTTTGATTCTTCTACCGTTACCACACCGTCCTTACCGACCTTGTCGATAGTTTCGGCAATTTTCTCACCCAGTTCAGCGCTTTCAGCTGAAATGGTAGCTACTTGCTTGATTTCATCCACTGAGTTGATCTGCGTAGCCATGGTCTTTAGAGCTTCTACCACGTCTTCTGCTGCGTGCTCCATACCAGTTCGAACAGCCATTGAGTTGATGCCCATAGTGGTTTGCTTCAGACCTTCGTTTACGAGCGATTGAGTCAAAACGGTAGCAGTAGTCGTACCATCACCCGCGATTTCGTTGGTTTTGTTGGCCACTTCCTTAATAATCTCAGCACCCATGTTTTCAAACTTGTCTTTGAGCGTAATTTCTTTAGCAATTGACACCCCATCATTAGTGATAGTTGGCGTGCCAAAACTCTTATCCAACACTACATTTCGCCCTCGTGGGCCCAGCGTTACTTTCACAGCATCTGCCACCGTGTCGACACCTTTTTGCAACTTCTTTTTTACTGATTCACCAAATATAACCTCTTTTGCCATAATTAAATTTAAGAGTTACTAGCTATTAAAGATTCCTAGAATACCTGCTTCAGAGACAATGAAGTATTTATTGTCATTAAATTTCACCTCATCAAAACCGTATTTGGTAAATACAATCCGATCTCCTTCTTTCACTTCCATTGGAATACGCTTTTCTCCATCTTCATCCCACTTACCAGGACCAGTAGCGATAACAATACCCTGCTCTGGCTTTTCTTCCTTGGCTGAGTCAGGAATGATAATTCCCGAAGCTGAAACTGTACCTAATTCTTCTTCAGTTAATGGTCGCACCACCACTCGGTCGCCTAATGGCTTGATTGGACTCTTTTCACTCATATCTTTCTTTAATAAAGTATTAAGAACTAATTTTTAAATTTCTCTTCAAATATCAGGTTGCGACAACAAAATCAATCGTGCTCATGTCGCGCCGGTATTATACTGATCATAGAACGCTAATGCAATTACTACCAAGCCTTGCCTATGCTGACCATTTCTGCTAATATCTGTCGGCATGAATATTATCCAAACAGTGCTACCGGCACTGCCTTACATCCAGATAATTCTCTCCATCCTACTCGTTGCAGCAATCTTGCTTCAGCAGCGTGGTTCTAGTTTGGGAGGAGCCTTTGGAGGTGACAACTTTAGTTCATCATTCCACAAGCGCCGAGGCGCGGAACTATTCCTATTCAAGTTTTCAATCGGTATTGCAATACTATTTGTATTCTCTACTCTCTTGAATATCTTTGCGTAAGCTTAAATTTTACCTTTTGCTGCAATTAATAGTGATCTGGAAAGATTAACTTAGTACTTTAGTAACAATTAGCCTTATTAATCCATGGCCATTCAACCTGAATCGTCACCTAGTCTGATAGACCGTTTTCTCCATATTATTGAGTCTGCTGCCGCCAGCGACCGCTTTCTACTGCGCTTAGCTTTATTTGTAGTCATTTTTTCTGGTATCTGGGTTCTATATTCTCTGAATATTCAACACTCTGAAGATACGCCGACTTACGGGGGTGACGTGATTGAAGGTGTGCTCGGTACTCCACGTTATGTCAATCCGGTCTTAGCTATAACCCGGGCCGATCAAGACTTAGTAGCCCTGCTTTACAGCGGCCTGATGAAAATCGACTCTAAGGGCGATCTCGTGAACGAAATTGCCGACAGTATCACCATCTCTGACGACGGTCTCACCTACAACATCATTCTCCGAAACGACATCACCTTCCACGACGGCACACCACTGACCGCCAGAGACGTTGTCTATACCATTCAACTCCTTCAAGATCCGGAACTAAAAAGCCCCCAGAGAGGAAATTGGACAGACATTATCGTAGAGGAGATCGGCGAGTACGAGCTCAATATTGTACTCGAAGAAGCCTATGCTCCTTTTATTGAGAATCTCACCATCGGCATTATGCCCGCTCATGCTTGGAGCGACCTGTCAGTAGAAAAACTACCGTTTAGTCAGCTAAACACTGAACCGATTGGTTCAGGGCCATATCGACTAGAACGCGCTCTGCGAGACACTTCTGGTTTAGTGAGTCAATATACTCTGGCCGCTTTCCCCGAGCACACCACTGCGCCCAAGATCAGTCAGATACAAGTGCTATTTTATGAAAACGAAGAAGATCTTCTATCCGCCTTGGCCGATAAGGAAATCGAAGCTACTGCCTATATTCCGCAAGCTATCGTGAACGACAATATCCCAAGAGGATACACCTTAATAGAGGAAGCATTACCAAGAACTTTTGCGGTCTTTTTCAACCAAAACCGCTCAGCTGCTCTCCGTGACACGGCTGCTCGTGAAGCCTTGACAGCTGCCCTAGATCGAGACGAATTAATAGCAAAAGCTTTCTTTGGGCACGGTGTCCCCATCGAGACACCTACCGGAAAAGCCGGCTCTCAGTTAGAATCAAGTGACGACACCGAAGAAAGCGTCTCCACCTCTACTCCAACTGAATTAGCAATCGAAATTCTCGAAGAAGGCGGCTGGGAACAAAATGATTTAGGTGTGTGGGAGAAAGAAATTGGCGATGATACAGTTGCCCTTAGTATCACGCTGCGAACCAGCAACGCTCCATTGTTTGAATCCCTCTCAGGTTTGATTGCTCAGCAATGGGAAACGGTAGGGGTTCAAGTGACCACAGAACAATTTGAGCAATCTGGATTAATTGGATCAGTAATTCGACCTCGTGACTTCCAAGCACTTTTATTTGGTCACGATCTCAGTCGATCCTACGATTTATATCCAATTTGGCACTCATCACAACAAAGTGATCCGGGGCTGAATGTGGCCCAGTATGCCAACATCAGCGTGGATGAACTACTGGAAGAAGCTCGAGTTGAACGTGATGAGGATGTGCGCATGAGCGCTCTCACTGAAGCCAGTCAGATAATTGCGGAGGAGAAGCCAGCTATTTTTATCGCTCAGCCGACTCTTACCTACATTATCAGTGACGACATAACCACGTCAGACATCAACGAAATTAGCCGACCAGCCGATCGATTCAGCAATATAGCTGAGTGGCACACCGAAAGTGACTCGCTCTGGCCTATGTTCCGAAGAGACATTGAGTAAACATTTACATATTGAAAGTTATTATTAAAAAATTTATGAACGAAACAGAAAAAACAACAACGAATCAATCAACTGACCGACCGCGACGACATCGAAATAACAATCGACGAAACGGTGGTCATGGAGGGAACCGCAATCAACCACGACGCGGCAACCAAGGTGGTGCACCTGGCCGCTCAAACGAGCGCTCAAATGGTAAGCCGCCAGCCAAACGCAATGGACGAAAGCGTCGCAATAATCAATTTCGACGACGATCAAACACGTCACCGGCTTTGGCGCACCGGTTAAACGTCACCGACGACAAAATGCCGGTCATTCCAGAAATTACTGATGAAGACACAGTCCGAATTATTCCAGTTTCTGGAGTTGAAGAAATCGGGCGAAACATGAACATTATCGAAACCAAAGATGACATCATCGTGGTGGACGCTGGTTTCCAGTTTGTTAATGAAGAAAGTAATGCCCCAGGGATCAACTACATCCTACCGAACACGCAATACCTAGAAGAGCGGAAGCATAAAATTCGCGCTCTTGTGGTAACTCATGGTCACTTGGACCACATCGGTGGTATTCCATTTATCATGGAGAGAATTGGCAATCCACCAGTCTACACCCAATACCTCACTTCCCTAATGATCCTCAAACGACAGGAAGAATTCCCACACATGGATCCAATCGACATGCGAGTGATCAAAGAAGGAGAAAGCTTCACTGTTGGAAACACTAAGATCAAAACCTTCCGGGTAACTCACTCGATTCCTGACGCAATGGGTGTCTGTGTTGAAACCAAGCACGGAGACGTTGTAGTAACCGGTGACATCAAGCTGGTCCATGAAGACGGAAAAGTGGTAGTGGAAGAACGAGGTCAATGGGAAAAGGTTGGCGAAAACAACAACCTGGCACTTCTGTGTGATTCCACCAACTCAGACCGAGCTGGATTCTCAGCTTCAGAAGCTAAGGTATTTGAAACCCTTGAGGAAATCATTAAAAAATCTACCGGTCGACTCATCGTTGGTACTTTCGCTTCACAATTCGATCGACTAATCAGTATTGTTAAAGTCTGCGAAGAAATGAACAAGAAGGTAGTAATGGAAGGTCGGAGTATCAAAACCAACATTGAGATTGCTCTACAAGCAAAGTTAATGGAAGCAAAGCCTGGTACTTTTATTAACGCCGGAGACATCAATGACTATCCTGCCGATAAGATCGTAATCCTATCGACTGGAGCCCAGGGTGAACAATTTGCCGCCTTGATGCGTATGGCGACAGATAAGCACAAATTTATCACCTTAAGCGAACGAGACACTATTGTATTGTCCTCATCTGTGATCCCGGGTAATGAAATTGCCGTACAAAAACTAAAGGATAATATTTACCGTAAGAACGTTCGAGTGATCAACTACCAAGGTTCGCACGTCCACTCATCTGGACATGGTAACGCCGGAGAATTGGTATGGGTACACCAGACTGTGAAGCCAAAATTCTTGATTCCGGTACACGGTCATCACTATCACCTAAAGAGCCATCGTAACGCAGCCGTTGAGAACGGTTTCCCGAAGGAAAATGTGCCAGTGCCTGACAACGGTTCTATTATCGACATCAAAAACGGTAGCGAGTTAACGGTTCAGCCAATGAAGATTCCTAATGAACTCATGATGGTTGATGGAACTACTGTCGGAACAAGACAAGAAGTAGTGCTACGCGATCGAACAACCCTGTCTGAGGATGGAATGTTTGTTATTATCGCCACTGTTAATTCGAAGACTGGTAAACTACGAAAGTCGCCAGACATTATCTCACGTGGATTTGTCTACCTAAGAGAAAACCAGCAACTACTCTCAGAGGCCAGAGTCTTGATCAAGAAGACCGTTGAGAAGCAGACTGAAAGAATGCATCCACTAGACTTGGAAACAGTAAAGGATGAACTGACAGACGTAGTAACCAGTTTCCTACTCCAGAAAACACAAAAGAACCCAATGGTCATTCCTGTGCTAATTGGTATATAGCCTTTAAAGGCGTTCGTAAATTCCATCATTCCTAATGGAATTTATCTAACAAAACTAGCCCTGGAGCTGGTTTTGTTAGATGTAAAGGCCGAAAGCTTCGCTTTCGGCCTTTACTTTTAATTATTAAATAGTACGATTCCCGCAGAAACCCTTTGCACAGGACGCAACAATGTCAAACCCATACCCAGTTAAGCAGTTATCTTTTCGCGGAGACAATAACCAATCATTTGCCATTCTCAGAATCCGCCAGGTAGGACCACTATCGTGTCGCTGGCGCATTACTCTGAAAGAACCAGGCGGTCGAGACCGACTAGAGATAAAGGAAACCATCAGTGACCCGTATGACGATGTGGACAATATCACGACGGTACATCTTGACCAGTCTCCCCCATCAACCAGATTTCGGTTTTTGCGTGAGCACACCAACAATCAGCTCATATTTGAGTTTGTGATCAAGCTTAAGAATTCACGTAATTCAGCTACCCAAGTCGCGGTATTAAACAGCTTTGTTCAGACATTCATGGATGACACTAGACAGAATCCTATGTAGTCACAAGTTGTTCATAGCCGGCAGAAACTTCGTTTCTGCCGGCTATAATGTTTTTATATATGCCTACACCAGATCACAACATAAGCTTAAAGCGCAGCAAGCGTAGCAACATCATTCCGGTATACATTGCCACCTTACTACTAATCTTTCACTCATTTGTCGTTGCCTATATCAACTCATCCTTCCTGGAGCAATTTATTGATACCTCCAGCGTCGGAACCATCTACACCATCGGTTCGGCAGTGAGTGTGATCATATTTCTCTTTGTCTCAAGAGTATTGCATAAAGTAGGTAATTATCGCTTATCGCTCATACTACTCATCCTCAACCTGCTCGCAGTCACTGGCATGGCTTTTGCAGACAGTATGAGAGAGGCTGTGCCTTTATTCTTGATTCACCTGATATCTGTCCCGTTAATCATCTTCAATCTCGACGTATTTATGGAAGAACAGATTGGAAATAATGAAACAGTGACTGGCAGTCGGCGTGGTCTACTGCTCACGTTATCTAGCATTATTGGTGCTATTTCTCCTTTTTTAAGCAGTCTCATTATCGAAAGTTCTGGCGGTACCTTTACTAATGTGTACCTATTGAGTGCCGGTACTCTCATTCCGATTATTGCTATCTTGATTATATTTTTCAGCAATTTCAGCGACCCGACTTATGATGAAATTGATGTCTTTGCCGCCATCAAAACCTTCTGGGACAACATCAATATTCGCAATGTATTCCTAGCTAATTTCAGCCTGCAAATGTTCTTTATGCTCATGGTGGTATTTGCTCCACTCTATCTAACTAGAGACATCGGACTAACCTGGGCAGAGTTTGGAATCATTATGTTCTTCGCTCAAATGGCTTATGTCATCCTGGAATACCCTATTGGCATAGTGGCCGATAAATACATCGGCGAGAAAGAGATGATGGGCTTAGGTTTTTTAATTATTGCCATATCAACGTCATGGATATCATTCACCGTCACCACTAGCGTCGTTGTGTGGTCTACCATCATGTTTATCACTAGGGTCGGAGCTAGTTTTGTTGAAGCCACTACTGAAAGCTACTTCTTTAAGCAAACAAAAAGTAGCGACGCTCAAGTCATCAGTTTCTTTAGAGTCACCAGGCCATTAGCTTATGTATTTGGTGCCATGATCGCCAGCTTCACCCTGCTCTATTTACCATTTAATCTACTCTTCGTAGTTGTCGCAGCCATGATGATACCGGCCATGTTCTTCACAATCGGCATCAAGGACACCAAATAAGCTAGTCTATCTCGTAATCAACGCGCCTCTTAAAATCATCTTTAGGCATCACTATCCAACCAGCCAAATAAAGCAGAATGCCAGGGAACAAACCAGTCAGGAGCAAGAAGGCAATCGCCAGCACCCTAAAAAGCACCGGGTCCTGATTGTAGTATCTAGCCAGACCTGATAAAACACCAGCTACCACCTTCTCCTCCTCATCTCTTTTTAATCGCTTTTTTTTCATATTACATGTGATAAACAACGTCTTTACGCTCAACCACAA
Source organism: Patescibacteria group bacterium UBA3466 (assembly GCA_002378195.1). Classification (GTDB taxonomy): domain Bacteria; phylum Patescibacteriota; class Minisyncoccia; order Phycocordibacterales; family UBA918; genus OLB19. Next base: position 372,458 of record DFRJ01000002.1, read on the forward strand.
CCTTCCACCCCGACCGCTTTGCGTATTCGTATAGATGTTTATTTGGATTAAAACATATCTGCTCAGTCACAGATTCTAACAAAGGCACGTCACCTTCTGTATCGCCGACAGCGATCGAGTCGTCACGTGTTAGGTCTGGATTTCTATCAAAAACCCGTTTTACAATATTAGCCTTATTTTGAATCAGGTGCTCATCTAATACCTCACCGGTAAAACAGTCCTGTGGTCCAATCTCATAAATGCGACCGTAGACCTTATCAAAACCATACTGCTTACAAAACTCATCCAAAACTGTTTTAGGTGATTGTGATATAGCGACCACGAAATAACCATCTTCTTTTAACTTCGAAATCAAATCTCTAGTATAGCGATAGACATACTTACTTTGCTGGTCGACAACTTCTTTACCGATATCAGCTAATGCACCGTAGTGTACCCCCTTAATATGCGCCAAAAATGTGTCGATAACTGCTTGAATATAAGTTTCATACTTTCCTTCCCGAGACCGCCAAGCTTGACGCTCTACTTCAAACTGCTCAGCCGCCTCAGCAGGAAATACACCATCTGCTATCAAGCGATCTACTAGCTGAATCAATAAACTTGATCGGAACACAGTTCCGTCAATGTCAAAAAAGGCAACCTTTTTCATAATTGACTAACCAAGATGTTTACGTTTCTCAAGAATTAAGTTGGTGATTCCTCCAAGTGCCAAGATAAACAAAATTAGTTTTACCACCCCACCTATGACAGGCAGGAAAGAGAGTACGGCATACCCGACAAAACCAATGATTATGGTAAGCAGGGTTGTAACACGACTATTCTGACTAAAAGCTACTTGTAGTAATTTACCTAGCACAACCATCATTGCAATACCGCTCATAAACAACATGACGATATAACCGAACAACAAAACGAAGCCGAGCATAGAGCCAACAATACTCACAAACAAGAGAATGGCAGCGATCGGTAGCAGGATAAAAGTAGCAAAGCCGAGTAAAACTGGCTTTGGACTAGGCTGCAACGCACTGTTTATCAAAGCGTTTAGTGAACGCTTTGAAATTAGGAACCAAGCTAGGGCTGCAAACAAAATCATCAAGCTAGGAATAATCCATGACCAAGTAGAATCAACTGGTTCGACAAAAACAGGATCGGTTCTGACGGTCTCCCCGCCAACAGAGGCGTCGAAAGCTTGAATTAGCTCATTACTACTCTCATAGGTCACAGAACCAACGATCGCAGCTCTATCACCAAGAGTTAGCTGACCACTAGTGACGTCTACGTCCCCTTCTACCAACGCGTCAATTCGCAAATCACTGACAGTCCCAATCACGTCACCAGCCACTGGCGCCTCTACCGTGACATCACCTCCGTACACCAACAAATCTCCCGCAATTGAGGCTGTAGATAAAATATCCACTTCGCCCCCTACCACCATTACATCTCCCTCGACCGGCTCAGCAATAACCACCTCACCAGCCACAATCCTCAAATCGTCACCGATTATCCCGTGTGAATCTACGCTACCGGCAATCAAAAAAGCGTGCGAACCTACTGAACCATTGATAACCACCTGCCCACCGGCAGCTACTAGATCTTCTTCCACCACTCCAGAAACACTGAGCGTCTCAGCCACTGAATAAAAATCTCCATTAATTACTTTCTCTTCGGCGATTGATACATTTTCCCCTGAGCGCACCACTGTATCAGCCCAAGCTGCTTGAGTTGCGGCAAAAAATACTAGGAGAGCAACAAGTACCGCCGTAAGATAATTGTTAGCTATTGCTTTCATTGTCTTTGATTATATCATCACTAATAACCTTTGCTTCCACATTCTTTTCTTCAGATATTTTAACTGCTACTTCCGCAATCACTTTGTTTTCTTCCTCTACTTTCTCGTTTTCTTTCTTTACTGTGGATTCGGCAATATTCTGCTTCTCAGACAGGTTCATCATCAAAAATATAATGATAGCCGTACCAATAATACCAATCATGTTTAAGGCAAAAATCATCAGTGCGCCCGACACAACACTTACATCAAAAGCCGCTATCCCCACACCAACAGTCGCCAGCGGTGGCACCAACGCTACAGCAATGGCCACTCCGGGCAGGGCGTCATTCCACTCTGGTCGAGCCAACATGTACGCCACTGCACCTCCGGCAATGACTGCTACTAGGAGATGCAGTAAATCTGGCTCTGTGCGTGAAGTAACTTCGTAAGTCTCGTAAGCCAGATCCATGGCATAAATAGAAATAACAGACGCTAATACCGACAATCCAAGCGCCCACATTAGCGACTTGATCAAGGTCTGCAAAGCTCGCTGAAATAGTCCGATATGATTACCGGACATTACAAAGCCCATCGCTACTCCCAGAATTGGATACATTAAGGGTGCAATCAACATGCTACCGATAACAATAGAGCTATTGTTCATCAACAAACCAAAGGTGGCCATCAAGGTCGAGGCACCGATCAAAAAGAAATAATCAAAGTCTGGAGTTCCGTTTTCTACTAGCTTTCTAATCAAGGCGGCCTTATCTTTGTCAGGCAGTGCTCTAAGTCGGGCAAATACAGTCATGTTTATGTGATTACAGTGTAAGTTAGGTAATGTTATTTTGCACTAATATAAAAGTGAGCACGGTAGCGATCAGCGCTCCTACCAATAGACCCAAACTGATAAGTAAAAATCTTTTCATCTTACTCAGCAATGTAAACTACCGGAGTTTGCAAAATACTAATAATGGTCAGAGCTAGCATGATCAAAAAAATCACACAACACAAAATCGCCAATCTCGGACGAGACAGCTCCATCTCACCAGTATGCCAATTTCTGACAAACAAGAATGAAAAAGCGAATTTGATAAAACTCATAACTTACTATCTATATTCTATCAAAATAGATTGATAAAACTAAGTATTTTGTTCACTTTCAAAATTCAAATTGATCGACTTATTCCGCAAACAGCTGCTGGCCTCTCTCCCACAATTCCTCGTGACCCTGCAGGTATAACCAGTACCACCACTCCGCTCCCCATAAATATTGTTTTTCGAAGCGAGTTTGCTCAGCGTATAGGATAATATCTTCAAATTTATCTAGATTCATGCGAGTAAACTGCACCTCAATTGGCACATCAGTGACTGGCGCAATTAGCCACGGCTCAAGGGACAGCTCGACTAAAATAGATTCTTTTTGCCCATAAAAAGTCTTCCAAAAATTATCCTTCACTCGGTAAAACCAAGGTGGCAAAACTGTTCTAAATTGACCCAACTCCTGATTCCAAAAGTGCACATATACGCTAGTACCGAACATATCGCCCTTTTCATATGGTTTTTGCCAAGAACCGAGATTACCACTATCGGTCACCAATATCTTCCTAGTCTCATCCAACTCTCTAACCAAGGCTAATTCTTTATCAAAGAAATCTTCATCGAGCTTTCCACAGTGCTCAAAGGCAAACAACTCCAAGTAAGGTTCATTTTCAATTTGCCACACGACAATCGCTGGACTGTGCTTGTATCTTTCGATTACCATCCTCATGTAATCAAGCTGTGATTTCTGCATTTCTTCTTTGGACATATTTTTAGTCCACTCTGGAATATGGCACTCCGGCCAGCGCGGCAACCTTCGACCAACTGCAAAAATAATCTCTGCTCCCACCTCTTCGGCTCGTTTGATCTGATAGTCGAGTTCTTCAAAATTGTATATATTCGGCCTCGGTTCGACCATCGGCCAGTGTGCAGCCAAGCGCAAATGCCTCACACCCAAGTCATCCAAAATAGCGTCGTATGTCTGACGCCAATCCAAACCCAGCTCTCTGGCGTAAGGAGTATTAAACGACATACCATAGGTAATCTTCTCCGGCACCGGCTTCTGAGCCAGCATGACTAGTACAAAAATCAGTACTATTGCCAGGCCGGTAAAAATGTACATTAAATTTTTTAGCATACAAATCTAGGTAAACAACACCACAAAACCAGTAAGGATAACCACGATATATAGCATCTTGCGCAGAAAAACTTGTGGCCTCATATCGCGATCGACCGCCGATTCTGGCAACCAATGCGCAAACAATAAGCTGATCAACAAAATAAACACGTACTGCAAGCCACCTAATGCTTGCACCACTGCCACATCACCCATATCTGTTGCCCTCAATAACATAAACGCGGCAACACCCGCCAACAACTTAACCAACAACACGATACCGCCGGTTTTAGCCGATGTCTCTTTTGTCTGATTTCTGATTTTATCCAAGTAAGCTGGGACCAGTAAGAGAGATAGTGTAAACAACACAAAACCAACCCGAGACCAGAAAAAGCCATCGTCAAAACTGGTTTCCAAAAATAAACCCTTCATGGTGATGTAATGCAGCGCGAAGAATAAACCACTATGCAACACCTGCAGCACCACTGTCGCTTTCGGTAATGTTTGAGCCACCAGCATCGTACCGACCGACAACAAGACCACTCCGATAATAAAATTATCACTCAGACTTTCACCCAAAAACACATAACTAAGACCAAATGAAGACAGTGCTGAAATTGAACCGATAATAGGCATCGTGCTCGACGCATCAGCCCTCTTGAGCGCATCAAACATTGATACCAGTGCAATAAAAAATGTGTAGGCTGCCAAAAAAGACATCGCCACCACCTGGATAGTAGGGACTTGTACATTAGACAAAGCTGGCAGGCCGACGTTAGTGAGTCCAGGGATAAAGCTAAATATATAAATCAACACCCAAAACCCCGTCACTAAACAGGAGTAAAAAGCATACACAAAAGGCTTGGGCAGCACATTGGTATCAGATACTATGTACTTATCAAAAATTGCCACAATTGCGTTCAGGAATTGTCCAACTGTCGCCAGTAAAAGCCAGGTCATTAGCTTTATTCTACTATGCCGTTATTCTCAATGATTTCCTTATACACGTACGCGGACGGTCTGATTTTTCTGTCTAGCGTTTCGTAATCTATTTCGATCAAACCAAATTTCTTCTCAAACCCTAGTGCCCACTCGTAGTTATCCATCAAAGACCAGTACAAATGGCCACGCACATCCACACCGTCTTCTATGGCCTGCCAAGTTGCCTCAATCTGCCTGACAATATACTCGGCTCTATCCGAGTCGTCATGATCAGCCAAACCAGCCTCAGACACAAACAGAGGTTTATTGTACTTGGATAGCATTTTTAGCGCAGCATATATTTTGTCTGGAGCAAAGTTCCAATCCATATCAGTTTTTTTCCACTCACGCTTATCACCAAACTGGGTATAGAAATAATAATTCAAACCGACCGAATCACAGTGACCCTGCACTCGCTTCATAAATTTACCAGTCCATACGTAGTTGGCTACAAATGCTTTAATTTTATTGAACGGATTCCAGTTGGCATCAAATACGATGACGTGTTTTACCACACTTACCTCAACTGCTGAATTTACTTGCTTGATTGCTGAATATGCTTGGTTGTGCGCTGCAGCCAAATTCTTCATTACCCTAAAATAGGTAAATAGAGGCTTGATTCCTTTGGAGGATTTCGGTTCATATATTTTGCCGGAGTTGGTAATTGAAACCATATCTGTCACTGCAAAGCGCTTAAAGGGCGGCCAGGTACCGCGCAACCAGCCATTGCTACCAAATACATTGGGTTCATTCATGGTAGAGAAATGACTACACAAATCTCCAAGGTTCTGCACTACGAAACTGGCGTAACGAGCAAATACTTCTGGTGCGTCGCTACGCTCAAAACCACCAGACTGGTAAAACCAATCAGGCAATGTAAAGTGCCACAATGTCACAAATGGAGTCAGCCCTCTGTCGTTGAGTGCTTTTAGGACCGCGCGGTAGTGAGTGATGGCGTCCTCATTAAATTTTCCTTCTTCTGGCTCAATTCGAGCCCACTCCACGGAAAAACGATGGGCTGTGTGCCCAAGCTCTTTAGCCAGATCAAAATCAGTCTGGAAACGATTAAAATGATCGCAAGCACGCCCGCATAAGGGCACTCGGCCTTCCTCAGCGGCAATAGCCCAGTCGCAATTATCAATTCCTCCTTCTACTTGGTATGAAGCTGTAGCTGCACCCCAATAAAACCCCTCCGGAAATTTTTTCATATCAATACAAGTCAAGAATTATGCTGCTAACAGATTTCCCCTCTTACCGAGGCTGTACACCGTGTCGTTATTTCTTCTCGTGAACTCGAGAAATAACTGGCACGGTCTTGCGAAGGTCTCCCAGACCTTCTCACCCCAATAAAACCCCTCCGGAAATTTTTTCATTACTTTAATAGTATAGCAAATACAAAAAGGCTCCCAATTTGGGAGCCTATCGAGGTGTCCAGATTTACACACAGGTTACATCCTCTTTTCTGATATCACCTTGCGAAAAAAGTTCGTAATGCTGGCGCACCAAATCTTGATGAGGACCAGAAGGAAACAAAGTGCCATCAATTGTAAATGGATCATCCAAACCTGGCACATTAACAATCTCTGGTTTTCGCAAATTTCCTTTTGCGCTTAACACCAATACTCGCATCGCGATGTCTCCGATTCTCATTGCAAAGTATGGAGTTTCGACAGGGTGGAAAAACCATTGATAGCGCTTATCATCATCACTAAAAACTGGATGATATGCTCCATCTATGCCTGCCTTGAGCAGAATCCACTGGCGGTTACGTCGCCAATTAGCATCGACAGCCTTCGGCAGCACATTTGGATCAGCTGCCACATGCGCCCAACCAACATTGTAGAGCTCTGAAAAATTAACCATCAGTCGACTATTCCAACGTCGGCCCCCGTCCTCTCGAAAATTACGAAAACGTACCGTCGGTTGGTTGATATGTAGCATTTTGATACCTCAAAAGAAAAGAACTTTACCACAAAAATACTATCTCCACATTAGAAGTCAAGTTTATTAATGAATGTTCTCGGGGCCATGTGTTTTAACCAAACATCATACAAGTCTTTAATAATCAAAACATCAGTTGAGTTACGGCGGGCAATGTCGGCAAATTTTTTCTCCTGAAAAAATTTGCCGACCGCTTCCCCTGCAAACAATTGTTTATTCGACAAGCCGTACGCATCGGCCAAAACCTGCAAAGACGGCTTGTAGTTCATTGCCCCTCCAAAAGAAAACTCGTGCATCAGATCCACATGATAAGGAGGTGACTGTTGGGTTAAATATTTTTGCTGAGCAATTTCTATACTAGGCCGGATTTTGTTAATGACGGATCGATGAAATATAAACGGTAGCAAAAATGAACGACCGCCATATGTTACAAACGTGTCATAGTTGCTAGCGCCTTCCCACCAATCCTCTAATATTTCTTTCTCTGATCTGGTCTTGTATGTGAAGGAATTGTCCTTAAAATCACCTGCTGTATCAGCTGTGTAGTAGGTGGCCCCTAAATCCCGTTCGATATCATACATAGAGAGCGACACCACCCGCCCAGTAAAGGGCGATAAAGCTAGGCGCTCTCGTGCCTCTCGCATTACACTATCCGTCTGCCCTAGAGACTTATGGCGACTCTGTAGCCATTTAACCAAACCATCCTTACTACTGTCAGGTACGTCTTCCCACTCGTACCCAACCGTCTCGATGTCTACCACCAAAGTCGCCATGACTAATTCAAAGGTTGTGGCGAAGACACGAAGCACTCCAACATACTCAAACTTAGTTCAGCTCCTCCCACGTAATAACCATAATTCAGACCATTTGTAATTCCTCCGCAACTATCAGTCGGTCGGTCGGTCGTACCGTAAATAGGCCAACCATCAAGAGCGTAACCAATCAATGTAGTTTCATCAAAAATTCTGTACAGTAAAAAATCTTCGTTTCTAATCAGTGAACCATCTAGCGCAACGCCAATCACATCAGTCTCAAAGCATTGTGGTGAGCCAGCTAGAGGCGGTGACACGGGCAGCTGCAACAAAGGCCGCTCAACCAGCTCCAACACTTCTATCATTTCTGTCGACGAACCAGTCGAACTAGCCACTTCCACTACCACCTCTTCTTCGATATAAAATACCCTAGCGCCCTCTGTCTCTTTATGCAAAACACCTCTTAATGGCCAATCACCCGCATACAGCCGGTAATCAGCGCATCCAACCGTATCAATAGTAATCTCATCGTCCACCACCAAACTTTCCGGTAAATCCAAAGCTAGCAATGGGTCATCTAGATCGCTATTATCAGCAATCACCAACTCCTGTCCTTCACTAATCTTGCGTCGCATTTCAGCCAAACGCTCTGCCCGGGACAGCTCTTGCTCCTCTGGTACAGTAGCCTCATAATCACCATCTAAATCTTCAGTAAAAGTTAGACTGTTGTCACTCTTAAACGCAACACCATTATCATTGAGTATGGTGGCACCTATGGCCACGACCAAAAACACGATGGTAACAAACAGCAAAACGAAATCTCTCGTCCTAAACATATAGCCATCATAGCAAAAGGCGGCGGCAAAGCCGCCGCCTTTACCCACTCCTCCTACTTAGTCTTTTTCGTTGTCTTTCTGACTCTTTTCTTAACCGTCTTTGGTTTTGCCTTCACAACACCTCCCGACCCTCGACTAGCCACCTTAATGTCCACCAGTTTCTCTACCCGCCGAATATCAGCCAATAGTTTTGAACGATCTTGGTTGTACATGAGCAAGTTGAACACAGACCGGCCGCCGTTTCTGGCAAAGACAGATTTATCACCGATTTTCTTGTTCTGTTTAATGCTGTGGAAAGACTCTAGAGTTTCAATCTTTTTGATCCCTTTCAATTCAGTAATGACACCCTCATTATCAGCAAACCATTTAATAGCACAAGCAAACCCCTTACACTTCTTTGGAACAACTGGCTTCTTAGGAATCCTCACCAGAACATCGTTGAGTGAGTGATTAATGTCACAGCTTAGCTGATGCAAGACATGACGAAAACCTCCTACTCGCGCACCCACCTCAACAATCTTCCACTCATCATCAATTTTCATCAATTCAACATGACAAGTCGTACTGCGTAGACCAAGGGCGTGAATGGCTTTCTCAGCCGCTTCTTCAGCTTTTTTCACCGTATGTGCCTTCAGAGCGGTCGGTGTCATTTGTAGATAATTATAAAAATCATCATGACCAATATCTCGTCCGGTCTTTTGACGGACCAGCGGACAGTGACTGATGCCTCCTCTTGAGTTTACATATGAATCAATTGAGTAGAGATCTCCTTCCATGAACTGTTCGGCAATCACCTTGGGAACATTCATACTGCTCTCATTAGCGTAAGCGGTTTTGATTTTTCTAAACAGCGTCCGGAGCGTCTTTTCCAACTCCTCTTCGTGGTAGCAGATAGTCACAAACAGGCTTCCTGCCAAACTAGCCGGCTTAATAATCATTGGAAAACCAATCTTCTTGATAGTTCGCTTTCTTTCTTCGATAGAGTTTTTCTTTACCCATGTGAACTTAGGGGTAATTTTTGAGTCATACAAATTGAAGCGCTTGCGCATTTCATATTTATCACTAGACCAATCCAATGATTCAGTACCAGGTGTGCGCAAATATGGCACATGAGGTATGACTTTCATAAACCGAGCCATATGCTTCTCAGACCGACAGGTAACAGCTAAAAGCTCATCTTGATACGGCAGTAAGGTTTCGGCGATTTTCCACGGTTTAGAAAAATCACAAGCAGCATAAATATCCAAACCTTCAGTCTCAGCCAACTTGGTGGTATCACGCAATCTAGAATCCATCAGCAACATCACTCGCAAAGGTCCACCAAAGTCCTTTTCGTATCTTCGAATCTGTTCAATTGTGTCTTTGCCGTCAGGCAAATTCATCACGAACAAAATAATATTTTTATTAATCTCTTTCATGTATCTTAGAAACAAAAAATCAGCAGAACTGCCGATATTTAAACATCAATATTTCAGATGCTAAAATCATACACTGTAATTTACCCAAATTCATACGTGAACACACATGTTATTAGATGACAACTCTTGACTTTATAAAAAGCAAATTCTAAGACCTAGACTCATTTGCCAACTTTTCATACACATCCAACAAGGCATCTTCGAAAGAATTGTCGACCACCGAATCCAGCCCGTACCAGCTCGGATTTACATTAAGCTCAATTAGTCGATACTGTCCATCCTGCTCTGACTTGATCAAATCAACTCCAGCTAAATCATGGGGTAGCGTTGCTATCGCCGCCTCGGCCAGATCAAACACTATCTTTCTCTCTTCTTCATCCGGAATAGCTTCGGCATATCCTCCCAACGCCAGATTAGCTCTAAAATCATCTGCTTTTGGTACCCGCCTATAACCACAGACAGCCTTACCCTCCAATACCAGTACTCGCACATCATTTTTGTGTGGTAGATATTCTTGGAATAAATAGAGCGCTGGGGTATCGACACACTCATCCAAATCGCCTTGAGACTGTATTTTGTGTACATGTGCTCCTTGAGTTCCTCTAAAGCGCTTGGCTATTATTGGTTCACCTAGTTTGGACTTTAAGGAATCCCAATTTGGTTCACGAGTAAACTCTGTTTTAGGAACAGGTAAACCAGCTCGTGAAAAATTCAGAGTCTGATACATTTTGTCGTGGGTTAAGTGTGGTAGTTTTGAGCGGTTGTTTAACACCGGTATCTTAAGATCGATACAAATTTCACCAAACATCACACCAACCGGATCTGCCGTCCCTGCATAATAATGCAAGGCATCATAACGCTCAGCACATTCCTTAGCAAAGGCCGTAAGACCGGCATGGGACAGTGGCATATCTGGCAGTGGAATATGCTCCACCACGTGACCACGCTCACTCGCTTTAAGAGACAAAGCAGTGAAACTTTTTTGCGCCTTTGCAGCAATAAAACCAAATTTCATACCAATCCTTCGTTGCGCTTATAGGGATTACGTAGACTAAATCCCAAACTTAATGTCAGTTTCCAACCCTGGGGCGACACCTCCTTCTGCCTCAACCTCATCATTCACAGCGTCTCCTGAAATAGCCGCTACAATTTGCGCTTCAAATTGTTCGTAAGTCTCATAAACTAATCTTTCACCATTCAAAAAGAAAGTCGGGGTGCCGGTGACACCTATTTCTCTACCTCCATTGAATTGACTTTGGATTCTATCTCGCAATACAGAAGAACCGAGATGTCGCCTATACTGATCCATATCCAAACCAATCTCTTCAGCGTACTTAGCAAAGAAAGTATTAGCCGCTGCACCTCCACTCCACTCGGCCTGGTTCTGGAAAATCATGTCGTGCATTTCGTAAAACTTCCCCTGTTGGCCAGCCGCTTCTGCAGCCAAAGCCGCTTGCGCAGAAGCATTACTCAAAAATGGAAAATGCCGGTATTCAAATTTAATACTGTCTCCGTGCCGCTCCAAAATATCATCCACCACCATAGCTGCCTGAGCACAAGATGGACATTGAAGATCACTATACTTGACCAACTCTACTGACGCCTCTTTATTGCCCTTAACTTGATCTTGGACCACCACTCCTTCATTGGCCTGTTTGGCCGAATTGCTAGAAATTAAAAAAGCGCCGCCAAACAATACTATTGTTACGATGCCGATTATTACCCATGGATTTTTCATATGGAGCCTATTTTATCACAATCACCCACACTGACCCAATCTAGACAGACTTTTCTTTGGTACACTTAAACACAATGCAACAAGTTCCCCACAGCCCCTGGTCTGACAACCTGGAGGAAATTGAGAACCTTCTCGACACCAACCTTGAGTCTGGTCTATCTGAAAGTGAAGCCAAGTCTCGTCTCAAAAGCCACGGCGAAAATGTATTCGACTCAAACAACGAAAAATCAGCAGTGGCTATATTTTTACAGCAATTTGCCAGTCCTCTTATTATCATTCTATGTGTTGCGGTAGTCATCACCGCTATTTTTGGAGAGTGGCTAGACACATCCATCATTGCTTTCGCTGTAATCGTAAACGCTATCCTTGGTTTCATTCAGGAATACAAAGCCGAGAAAGCAATCTCCGACCTGCGTTCATACATTACTCACCGCACTCGTGTCATTAGAGACGGTCACGAAATGGAGATTGATCCCCGCTTTTTGGTACCAGGAGACATTATTCATATTACTCACGGCGCTCGTATTACCGCTGACGCCCGAATCATCAGAGAAATTAATTTCACTGCGGATGAAGCAATCATGACCGGTGAGTCACTGCCGGTTGAAAAACAAGCCGAAATTCTAAGTGAGACAACCCAACTACCAGAACGCAACAACATGATATTCGCCGGCACACTGGGAATTGATGGTTCTGCTTATGGCGTCGTTACCGCCACTGGCTACCGGACCGAAATTGGTAAATTAGCTAAGTTGGTTGATGAAACCGAAGCTGAACAAACACCGCTGCAAAAAGCCATGGGACAACTAACTGTTGCGATTATTGTACTGACCTCAATTGCAGTTGGAATATTATTTATCGCCGGTCTAGCCCAAGGCTTACCATTTAAAGAAATGGTACTCATATCCATCGCGGTCTTGGTTGGATCAGTCCCTGAAGCTCTACCAATTGGCCTGACTGCCATTTTAGCGATTGGTGTAACGCGCATCGCCCAAAAGAAAGGTATCATGCGCAATCTGACCGCCGCTGAAACTTTGGGCTCAACCACTCTCATAATCACGGACAAAACTGGCACCCTGACCCAAGCCGACATGAAGCTGATCGATATTGATACTACTGACACATTGCTAGACGCAAACTTTACTCCAGCCGACCATACTGACAATTTCAATCAAGACCAACAAGACATCCTGATGCTGGCCCGCTGCTCAAGCGATGTGGTAATCGAAAACCCGACTGATGAAATCGAGAAATGGGTCATGAGTGGCTCAGACCTAGAGACCAATATCGTTAAAGCGGCTGCCAAACACGACATCACCCAGACCGAAGCTGATCGCAGTGAAATCCAAATCCGCATTCCTTTCAGCTCCAAGCACAAATTCTCTGTAGTCCGAATCCCTTCTTCATACTTGCCGGGTCATTTGGACCAGTTTGAAGATCCGCACGTCGTCATGGGTGCACCCGACATCATGATTGAACGCTCATACCTTGACCATAACGCCAAAGCACAGCTGCTTAATGCCATCAAAACCCATAGCCGTTATGGCCGTCGAGTGCTAGGTATTGGATTACTTACTCCTCACACCGACCCATCAAGCATTACGATAGACCACGTCCAAAATATGACCTTTTTGGGCGTCTTGAGTTTTCACGATCCAATTAGACCTGAAATAAAAGAGTCTTTAACTCGCATCAATTCATACGGCACCCGAGTCATTATGGCTACCGGCGATCTTCCAGGCACTGCCCTCGCTGTAGCTGAAGAAATTGGCTGGAAAGTCACTGAAAGTAATGTGTTGACTGGAGAACAACTGAAACAACTGACCGACGAAGAACTCATAAACCTGCTAGACAAAATTCACATTTACGCGCGCGTTACACCAAAAGACAAGCTACGTATTACCCAACTACACCAAAAACAAGGCGAGGTGGTAGCAATGACTGGTGACGGAGTGAACGATTCGCCTTCCCTTAAAGCAGCCAACATTGGTATCGCTGTTGGTTCGGGTAGCGATGTAGCTAAGAGCGTATCGGACCTGATATTACTAGATGACAACTTCAATACCATTGTATCCACCATCGAAGAAGGTAAACAGATCCTTAGTAATATCAAAAAAATGTTTGTTTACCTCATGTCCAACGCCCTTGATGAGCTTATTTTGGTCGGCGGCGCAATTGTAGCAGGAGTTGCTCTTCCCCTCACTGCGGTACAAATTATTTGGGTGAACCTGTTCGCCGGCAGTTTGCCGGCTATTGCCTTTGCCTTTGACAGGCAACAAATGAAAGAGACTGATGCTACCAGCCGAAAACTCTATGATGCCCGTGTTATGTTCGTTACTATTTACGTCGCCGTAACCATATCTTTACTACTCTTTTCTTTGTATCTATTTTTACTCAGCTACGGCGTAGCTATCGAACTGGCCCGCAGCATAGTATTCGCTAGCTTTGGTACTTACGCACTTTTTATCTCATTCTCATTCCTAGATCTTAGTCGCCCCTTATTTACTTACTCTCTACTCAAGAATCGACTCTTGATAGTCGGCGTCACCGTTGGATCACTAATCATGCTGGCCACTTTCACTGTACCTTTCTTGGCTCATGCCATAGATGTAACACCGCTACCGTGGCTTTGGATTGGATTTGTCGTTCTCTGGATCGGCTTTAATATGTTGGTAGTAGAATTAGGTAAGTGGTTTGCTAACCGATTCTTGGTCAGGTAGTGGACTTTTATCTCAAACTATCATAGCCTCTACACTAATATGCCAATGAAACCAAATTTCGTCAGGAAGAAAAAACGCAAGGTGCACGGATCGACCTTTTGGGACCAAGAATACACAAACCCTGAGCATCTAAAGTTATCCGATAAAGAAAGTGAGGATTTGGCAAAATTTACCAGATGGCTGATTCGACGTGAACGAGGCGACCTACTGGCAGAAGGAGCCAGCGCGATTGATGCTGGCTGCGGTAATGGCCGCAACCTGATCTACCTGGCTCGTCACTTCAACATGATTGGCGCCGGGGTAGATATTTCATCAGCAGCCATTTCTCAAGCGAAAGCTGCCTCGAAGGACCTCAATATTAAGTATCAGGTCGGCAGTGCTGCCGACCCACTACCAACCGATGACGGATCCCAAACCCTCGCCTTAGACATGATGACATCGCACTTTTTAGATAAGGCTGGCCGAGAACGCTTACGCGACGAACTCTACCGCAGTCTGCAACCGGGTGGTTATCTATTTATGAAAACCTTCCTCAAAGATAAAGACCTCCATACCGCCAGACTAATCAAAGAGAAACCCGGTGCAGAAGAAGGTAGCTATATCCACCCCGTCATGGGAGTAGCTGAGTATGTGTACAGTGAGGAGGAATTGGTTGATTTTTTAAGTGAGAAATTTATCGTGCGAAAAATTTATCGATCCCACAAACACGCCTTTAAGGGTAGAGCTCGCAAACGTCGCACTATCTCCATATACGCTGAGAAAGATTATTAGAATGTAGTAAAATGTCGACATGATACAAAAATACCTCAATAGAATTCACTTCGCTCTCAATGGCATTAAACACGCGGCACTGAATGACCTTGGCTTTAGAAGCCAGCTATATTTTGGAGCTTTGGTTTTGTTTGTTGTTCTGGCTTTTCTACTGCCTCTAGATCGCATGGAGACACTTTTTATTATTCTTAGCTACTTTTTAATTTTAATCACCGAACTGCAAAACTCAGCCATCGAGGCAGCTTTGGATCAACTGCACCCTGGATTAAACGACCATATCGGAATCAGTAAAGACATGGCCGCCGGAGCGGTGCTATTAGCCGGCCTATTTCTGCTAATCACACTAGTTGTGATTGGATGGCCAAGGATTTAGCAATAAAGCGCGCACCCTTCGGGTGCGCGCTTTATTATTTAGATTTACGGTAATTCAGCTTCGTAGATAGTACCAAACTCCATCCCAGCATTCATAATCTGACCAAAGTCCTGGAACAACACGTCACCCGGAGGTAAGAAAATGGTGCGATCTACATTTTCCCAGGTCTTACAATCATACGAAACCGCCTGATCAAGCGGAATCGGAGCATTTTCTGACACCTCTGTTTCCGACCTATCCGATAGGCTCATTTGCATCCCATAGCTGGCCCCATCAATTTCCGACCAAACGTACATATTTCCCCCATCCATAATCAAAGAGGATAAAATTTTTCCATCCAGATCCGGAGAGGCGGTCAAGAAATCTCCTCGGACACTCCCATCACTTACAAAGTAAGTACCTTCTACGTCAGTTGCAGTCGCTTCGTCTTTATAAATAATTGAGCACTCTAGATCATCCTCCCCAATCATTAAACTACGCAAGGTATCTTCACCTTGTTTCACTTCAACTTTCTCAGACATCTCAATAGCTTCAGACTGATCAATTTCTGCATATTCCACTTGCCCTTCAGTTAAGCGCTCTTGGTTCTCGTGAGCTGGTGTAGAGAAAATAGTGTAGTATCCAAAACCAACCACAACTATTCCAATTACAATTCCAACAATAATAAAAGTTCTCATGATGTGACGCTTTTAATTATAATAATTAAGCTAATTATACCTATTTTTTGGATTATTTCGTTTTATTGTAGGTTGATATGTAATAATAAACTTTGTGCCAACCAGGAGCTTTGTAATTAGATTTATTTATATACTCACTCTCGCCCTAACTATCGCTGTGGTAGTTGGTCTGGTTTTTATTCTGCAAAGCAAGGAGAAAGTTTTCCATAACGCGGAGCCAATTTCTACACCCGAAGATTCTACAGAACCTTTTCCAGTATCAATTGATATAGAAGCTAAAAAAATTATCGAAAACCCAGTAGTGGACAGTTTTTACATGGACACTCTCGCCAACCGACCCGAATCAACTGACCGCTGGTGGAATCAAGTGGCGGCTGTTTTTTCTAGCTATAGTTGGTACCAAAACTTGGCTTCACCAGTGAGTCGAATCATCGTTATTTGGCCAGGAGAAAGAAAGGAAGAGTCAGTCAATAATATTGCCAAAATCCTGAATTGGGACCAGGCAGATAAAGACAACTTTAAGCAACAGGTTGATTCAAGCGAACCTGTCATGCGCGATGGTAAGTATTATCCTGGCCAGTATGTAATCCACAAAGACGCCACCCCGGCAGAGGTACACGAACTCATCAGGAAGGCTTTCGAAACTCAAATTCTAGAACGATACACAGAAGAAGTGGAGGAAATCGTACCCCTTGAAGACGCTCTCATTATTGCTTCTCTCTTGGAGCGCGAGGCCAGTGATTTTGAAAACATGAGAGAGGTGTCAGGAGTAATATGGAATCGCTTATTTATTGATATGCCCCTGCAGCTAGACGCCACCTTACAGTATGTGAGAGGTAGCAAGTCGTACGAACCAGCTTGGTGGCCTATTCCTAGACCAAAAGATAAGTACCTCGACTCCCCTTTCAATACCTACCTGAACGAGGGTTTGCCCCCTGCCCCAATCGCGAACCCATCCTCTGAGGCTGTATTAGCAGCCCTAAACCCGGTTGCTACTGATTGCCTTTACTATTTCCACACTTCCGACGGTGGCTACCACTGCTCCCCTTCTTACGAAGAACATGTAAGCAAATTGCGCTCTATCTACGGACGCGGATCTTAAGACAACGGACAAACCAAAGGATCATTAATCTTTTTTGCTAAATATCTAATCGCCAAGGACAGCGAAAAAATCCCAACTAATCCAAACTCCAGTCCATGAAGTGGCAAAAAAGTTAGCACGGCACCAGCGCCAGCCAAGCCAAACACAGCTGTCAAAACCACCGAGCCACAAGCAGCACAGCCAATTCCCAAAAAAGCGCTCACAGCTCCACCAATACTAGCTATCTGAGCTTTCTTCTCAGTCACTGGTCCCTGACGCCGACGTATGTAATAAACCAAAAGCGCAATGTTCAAACCAAACAGCAGCGCAACGACTATTAAGTATGCGGCCGACCATACGGTAAAGTTTGTCTTGAGAGAACCATATAAACTCAAGAAGAACGACCCTTTATCCAGCCAGCCTATTGCGTCAGAAGTCAGTATTTGTTGTATCAGTCCGATATTGGGCAGCAAAAGAGCTGCGCTCACTACCATGAACGCAACTCCAACTACCACAAAACTATAGCGCCTATGTCTGAATACTCTAGCGAGAACAGACAACAACATGATTAACCTTCGTTTCTGGCCACTTCAATCAGTTGCTCAACCGCTGTCTTAGGTAGCGCACCATTTACTGGATAAGTCTTTCCACTAGGACCAATGATGATACTCCACGGAGTACCACGACCACCAGTTTCGACTGCATTGTTTAAATCAGCTTCTATGTCTTCAGCTTTCTCCTGATTATTAAAGCACTCGTCATATACTGCTCCAGCTGCTCCAGCTTCTCTTACCAAATCACCTATTAGCGTTGCATGAGCAGTCTGATCTCCGGCTCCCCGAGCAGCAAAATAACCGTCAGTAAAGGACCAGAAGCCTGTTGGACCGGCTACCTTAGCTACACACTCAGAAGCCAGAGCCACGGCAGCTGCCTGCGGGTGTAGTTGCTCAAGTGGGAAATGACGATAAACCCACGCCACATCATTATTTTCAGCAACAATCTCATTCATTACATCGTGGTATCGACTACAAAACGGGCAATCAAAGTCAGAATACTCAACAATCACAATAGCAGCATCACGATCTCCTTTGATGTGGTCATTTTCATCCACTGGAGAAACCTTATTGGTAGTATCCACTTCCTCCACCTCAGCAACCGCATCAGTTGGATCAGTGACTGGCTGAGCAAGATTCTGTGTGCCTCCACCACCAAAGTACAGTCCTGCTCCGACAAATATTCCCGCGATTATTATTGAAAGTGGAATTAAAAAATCTTTAACTGTAGTACCAGCGGGCACTGCTGCTGAGATTGGTTGGCTGGTAGTCGGTACATTTTGCTCAGTTTGATTTTGGTCTGTCATGTTAGTCTCTCTAAAATAATAATTTTTTATAAGTATACATCCTATTACGCTGGTTCTCTACAATGATTTCAACTACTGTCATTAACTGTAAATAATCATCTCAACCGTCGACTCATTTTTTCTTTCTGAATAGCTGCATACTTTTGCTGTTGGCGCTTCTGGTTGTGCGCGTAATGTCTGCCAGCCTCAGATGTATCTTTGCTGTCTTGATAATCTTGCTCCCGCAAAATTTTATGATAATTATCCAACTCCCTCTCAGTTAAATCGCCAGTTTCCAGCGCTTCCAATACAGCACAGCCGGCACTTTTTTCATGGTCACAGTTTCTAAACTTACACCTCGCTGCGATTTCATCAATTTTATTAAAAACCTCGGCTTCTTTCTGGTCATCGTTATCAATCACACCAAGCTCTCTCATACCTGGTGTATCAATGATAAAACCACCGCTTGGTAGTGCAAATAATTGTCTTGAGGTGGTGGTGTGCCGCCCCTTATTATCGTCAGAGCGGGTTGCTTGCACAGCCTGCACATCAGCCTGCAGCAACCAGTTGGTTATGGTAGATTTACCGGCACCAGATGAACCAAGCAAGACAGCCGTCTTGCCCTCTGCCACATAACCACGCAACGCGGCCATATTTTCACCGTTAGTTGCAGACACGACCTCTACGTTTATGTCACCGGCCACCGCTTCTACTTCTCTTATTTTCTGTTCCAAATCATCTGCGATGTCAGCCTTATTCAAGACTATCACCGCTTCAATACCACTCTGAGCAGCTAGCAATAAATAGCGCTCTAGTCGATTGATGCTGTAGTCGCCATCCAGACCAAGGACAACAAAAATTACATCGACGTTTGCTGCAATAATTTGCTCTTCATCTGAATCGGCAGCTTTGCGCTTAATTACGCTTCGCCGATTAACAACCTCTTCGATAACCGCTTTCCCGTCATCTAATACTTCTAGCAAAACAAAATCACCCACCTTAGGAAAATCTCCTTCGGCATGGAAATTTCCCCGCACCGTAGCTATCAGCTCATCAGCCTCTGTCTTGACCACAAAGTTAGTACGATGCACCTCAGTTATTCGACCAACAGTCATAAAAAGATTTTATTACATCTCATCGACTGTTTCTACACCGATTAGTCCAAAGCCATTCTTTAAAGTTATTGCGACAGCTTGCACCAAAGCCAGCTTGTATGACTCATTATCAGACCCATCCAAAATCGCTTCTTTGGCATACCAGCTATTGAACTCATGACACAGTGCAAGCAGGTACTGAGAAACATGATGTATAGACAGATCTTTAACCGAATCCAAAACTGATTGCTCAAAATACAACAAAGTTCTCAAAAGATCAGCCTCCTGTCCCAGACTAGAAGGTGGGGTTGGTAGGCCGGCGCCTGCGGCGCCGGCCTTCCGCAAGATCGACTGAGTACGTACGTACGTGTACATCACATACATTCCAGAATCCCCCTGCACATCGACTGACTCCTCAATATCAAACGCCACATCGAGCTTGCTGTCAGACTTCAAGAAAGCAAATTTTACCGCCGCTAGCGCTAGCTTTTCAGCTAACTCAGTTTCATTAGCCAGATCAGCTCGCTTGCTCTCACTAAACCTCTCCGCAACTGACCGTTTCACCTCATCAATTACTTCATCTGCAAACAATACCGTACCAGCTCTTGATGACATCTTTTTAAATGAACCATTTTCATCCTTAAGTCCTACATAGCCATAAGCAATATGAGAAAAATCTTTCCGATCACCAATTTCCAACTGCTCACAAACCGCGAACAGTTGTCGCATATGTAGAGTCTGATCCGGACCAACCACCCAAACCAACTTATCAGCTTGATACTTTTTCTTCTTCAGGTCAGTCAAGGCGATGTCTTGCGTCATATACAAAGCGGTTCCGTCATTTTTAAGCAGGACCGTATCTGATAAACCATACTTGTCTTCCAGATCAGTCAAAATGGCACCATCTTCAATTTGCTGAAAAAGATTATTGTCCAAACCTTTCTGTACGTAATTTTTACCATCCTCGTAGTGTTCATGTTCATACCACACAAAATCCCAATGACTACCAATACGCCCTAAAGTCTGATCAATTCCGTCATAAGCAAACTGCAACACTCGCTCCCACAGCAACCAAGTGTTTTTATCATTTGACTCCCAGTCAATCACCATCTGCCGGGTAAACGCCTCCACTTCAGGGTCATTAGAGAAATCTTTTTCGGCCAGCACATAACATTCGGTCACAAACAAGTCTGGTCGCACATTCTTATCCTCTGGCAATAGCCATTCATCCTGATGTTCGGCCCAGTAACCAATGTCAGTTGGTGCCTCTGGATTCTTCTTCATGTGTGCCAAGTAACCGTACATATTCTTAGCAATCGCTATACCGCGATTATTGTACACACCATCAGCCACCACCTTGGCTCCCGACGCTTTTAGCAGTCGAACCAAACTCATACCCACCAAGCTGTTTCGTAGGTGACCAACGTGCATAGCTTTATTAGGATTTGGTGAACTATGCTCAACTACCCAGTTCACTCCAGCCTGCGTGGTGTTAGCACCAAAATTTTCACCCAATTCAATAATGCCAAGTGCGTGTTGCACCTTAGCCTCTGCAGTTAAGTAGAAGTTAACAAAACCCGGTTGAACCGCCTCAACTTTTTCTACCCCCGCAATCGCTCTCTCATTTAAGTGACTAGCTAGCCGGGTGGCTATATCAAATGGATTCTGTTTAACCTGCTTGGCATATCGCATTGCTACGTTACAAGAAAACTCGCCAAAATCTGACAACGATGATTCATCGAGAACCACCACCGGATCTTCAACTCCAGCATTCCGTAGCCACTCAAGCACTACTGTTTCAATCGATTCTTTAATATCTTTAACCATAGATTAAATATTAATCTACCATAGCATAAAACTCATTAAAGCTAAGCAAAATATACCTATTCTCTTGTTTGACATAAAGCAAAGTTTGTAGTTAAATAAGAAAAGACCACGAGGTCTTTTCTTGAACTCAAAAGGAATATTCCGAGAATGAATCAAGCTCAAAAATTTTTGGCGGACGCAGCTAAATCAAACCACGCAATTTTGAGCAGGCACGAAGGTCGCTGGTACCTCACCTTGCCTTCCCACCTGGTATCGTCCTTTGGCGATAGAGTCCTGTTTATGAAGGGTCAACTGCGTTCCGACAAACGTTTTATCATCCGGCCAGCCACCAAAGAGGTGATCAACAGTCTGAAGCTCGTTATGGGTGAAAGACCTCTTACTGGCATATTGGTAAGACAGGACAACGGTGACTTTAAAATTGCACTGCCAAATCCAGTAGCGATCTGGCTAAGACTGCGACCTACCGACCACGACACCGTCAGGTTTCGGACTGAGTACGAGCGCGAGCCCAGTCATATCGAAAATGCTCTACCTCCCATAAGCTGTGTGACAGTCTATACAGACTCACCAGTACGGTGAAAAACACCCCGCTAGCGCTATGCTAGTGGGGTGACTTTTTAATTCAATTTTTTATACAAAGCCCCCGTCGAGGCCAAAAACGATACGCCGAGCAAAAATATCAAATAGGGTTTATCGTGCAAATAGTCAATCTGATCAATCATTTTTTCCAGACCATAAAAAGTAGCAATAAGCCCAAAGGTCGACAGAAATACAAACACAATCGGAAACCGAGCAAACGCGGAATCGCGCATCTTAGTAAACCTTCCACCCACTGATCCACCCATCGCTTCCAGTTTTTTCATCTCCGCTTCCACCTTCCTTTTTTGTTCTTGCAATAATTCCATAGGCTGAATTGTATCAAGTCTAAGCACAGATTGCCTTATGGTTTCCAAAGGCTGAGGTCCAACACGATTCAATCTGCCAGCCAGTTTCACTTAACAATTGCTCAAATTCAAATCTGCTGTATAGGCAAATTGGTTTTGATATACCAAACTTTTCTACATCTACTGCATTTAGCAGCGCAAACCTCTGACCAACAGCCACCTCTTTATCTTTATAATCTTCTCCCAGATACGACTCTAGTCCACTCACAGACACAAACATCTTGCCCAGACACTTGGCCTTAAGAGCAAGTAATAAATTATTTGCTTCTTGGTATGACAGATAATGCAAAGTGCGCTGTAAAACAATTACATCGTATTCACTGTCACCTACCAAATCAGCAATCTGCCGTAGATCACCCTGAACGAAATCTAAATTTTGAGCATTGGACTCTGAATTGCTTTTGTGAACTGAAAAGAAAGATGAGAAATCATCAATATCAATTGCAGTCACCACTGCTCCCGCCTCCTGCATACGTAGGGATTGACCGCCCGCACCACAGCCCAGATCCAAAGCCTTGGGCGCCTCAAGAGTCTCGATGTATTCCAACGCCGCTTTATCCAAATCATCAGCCCTGACAGCAGCAACATCCATGCCATAGCCGAAATATGAAGTATATTTATTTCCCTTTAACATAAATTAGACTGATTCAGTATAATTGAGTTTGCTATAATTTATTAATATATAACACAGCAACTGTAGTTTATGGACAAAAAAATTATCATTGGAATAGTGGCTTTTGGAGGACTGGTTTTATTATTTAATTCAGGGTCTGACAACCCTGCATTAGAAGAATCGCCAGAAGAACACGCCACACAAACCATCTCTATGCCGCCAGAATTCCCCACCTATCCCAACTCGCAAGTCATACAAGTCAATGAGACATTTGGCGAGGACGGAAGAACTTTTTACTCAATTAGCCTAGAAACAACAGACAGTGTGAAGGAAGTAAATGATTGGTACAGAGAAGCTCTTAATCAAAACGGCTGGGGTATAAAGAGCGATAAAAACGTTGCCGGCTACCAAATCATACAAAGTGAAAATAATAATTTATACACCTCCATGCAGGCAGCCGGTGGTAGAGAAACAGAGAAAGTTACTATCAGCCAACAAGCGCAGATAAGATAAATGGTAAAAAATTCTGCCGCCTAACTATATATCATGATTTACGAAATTATCAGCATACTACTACTTATTGACAGCGTAATAGCGCTCATAATCTGCTTTACCCCACTTGGTGACCACACTATTGAGAAAAACCCCTTCATCAGACGCTATCTTCCACTCGAGAAAGGCTGGTCATTAGTGTACTTCACGCTAGCCGCCTATATTGGCTATCTCACATTTAACGTTATCTAAGAAAAAAATCCTGCTTAAGCAGGATTTGTTTTTAATCTTTGTCATCTAAACTATGCTCGCATTTGTTATAAAAACGATTCAAAAACCAAATCTTATGTCGGTGATAACACATCGACAAAAAGATATAAAGGGTGAACACCACAGCCAACAGACCTTGACCCAACACCAGCGGCCACTCCGCTAAAGTGTAGAACTTGTAAAAAATAATCAGAATAGCTACGTATCGGATCGTCAAACCAGTTAGCGATATGTCTCGCGAAGAGTGGGTGTGCCGCAGATGTCTAATCTGAAAAACTATATCTGCTGTCAAAGCCAGATACGACACAAAAGTAATAATATCTAAGATATCCATAGTTCTATTCTAGCAGATGTTTTATCAGCTGAAATAATTTCCCAAATCATTTCAGCCTAGATAGACTGTA
The DNA here is from genome assembly GCA_002378195.1 of Patescibacteria group bacterium UBA3466. Taxonomy (GTDB): domain Bacteria; phylum Patescibacteriota; class Minisyncoccia; order Phycocordibacterales; family UBA918; genus OLB19. The sequence goes on from DFRJ01000002.1 coordinate 396,652, forward strand.
CCAAAAAACCTTATTTTCTTGCTTTCCGTTTTAAGCTGGCTGTCTGGGATGATGTTGGAACTTTTTTAATACAAAAATAGCCCACAGAAATAAATCTTTAGACTATTTCTGCGAGCTTCTTAGACACTGTTGCAACACCGTTGCTTCAGCACCTCAATCCTGTTTAGCAAAACGGGATGATTGATGAAATTCAGAGCATAACCAAGGAAATCTTGGAACATCTCAATCCCGTGTTCCTGCTCATACCAAAGTGCTTTTTCTACAGCCTGGTATTTGTCCAGCTGCCGTCCAAGCTCTGCAGCAGCGTCATCGGACAACTCCATTCTGAGCCAAAAATCCATGTACGCGTTACCGTTTGATAATGGTGCACAAATGCACTCCATTGCACTTTTCTCGCTTTCAAACTTTTCAGCCAAAAGCTTTTCTCGTAGTTCTGGATTAAGCTCAAGAATTACAGGGTCACCGTCAATTGCTTCTGGCCAATCATGGACTTCTAGCATTTCAGCCAGACCATCCATCTCTTGTTCCGTAAGCAAATGAGTGATTTCTCGAAGCAACTCCAACAGCGCTACAGTATGCTCTTTGACTGACTCAGGATTTTTTACACCCCTATTTACCCAACCAGTACGTTTAACCTTGTGAAGTGCCTCATACACACCAGAGGCTTCAGTTTCAAATTGCAACATGGTTGCCTCCAGTTCAAAATTGATCTTGTCGAACAATATACTAAAACAGCAAAAAGTTCTATAGTCCCTGACGGGTACCATATTTTAATGTTGCAAAATAAGGCTAAATTGTGTTGCAGGTTGTTTGGGACGATGTTGGAACTTTTTTAAGTATCTAAAATAGAAATCGCTCTTCGTAGAACAATTTCTACGAAGAGCGATTGTTAATTCAATGACCCAGACGAAACTTCTGCCGAAACACCTCATCAATCAGTGCGATTATTATAAAGACAATCACCGCAAGGAAAAAGTGTGGCTGCTTCGCAACAGGAACCAAAAACGAGACGAGAACCGACACCACCAACGGTAGTATCACCTTGTAGGACAGTACTCTCACTACCCTTTCTGCTTCTTTGTTCATGAATGTTCTCCTGTACTAATTCGAGTATAATAATAAAACTAAATATATATTGTGTCAATATCAAGCTGCCGGACTAGGAGTCTCTCTCCTTACAGGAGCAGTACAGGTTGTCGATATTTTGGTTCATAAATTCCCAAAATATCTGACTAACCTTTTCGAGTCCTAACGCAATAGTCTCCCAGACTATTGCTGCCCTGGCAGCACTAAAGCAAAATCGCCCTCTTCGGGCGATTTATGCTAAGTGCTGCCGGACTAGGACTCGAACCTAGATAGACGGTACCAGAAACCCTTATTTTCTTGTTTTCCGTTTTAAGCTGCCGGACTAGGACTCGAACCTAGATAGACGGTACCAGAAACCGCAGTCCTACCATTAGACGATCCGGCAGCTTAAAAAACAAAACATCGAAAATTCCTTTGGACCAGATGAATTATAAAGAAGTTTATAATTCATTCCCACCCTTATACGATCCGGCAATGTGCCTATATTGCCAGATTATTAGTATCTTTCAAGTTAGTTGTTTTGTAACTCCCAACCACAACCATTATCCACCTTGGCTACTCGCAGATGTTTCACTGCCGTATTTTTTAACTGATGCAACCGTGTCCAGTACTTCACAGCCTGCCATAGACCTAGCGGTTTATCCTGACAAACATGGGCCAAAAACATACTAATGAATAACGCATGGGAAACCACTATCACTTTAGAGTCCTCCGGCAGCGTTTCAATATAATTTTTAGCTTCTTTGATACGCTTCCTTAGGTTGGCATAGGACTCGCCTTCATCACTTAAGGTATCGCCACCAATCTGACCTAAGTACCAACGAATCACGAACCAAAATGACGTAATGCTAAAGTGGTAATGTCCGTAAAGACTTTTTGGTCGGTGTAGTTCGGTAAACAAAGGCGACGTTTCTGGAAGTAAACCAATTTCTTCAGAGATGATTTGAGTGGTCTGAATCGCTCGCACGTGCGAACTAGTGATCAGGTGCGTAGGCTTAAATTCAGCCAGCAGCTTTGATACCTCGCGTGCTTGTTGCTTACCCAAACTAGTTAGCTCACTAGTTTCCGCCTGATGGCGACCGGCAACATTTCCGTCAGTCTGACCGTGTCGGACAAAATAAACATCCATATTAAGCTTCTAGATAGTCAATTAGAACCGCCTCTAAGGGAGCGTGCGGTATTGGTGAGTTATTCATCAAAGCCGCTACTTCGAGTAAACGTAGTAACAAATGCGAGTTTAGCGCTGTCTGACCACTAGCGTACTCGGCAATTTTAGACTGTGTTTCGGTGCCGAAAGCACTCAAGATATCATCTTTCTTGGTCGGTAAGTTACGCACCAACATCACTGCTCGCACGTGCTCCAGTAACAATCTAATGAACAATTTCATATCAACCCCTGTTTGCACTGCGTCGTGCACAGCAGACAACGCGGCCTCTTTATCCTTAGCATGCAATGCTTCGAGTAAATTTTGCATCACCGCCACTTTTGGCGCTCCAATAATTGCCGCCACTTCATCAGCATCTCCGATCTTATCACCAGACGCCATAATAACTTTTTGAGTCACTCCGAGAGCGTCACGAAAAGATCCGTCTGCCGCTATAGCAATCAGGTCGGCAGCATCCGCTTCAAGTTTAAAACCTTCCTTCTTAGCGATATCAGTTACGATTTCGGCTAAGACAGATCGTGATGGCGAGTGCATTCTAAACACCTGACAACGCGACAAAATAGTGTCTAATAGTTTTTCTTCTTCAGTAGTCGCCAAGATGAATACTACGTGTTCTGGTGGTTCCTCGAGCGTCTTCAGTAAAGCATTGAAGGCTTCTTTCGTGAGCATGTGCACCTCATCAATGATGTACACTTTCTGTTTTGATTCGTAAGGCAAGGTGTGCACCGCTTCCTTGAGTTCTCGCACATCATCGATTCCTCGATTGGAGGCAGCATCGATCTCATAAAGATCCATATCGCTTGTTCCAATGGCCTTGGCAAAGATTCTGGCTAGGGTGGTTTTTCCTGTCCCGCGAGTGCCGGAAAATAAAATAGCGTGAGGTATTTCACCCTTGTTGATTGCACCCTCAAGGACGGTAACGATGTGATCTTGGTCTTTTACATCCTTAAATTCTAATGGTCGATATTTTCGGTATAGAGCTCCAGTAACTGACATGATGAGTAGTATAACAGATTATTAAAGTTAAAGAGGCGCGCCCTTCGGGCGCGCCTCTTTATAACTCTACTTCTTTTTCTTGACCGCTTTTTTAGTAGCTTTTTTAGCCGCTTTTTTGGCTGTCTTCTTGACTACTGTTTTCTTGGCTGTTGCTTTCTTTACTGCCTTTTTCACCGCTTTCTTGGCTTTGGTTTTGGCCTTTTTAACCACGGCTGATTTTTCAATATCCTCCCAATGTTCGGTCATTTCTTTCTTAAAAGCAGCAATGTCTTTTTTCGATGCAGACTTAACTGTAGTGTACGCCGCTGCCACTCCGCTAATTAATTCAGCATACTCTTCCTGAGTCATCTCCTTCGCGTCTTCAAGCTGCTCAAGAACTTCAGCTTTGGCCTTGAGCATCCAGCTCTTTACTGTTTTTCGATTTTTACCCGCTTCCTTGCTGCCGTACAAAAAGTAAGTTCCGGCGGCTGCTACTGCGGCAGCCGTTAGACCTACGCCGATACTTAGCTTTTGGTTCGAACTCATCTTTCTTACTTTTTTCTTTGCCATATTTAATCTGTCTTTTTACCCCTTCGTCTTGTCTTCGCCTGGGTTTGCATTCCCATGAAGAATTTAATTAATCTCGTGAATACTCCACCATTGGCGACCAGTTCTCTCACTTGCGCCACATCTTGAGCGATAGCCTCACTTCCTTGTTCAACCCGCTCTACAATACGCCGAACAGAGCGCACAATCTTCATCACATGATACAAAATGATGCACACTAAGATACAAAACAATACCGTTGCGATACTGGAAATTATAAAAAAAATATTTGCGTGCAAAATTTCATCCATATACTTTTAGTGTAGCAGTCGATTCAATCAATCATCCATCACTATTCACACTACTGGTGCAACAAAAATCTCTCCACCGCCTGTTCAACCTCCTCTGGAGAATTGAGCTCCATCAATTCAGCTCGTAATTCTGCAGCATTTTTAAATGAATTAACGTAGGCTTTATAATGCTTCTTCATTACAGAAAAATTCTTAAACGGTAACAGTTCGACAAACAAGTAGCTGTGTTCCACCAGCACCCTTAAACGCTCTTCGATACTCACATACTCCATGCCATCGACCAGGTCCCTCTCCTCATACAAAGTGTCTCTGTTTACTCCTTTCGTGGGTAGGGCTTTTAGATGGACCGGTAGCTCCTTTTTAGGATGAAAAAACCACGGATTTCCAAACAAGGCACGACCGATCATTACCCCGTCTACCCCACTTATCTGCACCTTTTCTTCTGCATCTGCGATAGACAAGACGTCCCCGTTACCAAGCAGCAATACGTCGGGGTTAATGCGATTTCTTATTTCGACCGCATCCGCCAAACGACCCCATCTGGCCGGCACTTTGCTTAGCTCTTTTCTGGTTCGAGCATGAATGGTCAAAGCGGCTGGATTTTCTTCCAGAATAGTCGGCAGCCACTGTTCGAGCTGATCCTCGTTATAGCCCAGCCTAGTCTTCACCGACACTGGAATGCCGTCAGACTTATCCGAACAAGCCCCACGCTTAGCGGCCCGAATAATACCCCGAGCCACTTCAGGAGTTTTGATCATCGCAGAACCACACCCCTGTTTTTCAATTGAGCGATCCGGGCAACCCATATTTATATCTATTCCATCAAAGCCCAGATCTAAACAAAGATTCGCTGCCTTCTCCATATGCTCAGGGTTGCTCGTAAACAATTGAGCTACAATCGGTCGCTCTTCTTCTGAATAAATCAGGTCGGCCAGCAATTTCTTCTTACCCTCTTCTGTAGCACGCACCAGACCATCAGCCGCCACAAATTCAGTCCACATTACATCTGGACCACCAATCGATCCGTCTTGACGCTTATGTGAGCTGTATTTTGCAATCAGGCGGCGAAACGGCGCGTCTGTTACATCGGCCATTGGAGCGACGGCCATGATTGGTGTTGGTAAGTTTTTCCAAAAATTCATAAATCTGTGGCATTGTATATTTAGATACAGTAATTGCAAGGAGAAGGTAATGCAAAAATTTTACATAAGAATCAGTCTTGCGTTATTAGCTTCGTTTGTTAGCGGTTGTAGTTCTTCCCCAATTAAACTCGAATTGGACATAGACCGTGACAATCTGCGCAACTCTGACCTGGACATCATCACCCCCTACCAAATGGACACTGATCTGAAAATAAAAGAAGATGAAATGATGCTCGAGTTTACCTGGGACACACAAGTGGTCTCACGCTCTATCAGTAAGACTATTCGTCGCTGGAAGAAGCAGTGGTAGATTCTAACGCCGCTACCGAACTGGTAGCGGTTTCCTCATTTACAAACACTTTGTTGCCGAAGCGTAAGTCTATATATTCAAAACCACCGGGAGCAATGTCTGAAAATTCGGATGAAGATAGGACAACCAACAAATTCTCCACTACGCGCTCTGGCTCTTCTGCTGCCACCACCTTCAACTCTCCGCCGTCTACAATCTTTAAAAACATGTCCCCCACTTGATCAAACTCTAAATGCGACACATACCAACCTTGTTCAGCCAGCAAACTGATTAGTCTATTATGGCGATCGAAATCAGCCTTGGGCATAATCTGCCAGTCGGCTTGAGCTGGCTTACCCAAACTTACAAACCGCTTAAAGGCACCGCCACTTAATCTTGGAGCCACAGAAAAAGAGTACCCGTCCTCATTTAAGAAATAGCAGTTTGACTCCTGTTCAACTGAATCGCACCACAAAGCAAAAGGTATATGTTCATCAAATGTAACCTGCAAAGTTTGCCCATCCAGTCTATCTGTTTGCACATTGTAGGCTCTAGGTAATTCATCTACCACTTCAACAATATTGCTAAGCGGTAGCAGCCAAGCAAATCGTCTCGGGATCAAGCCTAGGTATTCACCCACCAACTCCTGCTCGACCAACTCACGCACACGGTCATGTTCGATAGTTTGCCCGCCTGTCACCTCAATTTGCTTGACGGTTAGCGACTCAACTCTGGTACCATACCAAATTGCTGTGATCAGTAAGGCTAATACAGTAAAAACCGCCAAGCCAATTCCTATCTGCTTTAGCAATACAATTGTATCCGGATTAATACGACGCACTTTCACCAATGTATCGTAGCATACCAAAAGGCCGGCGCCTTCGGCACCGGCCTTTATACCCTAACCAATTCTGTCCTTCCCAAAAAATGGTCTCAGTACTTCTGGTACAGATATTGACCCGTCTTCTTGTTGGAAATTCTCCATCAAAGACACCAAAATACGCGGCGTCGGAATAGCCGTACAATTCAATGAGTGAGCGTAACGAGTTTTGCCGTCCTCATCCTTATAACGAATATTAAATCTTCGAGTCTGGAAATCATGGAAATATGAGGCAGAACTAATCTCGCGATACTTCTTTTCACCAGGCACCCACAGCTCAACATCATATTTCTTTACCTGCCCCTGTCCGAGGTCACCACCGCAGTTAATCACGGTGCGGTACGGAATACCTAGCGACTCAATAAATTCTTCGGTGTTTCGATTGATCCACTCGTGCCACTTCACACTCTCTTCATGAGAAGCTTCACACAACATCACCTGTTCCAGCTTTTGAAACTCATGCACTCGGATCAAACCTCGCGTATCCTTTCCGTGGCTTCCTGCTTCTCTTCGGTAACACGGAGAATAACCTAAAAACTTAACTGGAAACTGACTCTTGTCTAAAATTTCATCAGAATAGTATCCCATCACAGACACTTCACTAGTACCAATTAGATAATCCTCATCTTGAGTTTGATACACATCATCAGCCTCATTTGGCAGATGGCCGGTCCCATACAAATTTGCCTTTCGAACTATAGTCGGCGGAATGATTGGAACAAATCCTTTAGCTTGAAAAAATTGATTGGCATAATTCCAAATCGCCCATGTCAACTTAGCTCCATCACCAATCAGATAATACCCGCGGAAACCATGAACTTTGGTGCCGCGCTCAAAATCAACCATATTATGAGCAGTCATCAAATCAACATGATCCTTAGCGGCAAAAGAAAATTGCTTCTGTTCACCCCAGGTTTTAATCTCCTCATTATCCTCGTCGCTTTCACCGTCAGGCACGGACATGTCTGGCACATTCGGTACCTGCAACATCAACGCTTGCCACTCTTCCATTACTGGTTTCAGCGCCTCTTCTTCTTTTTGTATTTCAGCCTTCAGAGATTGCATTTCAGCAATCAATTGCTGTCTGACTGTATCGTCACTCGCTGTCGGGATACCGTCTGAAACCTTCTTCTGTTCAGCCCGCTTAGTCTCAAACCGGGTCATGATGTCACGCCGCATGTCGTCAACGGCGATCAGCCGATCGAGTTCAATGTCGGTCCTTTTCTTTACAGCAGCCATTTTGACCACTTCCAAATTTTCACGAATGAATTTAATATCGAGCATAGTGCTTCAAATTATACATGAAACTACTACTCAGAGTAGTTTTAGTCAACGTCTTTAGTCATCAAGTTGGCAGCTTCGAAGTTCAGCGCAGCCACTTCTTTTTCTACAATTGATTGAAAGTCTGGAAAAGTACGTAACAGGAAGGCAAAGGCATCTTCTTGATCAGTTGCATGATGTATATACTCCTCTAAATCGTAGATTTGCTGCTCATTTAAAGTAGTAAGCAAGGATCCGACCGATGCCTGGATCACCAAACTGCCGACTCGCTCTAAAACTGCATTGCGCTCTTGCTCAGGCAAATTTTCAAGATTTAGTAGTGTTGCTAAATTATTTTGGCTCATAGGTATTTGGTAAATCTAATTCAAACTTCAAGCGCTCAACATCACCGTGAATAATAAAGTGCAAAAGCTTTCCAGTGAGCACTGTGGTATTCTCGGGAATCTTCACAATTCGACCTCCGTCATGCGGGTAATCTGTATTCAATTTTAGACCTAACGCCTCCCATATTTCTGGAGTCAAGGTCGGACCTTCCACCTCAAACTTATCAGGATTAAATTCATTTAGACGGTAGGCCAGCAAGTCTCCTGGATTCTCGGCAAAATCTCCCACCCCAACACTCTCACTAATGAAACTGATCGGCAAATGAATACCGTGATTATAAACCCCTTCTTCCAGCATCGCTTTCATATGCCGCTCAATCATAAAGTCGAGGCTAAGAGAATACTTCTTAGTGTCAGCAATCAAATACTCCGACACATGATAGTTCTCTCCTTCAATAGTGGTGTTATCTTCCGGCACTTCTGCAGCTGTCTCGGGTGTTTCTGCCGCCTCTGGTTCTGCCGTTGTTACTTCTTCTACCGCTGGCTCCCCAGTTACAATCTCTTCGCCTTCAGATATGGTAATACCTTCGCCTGCCTCAAAACCAGGTTCATCACTGGTGGCGGAGACCGCCTCAGCACCAGCTTCTTCTCCAACGACAGGGTCTACATCACTGTCTACCGCTTCAGCTACATTTGTCTCTACCGTGTCTACAGAAACATCAGTCGCATCAAACGAAGTTGATTGGTTCGGCCAAATTTCATCAATAATTTTCTGTACATTAATTTCCTCTCCCGGCTGAATAAGCTGCGGATCACCGCTTTTTACTCCCAGCTCAACCCACTCTTCTTCACTAAAACGCGACATCACATCACTGGCGTCAGTAAACTCGGGCAAGCTCCGATACATAAAACTACTCAACTCATCACGACTGACTCCGTCGGGCAGCGCTAGTTCACCAGCATCGATCCGAGCTCGAATACCGTCAAGTAACACACTAGAAAGGTTATCGCCTTTTTCAATGGTATAAACTGACTCAAACTTACTCTCGACAGAGCCCAGCGCTTCTGATGCAGATCCCACTTCGTCAGCCGTTACATCTGTCTCAGACACTGACCCATCTAGACCTGAGCCGGTTGCGCCACCGATACTACGTGCGGATTCAATATTTCTAATCTGTTCTTCAGTGTACAAATCTTCTGGCACATCCACTCCATTAATTTGAGTAACTACATGCCCTTCAGTTCTAATTTTTGAATTTTGTGGATCATATTCAATTCCCATTTCTTCTGCAAAATCAGAAGCTTGAGCACGTGTTTCCATGAGGTCTTGATTTCGCTCAGTAAACCTCTGGCTAATTTCCTCGCGAACTTTTTCAACTCTCGAACTATCTTCTCTTAACGAGTCATCACTGTCCGCACCCACTTCATCAGCCAACTCTTCGACATCCTCGAGCGGTACTTTGGCAGCCTCCATTGTTTCACCAAACGTACCTCCTCCGCCGCCAAATTTCTCTCTACCAAACTCAGTGATTTTGTCGGACCAGTCCGACACTTTATCCATACCAGACTCAAGTGCGTCACCTACTGACTCAAATACACCAGCCTGCGCTTCTTGCGGAGTCAGACCACCAGCTGCCACTGCTGTACCAAGAGCTGTCATCCTGACTCGATTTTTAGCATTATGTGCTGAGTTGGACGCTGAATAATAAGTATCCAGAGCAGTATCTAAATCAAATTCATCAAATTTAGTCGCATTTTCTGTAATATTATCAGTGGTTTTCTTCAAATTCTCTTCTTTTCCTTGAAGATAAAACCGATTACCAAGATAACGGGTAGCCAAACCTGCTCCCACTGCAGCAGCGTTCACAGCCAGACCATACCCCAATACTGTCGCACCTACCGCTTTGGTTAATTTTGGATTTTTTTGCGCCCTCTCCTTAAACCACCCAATGGTTTTTTGCATACCTTCTGGTAACTGTACCTTTTGTCTGTCTAGTCTTTCTTCCGCCACTCCCATAACATGTCGTCCGGCCAAGGCTGGCTCGAGTGAAACTTCTGCATTACCTGACCGCTCTCCTCGTTCTTTCAATTTTTCTAAGACTCCACTAGTTTCCAAACTATGATAATACTCCTTATTAACAGCCAGGAACTGGTCGTAGGCCGCTTGCGCTTCTTTACTTAGTTTATTTCTCCCTAAGCCAAAAAACTTTTTTACCACATTACGATCTGCATAGTCCTGTCCAACGGCATCTAAAAAAATCTCCTTGGCCGCCTTAAACTCTTTTTTCAAACGTAAATACTCTGCTCGCTCTGGTACTTTTTCACCAGAGTCATTACTCCCCTCGACCACCGACAGCTCTGGCGGTCCTTCTTTATGGACTGGACTATTCGCTGCCTCAGGCAAAACTTTTTCCTGTGGTTCCTCAACCGGATCACTTTCTGGAGACGGAGCCATATCGTTTGCCGCCTCAGTTTTGACAAATTCTTTTTGCTCAGCCACCCGGTCTATGTACTCTGGCACAGATACATCATCCTCAGGTTCAAACGAAGGTTTGTGAGCTTTCTCAAACATAATTACTAAAATAGTAGCATACCTAAGATTGCGTTTTGCCAATTAACAAACATAGAAAAAGCCCGGCTATCCATAAAAATATTATAGAATCACCGGGCCTGCCTCCGAAGAGGACTGGTTCTCAGATCGCGCGTCATTTATGACTAGACGGCGCAGTATCCCGCGAACTAACGGGTGGCTAGACAGTAGCCAACTTGAGCGTGTCGGACCAGACATTAAACACTGCAACTAGGAGCTGGTCATCTGAACCTTTTGAGTATCAGATCTCCTCTTTACACCCGAAGGTGCGTTCTGCTGGTTGCAGGTTGAAACTATTGAACACGAGCTAACGCATTTTCAATAGGTGACAAGTCGTAAGGATGAATTCTTACCTTCGCCGATAGTCATGTTATTACCGACGGTGGACACACATTTATCTAAGGATCGCAACGACTCATATTTGTCGATGTTTTAGTATCATACACTATTTATAATATTTGTCAAGCGTTTTTGCGTGCATGCTAAAATTATTTAATATATGGACTTTCCAATACAAAACCTACCAGCTGGCGACTTCCCCCACAGACTTAATGAAATCCCCCAACCTCCCACCACCCTCAACTACCGAGGAAAGCTTCCCACGAAGGATCTGACCCTCTTATCAATTGTAGGGTCAAGAAAGTACACCACTTACGGCAAGCAGGTGGTGGATGATCTGGTGCAAGGCTTGGCCGGGTATCCGATTGGCATCGTCTCCGGCCTCGCCCTCGGCATTGATTCCCTGTCCCATGAAGCCGCTCTACGCAATAATTTATACACCCTAGCCATACCGGGCAGCGGCTTGGGTGACAACGCTCTCTACCCCGCTTCTCATAAATCCTTGGCCTACAAAATCCTTGAGGCTGGTGGTGGTATGTTGTCTGAATTTGAGCCGGACTTTCGGGCAACCAAATGGTCATTCCCTCAACGCAACCGCTTGGTCGCCGGCATCAGCCAAGCCACTCTGTTGGTAGAGGCAGCCGAAAAATCCGGCACTCTCATCACCGCCAAATACACCGCCGACTACAATCGAGACCTGATGGTGGTACCAGGCAGCATCTTTTCTAAGACCAGCGCCGGCACACACCAATTTCTCAAGCTCGGCGCTACGCCAGTAACTTGTAGTGAAGATATTTTAGAAGTGCTGCAAATTGAACCAAAGAGCCAGCAGACACCTAGCAATGCCCTCGATCTGTCACCAACTGAATTACTCATCCTAGATAATTTAGACGAACCGACCCACCGCGATGAGCTAATCAGAAAAACCGGCTTACCAATTGATCAAGCGTCTCAATTACTAATGATGATGGAGCTGCAAGGACACATTGCTAGCGAGCAAAACATCTATCGTTTGGTTGGTTAAATTTAACTTATTATTTGACACGAAAGTAAAAGCCTAGTATTTGTGTAGCCAATGAATGCAAAAACCAAACAGACTTTGGTCATCGTGGAGTCACCAGCCAAGAGTAAGACAATCGAAAAGTATCTCGGTGCGGGATACAAAGTAATGTCTTCGATCGGTCACATCCGCGATCTTCCCAAAACCAACAAAGACGCCGTCGATATCGAAGGTGGTTTTGTTCCGCGTTATATTGTGTCTCCCGGCAAAGAAAAGGTGATTGAAGGCTTGCAAGAAGCCGCCAAAAAGTCTGATGAGGTGCTACTCGCATCCGACCCCGACCGCGAAGGTGAAGCGATTGCTTGGCACGTAGCTGAAGCGATCAAGAAGCAAAACAAGAATATCAAGCGAGTGGCTTTCAACGAAATCACCGAAGAAGCAGTCAAGGCCGCCATTGAAAAGCCTCGCAAGCTTGATATGCACCTAAAGGAAGCCCAAGAAGCCAGACGTGTCCTAGACAGGTTGGTTGGTTATGAGCTGTCTGGATTGATTTGGAAGAAAGTTCGTTACGGTCTTTCAGCCGGACGCGTCCAGTCTCCAGCCTTGCGGATTGTCATGGAACGCGAGCGAGAAATCCGTGCCTTTATCCCTGACGACTTCTTTGTACTTACCGCTCAAATGAAGGATGGAAAAGCTAAGATTCCTTTTATCTGCACCGAGGAACCTGGCGAAGAAAAAGAAGCCAATCGGATCAAGCAGGTTGGCGAAAAGCACGACTGGGAAATTGTTTCGATCAAGGAATCGGAAGCCAAACGATCACCAAAACCACCATTCACCACCTCGACCCTGCAGCAGACTGCTTCAACACGACTCGGCTTCACTCCTTCACGCACCATGGGTGCGGCGCAAAAGCTGTACGAAGCTGGACACATCACCTACATGCGTACCGATAGCCCCAACCTCAGCGACCAGGCGCAAAAGCAAATCTTGGCCATTTTGCATAAAGATTTTGGCAAGGAGTACGTGCAGCCGCGCTCATATAAAAGTAAGAGCAAAAACGCTCAAGAAGCCCACGAAGCGGTTCGCCCCACCAACTTTAATAAACAAGTAGCCGGCTCTACCGCTGATCAAAAAGCTCTATACGAACTAATTTGGCAACGAGCAATGGCTTCACAAATGGCCGACGCCTCCCTGCAACGGACAAAGCTACTAGCCAATGTAAAAGACAGCAAAGATTCCATTCCGGATTTTGCAGTTAATGGCTCTCGCGTCATGTTTGATGGTTGGCTAAAGGTAGACACACGCGCGCGCGGCGAAGATACTGAAGTACCAAAATTTACCGAAGGGGACACTCTGAAATGTAATGAGGTAGAAATTGAGGCGAAGCAAACCCAACCTCCCAACCGATACACCGAAGCTGGCCTAATTAAAGAGTTGGAAAAGCGAGGTATTGGACGTCCTTCAACGTACGCCAGTATCATGAACACTATCGTCCAGCGCGGCTATGTAGAGAAGGAAGGTCGCACTCTTATTCCGACTGATACTGGTGACGTCGTTTCGACGTTCTTAGAAGAACACTTCTTAGACTACATTGACGACGACTTCACCGCCGAAATGGAAGACCAGCTTGATGATATTGCTTCAGGTGAAAGAGAGTACGAAAAAACTCTGAGCACTTTTTATAAACCGTTCAAGAAAGATGTCGACTCTAAAGAAAACATTGAAAAGCTCACCACTTTAGGCCCAGGACCAAAAGAATTCCCTTGCCCAGAATGTAAGGCAGACATGGTAAAGAAACTAGGCCGAACCGGCACTTTCTTGTCCTGTTCGCGCTTCCCCGACTGTGATGGCGCTCGCCTCATCGACGGTTCTGAAGTGAAGCCGGACGAACCTATTGGTAACCATCCCGAAACCGGAGAACCAATTTTTGTTATGAATGGTCGTTATGGTCCATATGTACAGCTCGGCGAAACTCCCGAAAAAGTCAAAGGTAAAAAACTAGAAAAACCAAAGCGTGCAGCCCTACCACCGGGAGTAGAACCCGAAGACGTGACAGTAGAAGAAGCTGCCAAGTACCTACTGCTACCCCGCGAGCTCGGCGAACACCCAAAGACTGGCGAGCCCGTCATTGCCAACACTGGTCAATACGGTCCATACATTGGACACGCTGGTGATTTTCGATCACTCAAGGATAAGAACGACAATCCTTACGACATCACCTTCGAGCGAGCGATGGAAATTTTGGCCGAACCGAAAACTTTACGGAAAGGAGAAAAATTGCTCAAAGAACTTGGCATCCACCCCAAAACTCGCAAGCTAGTAAACGTCTACGAATCTAAATCTGGACGCTATCTCAAAAAAGGTTTCAAGCGGATTGGAATTCCAGACAACCTAAAAACGGAAAAAATTACCATCGACGACGCCGTAGAATTACTGAAACAAAAATAACCAACCGCCCCAAATAGGTTGTTTGGCACAATTGGCTTGTGTAATTTCAGCTTTGTTCTAGAATATTTCAATGCATTCCGCTGAAGAAATCATTGGTCAAATGAATGGACCTACCGACTCCGACAAGGAGCTTATTAAGCATGCTTACGATTATGCCGCCGAGGCTCATAAAGACCATAAACGCTACTCTGGTGACCCCTACATGATTCACACCGCGGCCGTTGGCTACAAACTGGCTGAAATGGGCATGGGTCCGCGCACCATCAGCGCCGGTATCTTGCACGACACTATCGAGGATACTGAAGTAACCTCAGAAGATATTAAAAATGAGTTTAGTGAAGAAATTCTTTTCTTGGTGGAAGGAGTAACCAAGCTGAGTTCAGTACGTTACTACGGTACCGACCGACACAACGAGAGTTTGCGCAAACTATTCGTAGCCACCAGTCAGGATATTAGAGTACTGATCATCAAGCTGGTCGACCGCCTCCATAATCTAGAAACCCTGCATTTTATTCCTGAAAAGAAACAGCTCCGCATTGCCCGTGAGACCCTAGAAATTTATGTACCTGTTGCTCACCGACTCGGAATGGGTAAGCTTCGCAAGGAGCTCGAGGATCTAGCTTTCCCCTACGTCTACCCCGACGAGGCTAAGCGCGTCCAAGAATCTCTTTCATCTCGCTTTGGTAACGCCAAAGAAATGCTTGAACGGGAACGAAAGGTACTTCAAAAGAAGTTAGCCGACGCCGGACTGTATGAATTTCAGACCTCTTATCGAGTTAAAGGTCTGTACAGCCTATACAACAAACTCAAGCGAAAGGAATGGGATATTGATGTCATCTACGACTTGATGGCCATGAGAGTGGTGGTTGATTCTGAAGCTGATTGTTATCGCACCCTCGGGATCGTCCACGAACTCTGGCGCCCGCTTCCAAAGCGCGTAAAAGACTACATCGCTTTCCCAAAGCCAAACGGTTATCAGTCTCTCCACACTGCCGTTACCACCCAAAACGGGGTCATTTTAGAAATCCAAATTCGCACCAAAGTCATGCACCGCGAAGCTGAGTTTGGAGTGGCTTCACACGTCTTCTATAAACCCGCCACTGCTTCCGATAAAGCAGGCAAACCATCAATGTTCTCTAGCCTAATACCAAGCCTATTCAAGCCCTTCTCTAGACGCAGTGCCAAATTGGAAGAAAAACTAGAAGAAACCGCTGCCACCCCGCACTACAAGAAAATCCCCCAGTGGATCTCCGAAATCGGCCAAACGTACAACACCGAATCTGACAAACCTACCAGTGACTTTCTGGCCGATGCCGAGTCAGACTTTTTCTCTAATCGTATATTTGTCTTCACTCCAACTGGTGATGTGGTTGACCTACCGATGGGCGCGACTCCGATCGATTTTGCTTACGCCATTCACTCTGAAGTTGGCGACCGCACCGCTGGCGCCCGCGTAAACCGTAAACACGTTTCTCTCAGTACCGCTTTATCAAATGGTGATATCGTTGAAATCGAAACCAGAAAATCAGCTCGACCGAGCCGAAAATGGCTAGAGACCACCAAAACATCATTAGCCCGCAAACGCATCAAGCACGCTCTAGATCATCCTGAGGAATAATTTTAAATAATCTAAACAGTAAAGCTGTTGATGGAATAGAGATTACTATCATCCTCCTCTGGTTCAGCTGCTGGCGATGGCGCAGGTGTATCAACGACCTCTTCTTCTACCGGAATAGTGGGCGCACCTACTGATTCAGTATTACTTAAAAAATCATGGGTGTGATCAAAATCATCTAGCATTTCGTGATCTGGCTCAGCGGGAGACTCGACTATTTCTGGAGTCGATTCAACAGCTTGAGGAGCGACTGCTGGTTCGACAGGAACAATAGGCGCCGACTCCTCGGTCGGAGCTGCAACATCTTCTGTCACACTAGGCATTGGCGTATCAGACATCTCAAGCGGTGTATGAGCTGCCAATTTAGATGCTTCTACGGCAGTAGCCTGGTCTTGCAGCTCCGCCTCTTCCTTAATGCGGTTTAAAATGACGTTCAGGTCATCTTCAGAGAAATAATCGATCGTTAGCTTTCCCCCAAAATCAGTTTTTTGAATTTGCACTCGTGTACCCAGTGTTTCAGTAAAGCGTTTTTCAAACTCAATAAGATTGGCATCAAACTCTCCCGGATTCTTCTTCCGCACTTTATCACTCGCAATCTTACGTACAATCCGCTCGACTTCCCGTACCGACAATTTCTTCAATAGAATTTCCTTGTAGACCACTTCTTGTTCTTCTGGTCGGTCGGTCAACATCAATAAAGTTCGGGCGTGACCCTCCATCATGTCACCATGCTTCAGTGAGTCGAGCATATGTTCAGGCAAACCAAGGAGTCGGATCGAGTTGGAGACATACTCCCTACTCCGACCCACCTTTTCCGCCACCTGCGCGTGCGACAAATCGAAAGCTTCAGCGAGCTGCTTGAAAGCAATCGCTCGATCTACGGCGTTCAGATCTTCTCGCTGCAAGTTTTCGATAATAGCTAGCTCGAGCTTTTCTTGATCATCTTGCTCACCTTCGCGAATAATTACCGGCACCTGCGCTGCTCCCGCCAGCTTACTCGCTCTTAAACGCCTCTCTCCGGCAATTAATTCATACTCTGTATAAAAAGTCCCATCATCTCTTTGCACTTCACTTCTAGTGACTGTAAGTGGCTGCAGTACGCCATACATACGAATAGACTCAGACAACTCCTTAAGCTTTGCCTCGTCAAACTCACGTCTTGGTTGGTAAGGATTAGGAACAATCTTTTCAACCTCAACCCAATATATAGAATCACCCTGAAATGCCATAAATAAAAACCGTAAATTACCTCGAGCGTTACATCCCTGCTCGTTCTATTGATTCTAACATACCGGAGTTATGCACAATCCACATAAATCAGGCAAACTAAAACACCCTTGCGGATGTTTGTTTGTGCCTCGGGAGGGTGAGAAGGTCTGGGGGACCTTCGCAAGACCTTGACTAGTATTTTGGAGCTAGCGAACAAAATACTGACAAGGTGTACAGCTTCTGTAAGAAGTCGAGCGAGTGTTATATGCGGCAAGAATAAAACACCCTTGCGGATGTTTGTTTGTGCCTCGGGAGGGGGTCGAACCCTCATGCCGTAAAGCATACGATTTTGAGTCGTACGTGTATACCAATTCCACCACCGAGGCATCTGCTGATATGACGAAGAGTGTACCAGAAAATTCGTAATTTTAAAATCTTATCTTGCCTTTCCGTCCAGCTTAGGTAGACTAAATCTATGAGTAAGCCAAAAGCCATTGCAGTGGTCGGTCCCACTTCAAGCGGGAAGACTTCTTTGGCGATCACACTCGCCAAGCAGTTTAACGGTGAAGTGATTTCGGCCGACTGCCGTCAAATATACAAAGGCTTAGACCTCGGCACCGGCAAAGTCACCGCCGAAGAAATGGACGGCGTCACCCACCACCTCATCGACATTGCCGACCCCAACAAACGCTACAGCGCCTCCGAATTTGAATTAGATGCTACAGCTGCCATCATGGATATCAGAAGTCGTCATAAGCTACCGATTGTAGCTGGTGGCACCTTTTTCTATCTCGACATGCTGCGTGGCCGTCACGGCGTAGCACACGTCCCTCCCAACGAAGCCTTCCGCATCGACATGTCTGACTTCTCTACCCCAGAGTTATTCTCGAAACTCCAAGCCTCAGACCCCGACCGGGCCAGCACTATCGACCGACACAATCGTCCCCGCCTAATCCGCGCTCTAGAAATTATTGAGTCATTAGGTAAAGTACCGCCTCCACAAAAAACCGACTCTCCTTTTGAATGGCTAGTCATCGGTATTTCAATTAGCCAACTCAGACTACACGACAACATCCACAAACGACTACACCAACGCCTAGATGCCGGTATGGTGGAAGAAGTGGAAAAACTACACGCTGAAGGTCTATCATACGAGCGCATGCACGATCTCGGTATCGAATACCGCTTTATCTCCAGTTACTTAAAAGGAGAGATTAGATATAAGGAGATGGTTGAAAAAATTGGTATCAAGAGCCGTCAGTTTGCCAAGCGACAAATGACTTGGCTCAAGAAGGATAAAGAGATTGAATGGTTTGATGCCGACAACAAACCAGGCATTTGCCACCGCGTCAGCGAATTTTTAGAACAGTCCTCAGAGTTGACCTAAGCCAGGGTTTCACCTAATATGGTTGCCACAAGCAAATTAATGGGCCTATAGTTCAATGGCAGAATACCGGTCTCCAAAACCGTCGATCGAGGTTCGAATCCTCGTGGGCCCGCTCGAGTAAAGTACAAAACCTTCCATTCGAATGGAAGGTTTTGTACTTTAGAAAGCAAACTGCTTTGCTTTCGTGCTCGAGCGGGAGCCACAGACATGTTTCTGGCTCATTTTTTAGAGCCAGAAACGGTCGAGGCGGGGTCGCGAACACTTAGTAAATTTGGAACGCAGTGAACAAATATACTTAGTGATTTGTGACCGCAAGAAATTACCTAGGATTAGCTAGGTATTTTCTTTACTCCAAGTTATGTTTCACAACTTTTAAACCTATTCAGCACTTATCTCAGTACAAGGTGTGGCTGTAGAGACATATTGAGTGTACCTATCAAGGAAGAAGGAACGATTCTCGACACAGCTTTCCATAGTTGCGAATGACAATCTTTGTAAGCCTTGAGGATTTTCGTAGGTGTAGATAAATCTACCGTCTGGATCAGACACTGAAGAAGGCGTTCTTGTGTTTGTATAGGTCTCTGTCTGTCCTCCGCACTCAATATCAGACCACGCTCTGCCTGCCAATTCTGCATTTCCCCCCACCAGCAAAGCTCTCAGAAGAGTGTCAACCAACAGCCATGCACACAACACAATCACAATCCCAATAAAGCCATTGGTCATGTACTTTTTAGCGTCTGATCTGGCTTGAGGGTTACCACCCGATGTTACCAATTTAAATCCAGCATAAGCTGTGAGGAGTGTAAATATGACCAACATCACTCCAATCAACCAGCTAGTGATTTTATTGGCAGTTTTTACCACATCACAAAAAGTACAACCGGCCCCCTCGCAGGTAATTAGACCTCCAGGCGCTGATTCATCTTGATTCTGCGATGCAGCTGAGCTGTCAGCAGAAGCACTTGTACCTTGATCTGTAGTGTCACCAACTCCATTATCCGTCGTAACATTCTCACCTGTACCTTGCGATGTACCAGGAGCAATCACCACACCCTCTTCAGTATCTCCAACTGACTCAGCCACTTTGACCGGCTGAGCACCAGCCATCGCCGGCGCGAGCAACAACAAAGCTATTAGAGTAAGCACTTTTTTATTCATACAAAAATCATATCACGTTAAGTGATTCAGTTTTGAAAAATAATCAATATATGTTATTTTTATTCGACTTATTTATAAGTGAAGTACAGGCGTCGGTGGCAGAGTGGAGAAAATATAAACTGCTTTATATTTTCTCTGATCTGTCGCTTGCGACAGAATTGCCGATATTTATGAGGCAATAAGAGGACAATGTAATTGGCCACACTCGAATCAACACCATGATCATTGTGTGGACACAAGTACTAAATACTAAACGCGTCGGTGGCAGAGTGGTCAATTGCATCAGACTGTAAATCTGACGGATTTATCCTACGGGGGTTCAAATCCCTCCCGGCGCACGAATACAAAAAACGAGCATTCACTTTTGTGAATGCCATTTTTTGTTCGTGCGCCGGGAAGAAAGCAAACAGTTTTGCTTTCGTGGGATTTGAACCAGCGGAGACATGTTTTAATTTCAATTCCTAGAAATTAAAACGGTCGAGCTGCGTCCAGCTGCACTTATGAGCGTAGCGAATTTGTGACAGCGGGATTATCCCTCCCGGCAACAAAAAACCGACTCGCATGGAGTCGGTTTAGTTATTAGTCTAGCTTCTTTCGATAAGTTCACTGGTGGCGGTATTGGCGGCGGTCTCTACAAAACCGAGACTAGCAACCATTGTGCGCTCTAGAGCCGCAAATGCCGTCGCGAACATATTTGAAAGCGTGATAAGAATGATAACTGTTCCAATCGCTCTAAACATACTAAATGTTTTGCAACCCCGTTAGTCGACACTAACGGTTTCAATATTTTGAGTGGTTGCAGCGACTGAATGAACTTGACTTATTATATTATAGCATATTTGCTATGTTTGTAAAGTATTTCTGAAATTTTCCTCTCCCCCTCTCGGCTCCTGTTACGTAGCATGTTACGTAACATGCTACGTAACAAGCATCCAAAATCTTTGCTTGTATTTATATACCTTTGTGGCAAAATGCAAGACGGAGACGCAGTACCACTAAGACCAATACGGGGAGAAAATAATGTACTTCGAAGTTGTCAGTAGTAAAAATCTGACCAAGAGCACCAAAGATGCTTTGGCCAGACAGACCACCAAACTCGTAGCCACGACCCAAAAGGAGCTCGAGAACGGTGCTTATTCACCCAAAACTAAAAAGAGTCGACCGAGGTTCAAATTCGACCGATCCTATGGTGAATACCCACATGTTGCGGTTCTCATCAGGATTACGTCGTATCGAACCAGACAGTGGCCACCCAAAATTCGAGCAGATTTTGATGATTCTCTCAAGGAGATTTTTCAATCTGTCATCACCGGCTCAGACGACATCGACATATATTACGTCGATCTCAATTAGCCTCATCAGAAAAGCCAGCGCTCTCGCGCTGGCTTCTTTTTTATATTATGCTGCCACTGCTTCTTTTTTCTTTTTCTTTGGCTTGGCGGCGACCGGCGCTCGTTTTACCGCTCTTCGCTTGGTCTTCTTTACTTCAAAATCTAATTCCCCTTTCTTAATTCCAACCTTAACACTACCTCCCTGCAGCATTCCTTCACCCACCATCATGTTTGCTACCGGAGTCAGGATCTTGCTCTGGATCAAACGCTTTAATGGACGTGCACCAAACTTTGGATCATAGCCTTCCTTGGCCAAATACTCGCGCACTTCTTTCGTCAAAGTCAGGTTGATCTCCTTCTTTTCTAGTCGGTCAATCACGTCATTCACCTGGATATCGACAATCTCTGCGATGGCTTCTTCAGACAACAGATCAAAGACAATTACTTCATCGAGTCGGTTGATAAATTCTGGTCGGAAGTATTGCTTGAGACTATCCATCACCTTGTCTTTAGCTTGGACAAACTGCGCCTCTTCTCCATGATCGTCAGCAAACCCAAAGTTAGACATCTGGTTAATGTGCTCGGCACCAATATTTGAAGTCATAATGATAACCGTGTTCTTGAAATTAATCTTTCTTCCTTTGGAGTCAGTGAGGTGACCAGAATCTAAGACTTGCAATAGAATATTGAAGACTTCTGGGTGAGCTTTTTCAATTTCATCCAACAAGATAACCGAGTAAGGACGGTGCCGCACCCGTTCGGTGATCGAACTACCGTCATCGTGCCCAACATACCCCGGCGGCGAACCAATAATCTTGGAGACTGAATGCTTCTCCATAAACTCGGACATATCAATTCGCAGCAAAGCATCTTCGTCATTAAACATAAAGTTTGATAACGCCTTGGTTAGTTCTGTCTTACCAACTCCAGTTGGACCAAGGAAAAGAAACGAGCCAATCGGTCGATTAGGGTCAGCGATGCCAGCGCGAGCTCGTTTAATAGCATCGGCTACCAGCGTTACGGCATGGTCCTGTCCGACCACTTTCTCGTGCAACACATCCTCCATCCGAGCCAGCTTCTCTACCTCAGCTTCTAACATACGAGATACTGGAATACCCGTCCAACGTGACACCACAGCTGCGATATCTTCCTCCAAAACCTCTTCCTTCAACAAACGGCGACTACGTTGCAGCTTCTTGAGACGTCTTAGTTTGGTGTCTAGATCTTTTTGGATTGACGGGATTATATCGTAGCGGATCTCTGCTGCTCTAGTGAGGTCGGCCATAGCTTCAGCGTTTTCTGCTTCCACCCGCGCTTCTTCGAGCTCTTTTTTCAAACCACTGATTTCTCCCAAGGCTTCTTTTTCATTGTTCCACTTGGTCTCCAGGTTGGATGTGGTTTCCTTATATTCACCAATCTCTTTCTCGATCTCCTTAATGCGATCTTTCACCTTCTTTTTGTTTTCAGTAATTTCCACTTCTTTTCGCAATGCTTCACGCTCAATTTCTAAGCGGCGAATCATACGATCGGTTTCTACCAATTCTTCTGGCTTGTTTTCAAGTGAGATACGCAACGCTGAGGCCGCTTCGTCGATCAGGTCGACCGCCTTATCCGGCAAGAAACGATCGGTAATATACCGTGAAGACAAATTTACTGCCGCTAGGATAGCGTCATCAGCGATTCGGACACCATGGAAAAGTTCGTACTTTTCTGCCAAACCACGCAAGATAGCAACGGCGTCTTCCGGACTTGGCTCATTTACATAAACAGGCTGGAATCGTCTGGTGAGTGCTGGGTCTTTCTCGATATGCTTTTGATATTCCTTCAGAGTAGTAGCTCCGATAATTCTAATTTCTCCTCGCGCCAGCGCTGGCTTCAGCATATTTGAAGCATCCATCGAACCATCAGCTTGGCCAGCGCCCACGATAGTATGTAACTCATCGATAAATAAAATCACTCGACCAGCCGCTTGTTCCACTTCTTTCATCACTGCCTTTAGTCTTTCTTCAAACTCACCGCGGAATTTTGTTCCAGCTACCAGCAAACCAAGATCGAGTGATAAGATTTCCTTATCTTTTACCGATTCCGGGACCTGACCAAGCACAATTTGCTGCGCCAGACCTTCCGCAATTGCTGTTTTTCCTACCCCTGCTTCGCCGATTAGGACTGGATTGTTTTTGGTTCGTCGCGACAAAATCTGAATCACGCGCTGGATTTCAATATCACGCCCGATGACTGGATCTACCTTATTTTCTTGAGCCAACTGGGTCAGATTGCGGGTGTACTTAGCCAAAGTACGAAACTTCTTCGGGCTCTGAGCATCAGACACATTGCTCTCTCGCATCTCCTTAATCGCATCCATCACTCTAGTCTTTTCGACCCCAGTGCGCTGCATGATTTCAATTGCCGGTCCGGGATGTTCCAGAGCAGCTACAAACAAGTGCTCGACTCCAACATAAGAATCACCTAGTTGTTCAGCGTAGGTACCAGAAAATTCCAGCGCCTTGGCTAATTCTGGAGTGAGATATAGTTGGTATGATTGTGAGATAGTGGTTTGCGCTTCGGGCATCTCAAGCGCTTCCAACAAAAGGTCGGTGAAAGCAATAATATCAATATCTAATCTGTCCAAAATCGCTATCACTGCACTTTCATCCTGCATCGATAGCGCAGTCAGCAGATGGACGGGACTAACATGATTTTGACCCCGCTCAATTGCTAACTCATGTGCTTTTCTAATTGCCTCCTTCGCTTTGGTTGTGAAATTGTGAAAATTCGGCATGTTTGAAGTTCAATTATCTGTCTTTTCATTATACGCCATCTGGACATGCGGTCATTCGGACTATGCAGTTTTTCTGAGTGCAGCCGCGTATATAGAGTTATTACGTTCTCTATATTTGTATATTGCAATGAACCATCTCTCAAGTCAAACGAAAAACCGGCCCTGGGGGCCGGTTGGATTTGGTAGAACAATCGCACAGGATCAGATCGCCATTTCGGCTGTGTAGCCAAACTGGATACGATCATTAATCTGACGAAAAACTACAGACGCGCGACTAGCACTGACCTCTACCGCTCCCGGCAAATGCGCCAAAACCTTGGCTCCAAACTGGATAATGCCGTCTGTCGTTGGGAAAGACTGCGCTTGAGCCGGGTCTGACGTCCAGGACACATTACCACTGAGATAGATGCGACCGATCTGACGCCGGCCAGCAGCGAAGCCTCGCAGTTGAGCCCGAATCACGTAGCGGAATTCGCCGGCGATGCTCAAAAGAGCAATATCCAACGTGTGCAAATCGATATTTGCCAGGCCAGAGCCGCCGCACATGTGACAGAGTTGACGATGCGACGATTCGTCGCAGTGAGTACACGGATCCTGAAAATTACGATCCAGATTATGGTAGTTGTTCATAAGATAACCTATGAGGTTGTGGAAGAACTCGTTCAGAGCAACTATGCCATGTTTAGTGATTATTGTAAATGCTTATTTTATGTAAGCTGACATCTTATCGAGATGCTTCCGCAAGACAGCCGTGAGTCTTTGCAGATCTTTCAGAGTAGTGTCTGACCCCGAAGTAATTCTTAAAGTTGAAGCGGCTCGGCTAGGATCAGCTGAAATCTCCTTCACCACCGCACTCTCCCCTCCACCAGCGCCGCTGCAGGCCGACTTGGTACTGACGGCAAAACCGTGTTTATCTAAAACTACCGCCATAAATTCTGTATCGTATAACGGAAGTGAAATATTGATATTATTGGCGACACGATCGGCACCAAACGCGCCATTAATTAGCGCTTCCGGCACTTCTGCCAATAAATACTTTATCGCTTGATCTCGCACCAAAGAAATTGTCTCTTGCCTACTTTTCCAGTCTGCTTGAGCTGCCTCTAAAGCGACTGCTGCACCAACTACACCTGCCACGTTTTCCGTACCCGGCCTCAATCCAGCTTCCTGACCACCGCCAAAGGTTACTGGCGAGACTGCCGCCCGTCGACTTTGCACCAAGACCCCGACCCCTTTAGGACCACAGCACTTTGCTGCGTCTAGCGCTAAATAATCGGCCTGAGTGGTATCAAACTGACAATTTACCCACAGCGGTGCTTGAGCTGCATCTACATGAAAGAGGATCGAGTTACCATACACCTCCTCTGCTTCTTTCAGCACCTTCTTGATGGCATGCAGCTTTTGGATAGTACCAATTTCACTGTTGATGTACGACACTGAAACTAAGGCTGTTTTAGCAGACAACAGCTCTCTGAGTGCAGTTAAATTAATCAATCCAGTTTCATCAACCGCTACATATTTGACCTTAACTCCAAGTGATTCGAGCTCGTCAAAAGCGCGTGACACTGAAGGGTGCTCGATTTTGGTAGTCACCACTTCAAGATCACAGTACTCAGATCCAGACTCAACCAGTTTTTTGATTGACCCTAAAATAGCGATGTTATTGGCTTCAGTGCCTCCGCTGGTAAAAGTAATAAATTCGGGGCGGACCTTGAAGGTGCGCGCGACTTTGTCGCGCGCACCCTCAACCGCCTGCCGCGCCACCGACCCCTCTTTATGAATAGCGCTAGGATTGCCAAAATCACCGCTTAAAAAAGGCAACATAGCCGCTTTTGCCTCCGGCAAAAGCGGCGTCGCAGCCGCCCAATCTAGATACACTCGCTTTTTTCTCCTCCCAAACATATTTAATTCCCGAATCATGACATTTGAGTATAAAACTGTCAATTTACAAGATTTGAAAAACTATTGATTTTTATGGATAAACTGGCAGAACTCTGCTATACTCCCTCTAAATTATTTATCAGTACGCCTGTTTTAGGCGTTTTATGGCTTGGCACAAAAATTATATGGCAAAGAAAAAGAAAACTGCTGCACCTAATGTAGTAAAAAGACCACCGGTAGTGGTGGTTATGGGTCACATCGACCACGGAAAGTCGACCCTGCTCGACACTATTCGAAAAAGCAACATCGTTGACGGCGAAGCAGGTGGTATCACTCAACACCTATCTGCTTACGTAGTACCCCACACCACCAAAGATGGCGCCGATGAAAAGATCACCTTCCTCGACACGCCAGGTCATGAAGCCTTCCAGAAAATGCGACTCCGCGGTGCCGACGTGGCAGATGTGGCCATCTTGATGGTGTCAGCCGAAGACGGAGTGAAGCCGCAAACTCTCGAAGCCCTAGAATCAATCAAGCAAGCAGGCATCCCTTACGTGGTAGCCATCAACAAGATCGACAAGCCTGGAGCAGACGTCCAGCGCACCAAGAACAGCCTAATCGAGCACGAAATCTACATCGAGGGTATGGGTGGCGATATTCCATTTGCCCCTATCTCAGCTAAGGCTGGTGAAGGTATCGACGAACTATTAGACCTAGTTATTCTTACCGCCGACCTGGCCGAACTAAATGGTGACACTAATGCTATTGCCGAAGGAAAGATCATCGAAGGAAAGATGGATCCAAAGCGTGGAAACACAGCCACTTTGATTGTTACTAACGGCACCCTAGCGAGTGGTCAATTTGTCGTGTCCGGCAATACTTACTCTCCAGTCCGCATCATGGAAGATTTTCAGGGCAAGACAGTAAAGGAAGCGGGTCTGTCTACCCCAGTTCGAATTGTCGGCTTCACTGACATCCCTGAAGTTGGTAGCGAATTCACTACCGTCACTTCAAAAAAAGAAGCCGAGGCAATGATATTGGACAATGCCGCTATGAGCGATAACCCGATTGCCAAAGTAACCAACAGCAACCTACCGGTAGTGCCGATCCTGATCAAAGCTGATGTGCTTGGCACCATCGACGCCATCAAGCACGAGCTGGATAAATTTGAATCAGACCGCATCATGGTTAAAGTCATCGATACCGGTGTTGGTGATGTAAACGTCAACGACGTTCAGAATGTGAGCGCCACCGAAGACGCGATCATTGTTGGATTCAATGTAAAGGTGGAACGACCAGCCACCGATCTGGCCGAACGACTTGGGGTTGAGATTGATACATTTAGCATCATCTACGAACTATCAGAATGGCTAGAAACCGCCCTTAAAAACCGTACTCCAAAAAAAGAAGAGAAGGTCTCAACTGGTAAGGTGAAAATCCTCAAACATTTCAGTGTACAAAAACATACTCACGTACTGGGTGGACGCGTTGATGAAGGTGCTATCAAAATGAACCAAACCGTAAAGATCTTACGCCGAGACATTGAGATCGGAACTGGAGTAGTAAAAAACCTCCAGCAAATGAAGTCTGACGTACAAAAAGTAGAGGATGGCGAATTTGGTATGCAGATTGAAACCAGAGCTGAGATTGCTCCTGGTGACTACCTAGAACCCTACGACCTAGTGGTCACCTAAACATGAATGATCGCAACATAAAACTCGCAGGTTTACTAAAAGAGCTGATCGCCAACTACATCAGAGCTGAGGCCAATAGTGACCCGATGATCACCCTCACCAACATCGACCTCTCCCCCGATGGCAGAAGAGCAATTGTGTTTATCACCACCATCCCTGATGGAAAGGAAGACGACGCTCTGATTTTCCTCAAGCGTAATGGTACTGATATGCGTAACTATCTAAAAAAGAAAGCTCGCATTCGGCACATTCCCCACCTCGACTTTATGGTTGACGCCGGAGAGAAGCATCGCCAGCATATGGACGATTTGGTACGAGAAATTGACAAACAAAAAACCGGTGAATAGTCACCGGTTTTTTGTATTTTATTATTAGTGTGATACCACAGGATCTAGTGTACCCGCTTCATCAATCCACTTCTGTACTGTTTCCGCTGACGGCACCCGGTCGGTCAGACTCTTCTTCTCATTTACCTCTGCCACTGCAGCTGCCAGATTTTCCGCGTTTCGAGCAGCAAGCTCTTTTACTGTATCCACACCCGCTTCCTCCAAGAGGTCAGCAAACTCTTCCCCCACTCCGTTGATTCTCATCAAGTCTGCAAGATTTACCCATTCTAGGATATGTTTTTCTGAAATACCAGATTCAGTAGACACGCCTTCTCGACCTTTCTTATCTCCACAACGTCGTAGAAGATCTTCGGTAGTTTGAATATCTACATCTCGTAGCTTTTGTCCATACTCTGGACCGATTCCTTCAATTTCTTCAATACTATATGACATATATTTACGATTAGTTTTTAAGCGCTTGATAGTATACCAAAATTAATTGGTTCCGACTGGTAAGGCCTGACATGGAACACCGTCCTTGTTTCCATCCAATCGATTGATATCGCCTTCAATTCCTCCGGCATTATCAAAGAAGACCTGTGCTTCCGCTTGAGTAGCAAAATCATCACAGTTATACTCGTCGGTGAACTTAGCGCCTTCGGTACCTTCTGGCACCTCATTACCTTCACGGTCTCTGAATATCCGAGTAAGAAGACTTCCATCTTCGGCTGTTTCTAAATTACCCTCTTCGTCACGTTCAATTACTGCATCGGATATAGATCGTTCCTCAATCATAGTACCCAAATCAACATCTGTTTCTGATATTTCGAAACCAAGTGCAACCAAGAGCACAACTCCTACTCCTAACATCCATAGTCGTAATCCTTCAAAGAAAAAAGCCAGTACTGCCACTAATACTAATAAGCCTCCGATAATATATAGACGAGCTTTCTTGCTTCGTCGCCAATTTGCAATTTCATTCATATTTGAAGATTATAACAAGAAAATCCTGCGCAAGCAGGATTTTCTTTACCGTGTCTCTATTGTACCAAGCTCGAACCTATTTCCAACAAAACCTCTAACGCTGGCCGCGCGGAGCGCGCAGTGATGCTATGCCAAATCGTACGCATTCGCGTCCGTGGTGACGCGCCTCGGGCGCGGGCATTCGCCCGCGAGCAACCTCCAAAAATTTCCTTACCTTTCAAACAAGCGGAAGGGGGTGCGGGGGAAGCCGCCAAAAAGTTGAAAGGAAATTTTGGGGTTGCTTT
>DFRJ01000003.1:0-18842 GCA_002378195.1 Patescibacteria group bacterium UBA3466
TGAGGGATAGGGGGTGCGGTACCTGACAAAGAACCAGACAGTATTTGTAGGACTAGATAGCTACCTCCCTCCCTGAGGGATAGGGGGTGCGGTACCTACAAAAACTTTAGCTGAATTGAGAGTCTCTGGATAGCTACCTCCCTCCCTGAGGGATAGGGGGTGCGGTACCTCTTCCATCTGGGAAAACAGAGACAGCACAGATAGCTACCTCCCTCCCTGAGGGATAGGGGGTGCGGTACCAATCAAAGCTGTCGGAACGAAAAACGCAAGATAGCTACCTCCCTCCCTGAGGGATAGGGGGTGCGGTACGTCTCTCAGAAAACGCTGAGTACCAAGAAGCTCGATAGCTACCTCCCTCCCTGAGGGATAGCTGTCCACCCATACCAACCGTCTCTTTTGAGACGGTTTTTTGCTACTATATTTACATGCACTATAAAAAAGCTCTGCTATTTCTTGGCTTGTCAGCGTCATTTGCTTTCGTACACTATGTTGCGGTCCAAAGTTCTCTGTACTGGGTGTTTAAGTGGTTTGATATCGTAATGCACTTTTGGGGCGGGGGATTAATCGCACTCGGAGTCCATACACTCTGCAGTTTCAGTCGTATTAATTGTCGAGCTAACCTAACTAATGTTTTAATTACTTTACTGGCGGTAACTACCACGTGGGAAATTTTTGAATGGTTTGTTGGGCTTTATGACCCCGCGACATACTTTGTAGACACCGCTAAAGACGTGATGGTCGGTTTTGCCGGTGGATTACTAACTCATTCATTACTGCAACGCTATACAATAAGTTGATATGAGTTCGACACTAGGATTTTATGGAGGAGTAGGTTCGGTAACTGGAGCAAATTTCATGCTCGATACAGGGAAGCTCGCTATACTGGTGGATTGCGGTTTAGTGCAGGGCGATAAGTTTGCGCAGAGAATAAACGAGCAGCCTTTCGTATATAATCCGGCGAAAGTGGATGTGTTGTTTGTGACCCATGCGCACGCTGATCATATTGGTAGGATCCCAAAGCTGGTGCGCGACGGTTTTCGGGGTAAAATCTATTCCACTGAACCCACCAAAGATCTGGCGACTATCATGTTCGATGATGCGCTTCATATTATGGAGATGGAGGCAAAACAAGAAGAACGTAAGCCTTTATACTCACAAAATGATATAGACCTAGCTCTCTCACTTTGGGACACTACCGGTTATCATGAAGAAATAAATCTGGAAGATGATATCACTGCCATCTTTACTGATGCTGGGCACATCCTTGGTTCGGCGATGGTGCAGCTTACTCGCCACGGTAAAAAGATTGTCTTTACGGGTGATATTGGAAATGTACCCCAACCGCTCTTGGACCGTCCAGAAGTGCCAAAGGATTATGACTATCTCTTGATGGAGAGTGTGTATGGTGACCGAGTGCATGAAGAAGTGGAAGAGCGTTCAGCCATTTTGCAACATTACATAGAAGAGACTATTCGAAAGGAGGGCACGCTTATTATCCCGGCATTCAGCTTAGAACGAACCCAAGGTATTTTATTTGAAATAAACAATATGGTGGAGTCTGGAGCAATTCAACCAATTAAGACATATTTGGATTCTCCGCTGGCGATTCGGGTGACTGATGTCTACCAAAACTCTCCTGAATACCTTAAGCCAGAAGTGCAAGAGCAGATTAAAAACGGAGATGATATTTTCTCGTTTGAGGGATTGTCATTTACTGAGACAGTTAAAGAGTCGAGTCAGATAGCCAAGTTTGGTGGGCCAAAAATAATCATCGCCGGAGCGGGAATGAGTCATGGCGGCAGGATTCGCTCCCATGAAAAGCGATTCTTGGGTGATAAGCGAACCACCTTACTGCTTGTCGGCTATCAGACAGTGGGTAGTCTCGGAAGACTGCTTCAAGACGGTGCCAAGCAAGTGTGGATCGATGGCGTGAGCGTACCGGTAAAAGCCGAAGTGGCGACTATTCGCGGGTTCTCCGGACACGCCGACCGCAACCAACTCATTGACCTCGTATACGGTGGTGCACAGGACTATCAGCCCAAGCAAGTCTTTGTGGCGATGGGGGAGGAGAAGTCTTCACTCTTTTTGACGCAGCGCTTACGCGATTATCTCGGAGTAAACGCAATCGCTCCCGATGAGAACGAAGAAATTGAAATTGATTTTTAGGTATGGATGAAACAGGTCAAAAGATTTTATTTATTGATTTTGACGGTACTATAACTAAAGACCAGTATTGGCGTAGCTTGTCTCTTGAGATACATAATAAACTCCAAGCTTTATTGTTTAGTGGAGAACGTCAGATGGTGCATGATTGGATGCGTGGTAAATATTCTGCCGAAGAGGTTAATCGTTATGTGTCTGATCAGTTAAGTATCGATTATCAAAATCTGTGGGATTTATTTGTTAAGGATTGTAAAACAATTGTGGTTCCTGATGCGATTCTTAATCAAATACAATCTTTACGTGAAAAATATTTAGTAGTATTAATCACGGGTAACATGGATAGTTTCAGTCGCTTCACGGTGCCAGCACTTAATCTTGATCAATACTTTGAATATATTGTAAATTCTTTCGACGAAAAGAAACATAAGACAGATAATAACGGGGAACAGTTTGTAGAATGGGCGGATAGGCTTGATGCCTCATTGTCAGAATCAATATTAATTGATGATCAAGAAAAAGTTTGCAATATTTTCAGTCAATTAGGAGGTCAGGCTAGACAGACAAAATCACTCATTGATACCCAGTGTATTCTCAACAATTTATAAACAAAAGGCTGGCCCCGTAGGGGCCGGCCTTTTGTTTAACTTATTTTGTAGCGTCTACTACTCGATTGAATGCTTCTGGATTTTCTACTGCTAGAGTAGCTAATACCTTTCGGTCCAATTTAATGTTTTTGTCTTTCAGAGACTTGATAAATCGACTGTACTTGATGCCGTGGGCCATCAACGCTGCGTTGATTCGAACGGTCCAAAGTCGTCTAAAGTCGTTCTTCTTGTCTTTTCGGTGCGCAAACGCATAAGTTTGTGCGTGGTAGATCGCTTCTCGAGCTTGTCGCTTTTTCTTTGAGCGTCCAAATCGATATCCCTTTACTTCAGCCAGGATGTTTTTTCGACGCTTCTGGGCCATCAACCCTCCTTTTACACGTGCCATATTATTTCTTTACGATTATTAAGCTCCTGATTTAGGTAGGAAACGTCTAGTAATTCGCTTGCTCATAGTTAGAGCTTGAGTTCGCTTTCGCGCTAGTCTTTGTTGACCAGATTGTCGAGCATTAAAGTGGTTTTGACCAGGCTTTCGAGCGATTAGCTTTCCGTTCTTGGTTACTTTAATACGCTTAGTAAATGATTTGTTTGTTTTCATACTTGATATAAGAAATTTAGTCATTTCTTTGTTAGGTTTCGTCAAATTTTTTCATCGTACATCTAAGTACGTCTCACAAAATTTTCCTTACCTGCCTCGAACTGCCTCAAATTTATTAAATCAAGGAAGTTGTCGGACTTTTGATCGGGCTTTAGTCGCTGGGAAATAGCAACAAAGTGGGCAAAATATACCTGATTTAGCAGAAAAAGTCCAGCAATACCTAGCGTGCAATAGGCGAATAAAACTTGACAAAAATTTATATTTATACATAATAATAAGTGGTAGCTGATCGCAAAGTGCGACAGCTTTTGTTTTATACAGGAGAAGTAAAATGTTCAAAAGAATATTTGTGGGCGTAGTGGTTGGTTTCATTTCGGTATTCACTTTCGTGACTGAAGTGGCGGCCGAAGAAAAGGGAGAACTTCGCCAGCACCTCGAGTCTCTCTCGGCCTTGAATAGGGCAACCTTCGTTGCCCTTGGGGAACATATCATTGAGCACAAGGACAATGTCCGAGTACTCACACTCGGGGACGGTGACCTGATCGCTGGCTTTGACATCCTACTTTTCAGTGGTTACAACACTGAACCAGAAGTCACATTGAGTGTACTCGATGTAGATATGTCAGGTACCTTCAATGTAGGCGACGGGATGCTGTTGCGCGGTCTAGCCGAAAATCTCGGTTTTGAATATGTCGACAATGGTTTTCAGTCGATAGACTATGAAAACCAGGTTCAACTGGCCACCGCGCTCCAGCGTTTTGCCAGCGATGCAGAGGTTGTCTCAAGTATGGGACAACTGAATGAGATCGGCTCCCGCATTAGCGGAATCGTCAACGGGCAGTCGGAAGTGGTTAATGCTGCCCAGAAGATTGTGTTCGGTCAGTGATTTGACCACGTAGTTCATTCAAACAAAAAGCCCCGCGACTTTAGTCGCGGGGCATTTTTTATATCAACCCTCCTTCGATATCGAGTAAGTCATCAAGTGACTTTTTCTTCGATTTATTTTCGTTTTTAACCTCTTTCTTAGCTTTCTTCTTTTCTGGCTCTACTTTTTCTTCTTCGATTACTTTTGGTCGATCAGATGCCTTGCGGGCCTTACCGTCGCGTTCGATGGTGGCTGTCCAACCCTTGGGACTTTTCTTCATCGGATCAGCAATCTTGTAGTCAGCTGGGATGATCTTTAGAAAACGATCTAATCGCTCCTTAAGGAATTCCGCTTCCATATACTTGTATCGTCCCCAGAGGAAGAGGTCCACTTTTACTCGATGTCCCTCGTCGAGCCAGTCGGCGATGCGTTTAGCTTTAAGTTGTTGGTCGTGTTCACCAGTCCCAATTTTCACCTGTACGTTTTTGGTTTCCGTAATATGAGCTTTAGCTTTAGCGGCACTGGCTTTTTTCTTGGTTTCGTAACGGTACTCACCAAAGTCAGTAATTCTGGCCACCGGCGGCTTGGCGTTGGGAGAAATCTCGATCAAATCAAGCTTGAATTTTTCAGCTTGCTTGAGAGCGTCTGCGAGTGAGAGAGTACCTAAGTTTTCACCTTCAGGACCAATCACTCTAAGTTCTGGCGCACGAATGGCCTGATTGATCTTTGTCCTAGTATCTTTTCCGGAAAACTTTCTGTGTGGTGTTCGCAAATTTGATGTGATTATTCGATAAAAAACGCGACTCGAGTTATTGGTAGTTATTCAAGCGGCGCAAGTTGTACAAAACAGTACCACATGGGTACTGTTTTGCAAGGCTGAAATTAAGTTATAAACATCTTATTCATAGTTATAACTCGCTATAACATATCAAGGGCAGGTGTTACAATTTAGCGACATGGAAAATTCCTCTGAAGACATCAGGGAAGTTAAAACCCGTGCTTCAACTAGGCGAACCAGGGCCAGGCGCTCTTCGTCTGGAACACGAGAAAGAGCCAGTCGGGGAGGGGTGAGATCAGCATCAAGATCAGCGACTAAAAAAACAGAAAAACCAAAGGTAAAAAAGTCTGCCTCGACCGCGCCAGTCGAGTCAGCAGCACCCGCTACTGATAATCGCAAAGCTCCCACTACCGTTACCTCACGTAAACAGGCAAAAAAAATTCGCCAAAAGCGCATCATCATCGTGGCGATTCTGATTAGTATTGGCATCGGATCATCAGCCGCTGTTGGCGTGACAGATGAAGGTCAGATCAATGTTCAACAAGCGATTGAAGATCGTAATGAGAGAATTAGAACCAATACCCAAGATGAGCGTGATGTTCTTACCAGTACGGTAGAGGTGCCGGTACAAAATAGTATTCGCAGCAAACCACAGGGAGGCCTGTGGGGCCGGAGTCCTGATGACCCAGCCCGTCAGGAGGTCGTCACGCCAGAACCAGACACCGGTACCTCAACCGCTAGTACGACCGAAGCAACCGCCTCCAGTACCGATGAGGTGATTGAGAATGAAGAGGGCGGTCAGGAAGAAACAGGTGAGGGAGAAATTGCCGGAGTTGAAACTGATGCGTCGCAAGAAGCTGCCGAACCAGAAGAATCAACTGAACCCGCTCCCGAGGAGGGTGTAGTCGAAGAGGAGGCGGTTGAGGAAGTGCCAACCGAAACTATTTAGCGGTGCATTTTTGGCAGCGGCAACCCATCGGCTTTAACATAATTTCAAAATAATCTTTGCCGTAATCGTAGGTGAGCTCTTCACCAACGGTTATTTTTCTTTTGGCGTAAATAAATACCCGGGTCTCACTAGCGTTTAGCTCCGGATAACAGTTGGGTCGGCAGCTGTGATTAATATAGCGCGCAATGTTGTCGCGACCTTTGCCGTCGATAGTTTTTTTGTCGTTTAGTTCAAATAAATATTTGCCCCCGCGTCGGTCAGCTTCTGCGGTAGATATGGTTTCACCTGTGTATTCGATGATCAGGTCGCCTTTTTTAAATTCTTGGCTTGCGTATAACCCTAGTCCGGCACTACTTCTCCCGACTCGTACTTTATCGGCCTGAGTTTTTTTCATGGCATCCAGTATAACAAATGAATTGTGTGCACAGGCAAACAAATTAAGTGGCAAAAAGCTGCTAGAATAAGGGCAATGAGTGATGTTCTTAAGAAGTTCGTTCGCGCGACAGATTATTTGTCAGCTGCACAAATTTATTTACAAGATAATGTTTTATTAACTGAGCCGCTAAGTCCCGACCATATCAAGCCACGCTTGCTTGGTCACTGGGGTACTTGTCCGGGTATCAATTTTACTTACGCTCACTTAAATCGAGCTATTATTGCGCACGATGTAAATATGATGTTTGTGCTTGGCCCGGGTCACGGTTTCCCGGCTGTACAGTCGAACCTATTTCTTGAAGGCACACTAACCAAATACACTCCAGAGATTTCACATAATACTGAAGGCATCGCTCACATGGCCAAAATGTTTAGTTGGCCTTACGGCAGTCCGAGTCATAGCAACCCAGAAGCACCAGGGGTAATCCTAGAGGGTGGAGAGTTAGGTTATGCTCTGTCTACTTCATATGGTGCCGTCCTCGACAATCCTGATTTAGTGGTAGCTTGTTTAGTCGGTGATGGAGAATTTGAAACTGGCCCAACCGCCGCTGCTTGGCACCTCAATAAGCTGATTGACCCTGCTACTAACGGAGCCGTGTTACCAATTCTGCACCTCAACGGCTACAAGATTTCTGGACCAACCTTCCCAGGTAGGATGAGTGATGAGGAACTGAAAGCTTTGTTCTATGGTTACGGTTACGATCCGTATTTTGTTGATGCCTATACCGAAGAAGATGTACATACACGCATGATGGAGGTAATGGATACAGCTATTGAAGCTATCCGCTTTACTCAACACTGCGCTCGCGAGGGGACTCTACAAGAGACACCACGTTTCCCAATGATCGTATTGCGTACCCCTAAGGGTTGGAACAGTATCGATTATGTGGGCGATAAGAAAGTAGAAGACAACCACTACTCTCACCAGGTGATCGCTGATGGTGCCAAGACCGACCCAACCCAGTTAGCGCAATTAGAAGAGTGGCTACGCTCATACCGTTTCAATGAATTGTTTGACGGCGATAAATTTGATGATGACATCCAAAGTCTGATTCCAAGTGAAGGAAAGAAAATGGGGGACAGTCCACACGCTCATGGTGGTGAAGCATCCTATCAACCGCTAGTCATGCCTGAGATTGGCGGCTACTCACATCCCAATACCTGCGATCTCGACAATCCAATCTGCGGTACCGAAAGTTCAATGGAAAAGATCGGCGAATACTTGCGTGACATGATGCGCGACAATGAGCACAATCGAAACCTACGATTGATGTCTCCGGACGAAACTTACTCCAATAAACTCGGCGCTGTGTTTGAGGTCACAAAACGAGCGTTTGTATGGCCGCACAAAGATTGGGATAAAGACTTGGCTTGGGATGGGCGAGTACTCGAGATGTTGTCGGAGCACAGTTTGCAAGGATTGTTGCAAGGTTATGTACTGACTGGGCGGCATGGCTTGTTTGTGTCATACGAAGCCTTTGTCCAGATTGTAGCTAGTATGGCTGATCAGTACGCTAAATTCTTAAAGATAGCCCGTGATGTTAAGTGGCGAGGAGATTTTCCTTCCTTCAATTACATCCTTACTTCCGGCGCTTGGCGCCAAGAACACAACGGGTTCTCTCACCAGAATCCAGGGTTCATCGACGGTATTTTGCAACGACAGGGTTGCTTCACCAACGTTTATTTCCCAGCTGATGCCAACACTGCCTTGGTCACCTTCAACCAAATGATGCAATCCAAAAAAGAGATCAATGTACTAGTGTGTTCAAAGCGACCGCTCCCAGTTTGGCGAACATTTGATGAGGCTAAGCAAGACGTGACAGACGGAATTTCAATTTGGGATTTTGCGAGTGACGATGATCCACACGTAGTCTTTAGTGCTGCTGGAGACTATCCGACCTTGGAGGCATTGGCAGCAATTAGTTTGGTGCGAAAGCATATTCCAAATATGCGACTACGTTTTGTAAATATTTCTTCACTGTCGGCCCTTGGTATTGGAAATTCACAATGTCGAGTTCTGCGTCATGATTTCAAGTATTACTTCACCGACAAGCAGCCCGTTATCATTAACTTCCACGGCTATCCGCAGACCATCAAGCAGGTGTTGTTCGACTACGCTCAAGACCCGAATCGTTTCTCGGTACATGGGTACATTGAGAGTGGGTCCACCACTACACCGTTTGACATGATGGTGCGAAACAAAGTCGATCGTTTCCACTTGGCGATGGAGGCTTTTGCTAAGGCGGCAGAGCAAGGTCTAATTACCGAAAAGGAAGCACACGAACTGATTGCCAAATTCCAACAACAATTGGCTGACCACCGAGCTTATGTAATAGAGCATGGCAAAGATATCGATGAAATTACTAATTGGTCATGGGAACAACGCTCGTAGTTAATCCGGGAAGCTCTTCAAGAAAGTACGCTGTTTTTTGTGACGGTAGTTTAGGTCTGGATATAAGGTATGAAAATACACCGTCTGGTTATGAATTGTCGCTGACCGAATCAGGTAAGCCAAGCAAAGTCAGTAGCGTAACTAAACAAGAGTTCGACAATTCATTTAAAGAGGCAGCCGAAGAAGCTGATCGCTATCTGTTTCGACAGTCGGCGGGTGCTTTGCAGTATGTGGTAATTAGGGTGGTAGCACCCGGTACATATTTCCAAAAACATCAAATCATTAACGATGAGTTTGTTAAAAATCTAAAAGCCAAAGAAGAAGTGGCGCCACTGCATGTACCTAGTATTTTGCGGGAAATTGCTCAAGCGCAAAAATACTGCAAGACAGCTACCCTCATCGCCGCTTCTGATAGCGCGTTTCATGCCACTATTCCTAAGGTAGCGCGGGAGTTTAGTATTCCAGCAAAGGAGGCAGAAGAGTTTGACCTGTATCGGTTTGGTTACCATGGTCTGTCGGTAGCATCGATTGGGCGCCGGATACATTCGCTGGTCGGTATTGACCCAGAAAACATGATCGTGGCTCACATCGGTAGTGGCTCAAGTGTGACGGCCGTAAAGAAAGGGAAGAGTATCGATACTACCATGGGCTTTTCACCTTGTTCTGGCTTTTTGATGGGGAGTAGAGCTGGTGATCTAGACAGCGATGCTTTGGTTGAGGTGATGCGATTAAAGAATCTGCGCCATCGTGACGCTGAAGTGTACCTCAATACCGCTGGTGGATTAGTCGGCATGGCCGGCGATGCCGATATTCGTAAGCTTCTAGATCGCAAAGCTCAAAACGATGAAAAAGCGATAGCGGCTTTAGATAAATACGCCTATTCGATTCGACAAGCAATCGCTAAGAGTATAGCCGCTCTTCAAGATCTCGATGTGCTGGTTCTCACCGCTACTGCAGCAGTGCGAAGTTCCGAATTACGTCTCATGATTTTGCAAGGTCTAGAATGTTTTGGGATTAAGGTGAGTAAAGATCGCAACGACGCGGTGATTGGTAAAGATGGCGTAATTAGTTTACGAAATAGCCCAGTTAAAATCGTTGTCATGCGCACTGATGAGGTGGGGGAAATGGCCGCGGTTACCAACCAGTTTAAGAAATAATCGGTGCTCATGCGTTAGAATGTAAGTATGGATCCAGAGGAACAAAAAAATAAAAAACCACTAGGCAACGCCTTGTTGGTGTTTTTTATGTTGTTTAGTCTGGTTGTGCTAGCAACTATTTTCTATGACTTTTCCGGCATTAATGTAAATGCTTTGTTGTTTTTTGTAGCCACTTTATGTTGTGTGTTTGTGGCTAAGAACACCTACGATGTTTTGATGGCTACCCAAAAGACCGAGGAGTTTAAAAAGAGTATTGCTAAAGATTTAGCAGTGTCTTCCGACGAGCTCTATGTTCAGCTGTATAAAAATAGTCCAGTACCTTATCTAATTATAGATGCTGCGGGTGAGATTAGGTCAGCTAATGTTTCGACTGTACGCATGTTGGGCGAGTCACAAAATAATGTAAACGGAATTAATGTTTTCAATCGCATCAAAGGTGAAGAGGACGACCATGTTGATTTTTTAAGAGAGAAATTCCGTAATGGTCTGTCGGTTAGTGATGAGATGGTGAAGGTGATTCGCGAAGACAAAAAAGAGGCTTGGGCCCTGCTGTCTCTTTATGGTTTTGTGAGTAAAGAAGGTGAAAAGATCGGCCTTATGACACTGGTGGATATTACCAAACAAAAGAAAGCGG
Organism: Patescibacteria group bacterium UBA3466; assembly: GCA_002378195.1. Classification (GTDB taxonomy): domain Bacteria; phylum Patescibacteriota; class Minisyncoccia; order Phycocordibacterales; family UBA918; genus OLB19. Next base: position 10,574 of record DFRJ01000003.1, read on the forward strand.
AGGATGCCAAGTCAGAATTTGTCTCACTAGCTTCACACCAGCTCCGTACTCCAATTGCCGGTATGAAATGGAGCGCCGAGCTACTTTTGGTTGATAATCCAGATGTGCTTACTCCACGACAGCACAAGTACATCGACCGGCTCCTTGTGAGTATCAAGCGAATGGCCGTGCTGGTCGATGACTTTTTGCGCGTTTCTAGATTTGATTTGGGTACTTTTCAGGCTGAGCATAAGCCGGTCAATGTAACCGATCTATTCGAAGATATTTTGACCGAACAGGCACCACGAGCCAAGCAAAAAAATGTTACGTTTGAAAAATTCTTTAAGGAAGTCGATCGAGAAATTATGACCGACCCCAATCTGCTGCGTATGTCTGTGACAAACTTAATTACTAACGCTATAAAATATAGCAAAGAGGACGGGGTAGTGAATTTTAGTTTCGATATTCATGAAGACCGACTGACCATTTCAGTGACCGACCATGGCATGGGCATCCCCCTCGATGATCAGCCATATATCTTTTCAAAATTATTCAGAGCTTCTAATGCGGTTAGAAATGTGCCAGACGGCACAGGACTCGGTCTTTATATTGTTAAACAGGCAGTTGGCGTATTAAAAGGGAATGTATCTTTCACTAGTGGAGAAAATGTCGGAACAACATTCGAAATTGTGTTGCCGGTAGAGTACCAAGGAGAGCCGGTCTAGCCTTCCATAATATCGGTAATTTTTTTCGCCAGGTCAATGATGCTCCATTCTGGTTTAAAGAGGATGTCTTCACTCGGTAGATCGATGTTTTTTGCAATATTTACAATTGATTCTGATGCGGTGAGAATAACAATGCGAGCTTTTTTACCCCATACATCTTCTCTGATTTGTCTGAATACTTCATAGCCATCAATGTCAGGAAGTCGAATGTCTAAAAGGATTAAATCCGGATGTTCTTCTAGGGCAATACGCACACCTTCTCGTCCATTGGGAGCCATGAGCGCTTCATAGCCTTTGATGTTGATCATGTCACTCAGGGACTCAGCTAGATAGTGCGAATCTTCGACGACTAATATAGATTTTTTATCCATTACTTTCATTTTAGCCCATTTCTTATAAATAGTTAGCCAAGGTAGGGGATGAATGCGTAATAAAAGCTCATTTGGTTCGTCTAATAAAGTATGAAAAAAATATTTTTACTGATCCCGATTTTGCTCATTGGTTTGTTATTAGTGTTTTTTAAGTCACCGCTGTCAATTTTAAATGATCGGATGGTGGCGGACGATGTTTTGGTTACCGTTGAAAAGCCCGAATACGATTTTGCCTTTAGTTACTTGAGTGGTGGTAGCGCTTTATCTTTGATCGAGCCTCCCGTTCCAGCCAGTGCCTCAGACGGATTGCGGTCTGTATCAATCATGATGGAAACAGAATCCTACAATGATTTTTATCAAGATGAAGACAGTGATCCGCCACCTACAATTACTATTTTTGTTATAGAAGAAAATAAAGGTGAGTCAGAATTAAGTCGACAAGAGAGACTGCTAGAGTGGGCGAAGAAAAACCCTCAGTACACATCATATGCGCTAAAAACTTCTGAAGTAGCAGAACAAAAAATAGACGGTGTTCCAACTCAGACTTATAACGTGGCTGGAGAATATCTGAGCCGAGTTCACTTGGTCAGTTACAGCGGCAATCTGTATGCTTTTGTTGGTCAGTACGAGGTTGAAGGTGACGCTATGTTCAAGGCCTTTGACGAGCTTATTGATCAGGTGGTGTTCTACTAGTGTTCAGCTCCATTTTCAATTTATCTAAAAGTAGTACAATTAAAGTATGAGTGAATTTCATAAGCCACGCATACTGATGGTCGAGGATAATCCCAATAATCATCCGCTATACCGAGAGTCTTTCGGGGCAGCCGGATTTGAGGTGTTTATCAGCGATACTGCCGAAGCTGACTTTGTGGAAGCAGTGGCCCAAATGAATCCGGATATTATCTCCATGGATATTATGATTGGTAAGGAGAATCAAGTGATAGAACGTGACGGGCTAAACGCTATTGAGCTGTTGAAAGCTGACGAGCGAACTAAAGATATTCCCGTGATTGTGCTAACCAATTTCTTCGAAGAGGGTAAGGTGACTAAGGCGAAAGAGCTGGGAGCGGTAGATTTTATCAATCTGCAGGCGCATGATATTAAAAAAATTCCTGATCATTTTCTGCTTTATCTTTCCAATCGAAAGAATTATATTCCAATTCATCCTTCCTTCGCTTAGTGTTTGCTCATGAATTAATTCAGTAATTAATTCATGAGCATGCTACCATTTAGTAATGCCAAGAAGAAAATTAGAAGATCGTAATATTCGTAAATTGTCACGCGTTGGCGGTGGCCGCTCAATTTCTGTCACGTTGCCAATCGAATTAGTTAAGGAGCTGGGATGGCGCGAGAAACAAAAAGTGGTTGTAAAAAAGCGCGGCCAGGGACTAATCATCGAAGACTGGAAAAAGTAGTATCAAAAAGCTCCCCGTAGGGGAGTTTTTTGTGTGTAAATCATTGCACGAAGTTGACCTAGAAATTAAGGAGAGTTCACTCGACTATAATTTCGAAAATGCCCCTGTGGTAAAAACCTCCCTGATTGAAATGGAGTGTCCTAATTTCCTTAAGATTGTTGATTTGTGGTAGTTATTTCTTTTTACCAAACCATTTAGCTGCTTTTGGTCGACGATGTGGGCATCCTGGCCAACAACATGGCGTCTTCTTACCGTCCTTCATGTCACTGACCATTCGCTTCACGTGTTTTTCCTTCGTTTCTGGTTTTGCTCCCGTTGTCGCATAGCAGGCCCACTCGTTACGCTGTATCTCAGTCAGTCCATTCCAGAGTTCTGTTAGTTTTGTATCTTTCTTTAGTACCGCGAGAACTGTTTTCGGCACATCATGGAAGGCAGTGGTCTTTGTAATTTTTACACTCATGTCTTCAGTATACCAAGCTTAAGAAGCTTACTGACGCAAGCAAACTTACATATTCTTCCATATATTTCCATGTTTGGTGGAGATGGGGGAAATGATCCCGCGGTTTCTAATTCGCTGACGCTCATAAGAACCGCTGGACGCAGCTCGCCTTTTCTCGCACTAGGAGTGTGCTCGAAATATGGCTCCGCTGGTTCAACTCCCACGTGAAGTGCGCAGGCACTTCACTCCCATCTCCACAAATAATAAAAGCCCCTAACGGGGCGATTATTGTATTTGTGGAGATGGGGGGAGTTGAACCCCCGTCCGAATTAGGGTGTGATTGTGAGTCTACAGTGCGTAGACCAAACTTAGGATTTAAAACAGATAACTAAAGTTTGGACAAAATGTTAACTGCTCGAGTTGCAAGAATCTCGACTGACTAGTGCAACAACTAGCCACATCCAGTCTCATGGCTATTCCACGAGTGATTGCGTATGAGACCTTTACAATCATCGCGTCGCAACGGCGAGCGTATAACTTACGCTACAGCGGGTGCGAATCCGAACGCGTTAGCGTAAGGACTTGGTACTGCTTTCTTTGCAAATACAAAATGGAACCTTTTAACGAATTGATTGCCGGTTTCGACACTGCACACAATCGACACGACTAACCGTCGATGCCTAGCATCCCCGCAAAAATTTTTAGTTCACTAAAAATTTTTGCGGGAACGGTGTACAAGCTTGGTTACAAAAAGGTGGTGGGGAAGATGATCTTCCCCTGAACAAGGCTAGGACGAATACTGATTTACCAGGTCTTCGATATCTTCGTCTTCGGCGACGAAGGTGCTGTCCGGGTCGTCAGTTTCGTGCAGTCCCAGTTCGAGTTGAGGGTCATCCCCGATCAGGTCTTCATAGCCGGCTTCTTCGCCGCTGTGTTCAGTTATTTCCTTCAGGCACTGACGCTCAACTTCTTCGTCAGTGTCGCAGGTGGGTTGAAACAAGTCTCTGCCCATACATTACACTCCTGATTGGTCTAATGGTTAGGTTATTCTGACCACCTTTTTGTAACCAAGTTATTGAGATTTTAAGGTACGTTCGATTTCTCGCTTGCTGTCACGCTTTTTTAATGACTCGCGCTTGTCGTGTTTCTTCTTACCACGAGCAATTGCTAATTCAAGCTTGATTTTACTTTTATTATTATACAATCGTATAGGGATAGCTGTCAAGCCAGCTTGGTCGGTTTGGTTTTCTATTTCTGCCAGCTCCTTTCTGGATAATAACAGCTTTCTCGTTCGTTCTGGCTCGTAGTTTTTTGGAGTATTGGCTGGTTGATATTCGGTGATACTAGCGCCAACCAAAAACGCTTCGCCTCCGCGCACGACCACGTGCGCGCCTTTAAGGTTACCTTTACCTTGGCGAATGGCTTTAACCTCAGCTCCAGACAATACCAAGCCCGCCTCAAATTTTTTGAGGAATTCAAAATCAAAGTGGGCTTTTTTATTCTGAATATACGTAACCATAAAAGTATTGTACTCTAGCAATGATACAATAATCGTTCAAGATAATGATATTCGAAGGAGAACACTCTGTCATCAAGGCAATAAAAGAAAAGAAACGTCTCAAGGACGCTGGTTTGCCGCACGACCACATTCGACCACTGTTATTCCAGGGTGGCGGTTTGATGTGTGGGGCCTATGGAGTAGGGGCAGCGTTAGCACTTGAGGAGCTTGGTTATACCGACTGCTTTACCTACATGGTGGGGGTTTCATCAGGAGCTCCAATCATCGCCCACTTTGCAGCCGGCACGACTGCCCAGGGTCAGGCGGTGTTGAAGGAGGACTGTTGCGACAAAAGTTTCATTAATCCGTTGCGTTTTTGGAATCAGGTCAACACGGGTCGTTTTATGAAAGTAATTAGTGAAGATAAAAATAAAAAAATTGACTTTGAGGCAGTTACTCGCAATCCGGCCGAGTTATATATTGGTGTGACTGAATATGAAAATGCGGCGCCGCATTTGATCAAGCCAAAAAGCCGGGAGCACTTTTTTAATGCGATCCATGCTTCCATTAATATGCAAAATGTATCACCATACAAAGTGATTATTGATGGGGTGCATTATACTGACGGTGGTTTTTCCAGCCCGCACATGATTACTGAAACGATGAATAAACTAAACCCCACCCACGCTCTTATTGTGACCAACAATAATCGAGAATTCAGAACTATTTCTACGCTTGAGAAGTTTTTAAATCGTTTTGTATTTCGCATGCGGCTCAACGGTATTTTGGCCCGAGCGATAAACACCAGAAGGGAGGCGCGCGGTGAAGCTATAGAAGACGCTATGAATAGTGATGCAGAAGTGGCTGTAGTGTGGGGTGATGGGTCAATTGGTAGTGCTGAAAGGAATGGCGATAAGGTGGTATCGACTACTGAGGCCTCGCGTACTTGGTGGCATGGCGTGTTTGCGCAAGAGAGCTAAAAACCATAGCAATTTGGGCCTTTTTCTGTATAATAGCCCACATATGAAAAAGCCGGAAAATACTGATAATTTAGACCAGAAAGAGGAGAAAGTTGAGTCCGAAGAGTCAAATAATGAAGGGACAAAATCAAACCCTGAAACAAACAAGAAAGACGCGCCAGCTAAAAGAAAAAGCCCTAATCTGAAGAAGGTCCCTATTGGACCGGGTAATTTTTGGAATAACATGCTGTCGACGGTGCTGTTATTGATTTTGGTGATGTTTGTTTTTTCTTACATTACTGACAATCAAACCGCACCAGAAGAACTTACTATCACTGATGTGGTGGAACAGGTAAAAGCCGGTGAGGTAGATGCCATTGTTGTACGAGGCTCTACTCTAGAGATCAGCTACACAGACGAAACAAGAAATTCTGGCGAGACTAGGCGAGAGGTGGGTGCGCCGATTTCTGAATCGTTGGTGAACCTTGGGGTGACACCAGAAGAGATGGCCGCTATTACAATCGACTACCAAAACGAAACTGGTTTTCTATTTTGGCTTGGGCAATTTGCACCATTTCTATTTCCACTGATTCTACTCGGTGTGATCATTTGGTTTTTCACTCGATCGGTTAAAGGGGCTGGTATGCAGGCAATGAGTTTTGGTAATTCCAAAGCGCGCATGATTGATCCAAATGACACCAATCAGAAAGTGACCTTCAAGGATGTAGCTGGTGCAAAGGAGGCCAAGCAGGAGCTAGAAGAGATTGTTGACTTCCTTAAAAACCCTAAGAAGTTTTTAGATATTGGGGCCGAAATTCCGAAGGGGGTAATGATGATGGGTTCTCCCGGAACCGGAAAGACTCTGTTGGCTCGAGCAGTCGCTGGTGAAGCTGGTGTCCCATTTTTCTCTATCTCTGGATCAGAGTTTGTAGAGATGTTTGTTGGAGTAGGGGCGTCACGAGTGAGAGACCTATTCCAAATGGCCAAGAAGAATGCCCCGGCCATTATTTTTGTCGATGAAATTGATGCTGTTGGGCGAGTGCGAGGGACTGGTGTTGGTGGTGGTAACGATGAGCGAGAACAAACTCTCAATCAAATCTTGGTGGAGATGGATGGTTTTGAACCAAATGCTAAAGTGATCGTCATGGCAGCCACCAACCGGCCAGACGTACTTGATCCAGCTCTCTTACGACCAGGACGATTCGACCGTCGAGTGACCATCGATTTGCCTGACCGTGGCGATCGTGAAGAAATCCTAAAAGTTCATGCTCGCAAGAAGCCGTTGCAAGAAGATGTAAATCTGGAAATTATCGCACAACGTACTCCAGGTTTCTCTGGTGCAGATCTGTATTCACTAATGAATGAAGGGGCGATTCTAGCGGCTCGAGAAAAAAGAAAGAAGGTCGGGCAGTTTGACCTCATTCGTTCTATCGAAAAGGTGATGCTTGGTCCGGAACGAAAAACTCACGTACTGTCTAAGTATGAAAAATTAGTAACCGCCTATCATGAAGTGGGACATGCACTAGTAGCTTCAGTGTTGCCATACGCTGACCCAGTGCAGAAAGTTTCTATTATATCTCGCGGTCGAGCAGCGGGGTATACCCTTAAGTTGCCTGACCAAGATCGAAAGATGCATACTCGAAAAGAGTTTCTTGATGACATTGCCATGACCCTAGGAGGTTATGTAACAGAAGAGATGATCTTCGGAGATTTATCTACTGGTCCATCAAATGACTTGCAGGTGATCGCTAGTACTGCACGAGACATGGTCACCAAGTACGGCATGAGTGACAAGCTTGGTCCGGTTGCACTTGAGAGTATGAATGGAGATGGCGGCCGACGCTATTCTGGCGATGTGGCTAAGATGGTTGACCAAGAAGTGTCACGAATTATTGAAGAAGCTAAGCAAAAGGCGACAGATATCTTGGTGAAGCACAAGGATGCACTCGAAGGTATTTCTAAGAAGTTGATGGAGGTAGAAACCCTAGAGCGTGATGAATACGAAGCACTACTTAAACAGTATGGAGTAGAAATTAAAGATGCTTACGAAGAGATGTACAAGGAAGATAAGAAGGTAGGGGATCCAACTAGAAGCCTAGAAGCTAAAGTGGATTAAGTTCTAAGATATCCCCAACACATCACAAAGCTTGATAGCATATGTGATATAAATTAGGTAACGGAGGTCGTCCCGCAAGGGGCGACCTCTTTCGTGTTCGTGAGACACATTAGTAGTTAAATATAAAAATATGGTTAAAGAGATTTTTAATAATAAAGTGCAAAGTTACATTACAGTAATGATGTTGGGTATTGTAATGTGTTTTGCACTAAGTTTAGTTACGCCTCTAGCTCATGCTGAGTCCGAGGCTGAGGTGGAGGCGGTAGAATATAGTGAAGAAGAAAAAGCCGCCCGTGAAGCAATGAAGGCACAGATTGAATCATTGCGCGAAAGAATTAAGGCTCAGCGAGAAGAATTAAAAGATAAACATGAAGACAAAAAAGAGGAGTATAAAGAAGAGCGAGAAGCGAAGAAGGAAGAGTATAAGTCAGACTTAAAAGAAAGGCGAGCGGCCCTGTTGGAAAGTTTGGTAGACGCGACACCAGAAGAAAAGCGGGAAGCTCTAATGGAATTTATGGCTGAGGTTAAAGCAGAGTTGGCTGCTAAAAAAGCTGAGGCTGAAGAAAAACGCGAAGAATACAAAGAAGCCAAAGAAGAGATGAAAGAAAAATGGCAAGAAGAGCGAGACAGTTTCAGAGCTGGTTTGGAAGATATGTCTCCAGCTGAAAGAATCGCGGCGATCCTGGAACGAGCAGAAAGCTTGAGTAAAAACTTGGAAGAAAAACTGGAATCAAGCGATGATCTTGATGAAGATGAAGATGAAGATG
>DFRJ01000003.1:19246-27321 GCA_002378195.1 Patescibacteria group bacterium UBA3466
AAGATGAAGATGAAGATGAAGAAGGAGAAGACGAATAGTGTAAAAAGAAAAAGCCGGACCTATCTTTGATAGGTCCGGCTTTTTCTTGGCTACACTAGGTGATTTTATTAATCGTCTTTGTTCCAAAATGCCGACTGGTCATTCGGTACAACAAATAGGAGCATAGTATGACAGCTAGCCCAATTTCTAGTGAGTGAGCGATGTGTCCCAGAGTATTAATTAGTATGGTGTATCCGAGACTGGCCGCGTATCCTAAGCCAACTATCACGGTTGACCAAAAGATATTAACAAGGACAGAGTACTGGAGAAATTTCTTGAAAGACAAGTTTTGTCGGCTTAGTATCACAATTACTAATAGTGAAGCTCCAGTAATCATGCGACTAACAAACAAAAGGCGTAGAGGATTGTCCAATTTTGATTTTGAGCGCAGAATTTTTAGGTCGTTCCGCAAGTTCGGAAATTTTTTACCTAGCTCACATTTTTGAAACAAGCGATTGCGAGCCAGGCTAAACCAAAACAATTCCGCTAATACCGCCGCAACCACTGACAATAAAATAATTTGCCAGACCAAAAGTAGCTGCATTTTAAGTGACACGAAAGCAAAGCCTAAAACAACAGGTTCACCTGCAAATAGTAGGAATAAAAAAGATAGAGTGAAAAAACGTAAAGGGGAAGCTGTTAGTTCGGTGAGGAGATTGATTATTTCGAAGTCCATGGCAATGTAGCTTTTGCAAGACTGGCTAATTGGTCCTCCATCGTTGTGATGTCAGATGAGAAGTGAGTTAGAATAAAATAAGCTAAGCCGATCACAATTATTAAATGTAAAATAATATGGAGCCAGGCTTGAAACAGGTCCCTTTGCTCTTGATAGTAGAAACGAATACCCAGGTAAACTTCAAGACCAGATAGTACGACTGCCCAAAACATGCCCATAAATGACCAGTTTTCTAGTAGGCGCACTATCACTAATAGTATTAATCCCACCATGATTAGATTGAGACTGGCAGTTATGTTTTGGTATTTAAAGGAGTGTAACAAAGGAAACCAGCCCGCAATTTTATTAGCTATGGCTTTAGGGTATATAAGTAACACGGCCCCAGAAACAATGTAAAATAAGGCAACTGCTAGGTATATATAATAGAATGCTAGAGTTAGCAGATCCATACTATATACTATAGATATAAATATCAGATTAGCAACTCTTTTTGTATGAAAACTATTGATTCCCCAATTGCAGCATTTAGGTACGCTAAAGATAATCTGCCTTATTATCAAGAAATTTTAGATAATCTTTCAGTTAACCCCAATGAGGTTTTTGACCTATCTTCATTTGCCGATAGTGTGCCGATTCTGACCAAGGAAGATATTTTTCCCAAATATACAGCTGATCAACTTTTTCCGACCGAGCAGCTGAGTACTTTTACTTCTGCCATTGTAAGTTCGGGGACGTCAGGGGTTTTTTCTTATGGCTTGGTAACCAAGGAAGGGTCTCAGGTGCAGGCGGCTATGCTCGACCAGATGTTGCAGCAATTTTTTGGAGCTTCTGAAGAAGCTCGTCCGGTAATTATTAATGCCTTGCCGATGGGAGTGTCTTTTACTTCGTCATATCCGGTGATACCGGTGGGGACACGGGTTGATATAGCTTTGCATGTAATCAAGACGTTTGGTAAAGAACAACAGGTGGTTGTTATTACTGATCCGCGTTTGTTACGGCAGTTGATTGAGTCTGGTGAAAAACAAGATATTAATTGGCCCGAGTACAAGTTTTCTGCTGTGATGGGCGGAATGTGGTCATCAGCCAGTCTGACGAATTATTTGGAGGATAAACTAAATCGGGAAAGAGATTATAGTCTGCCACCCCAAAATCAAGTGCTGGGCACCATGGGTATTACTGAAGTTGGCTTAAATTTATTTACTGCTACTCCAGACCTAACTTTGCTGCGAGCTGGAATTCAGGCAAATGATGAGGTGCGCCAATCTTTGTTTGGTGCCAAGGTCGGAACTCCGCTGTTGGGCTACCAGCTCAATAGTAATGTTTACTTTGAAATTATAAATCAGGATCAATTTGGTGTTGGAGAATTGGTAGTGACCCACCTCGATCCTGACGCAGCACCATTTTTGGTGCGATACAATACGGGTGACCGAGTGAAGTTACTTGACGACCGAATATTAGACGCCTTGCAGTTCAGTCCAGCTGTTCCTGCTCCAATTTACGCGGTGTATGGTCGGAGTAGTGAAGCGACTGGAGATATCACCGTCAATGACATTAAAGAGATTTATTATCGTTCGCCAGATATCCTGGCTAATGCGACTGATAATTTCTTCGTGAGCAATGAGGATGAGGGGGTAGTAGTACACTACCAACTAAAAGATTCGGTGAGTAGCGCGACTGAAACAAAAGAATCTGGAGTCTTGTTTAGGCCAGTACCTTTCACTGAATTTAAAAATAATATGGGGCAACAATTAGACTATAAATGGAAACACTGTTAAACAAGTACAATCAATTGCTAGATCACATATTTAGCACTCCGCCGGAGATTTTGCTCGGACAGCTGGTAGTTGCTTGGGTAATTTATTTTTGTCTGAAGAGCTTGTACTACTTATTGTCAGTGCGTTTAACAGGAAGACATCGAAAACCGATTTCATTTGATCGCGGTCCCGAAAAAAGAATATTATTGGTCGGTGATTCCACTGCTGTGGGCACTGGCTCTAATGATGAGGGGAAAACCTTGGCGGCATTTTTAGCTAAAGACTATCCTGATACCAGTATTATTAATCGCAGCCAAAACGGAGCCTTAACCAAAAGAGTGCTAGAGCTACTTGAGGGAGAGGTGGACAATCATTACGATATGATAATGATTTCTACCGGCGGTAATGACGTATGGGGTCTGACGCGCATGAAAAGCCTTCGGCTTGATTTCTCACGGATGATTAAGTTGGCTAGTTTGATGAGTAACGGAAAAGTGGCGGTTTTGTTTTTTGGTAACGAAGGATCGGCGCCATTTTTTCCATGGTTGCTAAAGGGTTTTCTGCTAAGGCGTACCCACAAAATTAGAGATTTGTTTGCAGAGGTGTGTCACGAAGAAGAGGTTGAGTTCTTTGAGTTATTTTCCAGTCCATCAAATAATCCGTTTGTTAAAGATCCAAAAAACAACTTTGCGCCAGATGGCTTGCATCCAAATGAAAATGGTTACTGGAATTGGTATAAGCATATTTGGCGGCTGATAGCCGACAAAGGTTTTAATAAGTTGAAGTAGTTTAGCTTATTACTTGAATTGCTCCTTGATTTCTTTCTGGATGTCTTCAATTGTGTTTGAACTACAAATCACACCTTTAAACTCTAGTAGAGGAGAGTAAAAGAATTCGACTGGCCCGACGACCGAGTCTCGTTCACTCCGTGGGGCAATTTGAATATCTGCCTCCTTAAGAATATTGTCCACTAATTCACTGCAAAATACCCCGCGTCTGTTCTTGAAAGGGTTGCTTAGTGACAATGGGATGCCAAGATAAGTGGCTAGTATGGTGGCTACTCCGATCAGACTAGCTGTCTGACATTTTAATTCCCCAAAGTCCAATCGGTCATAGCATTGGTTTTGGTTTTCGCGATTCTCTGCCACTAGGTGCCAGGTGTCAATAATGCTACTTAGACGTTCGTAATGTTTGGCATTTTTAAAATTCATTACTAAAAAAACTTCGTGCTCTCTAGGGTCTGGCTGTTTGAGACCTAAGCCCTTAGTTTCGTCGCCGGAGTTTAGCAGGAGAGCATCACCTGAGCTGGTCTTGGTGGCAAGCATGACGTGAGTCATGGCGCTGTTGCTCGCTAGTTTTACCAATAGTGAGACTGGCGAACGTCTAACATACTCTTTGGTTTTATACGAAATGACGATGTCACCAGGCTCGAGATCATCTTTGGTTAACGAAAGACTTGCTAGTTTTGGTTTCTCCATTGATCGCATGAGTAGAACAAGGTCGTGGATGCGGATTGCTTGCCCCAGCCATAAATAGCTGGTGTCTAAATGTTTTCTGGCTTGCTCTGGCTGATTCTGAGTCTGGTATTTGATGGCGAGGCGAACCTGCTTGAGGTGTCCTCTGATACTGGCTACTATCCAGCGTCTATGAAATAGAGTCGGAATCATCTTAGTGACAGACAGTAATTCTCCTCGGTGCTTAGTCTTGGTGTAGCGGATGAGGTCGGTAGAGTCAGCTTCATTAATAAAAAGCTCCGCTGATTTAACAAAATCATCTTCCATGAGTTTGAGGTAGTTGGTTCGCTTAGAGATGGGTGCTAGTTTCAGGGGCATATGTTTGGCGATTAAACTTTTCTTCATTGACAATCATTCCGTCCTTCATGTGTACAATGCGGTCACAGCCGGTGGTGTACTCACGTTCGTGAGTTACCATCACCACGGTCTGATTTTCTTTTTTGTTTAGGTCTGCAATTAAGTCTATCACTGTTGCGCCTGAAACTGTGTCCAGGTTAGCAGTTGGCTCGTCAGCGAATAATATCTTAGGCTTGCCAGCTACGGCACGAGCGATCGAAATGCGTTGTTGCTCACCACCCGAGAGTTCTGCGGGTAAGTTTTGGTATTTGCCTTCAAGGCCAACCCCGTTGATCGCTTTGTGTGACATCTGTTTTGCGTCTACCCAATTATAGCCTTGCATCAAGAGAGGAATCATTACATTCTCTTCAGCCGTGAGGTCCGGAACCAGTGCGTAGTTTTGAAACACATAGCCTAAGGTATTTAGTCTGAAAGCCGTTCTCTCTCTTTCGCTGAGGCGAGACACGCACACATTGTCGATCTCTAGATCTCCCTCTGATGGTGTGTCGAGGACAGACAACTGGTACATAAGGGTAGACTTCCCAGCGCCTGATTTTCCCATGATGGCTAGAAATTCACCAGCGTTCACCTCGATATCTATACCCTTAAGAACGTGAGTCACAAGTTCTCCCTCAACAAACTTACGATGGATATTTCTAGCTTTAATGATAGACATATTTATTTACGACCAAGGATAGAGTTAAGGGTGTTTTGACGTACAATCATCCAAGCTGGAATAAAACCAGCGAACAAAGTGATGATAAATAGAGTAACAAATCGGTATAGTGTGCTGATTGGGTCTGCTACCATTATACCGTCACTAAACGGGAAGTCGATGGGATTTTCCATTAAGTAGCCAATTAAAAAGCCGTAGGTAATGAGGGCACCCAAGGCTGATCCAACCAGAGCATAAAAGGCTGCTTGTAGTACGTAAGCAACTTCGATTGAAACACGGTCAATGCCGATGCCTTTTAAGATACCGATTTGTTGACGTCGCGACAGGGCATTGATGAAGATGATGATAAAGATAGTGATCGAAGCAACTATCAATCCAATTGAACCTATAAAAGCACCTAAGAGATCGAAAGTATTTTTAATGTCTGCCAAAAACTTTGGCACGTTTTCTTCATAAGTTTTAATTTCCGCCAATTCACCGACTCCTGCATCAATCAAGGAATCTTTGACGGTGGCGTTCTCAGCCGGGTCTACAACTCGCACTACAATTTGGTCGGCGTTGCGGTCGATACGATTGAATAGTCGTCTGAATTCACGTTCAGGAATAAAGGTGGTGAAATTTACCTCATCTACTTTTGACTCAACAATTCCTTTGACTTCAAACTCTTTTGATACTTCACCAACCGATACACGGACGATGTCTCCTGGATTGACATTTTCAACGGTGTCGAAGAGGTCTCCATATAATTCCGCATACTCCTCCAAGTAATAAATTCCGATTAGGATCTTGCCTTCCTCGTTGGGGTCGAGATACTCACCTTTGACCACTAAGTCGGACAGGTTGGTCATCTTATCTTCGAGCACGGGGTCTATGCCGGTGACAGTAAGTGCAGCGGTATCTCTTTCGCCAGTTAGGTCGCGCCGCTCTTTGTAGTTGGCTTCTAGGGTACCGGCGCCGTTGTATCGTACGGAGTATGCGGTGATTTCTGGGAAAGAAGAAAACTTGCTCAGTAAGGCCGGGGTCTCTAAGATACGGTCCTCGTCATCTAAGGGTTCAATAATAATATCGCCCACTGCACTTTCGCGTAGCGCTACTTCTGCTCCCGCAATGAGGCCGACCAAAATTCCTGATACGGCAATGAGGTTTAGAAAGGTTAGCATCATCACAAAAATGATGAGGGAAGTGGTCCAGAAACTGGCTCGTTGTATCTGTCTTAGTCCTAGGAGTAGTCCGATTCTTAGGGATCGCATAGATAAACTACGGCGCTACAATAGTGTCGCCTCGGTTTAGACCAGTAATTGCTACATAACCATCATCACCTTCAAGAAGGATCTCGATTGTACTTGAAGCAGTTCGTCCGTTATTGCTAACTAATACTTCGTAGCCGGAATCAGTTTTTGTAATGAAACGTTTCGGGATGCGGGTAGTGTTTTCGGTAGCAGACACTTCGATTTCAATATCAGCATTTAATCCACTACGAATCCAAGCCGGAGTTTCGTCTAGTTCGATGTCTGCTTCGTAGTACGCCACACCATCTATCTCGGTGGCCTTTAGTGAAATAAAACGGATTTTCCCGGTGATTGTTTCGTCGTCCTTAGCATCGAAGACCATAGTTACCAATTGATCAATAGCCAGCTTCCCGATATCGATTTCTGGAATACGGGCAGTGACATCAAACTGACTGTCTGCCAAAACAGATACAATTGGTTCGGTGGTGACAGTTTCGCCAGGTAGGATATCAATTTCGGTGACCGTGCCAGCAAAAGGGGCGGTAAGGGTAAAGTCATCCAGCTGAGCCTTAGCGCGTTCGAGTCTGGCCAAAGCCTGATTTAGATTTGATTGAGCGATTACTACAAGTTCGGTTCGGGCTGGGGCGTTTTGATTGGTGGCGTCTGCTTTAGCTACAGTGACCGCTTGTTCGGCTAGGGTGATGGCGCTTTCGGCTTGAGACAAAACTAAATCGTAAGCGTTTTTATTAGTCGTGTATAAGCTCGATTGGGTATTTGGAATGCTGATTGTCCAGGTGCTGCGACCGTAGTTGCGGTCGTCAGAAAACTGTATGTCCAAACCGCAACTACCTAGATTGGATGATTGATTGGTAAAAACTTCAAAGGTGCCTTCCTCTAATCCATTGAGGTGATAGGAGTAGCCCGACTGAGCTGATGAGATGAAGACTTCGAGGATGTATTCACCCTCTAGTTCACAGTTGTAAGTACCTGAAATAGTGGGAGGGGTAGCGTCTTCCTTGGGGTCAACAGATCTGGCCACCAGACCGCTAGATAGGAGGGTTCGGTAGGCGTTGGTTATTTTTTGATTTTCAATTATCCGTGTCTCTTCTAAATTGGCTAGGGCCGTCGCTAAGTTTTCTGCTGTGAGGTCGCGAGCAGCTGCGGTTGGTCCGCTCAATACTTCATCCAAAGAGGCTTGGGCACTGGTGACAGCCGCTAGAGCTTCGTTGTATTCCGCTGTTAGGGCGCCGCTTTCGAGTGTAACCAGCGCGTCTCCTTCCTGTACCGTGTCTCCAGTATCAACCAATACTTTTTCAATTTGTCCTACCGCTGGGAAACCCAGCTCGACCAACTGGTCAGCTTTAGCGATACCGGAAACTGAGACTAATTGTCTTACGGTTCCAACTTCTACTTCAGTGGTTATTCTATTTTCGTCGTGTGGTTGATTAATCTTCAAAAAAAGATTAGCGGCGAACAAAATTACCACAGCTAATAGCACTATATAGAAAATGCGACTACTAAATAAGTCTTTCATTACTATAATTATATCAGTACAGCTCTGTTTTTAGCCCGGTTACTAACTTACCAGCCTTGATGCAATGACAAGGTGTACAGCGTCTGTAAGACGGAAGCTTCGCGCTGAAATTTGTTTATCTGTCCGCCCTGTTGGACTGACCTAGAAATTAACGAGGCGCCAGCCGATTATAATTTCGGAAATACTCTTGTGGTGCGAACCAACGACCACGAAGGTGAGACATGCTGGGAGCATGTCGCAAGACCTTGACTAGTATTATGGAGTTTACGAACATAATACTGACAAGGTGTACAGCGTCTGTAAGACGGAAGCTTCGC
>DFRJ01000003.1:27619-154950 GCA_002378195.1 Patescibacteria group bacterium UBA3466
CCTGTTGGACTCGAACCAACGACCACGAAGGTATAAGCTTCGCGCTACTACCAACTGAGCTAAGGGCGGTTGGTGACAAACACTATAACGCAATCATACCCGCGCGACAATTGAGTAACTATTTACAAATCAAAAATGAACAGTACTATATATTTGTAGTCTCCGAGACTGATCATCTCGGATACATGAGGCTGCAAAGGGTGTGCTCAACGCTCTGATCGTCACTCCTAATGGTCTTTTGGACTCTGCTTGCAGAGCCCTTTTTTATTTATGCATTAGCTTTACTTGCACTGAATCAGTGGTTGTTCTACTATCAAATTAGTGCACATGTTGTGCGCTGGATAGAGAGGGAGTGCCTATGCTGAAATACCGAAACCTTTCCCATCCACCCAGTTCTATTACAGGAGATCATCGCCTTCCTTGAGGCTTCGGCCTGACCATTCATGTGACACGAAGTATCTACATCTATCTCGCAGACCCTGATGGGCTCTGCAGTAAGGAGGGGTCCTATCTGCCGGCGGGCTAACACCCCGT
This sequence comes from Patescibacteria group bacterium UBA3466, assembly GCA_002378195.1. Lineage (GTDB taxonomy): Bacteria > Patescibacteriota > Minisyncoccia > Phycocordibacterales > UBA918 > OLB19. The sequence goes on from DFRJ01000003.1 coordinate 28,154, forward strand.
CACTAGGCCGCGCTGTAAGCGCGGCCTTTTTATTTCTATTTATTCCATGTGTAGAGCTTCACCGATCTTGTTTACACGCTCTTTAATGAGCGGGAAGTCTTTGGCCAGATCGGGTGATTGTTCTACGAGATGTCTTGCTTCATTGCGGGCAGCCTCAACAAGTTTGAGATTGCGGATGGCTTCCATACCGAGGTCGGTAAGGCCGGACTGTTTGCCGCCGTAGAGTTCGCCACTACCACGGAACTGCAGGTCGTGTTCGGCTAACTCGAAGCCGTTCTTGGCGGTAGCAAGGGCCTTGAGTCGGTCTTTTGTTTTTTCGCTCTTGCTTTCAGTGACGGCAAAGCAGTATGGTTGATGGGTACCACGGACGACGCGACCACGAAGCTGGTGAAGCTGAGCTAGGCCAAAACGCTCAGCGCCTTCGATGATGATGTTGGTAGCGTTGGGAACGTTTACTCCCACTTCCACTACACTGGTGGCGCACAAGACGTCGATTTTATGGTTGTTAAAGTCTTGCATGACGGCGTCTTTCTCGGCGGGAGTCATTTTTCCGTGCAGAACGCCAATTTCCCAATCTTGAAATACGTCTTTCTTGAGACGTTTAGCTTCCGCGATAACACTTTTCATATTGAGAGCGGTCTGTTTGTCTGGGTCAGGCTCTTCAATGCGAGGGCAAATAACGTAGGCTTGCCGGCCGGCCTCGAGCTCTGAGAGCACGTGATCATACATGGCTTTGGTTTGACCGGGTCCGACGACTTCGGTTTTGATCGGCTTGCGGCCGGCCGGCATCTGATCGAGCAGGGTGATATCTAGGTCACCGTAGATGGTAAGAGCGAGGGTGCGGGGGATAGGAGTGGCGGTCATGGAAAGGAGGTGTGGCAGCCGCTCGTCTTTCTTGGCGAGTTTTTTTCTTTGGTTGGTACCAAAGCGGTGTTGCTCATCAATAATGACATAAGCGAGGTGTTTAAATTCCACACTCTTATATATGAGTGAGTGGGTACCGATAAGGATTGGTACTTCACCATTTTTAACCCATTTTAAAAGTTGAGCTTTAGATATTTTGGTTGGTTTATTAGGGTCAGACTTGGAAGGGAACTTCATGCAGCCGCTGCCGGTGATAAGTCCAATCTGAATTGGGAGATGTTTGAAATATTCAATAAAACTCTCGAAGTGTTGCTTGGCAAGAATTTCGGTGGGTGCCATGTACGCGACTTGGAGATTGCCATATTCAATTTTTTTATCGAGACCTTCGGGTGGTCTGGATGTCGCAACGGCATAGGCTGTCGTCGCCGCGACCGCCGTCTTCCCGCTACCAACATCACCTTCAAGTAGGCGGCTCATGGCGTGGTTGTCGATGAAGTTTTTGGCGATGGCTTCGATGGCGGTGTCTTGAGAATCAGTGAGCGGGAAAGGGAAACGATCGGTAAACTCGGCGATGTGTTCGGGGGAAGTCTGGATGTGGTAGGTGCTGGCGGCACTCACGGCTGCCCGTTCGAGAGCCTTTTGGACTTGGATGTAAAATACTTCTTCAAAAGCAAACCGTTTTCTGGCGGCTTCAGCGTCTTTAGCTTTCTTGGGGGAATGAACCCAGACGAGAGCGGTTTTCAATTCTGGTAAATTATATTTCTGTAAAATACTAACGGGGATAGGATCGATCAAGCTATCGAGTGCACCGCGCTCGAAGCATTTTAGTACGGTGTGGTATAGCCACTTACTCGTGATTCCTTTAGTTTCGCGGTAGACCGGATAAAGGGTGTCGTCGGCCTGTTCAGTATCTTTGAAAATAGAGTCATGCCGATCAATTGGTAGGGAGTCGAGTGGTTCGACCTCAGGATTCGAAAGGTAGAGCTTGCCTTCGCTGCCGGCCACTTTACCAGCCAGCTTCACATACATACCATCGCTATACATCTTGGCGATGTATGGCTGGTTGAACCACATGATCTTAATAGAGGCTGAGCCGTCTTCCACCTTACCTTCAGCAATTGGTTTTTTGCTTTTCCACGCTTTGCGGGTTTTGAGGCCAGAGAGTTGTCCATACACAACTGCTTCTTGGCCTTTCTCCAGACCGCCGACTGACTGCACATCAGAAATATCCTCGTAGCGAGCGGGGAGGTGATACAAGAGATCATTAATACTTTCTATATTGAGTCGTTTGAGAGCTTTCTTATGAGCGGCATCAACACGGACATGATCGGACAGGCTGTCATTTAGATTCATGCTGTTAAGTATACCAATTTCAGACTAGGTGTGTTGTGGTGTTAATTCGCGTTGATTGATTAAGTGTATGTCGGCAAATTTTCGGAGAAAATTTGCCGACATTTCCTATCGGAGTATACTAGCTAAGTCGCGTATAATAATTTTTAAATCTATACACCATTCTCAATGTCTACGAAGAAAGACTACAATAAGCTAGCGTTAGCCCTCCATAAAAAACTGAAAGGAAAAATCTCGGTTGAGAGTAAGGGTAAGCTCAAGTCCAAAACGGACTGGAGTACTATGTACACCCCTGGGGTGGGGGCCGTTTCTAGCCATTTGGCCAAATTCCCCAAGCAAGCTCGCGAGTACACTATGAAGCGAAACACCGTGGCGGTAGTGAGTGATGGTTCGGCAGTGCTTGGTCTTGGTAATATTGGTGCCCTAGCTTCATTGCCGGTCATGGAGGGGAAGGCGGCTATTTTTAAGGAGTTGGGTGATGTTGATGCAGTGCCAGTCTTGGTTGACTCACAAGAACCGGAAGAAATTATTCGGACTGTAAAAAATATCGCTCCTGGATTTGGCGGTATTAATCTTGAAGACATTGCCGCTCCGAAATGTTTTGAAATTGAAGAGAGGCTGAAGGAGGGGTTGGATATTCCGGTCATGCATGATGATCAGCACGGTACCGCGATTGTGGTGCTGGCTGGTCTCATTAATGCCGCCAAAGTGGTGGAGAAAAAGTTGTCATCTATGAAAGTGGTGATCGTGGGCGCGGGAGCAGCCGGTCGTGCAATTGCGCTCATTCTAGGATTGGCCGGCGTGGGAGAGATTGTGGTGGTTGATTCTAAAGGGGCTATTTATGACGGGCGACCGGCTCTAGCTGGCTATAAAAAGGATTTGGCCAAGATCACTAATCAAAATAAAATCTCGGGAGATGTCATGATGGCGGTGGATGGTGCTGATGTCATTATTGGTGTGTCTGGTCCAGGGACAATTGCTCCAGCTCATATTGAGCGGATGTCTCATCAGCCGATTGTGTTTGCTTTGGCCAACCCGGTGCCAGAGATCATTCCTGGCGATGCCAAGCGAGCGGGCGCAGCCGTAATTGCCACAGGACGCTCTGATTTTCCGAATCAAATCAACAATGCTCTAGCTTTCCCGGGTATTTTTAGAGGCGCTCTTGATAAGGGGGTAAATAAAATTACTGATGAAATGAAAATAGCTGCCGCTAAGAAGATTGCTGGTTTAATCAAAAAACCAACAGCGGACAATATTATTCCGCCGGTAATGACTGAAGGTTTGACCAAGGCAGTAGCTAGTGCAATTAAGAAGACGAAGTAGAAAAAGAAAGGCCGGCGCCGTAGGCGCCGGCCTTTCTTTTTTCCTTTCCAAAATTATGCTATTCTGTCCACCACAGAATAATTTTAGATTGGAAGATTGGTATTCATTTACTCGACCACTCAGCCAACTCTAAATATTCTGAAGAATATTTTGGAGAGTTGGCTGAGTGGATATAAATGTCTGGGAGACATTTATATCTGAGCGTAGCGAGGTGGACGAACCTTGAGACCACTCAGTCAACTCGACGAATGACAATGAGGAGAGTTGGCTGAGTGGTCGAAAGCGCTTCACTGCTAACGAAGTAAGGGCTAACCCCCTTCATGGGTTCGAATCCCATACTCTCCGCAGATGCCGAGCCGGACACGGAAGTGTCCGGCTCGTTGCGATTGGGACGATCGGTACCTCTAAGTCATTGACATTTTAGGTTTTTAGTGTTTAATGACACAACTCGCAGGCTTAGAAGAAGCTGTGAGCGTTCCTAGGAAACTGAAACCCTTCAACCTCATGAGGTGAATCAATGCAAACGCAAACCAACGTCGCGGCCCTCTCGGTCCGCGCGCAACTGGCGAACGACCCGACGCTCTTCGATCGGATGATGGACTATGACCATCCCGCGCTCCGTGAGCGCATGGAGGTCAAGTACGGCTGGAGCCCGGAGAAGACGGACGAGCTGTTCGGCGAGATGAAGAAGTTCATGTATCTCTGCGCAACCAACGACGGTGCCATGGCGCCGCCCGAGGACATAGACGAGATCTGGCACAACTTCATCCTCTTCACTGGCGATTACGCCGACTATTGCCAGGACACGGTCGGCATGTTCCTGCATCACCAGCCGCTGACGCAGGCACAACGCGCCCAGAGCGACGGCTCGATGATCGAGAACACGCTGGCTGCGGCCCGGCGCGCCTTCGGCGACGACCTGCCCGAGGAGCACTGGTCCTTCCACAAGATCCCCGGCAGCTGCGGTCCCGGCACGTGCGGGGCTTCGACGAACTGCCAAGGCTGACGATCGACCGACGGCACTCATGAACTGCGCGTCATTCTCACCGAGGGTGACGCGCATTTTCTTTTCACAACTTGGAGGTCCTAGGTCATGTTGAATTGGAGTGTAATTCCAGCGACTTCAGATGACGCGCCTAAGCTGTCCAAGTTGATGCGTAAATTGGAGTCCGAGAACAGCTTCATGATGTATGAAGCGTCAGAAATTCCCCGAGAGGAATTGCTCCGTGAACGTTTAACGGCAAGTGCAAAAACAGCAAAAGAGACTTTTTTGCTCGCAGTTTCTGACCACGGTGATCTTTACGGCTATGTCTTGGTATTCAGTGGTCATTTGTCTCGGAATAGTGGTGTCGGGACCCTCGCACTTGGTGTCACTGAAATCGCTCAAGGGTGTGGTGTTGGATCTGAGCTAATGGCAGAAGCTATCGCTTGGTCTAAGTACCATAACCTCTATAGGTTGCAGCTGCAGGTACAAACCAACAACACAAAAGCTCTTCGTCTGTATCAGAAGTGTGGCTTTCAGATTGAAGGCATATTACGTCGTTGCGCACTGGTAAACGATGAGTATGTCGATAAGTACCAGATGGCACTTCTGTTGTAACTGAAACCCTGTTTACGAATGTATTTCAGGGTTTCCTTTTTTATAAGCTTCTATACAATAATCTTTACTACTATGAATGAACAACAAACAAAATGGGACGAGGGTTTTAAAGCCGGTCGGGACTATAATCCAATTAACGAAATTTTACTGGACAGTGTTCTAGCGTACGTCGATAATGAGAAAAAGGCTGCAGTTGACTTAGGTTGTGGTACTGGCGATGCGGTCATAAAACTAGCTAAGAGAGGGCTGACTGTAACGGGTACAGACTGGTCACCAGAGGCACTACGCAAGGCACAGATTCGAGCCGAAGAAGAAGGTGTTGCAGACAAAGTGAACTTTCAAGAAGTCGATCTTGATAAGTTGGCTGAAGCTAATTTAAAGGCAGGAGAAGCAAATATTATTTTATGCAAGCTGGTTATTGCTTTTGTGTCTGACCGGAAAGCGTTCTGTGAAGTAGTTAAGGGACTACTTAGCGAGAACGGCGTATTTGTGATTCAAACACCAGTATTACATGACGGGGTTGAGTATGTCCCCGAAGATAAGCCTAGAATTGCTGTTTCATATAAAGAGTTTAAAGCAACGCTAGAGGAGGTGTTTACAGAAGTAATTGAATTCGATCATTCTTACTACAGTGATCGCGGAGATTTGGTAACGTTTATTGTGAAGTAGAATCAGTAGACAAATCTAAGGCGAAGACAATTTTCAGTGTTTGGGACAATAGGGTCTCGTGCGTAGGAACATTTTAGCTATTTTTTGGTTTGTTTTCCTTGAAATACAACACATTTTCATTACTCGGTTCGAATCCCATACTCTCCGCCGCCCCGAGCTAGCACGAGACATTACGCTTCGTGCTGGTTTTGTTATATTAAACTCATGAAGTCAGAAAAGGAATTAATAAAGCTTGCAAGAAGATCTTCGTTTATTAAAAACCCCAAAGTATCTTTTTTGGCAGAAGGGTTCGGTAACGAAAACTACCTACTCGAAGAGAGTGGAGAGAGATATGTACTACGGCTAAAGAAATCGACCGAATCTCAGTTTTTTGATTCTTTAGAAAAAGAGAATTCATTTCTAAAGTACTTCGAACATCAAGGTGTAGACTTTTGTCCAAAAGCTCTCTATTTTGATCGTGACGAAAATTTTCTTATTGAAAACTATATCGAGGGTGATCTGGTGCCTCAAAGAGACTTTTCTGATGATCAAATTGATGTGTTTGCTCAACAGCTACATCAGTTATTTACGCTTAGTGTTCCTGGCTTCGCTATTTTCTGTGAAGAGAATAGTTTGAAGTGTTTTGATTACGTTGATCAGATTGAAGGCTTGAGGATATATGGATTTAATCGTTTTAATGAAGTAAAGAAAGAAAAACTACCAAAAGAAGTAGTTAATTGGATTGAGAAGACCTTAAGGGAAAATTTGAAATACCTAGAAAGTGAGAATGAAAATGAATTAGGTTTCACTTGGGGTGACATTCAGTCAAAACTAATTATAGATTCCAGTGGGAAGATGAATTTTTATGATTTTGAGCACGCTTGCATATCAAATTCGTTTGGACTTTCATATATAAAAATTCACGGAAGCTTTGCTTCAAAACAGATAGATTTTCTTATAGAAAGGTGCGCTCACTATTTTAAGCGAAGCAAAGAATCCTTAGTTGTTGACATGAATGCGAATGAAAAAATAGTCGGGACAAATGATGCTGTGTGGGCTGCTATGAAATGGTCTGCTACTGGTAAGAGAGAATACGAAGACTTGATGTACGCACGAATAGATTTGGTAAAAAATATTAACACTAATAATTCGTTTGAGATACTATCGAACCCCAACCTGAAAAGTAGCTAATCAGCCAAGCATGGCTTGGCATTACACGGTTCTCACCACAAGGTCATTAAAAATTAGGTCAACTCGAGACCGCCCGCAGTTTAGAGAGATGTTGTTACGTAGCATGTTACGTAGCATGCTACGTAACAAGGCAGGGTCGGAAAGCGAAGCTTTCCGACCCTTTGCTTTCATTTTTCCCAAATATACAGAAAGAGGATAACTATCATTGACGAAATTCAATAATGTTGCGCATAATATAAGCAGCAAACAATGTACATTCGTAGAGGAGCATAGCCATGGGCATAGTTCAACAGACTAACCCTTCACAGATGGTTAACTTGCTTGATGAAGTACAACGACTCAAGCAGGCAAATATCATCAGCGCTGCAATACTAGCGCAAAAAACAGCAGAAATGGTCAAGCTGCAGCGAGAGAACGAAGAACTTCGTAAACTCGTTCATACCGATCGGCTGACCGGCCTCAGAACTCGTGAGTTCTTTGAGCTCGAGTTTGAGCGGCACCGTCCGAAGGATCGGGTTCTGCCGTCTGAGCGAATTTCGTCTCAGAACACCGGTCTCGGCCTCGCCTTTGTCGATGTCGATAAATTCAAATCCATCAATGACAACTACGGTCATCTGCATGGAGATAAGGTCTTGGTGGCAATTGCCACACTGCTTACTGAGAAGGTGCGGTCTACCGACTTGGTTGTCCGCTGGGGCGGTGACGAATTTTTGATTCTGTTTCCGCGCACCAGTATCGATGGTCTGAATATGGTGTCTGAGCAAATCCGGACTGCAGTGGAAGCACTGAAGTTTGGGTTTATGGATCGGTCTGTGGCGGTGAGTATCGGTCTTACCCACACACAGGTGGATCATCCTGATTTGGCGAAAGCCATGATCAAATACGCTGATGACGCAATGTATGAGGCCAAAAGAACTGGTAGCAATCGAGTAGTCTTCGGACAAAAGATTCCTTAAGGTTAGCGGGGCGCGCATTTATAATGCGCGCCCCTTTCGCGTCTAGTGAGCGATGGCTAAACAGATTAGTGTAGTGTTGGTGGGAAGATGAGGCGCGAGCGTAGCTCGCGCCTCTTTTAGGGTGGTGCCAGTAGTCGAAACATCATCCACAATCACGACGGTGTCGTATTCGTTAAGATTGACGCCTAAGTTGTTGTATGAAAAAACTCCAGTTAAATTATTTAACCTGTCACTTCTGGCTAGAGTGGTTTGTGGAACAGTGTCACGCAGCTTGGTGAGTAGTTGGTATGAAGCAAGGTTGCCGATTATTCGTTCAACTTGATTGTATCCTCGTTGTCTTTTTCTTTCTTTGCCCAGCGGGATGGGTACAAATAAAATACGTTGAGCTTGCTGATCTGACCATTTTTTTAATAAATACTGCAAGTGCTGGCTGGCTAGAGTGTTGTTGTGGAACTTATTTTCGGTAATGAGAGCCTGCGTGGAGGGGTGAGAGTATGGCGCGAGGTGGGTGATATGGTCGCGAGTTTGAATGCAGAAAAGTTTATCTAAATCATTTACATCAATATTTTGTATCAATCGCTCGCTTGGTCGCGGTGGAAATATAATATTGAGTAGTGTTGTGAGTAACTGCTTCATTGCGACATATTAGCACTTTGCCACATGCTAAGATATTAGTAATACATGAGTTTTTTAGACACTATTATTTCATCTGTCAAAAATGGCGGTACACCCTCTGGTGTAGTGGGTATTGATATTGGTTCATCATCGATGAAGGTGGTGGAGCTACAGGAAAAGAAGGGGGTTATTACCATTGCTACTTATGGCGAGGTGCAGCTTGGTCCATATGCTGGTAAGGCCATTGGTGAATCAGTGTCGCTCGAAACCAAGCAAGAACAAGAAGCTTTGGTAGATGTGATCAGGGAGTCGTCTGTGTCTGCTCGAAATGCCGTTTTTTCGATGCCGTTATCTTCTAGTTTTGTCACCAACGTTACCATCAATGCTGACGAAGACGCCGATTTGTCATCCTTGGTCCGAGTGGAAGCCAGAAAAGTAATCCCGGCTTCTCTCAGCGAAGTTACTTTGGACTGGGCAGAAGTTGAGTCTAATACAGAAGAAGAGGTAAGTGATAAAAGAAATATATTAATTGCCTCGATTCAAAACGCCGCTCTCGAGCGCTTCAATGTGTTAATGCAGTTTGCTGGCATGAATAAGCCGCCAACCGAAATAGAATGTTTCAGCACTATCCGCAGTGTGCACTCAGATGATGAGGAGAATGTGGCTATTGTCGATATCGGAGCGGTGTCTTCGAAGCTATACATCTCGCGTAAGGGATTGCTTATGCGGATGTATAGAATCCGCGCCGGGGGGATGATTGCTACTGAGAATATCGCAGAGGAATTACACCTAAGTTTTGCTGAAGCCGAAGCAATGAAATGTTCGGCAGATAAAAATGACGATCGGTTTGCGACCATGAAAAAAGCCCATGATCACAGTTACGATCGAGCCTTTAGGGAGTTTAATCAAGTACTGACCGAATATGAAAACCGAACTGGCGTGAAGGTGAGTACCGTCTATTTGGCAGGTGGAGGAGCCTTGTTCCCGGGTATCGCTGGTCATCTACGCTCGGTTCTCGATAGAGAGGTGGTGGCAGCTGATCCTTTTTCGAAGGTCGCTTACCCAGCTTTTATGGAAGACACAATGCGTTCGATTGGGCCATCGTTCACCGTTGCGGTTGGAGCTGCTTTGCGAGCCTTTGAATAAGTGTCCACAGCTATACATATAATTGAACATACTGACCGGTATAATTAAGCCATGGCTGATCTTTCGAACTCAAACAGTTCATTTATTCCTAAAAAAGGTCCGAGGAAGCGTAGACCAGGTGCTGGTACACGTCGGATTTACGTTTTTACGCTATTTGCTTACATTCTTTTGTTTGCAACGCTGCTCGCGACGGGCGCGCTATATTTTTACAATGACTACAATGTTTCGCTACTAAATAATGAAGTGAAATTACTGCGCGATGAAGTAGCTGGTTTTACCGACTTTGATACTGACATAGTGGAAGTGGAAGTGTTTGATACTCGTTTGCAAATGGTGTCCGATCGCCTAAATAACGCTGCCTCAATGGTTTCTGTTCTGAATCTATTCGAAGAGCAGACTGTACGAACGGTGAAAGTGGTTAGCTTAGATCTGGCTCGAGAAGGAGACGACCGGTTTACTATTGAAGCAAATGTGGAGACCGACTCATATGATTCAACTATCTTCCAGCGTGATGAGATTGTGGAACTGGTAGAAATGCAGAAAATTGACGGGGTAGAGATTGAAGATCTGCAGGCTAATAACGTTAACGGTCCTTCAGTGGTTAGTACTTTTGCACCCGCTGAAGATCAGGCGTCGGTTCGATTTAAGACTGTGTTAAGCGTGCCTTTGAGTGAGATGCGACCAATTATTACAGACGTGTTAGCAGAAGTCGAGGATACAGCGACCACTACTGAAGTGGAAGTTGAGAGTGATGCAGAGTCAGAATTAGAAGCTAACGAAAACAGCGTATGATTCCAAATGGTTTATTTACACAAATCGCCATGGTCATACTGGCCTTTGCCATCATAGCAACCTATATCCAGCCAACCTTTCAAAATATTGGTGAAACTCAGGACGACATTGCTGTTTACAAAGAGCAAAGAGAAAAAGTCTCAGAGGTGACAGCCCAGTTGGGCCGATTGCAGGATCAGATTGGTACGGTTTCGCTAGCAGATCAGGCAAAGCTGCTAAAATATATGCCTGAAGAAATCGACACTATTTCAGTCATCAGAGACATGCTACTAATCTCTAATGAGGCGGGGGTAGTGTTCTTAGATGCTACATCTAATCCTGACAGTGGCCAGGACAGGTCTACGAACAATGGACAAACGGATGATCAGCTTACCTCTCAAAAATTTGAGTTGAGGGTCGAAGGGACTTATTCCCAAATTAAAAACCTTTTTGCTTTAATGGACGCCAATGATTATCCGCTTGAGGTGCATGGCTTAAGTATGACCGAATTAGAAGGCGGCTTCTTGGCGGCAAATGTGACGGTTGTAACTTACGCATTTGGCGGAGCAGATAAAAACAGTAATTAAAATAGTATGGGTGAAACAGCAAAAAACTTAATAACTGTCCTTGGTCTAATAACCATAGTTATTGGTGCTTACTATTTATTTGTGCAGTACCAATCTGCCCAGTCTAATTCGATGAATAACGAGGTGCAAATTCAGGATGATCTTAATAAAGCCAACGCGTTTATTCAAAAACGACAGGCGCTTGATGGAATAGAATTAGATTTTGCGGTCTTAAGTAATGATAATTTCAACAACCTAAGAAGTTTCACTACTCCAATTGAAGAGGTGGAAAAGGGGCGTGATAATCCTTTTTCAGACGTTGGTAATAATTTTTAAGGATTATGGATCCACTGCAAGCATTAAAAGAGAGCGGTAAGGTCGACGATTCTTTGTTGGCTAAAGTCGAACAACAAATGGCGCATGAAGGCGTCTCGCTTGAAGTGGCTTTGCTTGATGCTGGTTTCCCGGCCGATGATTTGCGGAGTTTCATGGCCGAGTTTTATCAAGTTCCTGCTTTCGAAATTCCGGCTGGCTTTAGTGTCTCGCAAGAACTGCTCGATTACATCTCTGAAGATTCCGCAACTCACTACCGCATGATGCCGCTTAAGGTAGACGACGAAGTGTTGATCATTGGAGTTAACAATCCAGACAATCTGCAAATGCGGGAAGCGCTAAACTTCATCAGCACTAAGCACAATTTGCCGTACAAGTTGGTGTACATGCTGGATCGAGATATTGAGAAGGTGCAGGAGTTTTATTCCAACCTTGAAGGTGATGTTGGTCAGGCGCTCGAAACATTAGAAACAGAACTAGACGCAGAAATTGCTGCCAGTCTCGAAGAGTCATCAGAAAACTCCAAAGAAGCCCTGGATCACATTGAGGAAGATGCGCCAGTAACAAAAATCGTAGCCACTATTTTGCGTTACGCAGTAGATGGTAAGGCATCAGATATTCATATTGAACCTAATCCAAAGATAGTAAATGTGCGCTTTCGAGTCGACGGCTCTTTGGCCAAGAGTCTTGAATTGCCCAAGAATGTCCATATGGCAGTGGTGGCGCGAGTAAAGATTCTGTCGTCAATGCGACTAGATGAAAGAAGAAAGCCGCAGGATGGTCGTTTTTCAGCTTCGTTTGACAATCATAAGATTGATTTTCGTGTCTCAGTTTTGCCGACCAATCACGGCGAGAAGGTGGTGATGCGTATTTTGGATACTAGTAAAGGGGTGTTGACGTTGGAGCAGAGTGGAATTTCCAGTGCTAATATGGACGTCATTAAACGGATCGTGCAAGAACCTTACGGTATTATCTTAATTTCTGGTCCTACCGGATCAGGTAAGTCGACAACTTTACGTGGGATGATTCAAGAAGTGGACACCCTGACAAAAAACGTGATGTCTCTAGAAGATCCGGTCGAATACAACATGACTGGCGTCAGTCAGTCGCAGGTACGGCCAGAGATTGGTTATACTTTCTCGAAGGGCTTGCGGGCGGCTCTCCGGCAAGACCCCGACATCATAATGGTGGGTGAGATCAGAGACAAAGAAACTGCCCAGTTGGCAATCCAAGCGGCGCTTACTGGTCACCTGGTACTGTCTACCATCCACACCAATAACGCTATTGGAGTGATTCCGCGTTTGGTTGATATGGGAGTTGATCCATACCTAATTGCACCGACTCTAAAAATGGCGATTGCGCAAAGGTTGGCCAAGACTTTATGTGATGGTACCGGAAAAGAAGAGGATGTTGATGGGGCAACTCAAGCGCGGATTGATGCTGCATTTAAGACCTTGCCACAAAAGTTTCATGACCGCATTCCTGAGAGCCGAACCATCTTGCGTCCTGAAGTAACAGCCACCTGTCCGACTGGGTATAGTGGACGAACGGCTGTGACTGAGGTGTTGGAGGTTAACGAAGAGATGCAAGAGCTAATCTTGAAGGGAGCTTCCGAAGAAGAATTCTTTCAGTCAGCTCGTAAGAATGGTTTTGTGACCATGCAAGAAGATGCCATGATTAAAGCTTTACAGCACGAGATTCCGTATGAAGAAATGAATGTCTTTAGTACCAAGATCGGCTTAGATTCAATTGATGAAGCAGAGTATGAATCAGTCGATGTCGATAACCTCCAAGAGATAGAAATATCAGAGGCTATAATGGAAAGTGATGAAAGTACTACTAGTTGACGATGATGCGTTTTTGCGTGATATGTATGCCTTAAAGTTTAAGGGTAGCGGTCACGAAGTGGAGACGGCCGAAAGCGCCGCTTCGGCTTTTCGGTCTTTGGAAACAGAAGATGATTTTGATGCAATAGTGCTCGATATGATCATGCCGTCAATGACTGGCGTCGAGATGATTCAGGAGATCAAGGTTAAGTTTCCGAATTCCAAAGCAAAATTTATTGTTTTATCAAACCAAGGACAACAGGAAGACATTAATAAGGCTACCCAGGCGGGGGCGATTGGCTACATCATCAAAGCCGAATCGATCCCTAGTGATGTGGTGACAAAAGTAGAAGATCTTTGTAAATAATATTATGGCAGTTGACTACAAAAAAGAACTAGGATCATTGATCGACATGATCATCAAGGAAAAGGCTTCAGACTTGCATCTCTCAGTAGGTGCACATCCGCTGATTCGCGTGTCGGGTACGCTGATTCCGCTGATCAAAAAACCGATCCTGACTGACAATGATGTCAATTCTTTTGCAAAAGTGTTGATGCGGGAAGATCAGATGAAACGATTCGGTGATTATACCGAAGTAGATTTCTCATACGAAAATGCCGAAGGAGTGCGCTTTCGAGGTAACGCCTTTCACCAAAGAGGGAAGATGGGTATTGCACTCCGCCTCATCCCAAACGTTATCAGGACTTACGATGACCTAAATCTGCCGCCTATCTTGGAAAGTTTTACCAAGCGCACTCAAGGTTTCTTCCTGTGTGTAGGTCCAGTCGGACAAGGAAAGTCGACGACCCTAGCGGCTATGATCAATACGATCAATAAGACTCGAGCCGAACATATTGTGACTATAGAAGACCCGATTGAGTACGTGTACGAGGAAGAAAAATCACTGATCGATCAACGAGAGGTGGGAATTGACACTAAAGATTTTGAAACAGCCCTGACTGCTGCCCTTCGTCAGGACGTTGATGTGATATTGGTAGGAGAGATGAGAAATACCGAAACTATTTCTTCGGCCGTGACTGCGGCTGAGACGGGGCACTTAGTATATTCGACACTGCATACCAACGACGCTGCTCAAACCATCAACCGTATCGTAGACTCATTCCCAGGTGATCAACAAGACCAGGTGCGGGTACAGTTGGCCGGCTCTCTGATTGCCATTTTCTCTCAGCGTTTGATCCCGCACATTGCCGGAGGTCTCGTGCCAGCGTACGAGCTGTTAATTAACAACAGTGCGGTTTCAAATCTAATTAGAGACAATCGTATTCATGAGATCCCGTCCGTGATCGAGACTGGTCTGGAGCAGGGTATGATCGACATGAACCGCTCGCTTGCACGACTGGTACAAAATGGTGACATTACGGTAGAGAATGCTTTTACTTATTCAGTAAATCCAAAAGGACTGGAAAGAATTATTTAAAATTAAACTATGCTCTTTAACTACAAAGCTGTCGACGCCAATAAAATTCAACGCGAAGGTACGGTTGAGGCTGGTTCTGTAGATGCGGCAATCACCGCAGTCCAAAGAAGGGGATACACTATAGTGTCGATTGACGAGGTTGGGGCCGAGGGCGGCTTTTCCAATCTGCTGAATATTCAGTTCACGATGTTTCAATCTGTATCCAATAAAGAGTTGGTTATTTTGTCACGTCAGATTGCTACTCTTTTTCAGGCTCAAGTGTCACCACTAAGAATCTTCAGTCTACTATCGGCTGAGGTGGAAAATGATCAGCTCAAGAGTGTAATGAATCAAATTGTCGAAGACCTGCAGGGTGGTAGCTCAATCTCAAAAGCCCTGTCTGCTCACCCGGCTATCTTTTCTTCATTTTACGTAAACCTAGTGAAGTCTGGTGAGGAGTCTGGTTCGCTAGAAAAATCTTTTGACTACTTGGCCGACTATCTCGACCGTCAGTATGAAGTGATTTCGAAGGCAAGGAACGCTCTCATTTACCCGGCGTTTGTGATCGCTATTTTCATTGGGGTAATGATTATGATGCTCACCTTGGTAATTCCTAATATTGCCAATATTCTGATTGATTCCGGACAAGAACTACCGATCTACACCAAGGTCGTCATTGGAATTTCTGATTTTCTAGTGAACTACATGGCGCTCCTTATTATATTGGTGGCGGGGGCTGGCTTTGGCTACTGGCACTTCTCAAAGACCGATCTTGGTAAGCGAACGATTGATGAGTTTATGATTTCGGTACCGTATTTGGGCGACCTCAAGCGTAAGCTACTCCTGACCCGGATCTGTGACAACATGGCTACCATGCTGGGGAGCGGTATTTCAATTGTCCAAGCTCTAGAGGTGACAGCCGACGTGGTAGACAATGTAGTCTTTAAGGAAATTATTGAAGAGGCTCTGACTGAAGTGAAGGGTGGAAGATCTTTTGCTGACGCCATTTCTGAATATCCAGAAATTCCTGGAGTGCTAGCACAAATGGCCAAGGTGGGAGAGGAGACCGGTAGTCTAGGAAAAATCCTCACTACACTATCCAACTTTTACCGGCGCGAAGTTAATAACGCGGTCGACACCATGATTGGCCTTATCGAACCTGCCATGATTGTGGTGCTGGGTCTTGGGGTAGGGGTGTTACTCGCCTCAGTATTGATGCCGATCTACAACCTCTCAAGTTCGTTCTAGGTTGAGTCGTTGTCCCCAACTAAACATACGTAAATAGTGGTATCACCGTATAATAAAGTCAGCCTTGTACAACAAGAGCTGCTCATTTCAGATACACAGCTGATATCTGAAATGAGTATTAACGAAATAATATTTAATCAAATATGAAAAAGACTCTACAACGAGGTTTCACACTAATCGAACTTCTCGTAGTAATCGCTATTATCGGTATTTTGGCGGCAGTGGTACTCGCATCTCTTAACGACGCGCGAGACGGTGGTCAAGACGCTTCAATCAAGCAATCAATTGGAAACGCTCGTTCACAAGCTGAGCTCGTGTATAACCAAGATGGATTTACTTACGCAGGTGTATGTGCTAGTCAGCCAATTCAAGATTTGATGCAGGCGGCAGTTGACAACCGAGCTGAAACAACAGCCATCGAAGATGATGATGTTGGAACTGCTACAGAAGTGACTTGTGCTAACACTGCTGCAGGTTATGGTATTGAAGCTCCATTGAACATCCCTGCGCCAGATGCAAGTGTGCAGATGTGGTGTGTTGACTCAACTGGTTTTGCGGGAACGACAACTCCTGGATCAATTGATGCTACAGCAGCAGCTGAAGATGTAACGTGTAACTAAAGTATCACTTTTAGTTGACAAAAAAGCGCCTTGGGCGCTTTTTTTGTTTATTAGTAATTATGAGAATAGTATTGTCGCGTTATAATAATGGAGACATGAAGCGACAAAAAGGATTTACTATTATTGAGCTATTGACCGTAATTACTATTATCGGCATCTTGGCCGCAGTGATATTGGGTGCCTTAGGGGACGCTCGTAACGAGGGTATTGGGGCAAAAATTATTTCGGAGATGGATGCTATCTCCAAGCGAGCCGAGATAGAGAGTGTGACCACTGGTACCTACGATGCCGTGTGTGGCTCTAACGGCTTTGCTACCTCGACGGTGATCGCTGGTATTATTGATTCGATCAATTCTTTAGCTTCTAGTACGTTGGTATGCAACAGTACTACTTCTGAATATGCGATGTCGGCTCCAGTTCAGGCGGTGCACTGGTGTATAGACAGTACCGGGCAAAGAAAAGAGATTGGGGCCGAGTTGGGAGGAGGAGTGTTTGTGTGTCCGTAGTATATGATTTTGCTCGATCAGTTTTTACCGCTTGGCCCGATCATGGGCGTTATTGCGTTTGGCTTTGGGGTCATTATCGGTAGTTTTCTCAATGTCTATATTTACCGGTTTCATACCGGCAAATCGCTGTCTGGGCACTCACACTGTTTGTCGTGCGGAGGTAGACTCAAGTGGTATGACCTGTTTCCGCTATTGTCATTTTTAATTCTACGTGGACGTTGTCGGCACTGTAGTTGTCTGATTACCACGCGGTACTTCTGGGTTGAGCTGGTGACAGGCTTATTATTTATGTTGACCCTACTTCTTACTACTGATCTACTGCTAGTTCTGTTGTGGTGGGTTGTCTTGTCTATTTTGGTGGTGATCACTGTCTATGATCTTAATCACTTTGTGATACCAGACGCACTGACGGCTGCATTGGTGGTTTTGGCTGGTGTGATGCTGGGGTATAAGTATTTTTATTATGTAGCTGACTGGCAGTACATTGCTCTTACGGTGCTTACGCCTTTACTGGGGGTTTTATTTTTCTTCGGCTTATGGTTTTTCTCCAAGGGAAAATGGATTGGTTTTGGGGATGTGAAGTTAGCGTTTCCGCTTGGTCTGCTGGTAGGGCCGGCGGCAGTTTTCTCTTTTGTAGTGTTGTCTTTCTGGATTGGAGCGGCCATCAGTTTACTTATCATTGCCTATACTAGATGGAGCAGGGGAAAATATCGCTTACATTTAGAAGGTCGAGCCCTTACAATGAAGAGTGAGGTGCCGTTCGCTCCTTTTTTGGTCCTGAGCTGCCTCATAATTCTTTTTACACACTTTGATGTTTTGGAAATTTTCCGTTTCTAATAGAGCTAATCCGACCAAACAATCTGGCTTTGGCTTGATTGAGTTGATGGTGAGTATCAGCATCATGATTTTGGTGGTCAGTATTGTGGTAACAGGTCAAAGTTCCTTCAATAGTTCTGTGCTATTACGTAGTGAAGCCTACGATATCGCTCTTCGAATACGTGAGGTGCAGCTAAATGCGGTGAGTGCCAGTAGTGACGGTTCCAACGATTTTCGCTCGGTTTTAGGAGTGCACTTTGATGAGACGACCAACAATCAGCGTTTTGCGGTCTTTAAAGATAGCGACGGAGATAATTATTACGACGGGGTTGGTGAACAGTTTGATATACAAGGAGTGATTAACCCTCGCTTCGTGGTGTCTGATATTAGAGAGGTCGGTGGCACGACGGCAACTCCAGACGAGTTGTCGATTGTGTTTGAGCGCCCTAACTTTGACGCCAAGTTTTTTGATAGTCCAGGAAACGAATTGACTGGTAGTGCAGTGCAGATTGATCTGCAAGAGATCGATACGGGTGATGTGCGTACTATTGAAGTAACGGCTACTGGCCAGATCGGAGTTATATAAATATGAAAAATTACCACTCAACACAAAAAGGATTTACTCTAATCGAAATGATCGTATCTTTGGCGGTATTTTCCACTGTGATCACTATTGCGGTGGGAGCACTACTGATGCTTATCGGTACCAATCAAAGACTGCAGGACGAACAAACAGTCATGACTAACTTGTCGTTTGCTTTAGACAGTATGACGCGTGAGATTCGAACCGGCACCAATTACTACTGTCTTTCAGATGATGATATTGATGGAGGTGGTGCGGGCCAACGTATTTTTGAAGATGGAGAAGATTTGGATTTTTCACCAACTCAGGATTGCGTGGATGGAAATAATGACTCTTCCCCAAGACGTTATCACGGTATGTCTTTTGTCGAGTCGGGGCAGAGTATTACTGAAGTCGCCAATACTAGGATTGCTTACTTTGTTGATTTAACGTCAGGAATTATGTATCGCCGGATTAGCGGTCAGGCAGCCGAGCAAATTACTTCCTCAGGTTTGGAAGTGGTACACGCTGAATTTTTTGTCACTGGTAGTACTAGATTGGTAGACGGCGGGGCCGGCGCAGACAAGCAGCCAACTGTTACAATTGTATTGGAGGCCAGAGACCGTACATCGGAGTCGGGTGAGACATATCATGTGCAAACCACCGTAACGCAACGATCCGCTGATTTATGAAATACTACACATCAACACAATCTGGTTTTAGTTTAGTCGAGACTCTGGTGGCGATCACGATTTTGTTGGTGGTGATTGTTGGTCCAATGACTATCAGTACATCGACGGCACGCAGTACCAGTTTTGCTAGTGAAAAAGTGACTGCCTTTTTCTTGGCACAGGAGGGAGCGGAGCTCGTGCAGAAGGTGCGAGACGATTTAATACTTGAGGCTTTTAATACTGGCTCAGCACCCCAAGGTAACTGGGAAATATTCTCTGGCGTTATACCAGGTAGTCCAGTCTCTACTTGCTACAACGCCGATGGTTGCGGTATTCATCTCAATACAGATGCAGATGCGTCCATTAATGTCGTGTCGTGTGCCTCAGCAGCGAACTGCCGACTTTATCTAGACGATTCTAGTACTAGAGCGCGTTTTACTCACTCTTCCCTGGGAGGCAATGAGTCTACTTTATACACCCGAGCAATCACTCTGACGCGGTCAGGTAGTAATGATCAGGTTCAGGTTGTATCTACGGTGACTTGGCGGTCAGGTAATTTGGCGGAAGAGCAGCAAGTGTCGGTAGAAACTTTTTTACATAATGTTTATGGTAATTAATAATCACTCACAATCTGGCTTTGCCTTACTCATGACCTTAGTGGTGGTGGGTGTGGTGTTGTCTGTCGGGATTGTGATTTTGGACCTGTCTATTAAGCAGGTGAGATTGTCTACCAACGCTGGTGATTCTGAAGTGGCCTTTCATGCCGCTAATGCAGGGGTCGAGTGTGCGCGTTACTGGCGACGTCGGGCAGCCGACACTATGGCTACTGGAGGGACAATCAATAGTGTGACTTGCTTTGAGGTGACGCCGGCTATAGATGTTGCTATTTCAGGTGGAGCGGATGCACTAAATCCTGGCTTGCCGAGTTCGTTGAATTCGATTTACCACGGAGATGGAGCAGCCTATGATTATCGTTATGAATTTACTTGGGGTGATGATGATTCACGGTGTACCAAGATCCATAAAGTTTTCGCGGTTGCTGACATTGGCGGAGCGGGTGTAACCGTGACTCATATGGATGATCGAATGCCGGGTTATCCGTCTGGTATTGGTACTGATTTTGTCTGTACAGCGGGTTCTCGATGTACCGTATTATCGGTAAAAGGCTATAACCAGCAGTGTAGTACAGTCGGTCGTTTCGGTACCGTAGAACGAGAAGTATTGTTACAATTCTAAGCATGTCAGAAAATGCCGTACAGAAGCGCCTGCAACAGTTGCGCGAGACAGTGTTGTATCACCGTCAGAAATATCATGATGAAGATAGTCCAGAGATCAGCGATGAGGCTTATGATGCTTTATTGGTAGAGTTACGCGACTTAGAGCAGCAGGTAGAGGGGGTGGTGACTACAGCCGATACGGTAGGGGGGCAGACCAGTGACGCTTTTTCAAAAGTGAAGCACCGAGTTAGACAGTGGTCATTTGATAATGTGTTTACCAAGGAGGAACTGCTGGATTGGGATAAGCGACTAAAAAAACTAGTGCAAGAGGCCGATCGTCATGTGGACGAGATTCAGTATGTGGCAGAGCATAAGATCGATGGCTTGAAGCTGGTAATCGAATACGAACAAGGTGAACTAGTGCGTACTTCGACCAGGGGTGATGGTGTAGTGGGAGAGAATGTCACTCATACCGGTCGGACGATTAAGACTCTACCACCTAAGTTACCGGTGCCGATTGATCTCATTTGCGTGGGGGAGGTTTGGTTGTCTCTGCAGGAATTTAAGCGCATAAACAAAGAGCGTGAAAAAAATGATGAACCGCTATTTGCCAACCCGAGAAATGCCGCGGCTGGCTCTTTGCGGCAACTAGATGGTGCAGTAGCGGCCTCGCGCAATTTGTCATTGACCGTTTATGATATTGATCTGTTAGACAAATTACCGGCAGATATGTCCGAGCCGCTGACTCAGCACGACGAGCTAAAGCTTTTGCAAGAATTAGGCATGCCTACCAACTCGTACTCAAAACTGTGCCAGTCTATTAATGAGGTGCAAGAATACTACGAGACGTGGACCGAAAAAAGGGATAAGCAGGAGTACGGTATTGATGGGGTGGTGATGAAGGTGAACGATATCTCTCTGCAGAAGTTGCTGGGTTATACCGCCAAGGCACCACGCTTCGGAATGGCATATAAGTTTCCAGCTGAAGAAGCTACTACAGTGGTTGAGGACATACAACTTCAGGTTGGTCGTACGGGAGTGATTACGCCGGTGGCTCATTTGCGCCCAGTGTTGATTGATGGTTCGACAGTCTCTAGAGCTACGCTGCACAATGAAGACAATATTAAAAGGTTGGATGTACGGGTTGGGGACACTATTATTTTACGTAAAGCAGGTGACATTATCCCAGAAATCTTATCGGTGGTTATGAGTTTGCGGCCAGCTAGTACAAAACCATACAAATTCCCCAAAACAGTCGCTGACTGTGGTGGTGACGGATCAATTGAGCGCGTGCCAGGGGAGGCAGCTTATCGCTGCGTATCTAAGGATTCTGGTACTTTGCACCGACAGCGACTCTATTATTTTGTATCTAAGGGGGCGCTTAATATTGATGGAGTAGGTCCGAGAATTATTGATTTGCTACTCGATCATAATCTTATTTCGCACTACGCTGATCTGTTCACCTTAACGGAAGGCGACCTTAAAGACTTGCCGAGCTTTAAGGAAAAAGCTGCTAGCAATGTGATATTGGCGATCGATAAAGCTCGTCAAGTACAGCTATATCGGTTGCTAATTGGCTTGTCGATTGAAAACATTGGGGAAGAGACAGCTCGCTTGATCGCCGATACTTTTGGTTCACTGGAGTCGATAGCGAAAGCTACTGAGGCTGAAGTGGCGGCCATTCATGGGGTGGGGGAAACGGTCGCTGAGTCTTTAGTAGATTGGTTTAAAGATAAAAATAATAGGTCCAGTCTGGCAGAACTGTTGCCTCACTTAGAAATCCAAAATCCTGCACTAAATAGAAATGTTGGGTCCCAAAAAGGAAATACTTTTGTTTTGACTGGTACCTTATCTAGTCTGACACGTGATGAAGCTAAAGATCTTATTAGAAAGTCTGGTGGGTCTATTTCATCAAGTGTGTCTAGGAAAACTACTTTTGTGGTAGTGGGCGATAATCCTGGTAGCAAAGCGGCAGAAGCCGAGCGGCTCGGAGTGCCGATACTGTCTGAAGCAGAGTTTAAAGCGCTCGTGGCGTGATATTAATTAGAGTGGTATGCTAAGCACCATGAAAAAGGAAGATATTGAGCATCTGGCCTCTCTAGCCAGAATAAAATTAACAGAAGAAGAAAAGGAGGGTTTGGTTGGAGATCTCTCTAGTATTGTGTCTTACGTTAGTGAGGTGAGCGAGATTGCTTCCGACGATATCGATAGTCAGCCGCAGGTTGGTCCGAGATTTAATGTGTTTCGGGCTGATGAGGTGACTAATGAAGCTGATGAGTATACTCAAGATGTCCTCAATGAAATGCCAGACACAGATGGTCGATTTATGAAAGTGAAGAAAATTCTTAAAGCTGAATAATCATGCATACTGTTAAAGAACTGAGAGAAAAGTATATTGCTGGTGAACTAACACCGTCTGGTGTGGTGGCAGAAGCGCTCGACAACATCAAGAAGCTCAATCCAGAAATAAATGCGTACTTGCATATTTACGATGATGCCGTCGAAGCCGCCAAAGAAGCGGATGCTCTATATAAAGAAAAAGGGGCTGATACACCGAGCTTATTGGGTGTGCCGGTGGCTGTCAAAAATAATATTTTGATCAAGGGCAAAAAAGCGACCGGAGCATCAAAGATTCTTGAAAATTATACCGCTGTCTATGACGCAACTATTATTGAAAAGCTGCGCGCGGAAGGTGCTATTTTTGTCGGTTCAACCAACTTAGATGAGTTTGCGATGGGAGGTTCAACCGAGAATTCTGCCTTCGGTATTACTAAAAATCCGGTTGATCCAGAGCGAGTGCCTGGTGGTTCGTCTGGTGGGTCTGCAGCAGCTGTGGCCATGGGTTCAGTGCCGGTAGCTATTGGTACTGATACAGGAGGCTCGGTGCGGCAACCAGCTAGCTACTGTGGAGTAGTGGGATATAAGCCGACCTACGGGGCAGTGTCTCGTTATGGTCTGATGGCAATGGGTTCTTCACTGGATCAGGCTGGTCCACTCACAAATACCGTGGCTGATGCAGAGATGGTTCACAATATTATGTCTGGACTGGATAAGATGGATGGGACCACAATTGCGGATGATACTTATCCAAAGCTAGAGACCAAAGATAAATATACTTTTGGGGTGCCAAAAGATTTTCTAAAAGAGGGTGTCGACGAAGATGTCTTGAGTGCATTTAATGCACACGTCGAAAGTCTAAAAGCGGCCGGACACGAGGTGGTAGAAGTAGAGTTACCTTTGTTTGAAAAAGGCTTAGCCGCCTATTACATTGTAATGCCAGCTGAAGTGTCTTCTAATCTGGCTCGTTATGATGGAATCCGTTACGGCTTGTCAGCTGAGGGTGATGATTTGCTGGATGTGTACGAGCAGTCTAGAGCTGAAGGATTTGGTCCTGAGGTGAAGCGTAGAATCTTGCTCGGTACCCACGTGTTGTCGTCGGGCTACTATGATGCCTATTATGGTAAAGCAGAGCTGGCTCGTAAGAAAATGCGAGAGGAACTGGCAGAAGTGTTTGCTGGAGTCGATTTTATCATTACTCCAACCGCTCCAACTCCGGCCTTTAAGATTGGGGAGAATGAAGATCCGTTATCTATCTACAAACAAGATATCTTTACTGTACCAGTTAATCTAACTGGTGTGCCAGCTATTTCATTCCCGATGGGAACAGTGGAACGAGACGGAAAGGAATTGCCGGTTGGGGTACAATATATTGGACCACACGGTGGTGACGCTCGATTGTTTGATGTTGGTAAAGCAGTATACGACGAGCAGAAATAGGAGCTGATCAAACTAAGAAGGTCAGTTTCAGAAACTATGGAACCTGATCCAATTGAAATTTCTACTGAAGGGAGCTCGCTTGTAGCTACCACTAGTCCACTACCTGAGGTGGGTGGGTTTGATATCTTTGCTTATCTGGGTTCATTGTTTGGAAATAGTGAGACATTTGCTAGTTTGACCACCGGCAGTGGTTTTATGAGTTTTTTAGCTAGTCTGTGGTTGACTGTTGCGATCATTTCTTCCATCTTTTCAATCTTTTTTTTGGTTATTTACGTTTTTGCTTCCATGCGACGAACACTTTATCTGGGACTCTTGGCTCAAGAGACAGTTGACCAAGAAGAATTGTGGGCGCAGTTGTACGGACAGCGGTCAGAAAATAATCGTATTAAGAGTGTTTTGGCAAACGCAGCTTCGAGTAACCCGAATGATTGGAAATTGGCGATTATTGAAGCTGATATAATTTTAGATGAGACGCTGAAAGAGAGGGGTTTCGTGGGGGATTCATTGGGTGAGAGGTTGAAGTCGGTATCGGCTAACCAGCTTGCATCAATCGGCGATGCTTGGGAAGCGCACAAGGTTAGAAATAATATTGCGCACAAAGGCGCAGACTTTGTTCTCACTAAGAGACTGGTAGACGAAACAATCGGTCGTTACCAAAGAGTTTTTAAAGAGTTTGGATTGATGTAGTTGCTAATCTGAGCTAAATAGTGTATTTTCTATACCTACTGATTCGCTCAGAAACAGCGGGGTGGAGGAGAGGTACCGAGCGGAAAGATTATCTGACTCATAACCTCCCGGGGTTTCGCTAAAGAGGGAGTAGAAGTAAAAAATAATATCCAGCGGGGTGGAGGAGAGGTACCTCGGGAGGCTCATAACCTCCAGACCCCGGTTCGATTCCGGGCCCCGCAACAAATACAAATAAGACCAGCTTCGGCTGGTCTTATTTGTATTATGAATGCGGAGGCTAGAGAGCCAACTGCTTGGCTCTCGTCGGAATCGAACGGTCGGAGCGGTGTGAGTTTACGAACGAGCGAGACGGGGTCGAGAGTACTTACTAGAATTAGAGCGAAGCGAATTATTATAGTTAGTAACTCGTGACTCGATTCCGGTTGCTACAGAACCAGTACACCTTTTGGAAATTGAAATTTCTCAAAAGGTTTTACAAAAACTTCCCAAGTTTTTTCACCCCGCAACAAGTTAACAAAAGGTCGCGAGCAAAGCTCGCGACCTTTTGCTATAATCCAAGCCATATGCAATGTGTAATTCTAGCGGCCGGAAAAGGAAGTCGCCTAAAACCTTTAACAGAAAATACTCCAAAGCCACTAGTAAAAGTAGCTGACAAATCTTTGCTCGACCACATCGTTGAAGCGCTTCCGAGCGCTGTCGATAGCCTCATTATCGTGACTGGCTACTTAGAAGACCAAATTCGTGACCATTGTGGCGATGAATTTCATGGTCGTAAAGTAACTTACGTGCACCAGGAAGAGCAGAAAGGTACAGCTCACGCACTCTGGCTGTGTAAGGAGCACTTGATCGGTAAAGGACGTTTTTTGTTTATGTATGCCGATGATCTTCATGGTGCTCAAGATATAGCGAGAGCTACTTCGTACTCTCGTTCTATGCTAACGCTGACTACCAATAATCCAGAAAAGTTTGGTATTGTAGTGCGTCATCCTGACGGTACCCTAGCAGAAATGATAGAAAAACCAGAACATCCGCCTTCAAACCTAGCGTCGACCGGAGTGATGGTGCTTGATGATAATATCTTTAAGTTTGACCCTTACGCAAAGATGACCAAGGGAGAGTACTACCTAACCGACGTGATTGCTGAGTATGCTCGAGAATATCCGATTGCGGTGGTAGAGCAGGGGTTGTGGATTCCGATAGCTTATCCGGAAGACATTGAAAGAGCGGAAGAGATTTTAGAATCTTTCAAAGGTACTATTGGAGGAAATGTATTGAAGCAAACGACAAAATAGTGTACTCTAGCGCCACACAGAGGAAATAACTTTCCTCATTTGCTGATGTAAGCAAAGCTTGCCTCAGCGGCATTCGGAACTAGAATATAAAAGTTAACTTTGATATTCTGATTCCTCATTTGCTGACGTAGCTCAGTTGGTTAGAGCGTAGGACTCATAAACCTAAGGTCGGAGGTTCAATTCCTCCCGTCAGCACAAGAAAATCCCTCCGGGGATTTTTTGTTGACGGAGTAAGTGCTGGGAGCACTTACGTGGGGAGTTGAAAAGGTTGCCAGTTAGTTTTGAACGAAGTGAGAAAACTAACGACAACCTGTACTGAACCTGTAAGGTTCAATTCCTCCCGTCAGCACAAGAAAATCCCTTCGGGGATTTTTTGCTGACTGTTGGTATAATAATCTTATGAATGCAACAACCATTATCGGAATTATCGGAGCATCTCTTATCCTTGTAGCATTTATTTTAAATCAAACAGGGGAGTGGTCGAAAGACTCGTTCTCATATGACCTTGTGAATGCTGTCGGGTCAGCTGTATTAATTTACTACGCCTACTTACTTACCAGCTACCCGTTTATGGTTTTAAACGGAGTGTGGTTCGTAATTTCATTTAAAGATTTGCTGAGAAGGTAGATACAATTAATACACATAAAAATGACAAAGCCGCTGTTAAGCGGCTGTAGAAAGTTGTCCCGGTTATACACCAGGAGTGAATCCGATGAGTACCTTCTTGCGATTTGGGTCACCGAGGGATTGTGCTATGAGAGAGGTGTATTTACTCTCCAGTTGTCCAGCAGCGGCTTGGGCTTCAAGCATGCGGATCGTTCTCTCGAGCGGTATTCCAGCTTTGTACGGTCGGAAGGCCATCAAAGCTTCAAGTACATCAATTACGGCAAAGAATTTACCAGCAAAAGATATCTCTGAAGCTTTGAGTCCTCTTGGATATCCGCTCCCGTCGAGTCTTTCGTGATGTTCTAGGGCGCAGTCAGACAAAAATCTCACTAAAGGGTTGAAGTCAATTACAGACAAACCGTTTATTTGATCAATGAAGATGCTGCCACGATTCTCGATAATTTGGCTGGATAGGGTGGTGTGGGCTTGCTGCTCGATCATTTCCTCCTGGGTTAATCGGCGATCAAGCTCATAGATCTTGTTCCACTTTGGTTTAGCTATATCGTGCAAGTATGCCGCTAGACCAAATAAAGACCTGCCACATGGGTTTAAGACAAATCCATCAGGTGTTTCTTCAAAAAAAATACCCTTCAGGATTACATTCTGCAGATATGCGTCAGAAAAAGAATCAACCTCCTCTTCAGACCAGATCAACCAGCCTGCTACATTTTTTGCAATGAGAGACGTGTTGTGCGAATGATTTCGCATTGAAGTAATCATTTCGACCATATCTACTTCTGCTTGGTCTTTAAACCAGAGCAAAAATCTAGATAAGTCGGAACATACTTCGTTGACGTCTCGGTTACTTACGGCAACGTTCAAGCATAGACTTATCAGATCTTTAGACATGGTGTTTAACCTCATGCTGGGTTATTTGTGAAAGATCTACCGCTATAAAAACACTACATTTAAAATCAGGTATCGTCAATAGTAATTTCAAGAGTATTCTTTTGTGTGCGATTGAAGGGATTCGAAACTTACAGTTTCAGTACCTCAAATGTGTGTCCCGCACACAATTTCAATCGACCACAAAAAAATCCCTAACGGGATTTTTTACTGCGCGGTCGAAGGGATTCGAACCCTCGGCCTTCCGCGTGACAGGCGGATGCTCTAACCAGCTGAGCTACGACCGCAAAGAGTGGCAAGAGTATAGCTGGTTTGCGTAATTTTTGCAATAACTATTGCTATAATTTAAATATGAAATTAAATCGCATTCAAAAAGGGTTGCTGCTAGTAAATATCGCTGTTGTGGTTGGGTTTAGTTGGTATTACTTGCAGGCGGCAGATTATGAGTTTCTAGCTTATGCGGGCACGATAGCAGTTGTGACAGCTCTTTTATTCGGTACTCTTAAATGGTCGCGGTTTTCAAATGGAATTATTCTCGGGGTGACTATTTGGGGACTGTTGCATATGCTCGGAGGTAGTGTGATGACGGCCGACGGAGTATTGTATGCATGGCGGATCTTCCCATTTTTTGATGGTGGCGGAGAGTTTTATATTCTGAAGTTTGATCAAGTAGTACACGCGTTCTTGTACGGTATTGTCGGTTTGATGTTTTATCACCTGTTGCGTGAAGTGGTTGGAGTTAAAACTCACACACTACTAGTAGCAGCGGTAGCTATCTTTGCTGGAGCTGGCTTTAGTATTATCAACGAGATCATCGAATTTCTGGCGGCGGTAAATATTCCAAATACTGGAGTAGGGGGCTATCACAATACCGTGCTTGATATGATTTTCAATTTAGCTGGAGCATTGATAGCTGTGGTTATTAAGGTGGGTATCGATAAACGTAACTAGCAAAAGATTTCTCGATTTGTTATGCTATCACGGCTTGTAATACCGAGCGGTAGTTTTGCTTATTATTACTTGCCAACGTAGCTCAGTCGGTAGAGCGCATCCATGGTAAGGATGAGGTCCGCGGTTCAATCCCGCGCGTTGGCTCAGCAGCAAAATTCCCTAGCATCCGCTAGGGAATTTTGCTGCCTGGCAACGCAGGAAGCAAACTGCTTTGCTTCCGGTAGGGATTGAAGGTCGCAGCGATGTGAGTTTGCGAACAAGCGAGACGGGGTCGAGAGTACTTACTAGAATTGGAGCGTAGCGAACAATTATAGTTAGTAACTCGTGACCAATCCCGCGCGTTGGCTCAGCTAAATGCCTAGCTTCTTGCTAGGCATTTTTGTATACTCAACTATCACTATGAGTACTGAATTTCAATCTTCAGAAAATCGCATAGCCTCCATTGAGGCAGCCATGCTTCAGCCAGATTTTTGGAATGATCCGCAAAAGGCACAAGAGTTGATCAAAGAACTGCAAGAGTTAAAGGATTTGGCGGATGGCAAAGGCAAGTATCATCGCAATGATGCAATTTTTTCGATTGTAGCAGGGGCTGGAGGTGATGATGCGGAAGACTTCGCGCGTATGCTAGTGGAGATGTATCAGAAGTATGCTGAGAGCAAGAGTTGGGATGTGGTGATAATCGACAGTAATGCCAACGACCATAATGGTTACCGCAATATCACTTTCGAAGTCCAAGGGAAGGATGCCTACGGCACACTGATGCACGAGTCCGGGGTGCATCGTTTGGTGCGTATCTCACCTTTTAATAGTAACGGAAAGAGACAGACTTCTTTTGTCTTGGTCGAAGTGTCGCCGAAGCTCGAAGATCTGAGTTCAGTGGAGCTGAGTGAAGAAGATTTAGATATTTCTTTTGCGCGCTCTGGCGGCGCTGGTGGGCAGAATGTAAACAAGCGAGAGACGGCGGTGCGAATTGTGCATAAGCCAACCAATATCTCCGTCAATATTTCATCTGAACGCTCACAAATGCAAAATCGGGAGAAGGGGATGAATTTGTTGGCCGGTAAGATATATGCTTTCAATGAAGCGCAGCGCGAACGTGAACTGCAAGGGCTAGCGGTTGAGAAGACTCTTAAAATTGAATGGGGGAGCCAGATTCGTTCGTACGTTTTGCACCCATATCAGATGGTGAAAGATCATCGTCATGATCTAGAAGTGAGAAATGTAGATAAAGTATTAGACGGTGATATACAACCGTTTATAGACATTTATAATAATTAATCAGCTCATGATATACTGTTAATCATGATTTATTTTGATAACGTTTCGAAGCTGTATAGCGACGGTCGCTCAGCTGCCCTCCAAGAAGTCACGTTTCAAGTTGCCCCCAAAGAGTTTGTATCAATTGTTGGACACTCAGGGGCTGGTAAAACCACTCTACTCAAGATGATTATTGCTGAAGATCAGCCATCAAATGGTCAGGTTTTTTTCGAGTCACTTGATGTGCATCGTATTCCCAAGGCAAAGTTGCCAAGCTACCGTCGCAAGATCGGAACTATCTTCCAGGATTTCAAATTACTCTCACACAAGACTGCTTATGAAAACGTCGCCTTTGCAATGGAAGCAAATGGTCGTACCGACGCTGAGATTGCCGAGAACGTACCACACGCATTGGCTTTGGTAGACCTAGAGGACAAGGCATGGAATTTCCCGGGTGAACTGTCAGGAGGTGAGAAGCAGCGGGTAGCCATCGCCAGAGCGATTGTAAATCAACCAGATATTATCATCGCAGATGAGCCGACTGGAAATTTGGATCCGATTGCTACGTACGAAGTAGTACAGATTTTAAGAAAGATTAACGATCTTGGCACTACCGTCATCATGACCACTCACAACAAAGGGGTGATTGATGAGATAGAGCGCCGGGTCATCACTATGGATGATGGTCGGATAGTGCGTGATGATGCTAGTGGTAAGTACGTTTTGTAATTAATTTATGATAACTGGATTAAGAAGAGTAGTTAAAGCAGGGTTTGTTGGTTTTTGGCGTAATGCCTACGTATCGTTGGCTTCAATTTTTGTACTTACTATCGCACTGTTTGTGATCGGTGTGACAATGTTTTTGAATCAGCTCTTGGAGACTTCACTGGTCAACCTACAGTCTCAGGTTGATATTAACGTTTACTTTGTTCCCGAAGCTCCTGATGATGAGGTGCAGAGTTTGGTTACTGCTGTGGAGGCTTTGCCTGACGTTGTGTCGGTCAAATTTACCTCACGGGAACAGGCACTTGAAGAGTATCGACAGCGTAATCAAAATAATGAGATTTCCCTCCAAGCCCTTGAAGAGCTAGATGAAAATCCACTTGGCGCCAACATTGCTATTTTGGCTGGAGAGACATCACAATACGAAAACATCTCGCGGTTTATTGAGGAGCAGAGAGATTTGGCGCAATCGCCAATAATCAGCAGTGTAACTTATGCCGATGACGAAACGACCCGCGATTCAATCGATCGTTTGACCAGTATTATTAATGCAACCGAACGCGCTAGTTTGATCATTATGGGCATCCTGCTACTAGCTGCTGTACTTATCACTTTCAATACCATTCGATTGGCTATTTACACTTCACGGGAAGAAATTTCTATCATGCGTTTAGTTGGCGCGGGCAATATGTTTATTCGCGGGCCTTTCATGTTGCAGGGGATTATGTACGGCTTTATCTCTGGCTGTTTGGCTCTCTTAATCTTTTACCCGCTCTTGGTTTGGCTTGGTCCACGCACACAGGAATTCTTCGAATTAAATTTATTCGATTACTACATGGCAAACCTCGGTGACATCTTCGGTATTCTAGTCGGGATTGGAATTGCTCTCGGCCTTATCTCAAGTACTTTTGCAGTAGCACGATATTTACGAACTTAACTCTCTGATTTATGGCAACAAAAGCAAACAACAAAAGAGCGACTAAAAAGAAGTCGACTACTAAGTATATTTTTGTGGTTGGGGGAGTGATGAGTGGAGTCGGGAAAGGGGTCGCTTCTTCGTCAATCGCTACACTCCTAGAATCACGCGGACATAATGTGACCGCCATGAAAATCGACCCGTACATTAATGTTGATGCTGGTACCATGAACCCAACTGAACACGGTGAGGTGTTTGTTTTGAAAGACGGTTTAGAGACCGACCAAGACATGGGTAACTATGAACGCTTTCTCAATAAAGATCTCCCGGCCATAAACTACATGACTACTGGTAGCGTCTATCAATCGGTGATTAGAAAAGAACGAAACCTGGAGTATAAAGGAAAAAATGTAGAGGTGGTGCCGGACATCCCTCTTGAAGTAATTCGCCGCATTAAAGCAGCCGGAGAAAATGCTGATGCTGACATTGTACAGGTAGAAGTGGGAGGTACGGTTGGGGAGTATCAAAATGTACTTTTCCTTGAGGCAATCCGTATGATGAAGACAGAAGAGCCAGATAATGTAGCAGTGGTGATGGTGAGCTATTTACCAGTGCCTGGTTCAATCGGAGAGATGAAGACCAAACCCACTCAGACAGCAGTCCGTATGCTCAACAGCGCCGGAGTATTTGCTGACATGATTGTATGTCGGAGTAAAATTTCTGTTGACCAAAAGCGTAAAGAAAAAATTGCAAAGTTTTGTAATGTGAAAGTAGAAAATGTTATCTCTGCTCCAGATGTCGACAGTATTTACGATATTCCACTACACTATGAAAAAGACGGCCTTTCCGAAGGCTTGCTTAAAACACTTGGTCTGTCTACTAGAAAGGTGGCCGACCTAAAGAACTGGAAACGGTTTGTTAAAAGCTCCAAGAACGAAGGCGACACGGTGAAGATTGCGGTGGTCGGTAAGTACTTCAATTCAGGTGATTTTGTTTTGTCAGACGTCTATATCTCGATTCTCGAAGCGATTAAGTTTTCTGCCTATAAACTGCGGCTAAACCCAGAAATTGACTACCTATCAGCCGAAGATTTTGCTGATAAGAAAAACCTGCGTAAATTGAATCAATATGACGGTGTGTTGGTGCCGGGCGGTTTTGGCACTACTGGCATTGAGGGGAAATTAAATGTGATCGAGTATGTGCGCAAGAAACGGATACCGTACTTTGGTATCTGCTACGGGAT
Source organism: Patescibacteria group bacterium UBA3466 (assembly GCA_002378195.1). Classification (GTDB taxonomy): domain Bacteria; phylum Patescibacteriota; class Minisyncoccia; order Phycocordibacterales; family UBA918; genus OLB19. Next base: position 60,759 of record DFRJ01000003.1, read on the forward strand.
GCAGTTGGCGGTACTGGAATACGCCAAGAACGTAGCAAAAATTAAGAACGCTAGTACCGAAGAGATTGACCCGAAAGCCGACCATTTAGTAATTGGTGTAATGGACGAGCAGAAAGAGAAGATTGCAAAAGGAGATATGGGCGGCACGATGCGGCTGGGGCAGTATGAGGCCAAGCTGAAGAAAGGTTCGGTGGCCGCTAAGGCATACAAAGCACAATCGATAGTGGAGAGACATCGTCATCGTTATGAAGTTAATCCTGAGTATATCAATCGATTGACCGATAAAGGTTTAGTCTTTTCCGGTACCTCTCCTGACGGCATGTTGATGGAGATTGCTGAATTGCCACAAGAAGACCATCCATTTTTTGTTGGAGTACAGTTTCATCCTGAGCTACAAGCGAGGCCGCTTGACCCGCATCCACTTTTCACAGCTTTCATCAAAGCGGCGTATGAGAGTGATTAGGGCACTGTCTCTCTAGAGAATCCTGAAGAAATGTGATAAGGTAGTGGCCACAAAAGATGATCAATTACCCGAAAAGTCTAATGGTAAGAAATCGAAGATTTCTTCCTTGGCCGGCACTCAGAAGTAATGAGTAAGTAAACTTTCTCATCTTCCTCGCTTGGCCAAGTAGGACACCTCGTGTCCTCTATAGACAATCGTGTATAGATATTAAAATTAAGATGATCAATTACCCGATCGTCTAATGGTAGGACACTTGGTTTTGGTCCAAGTAATCGGGGTTCGAGTCCCTGTCGGGTAGCCTGCAAGAAAACACCCTTTTGGGTGTTTTCTGTTTGAGCAGGCTACCCGACAAGAAATAATCTGGGGGATTATTTCGTGGGACTCGAAAAGCGGTTTGAGATATTTTGGAGCTAGCGAACAAAATATCCAAACGCTGCACAGAATCTGTAAGATTCGAGTCCCTGTCGGGTAAACAAGCACTTGGACCCAGGTTTATTTTTTCTTGTGCGAGAACATTTATTCAGTGATCGACAAGTTTTGACTTATATACAAATTATTCACAGTTTATGCACAAAAAATTATTGTTGTAGTGTGTTCACATAAAAGCTAATGTTAAAGGGTCTTTTACGCTAGAAAGTTTATACAACTAAAAGTCCATCATGTTGCATAAAAATATATGTCGATCTGAATTTATTCGATCTCGTCGTACGCTATTTAAAGCCACATCTCTTCTGATTGTGGTTTCTGTTTTATTAGCTCCTATAGCTCATGTGTATGGTTTCCATCCAGATAATGATTCCAGCTTAGTGAACAACGACCTGTTAATTTCGAAGAATGTCTCATCATTATCAGATAATGGCGTTCAGGTTAATTCTTTTGATGGGTCTCTTTCTTATTCTTACCCTGTCCTTTATCCGTCAGGAGTTAATGGATTCGGCCCTAGTCATAATCTAAGTTACAGCTCTAATTCCAAAGAGGAATATTCAATTCTTGGTATTCATGGATGGAATCTCGACATTCCATCCATTAAACTCATTAATAAAACGGGTATAGAAAACCTGTATTCAGATCCAGTTTATTATTCTTCAATTTCTGGGGAGTTAGTTCAAGTTGGGGTGAGTTCAGAGTATATTTCAAAGAACGAATCAGGAGATTTTCATTCGTATACTTTAAGTAATGGTGTTTGGACAATAAGTACAAAATCAGGAGATGTTTATACGCTTGGCAGTACAAGTGCTAGTAGGATAGTTAATCCAAATGATAGTAGTGAGATATATGCATGGTATACAAACGAGATAGTTGATACTAATGGAAATTCGATAGATTACTCATACTACAAAGATAACGAATCGTTACTTATAGATACCATTGAGTATGGCGGTATATACGAAATTGATTTTGAAAGAGTTTCAAAGAATTCAACCTCTACTACCCACGAAGCGACCTTTGAAATCAATCAGACGAAGGCGGTTGATAGAATACAAGTCATAGTAGATGGTCAAGATGAGTACTACTATGATCTTACTCTGACTTCAGCAGTGAATCCTAATCATGTACTTTTAACTCAAATTGACATGGTAGGTGGTAGTGACCAGCTGACAACCGAATTTACATACAATGATAATTCGCTCATGCCATTTTCTGCTGATCAAGATGATGATGGTGCAAACGGTAAATGGGACATTGGAAACGGTAAATGGCTTTATGAAAAAGGCGCTTCAAACAAATGGAGGTTTGTAGATGTGAATGGAGACGGGTTAGCAGATTTCGTGGGTGATGGAGATGTATACCTCAATGACGGCGAGGAATTTGTTTTTAATTTAACATGGTCAACAGCATTGATTGATTTTATCTACGACGATACATTGTCACTACGATTTCCAGATATTAATGGCGATGGCTTGGTCGACATAATCTATTCTACTGACGAAGCATATAATACTGGTTGGTTTAGTGACGTTTATTTAAATAATGGATCTGGTTGGACTTATGACGCATCGTTTGACGAGAGCCTTGCAACTAATAGCGCCAGGTTTGCATTTGTTGACACAGATGGAGTGGATGATCTTGGGTGGAGAGTGATTGACGTAAACGGAGATGGTTTGGCAGATCTAATTCATGATAATGATTTAAATTATCCGGACAACACTAATGCTGTGTATATTAATGACGGTAGCGAGTGGACTCTGAGTAGTGATTTCATAATACCTGCTGATAACGGATTTGCATTACACAACGCGTATGGATTTATTATAGACATAAATGGTGACGATCTACCGGATTTGGTCAGTTCATATGAAGTGAATAGTTCTTGGGTAAAGAGAGTTTATGTGAATACTGGTACTGGTTGGGTTGATCATGATGGATTTAAGAATAGTCTACCAGCTGCATTCGTTGACGATCCTGGCAGTAGTTCTAATTTCATAGATCACGGTTATCGTCTTGTTGATATCAATAATGATGGATTAGCTGATATCGCTTGGCAAACAGATAGTGGGTCAAATCGCCTGAGATATTATCTCAACTTAGGTGATAGTTGGGACACAACTTTTACAGAAACTGCATGCTGTAATCCCGGCTGGGGCCAAAAGTTACAATACGGAGCTACAGCTTTTGTAGATATTAATGGTGACTCATTAATCGATATATTGTCGGCACATAAAATTAGTAGTAGTAACAAACTTGATTCAATTCATATTGCAGCTGGTGGAAAGCCCGATGTTCTGACAGAGGTGGTAAATCAACATGGTGGAACAACAAAAGTTTTCTACAAAGGAAGTCAGGAAACAGTTTCAGGATCACAACGTAACGTAGATCTACCAATTGCATTATATGTTGTGGCGTCAACTACCAAAGATAATGGCTTCGGACAGGTTATCGAGACCCTTTATGATTATGATTATGGTGAGATATATTTTGATACCGCAGACTTACGAGATCGACGGTTTGGTGGTTTTGGTGAGTTTACGGAAGAGGTTGTGGGTCTTAACAAAACCATCGTTAATTTTCACCAAGGTAACGACTTAGATTCTAGCTCAGAAGAAGAAAGTGATGGAGAGCATTTAATTGGTAGAATGTATCAGACTAAGATAACCAATAACTCCGACAGTCTTTATCTTCTAAATCGAGTTAACTATTCTACAACTAGTCTAGGAGACGGAAGTGTATTTACTAAGACTGATAGTGTTGTAGAGCTTGCTTATGATGGAGACGTAGACGAAAGGGCTAAAGCTGTTTCGTATACGTACGATGATACTCATGGTTCAGTATTGTCTATGGTTGAATATGGAGAAGTAAACGGAAACTCAGACGGTACTTATACAGATTCAGGGACTGATAAGAGGACAAGTCTTTATGAATATGCGACAAGTTCGGATGGATTGGTAGCTGTAACAAAAGAAACCCTTAATGATAATAGTAATACCAAAATTCAAGAATCAGTCTATTATTATGACGATTTAACTTATGGATCTGCTGCTCTTGGCAACCTAACAAAAAGAGAAGATTGGGTTACCGGGGCCACTTTTGTTGACACTGAATGGGACTATAACAGCAACGGACTAGTAACTACAGAAACTGACCCAAAAGGAAATGCTATTAATTATGATTACGATACCTATAATTTGTATCTAGCTTCTTCTACAAATGCTGAAGGTCATAGCTCGCTTTATGAATATGATTATGTATTTGGGAATCTTTCAACGACAACCAATCCTAATGGTGAGTTATTTGTAACCGAGTTCGATGATCTTGGCAGACCTATCACTATCGTTGGTCCAGACCCGCAAACCGGAAGTCCTGTTGTAATAACTGAATATGAATATACAGATACAGTTGGTGCAGTGAGTACTAAACAAATAAATCATTTGGACGAAACTATAAGCAATGATGTTTATTCGTATTTTGATGGATTTGGTCGGATAATTCAGGAGAGAGTTGAAGCGGAGGATAGTAACGAATATGTGGTCCGAGATATTGTGTATGGAGATAATGGTTTGGTAAGTAAGGAATCGTTACCTTTTTACGATATGGGATCAGCTAGATCCTCCGCGCAGACCGATACTGATTTACTCAGTCAGTACACATATGATGCCCTTGGTAGAGTCACTGCTTTAACTACAGCTGTTGGCACATCCAACACTTCGTATGATCAGTGGAAGGAAACTCATACAGATACAGAGAATAATGATGTAAGCTTTGAATATGATGCGTATGATCAAATCAGTATTGTCACTGAAAATGAAGGTCTAAATAGCTATACAACCGAATATGACTGGAACCCAAGAGGAGATCTTGTAACTATTACAGATGCGGAAGGGAATGAGCGAAACATTGTTTATGATGGGTTATCTCGTCGGACAAGCTTAGAAGATCTTCATGATACTTCAGATACAAGCTTCGGAACTTGGTCGTTTGTGTATGATGATGCTGGTAACTTAACTCAAAAAACTGATCCTGAGTCCCATGTTGTTAATTACACCTACGATGACATTAATCGTATCCTGACTGAGGACTATACTGGCGAATCTGGAACAGAGATCACTTATTCATACGATTCATGTACGAATGGTATTGGATATATTTGTTCAATTACTGATACTGATATGACAACTTCTTACGCTTATACTGCAAATGGTCTTACTGAATCAGAAACTAGATTATTAAACAGTACTTCATACGTAACAAGTTACGACTATAATCGACAAGGCGATCAAACTGAAGTTACATACCCAGACAGTTCAGTTGTGAAATACACATATCATAAGGGTAGAAATGTAGACAAGATTGAACAAAAAGAAGACGGCGATAGCTTCGCAGAGATAATATCTGACCTGAACTATGGACCACACGGGTTAGTAGAATTCATGGAGCATAGTAATGGTATTGAGACTACAAGGACATATCGTGCCGATGAACTTTATCGATTATCAAACATTGTAAGTGTCGCTACGAGTTCAGGTACTGGTTCAGGAGGTGATGCTCACCGTACTTTAGAAGCAGAACTTTTCGAGTTAACTGAAGCAATGGTAACTGAGGAGGCTGTTGAGACAGTGGAAGAATTAGTTCTAGAAGAGCGGGCAGAAGAGAGGATAGTAACTTCAGAAATTGTAGAAGAGGTAGTTGAAGAGATAGAACCAGTTGAACAATCAGCAACCATATCTTCTTCTACTGAAGAAATACAGATACAAGATGACATACAAAATGTTGAAACTTCCACTTCGACAGAAAATCTTGAACAAAGCTCTTTCGATAATGTGATTGAAGAGCCTGTTCTATTGCCTACTCAATCTGATTCAACTGAAGAAATGATAAAAACTGAAAGTAAAGACAAGAAGATATTAGGAAAACAGGAAAAAGCTAGATTAATTTACGAAAAGACAAAGCGGAAATCACACGATCGAGATAAATACAAAATCGATATTGTAGATATGAATGAGGTGGAAGATGGTGTGGCAGTCTTTGCAAGAGTTTGGGATAGAGGTGAGCAAATTGGCTTTGGACAGGATGGAACAGTTGATATCGAAAGGTTTATCTTTAAGAATCCGCCGATTAGTGTGCCAGATAAGAGCGTCACTTATACCTATGAATTAGATGGAGAGACCTTTAGCGCCTATGGTTTCAAAGAGGATCCGGAGGAGGCTCTTCTGCAATCTCTAGAGCATGTAATTGAAGCAAAAAAACTTAAATTCAATGACGAAAAAATCAAACAAGGAAAGGTCGGGAATACCACTACAACATTCTATCCATCAGCTGGTCAGAGTAGTCCGGTAGATGGAGGGTTGATACAGTGGTTTGCTGGAGGGACCTCATGGTCATCAATCCGTAACGACACAACTAGTTCGTGGGTTCATGATGATATTGATGGAGTTGGAGCATTCAATACTGCTCAGATCTACGACGGATACAATGGAGCATGGAATGGTATGTCCCGAGGGGTATTCGGCTTTGATACCTCGTCATTAGGCTCCGATACCATAGATGCTGTGACTTTATCAATCCATGGAAGCGCAAAGACTGATGGATACTCAGGTGCAGATGTTGTGGTTGATAGAGTTGTTCCAGCTAGCAATAGTTCATTGGCAGTAGGTGATTTCGATCTCACTAATTGGGATGAGACACTACAGTCAGACACGAGAATAACAATATCTGCTTGGGATAATACTGATTACAATGACTTTGTATTAAATAGTATTGGAGAAGGGAACATTAATTCTTCGGGTATCTCTTGGTATGGAGTCCGTCATGGTATGGACTTTGATGATGCTGAGCCAACTAGAATCAGTACGAATAGTAGAATTATTACTCGGTACGCAGATGCAAACGGAACTTCAGAAGATCCTAAGTTAATAGTAGAGCACACCGGTTCAGCGGCTGGCAGTAGCGGATCAGGTATACAGAGCTTAGAGTACGAGTATGATTCAGTTGGTAACATCACAAAGATTACCGACACTTCGAGTACAACTCTCTTAGGTGAAGTAGACTATATCTACGATGATTTGTATCGATTAGCTTCTGCATCGACTACAAATTCTGCAACAAGCTCTTATCTCAGAAACTTCACTTATAACTCAATTGGTAACATACTGACAAAGACAGGTGGGGGTACCTATGTGTATGCTGGTGACACAGGAACTAATTATGCGAATCCTCATGCAGCTACTTCAATCGGAGGAGTGTCAGTTAGTTATGATGACAATGGAAACGTGACAGCTTTCGGTTCTGATTCTTATACCTGGAACTATCGAAATGAGTTAATTGAATCAGATGTGAATGGGGCGACTACTACCTATGCTTACGATCATAATGGTGATCGAGTGAGTAAATCATCTGATGGAAATACCACATACTATGTTTCAAGTATGTATGAAGTAGAGGACAGTGATATTACTAAGCATGTGTACCTTGGAGATATGCTGGTAGCAACCATTGAGTCTGACGGTTCTGCTGATGAGATCCATCATAATCACCTTGATCATCTCAATTCAACCAATGTGGTCACTAATGCTTCGGGAACAGTTGATCAACTACTCAGCTACTATCCATTTGGATCGATGAGGGTAGATCAGAAGTTAGGGACGGTGGATCAGAGCAAGCGCCATACCGGCCATGATTATGATGAAGAAACGGATCTAAACTATATGGGTGCAAGGTATTACGCCGGCGACACTGGACGCTTTACCTCTCAGGATCCGGTATCCCTAGCTCTGGGAGATTGGAAAACAGTTCAGGACAAGACTGGAGGTAATTTAGCCTTTTATCTTCAAAATCCGCAAACCCACAACTCCTACAGCTACACAGCAAATAATCCGCTGAAGTATGTTGATAAGAATGGTGAATTTATCTGGTTTGCCCCTGCTGTCATATATGCTCCTCAAATATTGGCTGGTCTAGCAGCTTTGTCGACACCATTAGGTGTGGCTATGTTGGTGGATGATTATCAAACCCTGACTAATAACCCTGATGGTCTAGATCTTGCTCTCATTGCTGTACCAGGAGTCTTAGGTAAGGCTGGAGATGTAGCGAAAGTCTCGATGAACAGAAATGCTTGGTCTGCAGGACGAGCAGGTAATGCTCAGAATAGCTTAACTAATCACTTTAAGGATCATGGGGAATTGTTAGGTGCTAAGTCAGCTCAGGAGTATTACGACAGAGCTAATGACGCTATGAAACCAGGTAGTGGTTTTACGAGATTGGAGAATGCTGATGGAAAGGTCGATTATTACAATCCAAGTAACAGAGAGTTGGTTGGCTTAAATGAAAAAGGTCAAATATCTACGTATCATAAAGTTACGAATACAAACAAAGCTGAAGGACTTGATTATCGGGTTAAGAAGAAGCAAAATGAAAAGAATGGAGGAGGATAAAACAAAAATAATAGAAAAATACAAAGATGTTCATCTCGGATACTATGATTATAAAGATGATAAGTATCGAATTGAGGATTTCTTAAATGAAGATTTTCTTGTGGAATGGATTATAGGTATCGCAGATAAATATGATCAAGGTGTTACTCATCAAGGTCTAGACTTTATCAATGAATACTATGGTATTAAAAATATTATTGATAAAGTGCTTGAGAAAAGTCCCCAATTCCCATTCGACGGTGGCGATCCTTACAAATTTCTTGAAGGTCAGAGAGAGCGGAGCTATTCCGCAAAGGACTAATTGACCTTTCTCAAGAGAGTCAAATCCAAAACTATTAAGGTAGCTTACGTTCAATAAATTCATCGCTACCTTTTGTCAAAACCGACAGATAGAACGACTGATTGTTTGCTGTCTGGGTAATGATATAGTTTGAAAAATAACAATTAATATGAAATAGTTCCTGTATGAAGGCAGTGCCAACCTCAATCAAGTTTCTGGTTTTGTATATGGTCATAGTGATTGGCTATATTTTATACGAGATTACTTTAGGAGATAATCAAGCAAAAGAAGCATTCGATCTTTATAACCTCGGTCTTGTTTATGATGGAATAAACTTTATTGCGGTTGCAGGGGCAGTTTTGTTACTTGTTTTGCTTTGGTTTAAAGAAAAGAATTTTTATCCCGTGGCAATGGGTTGGTTGACTATAGATTTCTTCAGCACACTTTTGTTTTGCGTACTCTATTTCATCAATCTAGATGTCTTAATTAGTGCTGAAAATGATCCTGCTCTACAGGAATATATGAGTTCTACAGCTGGACTGGTTGCGTGGGGGGTTCAGATATCGCTTTATTTGGCACTTATTCTATATTTCATTTACGCTGTCCATAAACATAAGCTTGTGCTTACTGGAAATGGTCCGATTAGCATAGAAGAAAAAAAGGAGTACAAAAGTTTTGGAATCAAGGTCCTTATAGCTTGCTTAGTGATTGCTGCTGCAGGTGCAGGAGTGTACATGGGAGTAGCTGATAAGAAAGCTATGAATGAGAGTTTTTATATGAAAGAAAACTCTAATGTTCGCGCTGGAGGAAGCTTTGCCAGCACTTCTGAAAGTCTTACTGATGAACAACTTAGGGAGTTGTTGGAGAATCCGGAAAGAAATACTCTGGTTATTAGTCTTAATAGTATTGGATCAACGATTGTACTTGTTGAAGAAGATTGGATGGGAGACGACCTGTATGTACTTGACCAAGAGCTTACTGTTTATGAGCAAACAAAAAAGGAACAATACCAGTCATTGAAGGATGAAGTCGAGGGTATTTTTGCTGATGCGGACTTGAAACAAGAAACAATCTCGAACTATCAGTATGACCTGGAGTATTTTAATGATCAGATTGTTTTAACAGATTCATTGAACAATGCAAAAAAACAGATAGATGCTGTTGCGGAAAGCTTGGGTGTTCCAAGTGATGATGAGTCTCAGGGAGGTAGCAATTGGTGGGAAACAGATGAAGAGTACGTAAATAATCTCAAACTAGCCACCAGTATCACTGAGGATATAAATGCAATATATAAGACCAGTACCAAACTTCGTGAAGCAATGATCGAGAAGTTAAAAGCTGATGATGTTGAGGGTTCAATTGCTGTCTATAATGATATTCAGGTGATTGATTACATCCTAAACTGGCACAATACAGCATACGAAACACTTGCTAAATCACTGTATGCCACAGAACAAAAGTACGCTGAGCAGGGATTGGCTTCTGAAGATGCACCATCCCACAAACCAACTAGTCTTATTGATATAAAAGATCAGGTACAGGATATTGTTCAAGATGTTGCAGACATTAGTGAGAACTTGGATGCAGACACTCTTTACTTCAGAGCTCAGGACTTTGAAGATGCCGAAGATATAGAAAATGCTGTTAAGTATTATCGTTTAGCTGCTGAAAAATATCCTGAAGACAATGGAGAAAGATATGAAGCACTGGCACAGGCTGAGTGGGAGCTTGAGAACCCAGACGGAATCTTGAAATATCTAGAGCAAGGGTATGTAGTAGATCCAACAAACGATTATTTACTCCATACATACGGACATTTCTTAAACGGTATCTCATTGAGTTCTGCCTATCGTCAAGATCTAGACTTGGCCTTGAAAATCAATCTAGAGTTAGTGAGCTTACTTCCTGATGACGAAAACTTAGATAACCTTGCTTACACTTACTTATTGCGTGGTGAGGAAGATAAGTTTGAGGAAACAGTTGGAAGAATGAGCGTTTACGATGAGTCAGAACATTATGGTTGGTACGCTAAAATCTATCACCGCCGTGGAAATCAGGAGATGGCAGAAAAGTATAAAAACTTAGCGATTGGTGTTGATGACTGGAATGATGAGCGTGAACAGTATCTAAGCCTCAGCTTCTAGTGGTAAGACAACCTCCTTTTGTCTTTTCCTTTCATTTTCTACTTGTAGAGCTCTATAAAGATATATAGACACAAGTCCCCAAAAGATGAGGCTCGTAATGACACTACCCGTAAAAGCCATTATGTACCACTTATCGAATGTGTAGAGGGTCAATAAACCTACGATGCCCCACCGGTGTCCAAAGTACGTGAATACCATGAAGGGAACGTACATAAGTATTGAAACAAGCATGTCAGCGAGAGTAAAAAGTTCAGGGTAGAACTGAGTTAATCCGAAGCTCCACGCGAACATAGCAACTAGTATCAATAGAGGTATGCCACGAGCTGATTCGTATACTTTCAAAGTCTTATAATCAGCAACTTGCCTCTCAAGCTCTTCCTTAGTTAAAGACAGGGAGCTGAATAATTTTTTCTTGTTTGCAGTTTCTTCCACAAGCTATTTATAGCATGGTTCTTCTGATTTTTCTGAGAAGGTGTCAAATTCTTTCCTATTAACCGGAATTGATCCACCGATTGGTCCTTTTGGCTTCTTAAGTCGTTCAGAATAAGGAATTTTATCTTTGATACAATACTCGATGTTAGTTGTCTCGATTTTTTTGTTTACTTCAACTTCTACTGGTACCGAGCCGTGGTATTCAACTTTATCATTGTAGTAAACAACCTTGTTTGTAAAATCAAGGAGAAATTTACGTCTAGTGTCAAAGTCATAGCATTTCCTGTATCTAGCTTTAGCCTCAGTACAGTACTTCTTCACTGCGATATCAACGATATCTTTTTTGTGCAAGAGTGGAATCTTTTTCAGCAACTCTTGTTTCTCCAGTTTTAACTTATTAATCGTATTATCAAGTTCTAGACTCTTATCTACGTATTCATTTCTATCAATTTCGCTGGAAGTATAAATATCAATCAGTCGCTTTTTTGTTAGCTCAATCTTCCTCATCTTCTCTTCGTTTGACTTTATTTTCTTGTTGAACCGTATCTCATTTGCTTGTACTCGACGCTTGAAATGGCTCATGCACGCCTTCAGTTTCCTGTCACTAAACAGATGACTCTCAATCATAGTGAAGACTTTCTCCTCAAGAACCGATCCCTTAATAGCAATATTGTCACAAGGTTTCATTTTCGGCCTGTTCTTCTCAGCATGCATATATTTGCTGAATTTATAATTGCATTTATATGAAAGCTTGTAGTACGCCTTGGGTTTTTTCATACGTTTATCTACGTAGTAACGCCGATTAGCAAAGATGCTCCCGTCACAGCACCCGCATCGCACTAGGGAAGAAAGCATTTGTGGGACTCTCGGGTTCCTATATCTTTTTCGATTATGTTCTAGTTTCGTTTGAGCCTTATTGAATAGTTCTTTTGAGATAATTGATGGTACTGGTACTCCAATCCATTCACTACGATCTCGCTTAACTACCTTGGTTTTATGTTCTGAACTAGTTAAACTTTTCTTTTTCATTGTGTTGTAGTAACGGACTCCGGTATACATTTCTTGGTTTAGCATGGCTTTGATAAGCGATACTCTCCACAGTCCTCGACCTTGTTTTGTTGGGGCGTTCATTTCTTCTAATTGCTGACACATTTTGTTCATACCAATTTCACCATTGGTGTAGGTTTCAAATATCCAGCGGACTATCTTTGCTTCTGTTTCATTTATAGTATATGAAGGAGGTGACGTTTGGGTTCTGCGGTGATGATCATAACCATACACCTGGCATCCATTTCCAGAGAGAGTACCTTGGCTAATACGAAGCTGTTTCGACCGCATCACTCGTTCTACAATCTTTGCTCTTTCTAGTTCCGCGACGGCCCCTAGGACAGTAAGAGTAAATTTGTTTTCAGGATTATGAACGTAGTCTTTCCCGTTGATGATTATCTGTTTTTTGTATTTAAGAATCTCAGCAATAATAATCGTTTGATAGGTCACTTCTCGGGCTATACGATCTGTATTTAGAAAATAGATGGTATCAAATTGCTTCGTTTTTAGATCCTCACGAAGCTTATTCATGGCAGGCCTGTCTAACTCAGCTCCACTATAACCATCATCAATGTATTCCTTGACTAAGATGTGGCCAGCTTCAGCTATTTGTCTTTTTAATGCTTCAATCTGGCTTTCAATGGTTTTATCCCTTCTTTGCAAGGACGAACTCACCCTTGCATATAATGTTGCTCGTTTCATACATACTTTTAATTTATTAATGCCAGACCAGTATCTGGTGCATAGCTATGCAGAGCAACCGATACGTCACATACTAGGCACAAAGTCTTAGCAAGATTGAGTGTCAGCGATAGAATTTTATTTGATAGCAGTATTTTGCTATTATGTTCATTACAACTTGACCTAAACCGAGCAACTCCGTTGGCGGCATGGTCCAATACAAAACCGCTACAGTATAGAAGACTCTCCGTCAGAGTCACTGTAGCGGTCGTGTCTGGGAAACCAGATATGGGTCCTCCGGGATCGCGATGGCGGGGAGCCTTCTGTCTGAGAGACTCTAGGTTCACCACACTAAATTAAATCCGCTACAGTGCATTATGAATACAACAGTAGCTCCCGACTGGGAGCATTTTAAGATATTGATACAAGAGCGTATCAAGAACTTTTGGGGTTACGGCAACCTCAACGGCCCATACTGGTTCATCGGTATGGAAGAAGGTTATAACGAAACAAACGAAATATTACTAGACCGCTTCACCGCTACTGCTCATCAGCAAGTCTGTGATATCTATGATGATCTAAAAGTAGACCCTGGTCATGTTTATTGGTTTGAAGATGGAGCACCAATACAGCCGACGTATCGTCGGCTGATTGAAATGATGCTCTACTCTCAAAGCAAGGTTCATCCGGATAAGGAAGAAATTAGACAGTTTCAAATTGAAAAACTGGGTCGAAAGCAAAGTAACCATGCGCTACTTGAACTCATGCCACTGCCATCAAAGTCTATTGCAGAAAAAGATTGGCTCTACGCTGATTCAGGTGTCGAGGGTTTATCCTCTCGAAAAGACTATTTAGAAACATACAAAAGTGAGCGAATTGAGGCATTACGAAACCTAATTCATAAACATAAACCTAAGTACGTGATCTGTTACTCACTGTCATACCAAGAAGATTGGCAACAACTAACGGATAAACCGTTTATAGAAGTGAACCCACGTCGGCTCTATCTAGCGAGAGATACTGACACCACATTCGCTATTACTCCACATTCAGTTGCTCAAGGTCTCTCCAATAATGATTGGAAAATGATTATCGAAGAGCTATTTCTTTGAGCCCTTCTTGTTCTTTGACACTTTAGCGGTGTGATTCTTGGGAGCGACGATTTCAATCTTCGTTACTGGAGAGAACGTCGGTTGTTCCACCTTTGGTCTCGGCTTGATGTACGTCTTCTTGTTGTTATCAAGCCAGTACTGAATCGCCCGCAGATTGCCGTTGTTGATATGCGAAATCAGCTTGCTTTCAGCAAGGTCGTTCACAGACTGAGTGCCGCACGATAGTGCTGTATCCATTCTCGCTTTGAAGTCGGGATCCTCGTTACACCATCGATAGACAGTGTTACGAGCAATCCCAACTCGTTCACAAGCGAGTGATACGTTAGGTACCTTTTCGAGTTGTTCGAGGAACGGTAGTTCCTTTCGCTTTCGTTTCATGGCGGATTACCTTTGCCTTGATGCCTGTTTCAGCTTCAAAGCGTTTAATGGTGAGGTCGCAGAAGATTGGTTCAATCTCCACCGCGAACACTCGGCGCCCTAGCTTCTCGGCGGCTATCAGGTTACTTCCTGAGCCGTTGAAGCTATCGAGGATGATATCGTCGGTGTAGGTACAGCGACGAATCGCTTTCTCGTAGAGCAAAACTGGCTTCATCGTGCTGTGTTCGTACTCTTTGGATGAGAGACGAGCTTCAGGCCAGATGGTGAAATGGTCGTGTACTTGGTCAATGAGTGCGTTACCAGTGGTCATATCGTTATTCATGATTTCGTTCAGCGAGTTCACCCCTTTGACCAATTTCGGCTTACCACGAGTGCCGTAGGTACACGGTTCGTAGCATTTGTTGAATGCTACCCCTGGGGTAGGGTTCTGTCCGTTCTTCAGCCACAAGCAGACACGCTTGTTGGTGATACCTAGCTCTCGGTAGAGCGTCTGGATGAGCCAGATGTATGTTTCGTCGCTCCAGTAGAAGACGTGGGCGTCTGGCTTGGTGACTGCGAGCGCTGCTTCCATGCTGGACTTGAGGAACTGCTTGTATTCAGCGTCTGACTTGCTGTCGTCTACCGTTCCTCCGTACGCCTGTTTGCCCCCGATACCTTTGTTGTAGTCAACGGCGATGTTATAGATCGGGTCAGACATAATCATGTCCGCTCGTTCGTCGCCAAACAGGCGTTCAAGCGTCTCAACCTTGGTGGAATCACCGCAGATAAGGCGGTGCTTGCCAAGCTCAATGATGTCACCTGGTTGTGTCGTCGCTTTCTTAATCTTCTTGAGCTCCTTCTCGGGTTCAAAGTCCTCTCCGACTTTTCCGTTCCAGAGATCGTCCACTATCTTCTGGTCGAATCCTAAATCTAGGAGTATCTCAGTACTGAAATTCTTCAGTATCGGGAAGTCCCACTCACCGTCGATAGCGTTACTGGCGATAAGGTAGCGTTTGGCTTCCTCCTCGGTCAGCTTGCGGTTTGGCACACGGACGTCGATCTTCTCTTCACCGTGCCCGGTATCCTTCAGCACCTTAATACGTTGGTGTCCGGCGAGAATCGTGCCGTCGATGTCGATGGCGGGAATTTCTACCAGACTGAAGTCGCTGAGGCTCTGCTTCAAGCGCTCTGCCTGTTCCTTGCTAATCTTGCGTGGCGTATCTTTGTGGGGAGTGAGGCTGTTTACCACTCGCTCCTCGGTGTGCCACTGTAATTGTGTTGTTTGCATACTATTGTATTGCTTATTTACTAAACAAACGAAAAGGGCCCCGCACACCGAAAATATCGGTTGTGCGGGGCCCTTATTTAAAAGGTTACCCAGCGTGGATAGTCACTTTTATTCGTTTATACATCTATTATAACAGGGTGGTTTTTCGTGCAAATATCCTTATTTTAAGCCATATCCGTTTTTCAAAATCGTTTTAAAATGAGTTGAGAATCGCTTATTCACGGCATTTAAATCACCAAAAAGAAAAAGCACGCTCGTCCGACGGTGCTTTTTCAGGGTAGTTTTAAAGGTTGTTTTGGATCCATGAACCGACATTGTTTGACAAATTCCACCACGCTGCACTATCGTCAGTTACGTTAATGACAAGGAGCTTATCGTTCCGGTCGATATACGCACCGACGTCATCTCGAAATTGTTCGGCAGAACGAGCGGTTTTGATTAAGTAGACAGAGCGTACAGGCTTCGCCCAACTTGAATGCGATTCAAGAAAACCGTGTAGACGTGAGTAGTCCTTTCCGGGAGCCATCAAGTCATATGTCACCAGTAGGGTATTCATATTACACATTTTCTTATGCTTGTAATGGAGAACTATTGCTGACCCTATGATACTCCCGTTTGCTAGGGTGTCAAGAGTGTAAAATAACTTGACGATATAGGTTACTTTTTTCCTCAAAATATGATACAATAAGGGGGTTATGCATCAACTACAAGAACAATTATTACTTTTGGCGAAGGGTCAGGACTTGGGTCCTTTAAGCCTCCGTCAGATTGCCAAGCTTATCGGTGCAGACGGTAAGCCACAGATTGTTAAACATCACCTGCTACAGCTCGATAAGCAGGGTCTTTTGCAGGTGAATCTTGATGAGAATGTAATAAAGCCGATTAAGCGTGGCTTCAATATGCCACAGGCAAAGCGACTATTCTTCTCGCTCCCGATTGTTGGTATGGCAAACTGTGGTCCGCAGACTGTATTTGCCGATGAACGTGTTGAGGGGTACCTCAAAGTTTCAGCAAAGATGTTGCCTCGACGAAAACAAGATCTCTATATCTTGGTCGCTGATGGTCCGTCTATGAACAAAGCAGAGGTTCGTGAGGGAGTGACGATCGAAGATGGTGATTACGTGGTGGTAGACAGTAAAGACGTTACGCCGAAGGATGGTGAGATTGTCGTAGCTGTGATTGATGGTCTAGCGACCATCAAGCGTTTCCGTAAGGACAATAAGAACAATCGTATTGTTCTCGAAGCTGACTCTACAGAGAACTACCATCCAATCTACATCTCTGAAGATGATGAGTTCCAGATAAGCGGAAAAGTAGTTGATGTGATTAAAAAATAAGTAATAAAATCATGAAAAGAGTATTTATCAGTTTTGCAATGGAAGACAAGACGTATCGAGACTTTTTAGTAGGTCAGTCAAAGAACGAGAACTCTCCATTCACGTTTGTTGATATGTCTGTAAAAGAACCTTGGAAGTCAGAATGGAAGACAAAATGTCGTACTAAGATTAAAGGTTGTGATGGTGTAATTGGTTTGATTAGTAAAAATACACCCGCAGCTGACGGAGAAATTTTTGAGCTCAAGTGTGCATACGAAGAAGATGTGCCAGTAATGCTTATGTACATAAATGATGACCGTCCAGTGTTGCCTGCATTTCTAAAAAATAAGCGAATTAATGTGTGGAGTTGGGCAAATATAAAAGCATTTATTTCAAAACTCTAATTATGAAAAAAGCACTTGCAGTAGGAATTGATGAATATCCGACAGCACCTCTGAATGGTTGCATAAATGATGCTTCTGCGTTAGCAAATACTCTCGAAAAGAATGGTGATGGGTCTCCGAATTTTGATGTCCGTCTCTTAACCAATGTCTCTACCAAATCTGAGTTTATGACAGCCATTACAGAGCTGTTTGAGGGAGATTCTGATATTGCGCTACTTTATTTTTCTGGGCATGGGCACTTAGATTCAAAGGGTGGTTTTTTGGTGACACCCGATCATCAAAAGAATGACGAAGGGGTGTCAATGAACACAATTCTTGGGCTGGCTAACAAATCTAAAGCAAAAGATAAGATAATCATCTTGGACTGCTGTCATTCTGGGCAATTTGGTTCTCCAGATGTCGCTGGTGAACAAACAGTGACACAAATTGCTGAAGGGGTAGTTGTTTTGACAGCCAGCAAGAATGACGAGGCGTCTGTCGAAGTTAACGGCCACGGAATCTTTACCAGTTTACTTATTGATGCCTTGCAAGGTGGTGCCGCTGATTTACGTGGAGAAATCACTCCGGGAAGTGTATACGCATATATCGATCAAGCATTAGGACCTTGGGATCAGCGGCCAGTATTTAAAACAAATGTCTCTCGCTTTACTTCGTTAAGAAAAATTAACCCCCAAGTTCCTGCGGAAAAACTGAGAATGATTGTTGAATATTTTGAAAAGCCAGAGTCGGAACATAAACTAGATCCAAGTTATGAATTCGATAATAAGGATATTGCTGATCCAGATAAGGTAGAGATTATGAAGGATTTACAAAAATTTGTGAGCGTAGGTCTAGTTGTTCCTGTTGGCGAAGAGCATATGTATTATGCTGCTCAAAATTCTAAATCATGTAGACTGACTGCACTTGGATATCACTACTGGCGTTTGGTTAAAGAGAAGAAGCTTTGATTTATGAAAACAGTCAAGACAATTTCAGGTGAGATACTTTTGTATTTTTATTTATTACAGAGACAAGATGTGGGACAGCTAAAAGATGCTCGTGTGAGCTTTGGTTTTTGGCAGTCACGTCAAGATAATAATGTGTCAGGCGTGCAACTTGATAGGCGATCAGAATCAATTTTTGGAGTCGATGACTTTAAAGAATATACAGACAATGATTTGTACAATGCAATCGTATACCTAAGTGATTCAGGCTTGATTGATTTTAAGGATTCCCCAGATAATACTGGTTCAAATTTATTTAATTTCAAAGTTTCGGCATACGGTATTGATATAGTGGAAGGTATCGAGAGAGGTGAAGAAGAAAAGAAAGTTTTTAATATGACTTTCAATTTCAATATTAACAATGATGTAACTGTCGAAAGTTTACTTAAAGCAGAATTCGGAGCTTTGTTTAAAGCTTCAGTGCTTTAAACTCTGTGGTATGTCTGAAAACAACGCACACCTCGGGGAAACGTATGAGCAAAGACTGAAGCGGTTTAACGAAAACCACCCAATTGAAGTTATTGAGACGGTCATAAACTCAATGGCGAATCATTTTGTAAATGAACTAAGAGCTGTTTTTGATAATCCACCGAATCGTCAGACCACATTGATGTTTCTGGGCACTCACTCAATTGCGCTTACTATCTCACATGGAATCTTCGGTGAGGATGGACTGAAGGGTTACAGGTTATTTCTTCAGAATTTTATCGATGGTAAAACCCCCGATACTCAATTCTCTGAAATAGCGGCGGAGATACATGAGTGGCGTAACGTACTTGCACATAGATGGATAAATGTAGCAGGACATAGTATTAGCTATAACTTTGATATGTCCGAAGGATGGGTTCGTGATGGAGAATTCTTGATATTGAACCCGCAAGTATATTTGAATCAATATCTGAAAGCTTTTGGTGCAGGTGGAAGAATTTATCGCTACGACCAAATCCTTACTACTGAGGAGGAATATGAAGCAGCAAAACAAAGGTTCATTTCAAAGTACGAAGACAAAGCGTAAAAACTGTCACTTTTGTCACTTTTTGAGCTAAAATAGCTATAGAACAGCTGTCCGTTTCTTGAAAAAAGCACTACGAATTTGTAAAACAATTGACCATTAAGAATTGTGGTGGGTGAGGTGTTTTTTAATGATCTGCTTCCTGATACTTGTAGTGGTCAAATAGGACAAGCCACAGCTAGTACTTTCTATAATATAGCCACGAGTACAAAATCAACCGGCTGGTGTCGTTCATGCTGTTATGGGTGCAAGGTATTACGCCGGCGATACTGGACGCTTCACTTCGCAGGATCCGGTAGCATTAGCTCTAGGAGATTGGAAAACAGTTCAGGACAAGACTGGAGACAGGCTAGGCTTTTATCTTCAAAATCCCCAAACACACAACTCCTACAGTTACACAGCAAATAATCCGCTCAAGTATGTAGATAAGAATGGTGAATATATTGAGTCTGCAATTGATATAGGGTTCATTGCCTACGACCTCTACAAGATTGGAGAGGCTGTGGTAACAGGTGGTGATGTAAAAGCTGAGATTGGATACCTAGGACTTGATCTGGCTGGTTTAGCTGCACCGGGTGGTACAGGGTTTGGACTGGCGGCACGAATGGCTCTTAAGAATGGAGATAATTTCTATCAAGCTGGAAAGATTATAGAAAATATCTCCAGCTCAGATTTGAAGTCGCTCAAGTCGCTAGATAAGCAAATTCAAAATCACCAGAAAAAGCTAAATGATTACGTCAAAAATCCAGATAAGTTTGACAACGATGGACGACTTAAAGCTGCCGGAAATAACACTGAATTACGAAATCAAATAATTAATGGTAGAGTTGATAAACTAAATCGAGAGATTAAAACCTTTGAGGGTAATGCCGAGAAGATTATTAAAAAGTATGACAAAAAAAATGACTAAAACACTCACAATCAAAGGAGATGAACTCAAGAAAGTCCTCGACAGACTTGTGATGGATGGTGATACATTTGAACTTGAAGTCGATTCTTTTTGGGAGATTAACGATGATGAAGTATACAACATTGAAGAATCTCCAAAGAATTTCAGTATTGGTCAAGTGACAGAAGAATGGGAAATGCTGAATAAGAGCTTAGAGGATGAAGACTACTATCCACTCAATACTGACCTGAGAAATCTAGGGAGGATTTTGAAGGCGATTGGGGACACTGTCGATCAGTCAAAGACTAACGAGCAAAGAGATTAATCTCTCGCCTCAGCTCTTAATCATTGAGTCATATTCTTTTCTACCAATTTGGACCGATCCACCGATCGGTCCTTTTGGTCTTTTGATTCTGTCTGCGTAGCGAATTAGAAAAAGCGGGACGAGTCCCTGTCGGGTAGCAAAGTATTGACATAAAGTACATAATATGTTATGATAAAAAAGTTAGTGAATTCTCACTGACGACGATGACGATGATGATAGGGGAAAAAGATGAATCATATTCTTGTTGTTAAAGATCGTGTTACAAAGAATGTTCACGTCCGTACCGCTCTGACTGAGGGTACTAGGGAGGTAGATTTCTACTTACCGCTGACAAGCAAGTCTGAGCAATATCTCAAGAATTTGTCAGATATTGGGCAGAAGCTTGTCAGGGGTGTGGCTTCAATCGAAGGCGTTACGAGTGTTCGGGTCGACCTTTACTCGATTAAGGTCATAGTGGCACCTCTCTTTGATTGGGATACTGAAATTTCGCACCAAGTCATCAGTGTAGTAAAAGACGCGTGTTACCCTCACCAAGAAGTGAGTATCACCGAGATGACATTTGATGAATTTAAAGCCGCTAGCTAGAGAATAGCCATACTCGTAAATAAAGCCCCGTGAGTTTAAATAAAGGGGCTTTTCTTTTTATATAGTAAAAAAGTTCTAACGTCGTTTCAGACTCGTAGCCTGCTCAAACAGAAAACACCCAATAGGGTGTTTTCTGTTTGAGCAGGCTACTCGATAAAAAATAATCTGGAGGATTATTCCACGGGGATCGAAAAGCGGTTTGATATTTTAGTTTTACTACTTCAGTTAATAAGAAATACCACTTTTCTTAGTGGCATTTCTTACGCTCTATACTGTAGGTATGTTTACTTTAGTAAGGGGCGATACCTATCAAAGCAAGACCCAAATCATTTGTTTGGTTAGATGTTGACCAGCCCAGTGTATGATTTCCTGCTGTTGAAGCTTCCTTATAACCAAATCCGTAAATACCGTAGCTATAAGTACCGTCTTGAATTGATGTATGGTCAGTACCTGTGACTGTAGGATTATTTCCTGTGGTAGCTCCTAATACGTCCAAGATCAAGACATTGTCCTGAGTCGTCGTAATAGTCGTATCAATACTATTGTCTGAAGCGCTGTCATATCTTGCTAGACTATCTATCGGATTGTCTAAATCAGCTCCTGTAATAGTGATAGCGGTAGCAATCACAGGTCTTCCAGCTGCGTATGCTGCCGGAAGAATATCAAGAGACACGGTTTGTGTGCCTGTAGGTGCATCTGCAAGGTAATAAATGTACGCTAACCCTTCGCCGGTTGTAGATGCAAGTGTCATAGTCTCGCCGCCGTATGTGACGCTTTCAACACTGCCCAACGCATCATATCTGTGTGAAACGAGTACAACTGCGAGTAAGTTTTCTCCAGAACTATCACCTGTATGAGAAAATGAGAAATCGTTTGTATATATGTTGCTGGTTGTTGTATTGTCGATTTCAGGCATTG
This sequence comes from Patescibacteria group bacterium UBA3466, assembly GCA_002378195.1. Taxonomy (GTDB): domain Bacteria; phylum Patescibacteriota; class Minisyncoccia; order Phycocordibacterales; family UBA918; genus OLB19. The sequence goes on from DFRJ01000003.1 coordinate 82,860, forward strand.
CTGATGCCGATGCTTGATTAGGTAGAAGTGCAGATGCTACTAATACTCCCGATAGTAATGAGAAGAAAATACACGCTCTCTTAATGTAAAACTTTAAAAATAAATGACTCATAAATGAAAATAAACTTTATTTAATAAACCTCAGGTAATTACATATTTTTTTCTTAACTATTAAACGGTGTGGCTGCTAAGCGGTTAAAATTACGTTTCAACAATTGCATATTTATAAAAACAGTTTTGGCCAGAATATTCAATTGTTAATAATGTGTTAATACTAGAAAAATTGGGAAAATTTAACATGTTACTTATGTATCACTAGATTTGAGTAAATATGAAGTGTATAAAGAGTGTCTTTACACTGTTACGTAGCATCATGTTACGTAACATGCTACGTAACAAGAATAGGTAACCTAGTTTTGATAGCTGTTTAGGGGGTTGATTTATTTAATTTAATATTTATAATGCGATCCCACCAACGGCAGACAAGGAAGAGGCATGGCAGGGGTAGCAGTACAAGAGTGTGTCCCTAGACCGTTTACGGTTATCTGGAACGATAAGCCTAAGCGGGTAAAAGATATCCCAGGAGGACGCGAGGTGATATGGGGGATAACAAAAGCTCAAGCATTTTCAGCTAGATTCGGTAAGTTATACTGGATCATCGAGGAAATGGAGATTGTTGATGGTATTCAGCTTGAAGAAGATTCTGAGCCATACGACATTCTCGCTGTAGCAGTCTGATTACCAGAACAGTGACAGCAAAGCCGGCAACTGCCGGCTTTTTTATTTAGCTCATCATCGAACTTCTTACTTTGTTGAGAAGTTCTTTGTTGGTGGTGTGAGCTTTGATGATATATTCATCGCCACCTTCTTCTACCGCCTTAAATACACTTTCAGCATCGTCGCGATTGGTGAGAAATATTACAGTGGCGGTTTTGCCCCAGTTGTCTAGGCGTAGTTTTTGTACTGCCTCGTGACCAGAGATGTCAGGCAACATTACATCCATCAAAATGACGTCGGGCTTGTGTTCAAGGGCAAGCGCAACTCCTTCTTGGCCGGAAGTGGCCGTGATAGTTTCTATGCCAGCTCCTTCTATTACCGTAGCGTACATTTCACGCAACGCTTCCTCATCCTCAACTATAAGTATTTTTCGATCGGTCATATAAAAATCATAGCACAAAACAAAACAGGCTCACTGGGAGCCTGTAAGTCGGAGAAAAATTCGTTCTCTTTAAGGTGAGACCGGCTTAAGCCGGTCTGAAGTACTTAGAAAAAGTTGACGCGTGTCGCTCGCTCCAAGTAAGGGCTATCTGATTTCTGCTGGGGTGCAGGGTGTGATTTTCGTAGCAACATTCAATGAAGTTGTGAGAGAAACACATCAGCAATACCTGAAGGTAGTTGTAGAGACCGTATGGTAGCGGAATCTGATGAACGATATTTGTCTGTTTAAGAACGGGTTGAGTGTGCATAACCATGACCTCCTATACGCTGTACACTCGTAATACTAATATAGCTTTGTTTGGTATGGCTGAAAAGCATAACCTGTGAATAGTCCACATAATACTAAGGCAAAAATCACGCGTTTTTTACAGCTAAATGCATATGTTTTCAACAGGTTTTCCACAGTTTTTCTGGTTAGTTTGGTCTAAAAATGGCTGTTAGAATGCACTCGAACAGTTAATTAAATTTGTTATGACTACAAAAGAAGTGGCTGAACGCTTTGTGGAGTTGAATCGAGTCAATCCAGAAGGTAGCTCGCAAGTGTATGAAGAGTTGTATAGTCCAGAGATAGTTAGTATTGAAAACTGGGGTGACCGTGAAGAGTATCAGGGCATGGAGGCTCTGATGGAAAAGGGGAAGCAGTGGGAGTCGATGCTGGAAGAGATGCATGACTACAAGATTAGCGATCCGTTGGTGGCTGATAAGAGCTTTGCTGTGACACACTATATGGACGTTACTATGAAAGAAGGTGGGAGGATGCAAATGACTGAACTTGGCACCTACTGGGTTAATGATGAGGGGAAGATCGTGAGGGAAGAGTATTGTGCGTAAATTAAAAGGCCGCGAGCTTCGCTCGCGGCCTTTTGCTTGCTTCACGAAATAAAGCGCAAATACAGTAGTACTATTTAGTGAAGTCGTGCATTATAAAAAAGTAAAAGCATTAACTTAAATATGAATGAGACCAGTAAGACAATGGTAGTAGCTGGTGGATGCTTCTGGGGTCTTGAAGACTTACTGCGTACCCAGTCGGGAGTCCTCGATACTGAAGCTGGTTACTGTGGAGGAGAGAATGACAATCCAACTTATGAAAACCATCCGGGTCATGCGGAAGCGGTTGAAATAGAATATGATCCACAGGTGACTGACTATAAGAAGTTGCTCGACTTCTTTTTTCAGATCCATAATCCAACCACCCTCAACCAGCAAGGTAACGACCGAGGAACGTCATACCGGTCAGCGATTTTCTTTGCAAACGACGAAGAGAAGCGAGTTGCAGAAGAAATGATCTTGATTGTGAATGAGTCTGGACGCTGGGATGATCCCGTCGTCACTTCGCTCGAGCCGCTTACCAGATTCTGGCCTGCTGAAGAATATCATCAAGATTATCTGCAAAAGAACCCACGTGGTTATACTTGCCATGCAGTTTATTTTGACTCTTATCTAGATTAATAAGAAAAGGCCGGCGCGAAGCGCCGGCCTTTTCTTATTGTTTTGGTACAAAGGTGAGTGCTTCTCCTTTGTTCACCCCGCGTCCAGTTCGACCAATTCGGTGTACGTAATCTTCAAACGTACTTGGTAGGTCGTAATTGATCACATGAGTTACGTTGTCGACGTGGATACCGCGAGCAGCGACATCGGTGGCCACAAGCACTCGAGCGTTACCGCTCTTGAAGGCATTTAGAGAACGTTGTCTTTGCCCGTGCGATTTGTTGCCGTGAATTGATTCAGCTTTGACTCCGTGTTGACACAGTTCGTTAGCTAACTTTTCTACACTGTGTTTCATGGCGCCGAATATCACTACTCTCTTCAGATTATCTTTGGCCAAGAGAGCTAGTAGAGTGTCAAACTTATGAGTGTGCTCGTAAGGCACAACATCTTGGGTGATGCTGTTGGTCACATCCTTCTTTTTAACTGAGACTGTCTCAGGATTGACCATAAAATCATTCACTAGTCTCTCAGCTTCTTTGGTCATGGTGGCAGAGAAGAAAAGCGTTTGACGATCTTTTCGCACGTCTTCCAGGATTTTTCTCATGTCATGAATGAAGCCCATGTCGAGCATACGGTCAGCCTCGTCTAAGACTACGTTCGTAATCTTGTGAGTCTTGATTTCGCCTCGATCTATGAGGTCTAAGACACGTCCGGGGGTACCGATAATAAATTGGTTATGTCGCTTGAGAGCTCTGATTTGCGGACGAATGCTGGTACCACCAACACAGGTGGTGGCAAACATCTTGAAGTCACCCTTAAACTTACGAAATTCCTGTTCGGCTTGAATCGCTAATTCTCTCGTAGGAGCAAGGATTAGTGTTACCTCTTGCTTATTGCTAAGAGTTTTTTGAATAAGGGGAAGTAGGAAGGCTGCAGTCTTACCAGAACCAGTTTCAGCCAGACCAATCACGTCTTTACCTTTAGCGATAAGAGGAATGATTTGGTCTTGAATAGGGGAAGGGGTCTCAATACCCTGACTGGTCACCGCTTTAACGATTTTGGGATGAAAACCAAAGTCATTAAAAGTATTTTTGGCCACATACTCTACCTCTTCCACTTCAACCGGATTCTTGTTTATGAATTGTGATGGGTTGAAAGTCGGTTGCTTTCGGCCACCACCACTTCGTCCTCTACTATTTCGCTGGCGGTGTGAAAAACTGCGACCTGGTCGCTTACGATTAAAAGAATTATTGGCTGGTCCTCTAGAACCAGAATAGTTTCGACGTCGTCTTTGCGGACGTCTTGAAGTTTCCGTTGTCATTTAGTTTTTAGTTGAGACTTGTGTCTCAGGCGTGCAGGCGGGTTATTTATAGAAGCCAATGCAGCCAGCACAAGTACAAAAGCGTTGAGATACAATAATATAAATTAGGAAAGTGTCAAGTTTTAAGTTGTTCACTGCTTAACTTAGCAGTTCCCTTAAATCACTCTTGTATACTATTTTTATGACACTCAAATTACAGGCAGATTACAACCGCGCCTTTAAGGCGGCAGATATTCGAGGTATTTACCCAACAGAAATAGATGATGAGTTAGTTTACTTTATTGGTAGAGCCTTTGTGGAGGAGTTTGGTTATAAGAGGTTGGTGGTGGCTAGAGATATGCGAATACATAGCGATGGTTTGTATGAAGCTTTTGTTAAAGGAGCAACAGACTCCGGCGCGTCAATTGTAGATGTTGGAATGGTGCATTCTCCGGCACTTTATTACGCTTCAGGCACGCTCGATCTGCCAGGAGTAATGATTACAGCGTCTCATAGTCCCAAGGATTATCATGGTCTCAAGCTGGTGCACGCTCAAGCGATTCCGCTAACCGAAAAGACCGGCTTAAATAAAATTCGCCGACGCATCGAGAGAGGGCAGTTTATTGATGCGAAAAAGCGCGGCCGGATCACCAAGAAGAACGTTCTGAAGGGTTATCAAAAGTTTGTGCTGAAGGGCTTTAAGGCCAAGCAAGTGGCTGGCATGAAAATTGCGTGCGATGCTGGTAATGGTATGGCCGGAGTACTTTTGCCTTTGCTGCAAGAAAAACTCCCAGCTAAATTTGATGTTATGTTCGGTAAGCTTGATGGGCGGTTTCCCAACCGAGATTCTGATCCCACTTTGAGTAAAAACCAACGTCAGCTGAAGGATCGCCTGAAGAAAAAGAAATATGATTTTGGTATCTCTTTTGACGGTGACGGTGACCGAATTGCCTTTTTGGATGAAACTGGCAAGTATGTAAATAGCGCAGATATTGGAGCGTTGATTGCGGGTAGACTGTTGGCTAAAGAGCCTAAGGCTAAGCTGGGGTATACAATGCTGACTAGTCGATCTTATGAAGAAGCAATTAAAGCTGATGGAGGTAAGCCGGTGATTATGCGGGTTGGACACGCTTTCATTAAAGACAGTATGCGAAAAAAGGATGTGATTTTTGCTTGTGAGCACTCAGGTCATTTTTACTTCAAAGATTACTTCTTTACAGATTCGGTCACTCTGACTTTATTGGCGGTAATGGAAGCTTACGCTGAGGCAAAAGCTGAGGGTAAGACCTTTGGTCAGATGGTTAAACCTTGTCAAAAGTACAAACAAACTGAGGATGTGATTGTGTTGGTTAAAGATAAAAAGTTGGCCCTAGCCAAGACCGAAAAATTTATCACCACAAAATTAAAACCAAAGAGCATCAAGAGATTTGATGGCTTAGTGGTAGATTGCGGTGACGTCTGGGGAGGGGTGAAGGTTAGTGTGACCGAATATGCGCTTAAGGTGATGTTTGAGTCGGCGAACAAAAAGTTGGCCAAGGAGACTCAGGACAAGATCGTCGCCTACATCAAAAGCATCGCAAACGCTACCAAATAAACACAAACGTGCTAGGATGCCGCTATGAAAAAAGGAACCGAATACATATTTGGTAAACATGCCGCCAAAGAGGTTTTGGAAACAAGGCCGGATATTGTCGTCGAGGTAGTGTTGGCGGCGGATTTTTCGGATGAGGACATTTTGCGCTTGGTAGATCAGGCCAAAATCCCAGTCAAGGTCCTAAATCCGAAAAATCCGCCGCGCGGAATTTCTTCTAACGCCGCTCATCAGGGGGTGGTAATCGGGCTTCATCCTGACAAGCTGACTGTGCCGTATAAAGAGTTTAAAGAATCTTTGTCGGTGGGGGAACATACTGCTTTGTTGGTGTTGGGGGAAGTGCAGGATCCACATAATGTAGGAGCAGTGATTCGCTCAGCGGCTGCCTTTGGTATTAAAGGGGTGCTGATTCCACCGCATAATCAGGCACCAGTTACTGGAACCGTAGTAAAGGTTTCGGCAGGAATGGCTTTTAAGATTCCGTTGGTTACCATTCCAAATGTCAACTCAACTATTCGTGACCTGCAAGACAGTGGGTTTTGGGTGTATGGCCTGGAGGGGAAGGGTTCAACTAATTCCGTAGATGAAAAATTCACTAAGCCGTCAGTCTTTGTGCTTGGTAACGAAGGTTCAGGCTTGCGTGAAAAAACGAAAGAGGTGTGTGACGAATTAATTTCCATTCCTATTCATTCCCAGTGCGAGTCGCTGAATGCTGCGGCAGCCACCGCCATTGTGCTAGCTAGTTGGAGTGCTCAACACCAAATAGCTTTGTCTTAATAAGGAGGCTAGTGTAATATTCTAGTTAATGTGATTCGCTGTTACTTAATTGGCGGACTCTTTTAAATAAAACTTATGAATGAGAACGAAACAAAAACCACTACGCCAGAAGTAACTGCGGTACCAGAACAAGCATCGGTGGCTGCAACTGAGGCGGTGGTTAAAAAATCTAATATTAAATTATACGTAGGGACATTTTTGATCGTTGGTGTAATTTTCTTCGGGGTACTTTACTTATTGGAAAAAGAAGGCCGGTCTTCGACTAGTATCTTCAGCTCGGTAATCGAAGCGCAAGAAGCCAAAAAGGTGGTGGCAGTAGTGAATGGAGAAGAGATTATAAACGCTGATTTACAGACCAGTGTAGATCAGTTTAGCCAGATGGCAGCTGCTCAGGGAGTAGATATCACCAATCCTTCAGCTCAAGCAGAAATTCGTAGTCAGTCTTTGGAAGTACTAATTAATACTGAGCTATTGTTACAGGAGGCTGATAATCGTCAAATCGAGATAGCTCAATCGGAACTTGATGCTCGACTCGATGACATCGTTGAACAAATGGGTGGCCAAGACGCGCTTGATACGAGAATGGTCGAGCTGGGTATCGATGCAGAAACTCTTCGCGTCGATATTGAAGAGGAGCTTTTGATTCAAGAGCTACTCGACCAAGTTTTTGTAGAGGCAAGTATTGAAGTGACAGAGGAAGAAATTTTGGAGGTGTACGATACGGCTGGAGGAGAAGAGGGTGGTTTGCCAGCTCTAGAGGAAGTGAGAGAACAGGTTCAGGCACAGATTATTACTTCAAAGGAACAATCAGCCATAGATGCGTTCATTGTTGATCTAAAAGAAGGTTCAGACATTGAGATTATTGAGTAGGTAGTTTCAAAAAAGGCCGGCGCCCGGAGGGCGCCGGCCTTTTTTGAATAACCCATAATTAAACCGTGTCACACTTGTTATACTTGAGGCACATGTCAAAGAAAGAAGTCGATTACGTGAAGTTACTTACATACAAACCGCAAGAACGAATGCAGATTCTGCGCGGCATGAGTTTGCCTGAGAAAAGTGCGACTTTTGAAAAGTTGTCTCCGTACGTCCAACAATCAATCTTAAAACAACTAGCCACTCATGAGATTGTTGATATGTTGGATCATCTCGATATGCAGCAAGCACAACGCATCATCGCGCGTATTAGTAGCGGTAAACGGCGGGACAAAATTGTGCAGCGGTTAAAAGGTGATGTAAAAGAAAAAATCGAGTACTTTTTACGTTTCCATCCTAAGGCGACGCTTTCTTTAATTAATTTTAATTATCTCTTTTTAGATAGTAATCTGACCATCAAGCAAGCGGCTGAAATTATCGGCGAACATTATGAAGAGACCGCTCGTTATCCCGAAGTGCTGGTCCATAAAAATGGTGAACTGCTTGGCGAGGTTCAGTTATCGTCAGTGGTGCGAGAGCGTTCTACTAGTAAGTTGGCTAAGTTTGCTAAGCCGGTGCAGACCATGACTTATCAATCCGAGGTGAACGAGATTATCGATAATCTGGTTAGTACGAATAGTAAAAAGATGGTCGTGTTGGATCATGATACTAGCGTGCTCGGCATTATTTATGCTGATTCAGCCCGGATGCTGTTTGGGCATTTACCAGCCGAATCGCTTTATGATTTTGCTGGAGTAGATGATAGTGAAAAACCGTTCGATAGTATTGGTAAAAAAGTTAAGAACCGGTATCGCTGGTTAATCTTAAACCTAGCCACGTCATTTTTGGCTGGTTCAGTAGTGCTGGCTTTTCAAGACACGCTTGATGTTTTGACTATTCTGGCTGTGTATATCCCGATCATTGCCGGTATGGGAGGAAATGCTGCTACCCAATCTTTTGCTATTATGATGCGAGGCCTTACTCTCGGTACCATAACTCTGCAGACTTCTCTGCCAGCGATTCTAAAAGAGTTGGTCGCTGGCGTTATCAACGGCTTTATCATCGGTGGTATTGTTGCTCTGATTTCAGCTGTCTGGAACGGTGAACCACTATTGGGTCTAGTGGTAGGTGCCGCGTTAATTGGCGCGCACACCGTAGCAGCGATTGCTGGTACGTTCGTGCCGTTGTTTATGAAGCATATTGGAAAAGATCCGGCAGCCACTTCTACGATTTTTATTACCACCATTACTGATGTGCTTGGTTTGCTATTCTTGCTAGGTTTGTCAACGATTGTTTTACTCTAGAATGTTATAATCGATACTGATATGAAAACTGCTGAAAGAGTAGTGATGGTTTTGATTGTGCTGTGCTTTATTTTTGGCATCGCCTATATTTTTTATGCGGTTGAGCATGATCGGCAAGAGGTGCGTGATGCTGTAGCCCGTGGTGAATACGAGATACCACTCGATCGAGATGAGGATGATCTTGGCCAAGAAGCTTGGCGTGAAATTTATCCAAATACTGTTCCATTACAGATAGGGAGGACACGAGTGCGGGCTTCGGTGGCGGATGAATTATCAGAACGTATCCAAGGTTTGTCCGATACACCCTTTCTGCCCGATGATGTAGTAAAGCTGTTTGTATTCGGAGCGCTCGGCGACCACGCTATTTGGATGAAGGATATGAATTATTCTATTGATATCATGTGGGCTTCAAAGGAGGGAGACATATTACACATCATTGAAAATGTGTCGCCAGATACTTACCCGGCCTCATTTGGCTCGCCGGTCCCGTCTTGGTACGTAATAGAAGCGGCTGCCGGATTTGTTGATGCTAACGAAATCGAGGTGGGTGACAAAATTACGCTGATAGACTAGTCAGACTATAATATATTGCATAAAATCAATATCATTGTATAATATTTTCCGCACGATGATCGCCTCATTTCGATGAGGAGGAAAGTCCGGACACGCCCTTTTTATAAGGAGGACGGTAGCGGGTAACACCCGTCGAACGTAAGTTAGAGATGCGAGCAGAGACGTCGAAAGCGAAAGCGGACGAATTCCTTCGGGAATAGCCAAATAGGTAACTATTTGGGTGAAACGGCTAAATTCTTACCTGCGTGCAAGACCGTGTCCCACTGCTCTTTATCCCAATTTGGGATAAAGAGCAGTGGGGAGAGTCGCAAGAGTTGGTCAGCAATGGCCAGCCTAGGTAAATGATCATCCAGGCTTCGGTCTGACAGAATCCGGCTTATGTGCTGAAAAACACCCGTAAGGGTGTTTTTTGCTTGTGTTAAAATATATCTAATCTTTACAAGAGGGGTATTATTTTTTTATGTCAACTAACCAATTTATTCCAAATTTGCAGTCTGAGACCAATGAGTCTGATATGTCAGCAAAATCTTCGGAAGACTCGCTAGTGAGTGCGCTTACTAATTTCGCACAATACATCGTGATGAGTCTATTTGTCTTGATACCGCTCTTCTTCACTCCAGGTCTATTGGCGTCATTAGGGTTTGATAAAGTTTTACTAGCTGTTGTGTCTACTTTTTCCGTTGTGATCACAGCCTCCTTTATGTCGCTGCGCAAGACCAAGGTGATGACAGTTCTACCATTATCTCTCGGCTTCTACTGGCTGATGGTGCTGGCGGCTTTTGTGTCAGCCTTGTACTCGGGTGATGCTCAAGATGCTTTGCGAGGCAGTGTGTTTGAGGTGCAGACTGTTGGTTTTCTGGCGGTGACCGGACTAGTTATGACGGTACCGCTGGTAATGCAGAATGCCAAGAGAATCGCTTTAAGGGCAGTTGGCTTATTTTTCTTTTCAGCTTCATTGCTATTGCTTTATGTGTTCTCAAGAATTTGGCTAGGAGCAAGCTTCCTATCCTTCGGCGCCTTCACAGCTGTGACGGTGTCTCCAGTTGGTAACTTCAATGATCTGGCCATGTTGTCCGGTCTCGTGGTGGTAGCTAGTTTAATTTCGATGTCGGCCTTGCCACTCCGTACTTGGATGCAGGCGGTAATGGGGGTGGTTGTACTGATTGCACTGCTGCTGTTGTCAGTGGTTAATTTCTTCAATATCTGGGTGATTGTTGGTTTCTTCGGATTGCTGATGCTTATCTACATTCTGACACAAGACACTTTGTTTGGTCAGCAGCAAGAGAGTGCAAGGGAAGGTTCTCGAGCATTGATAGTCGTGACTACATTAGTCTGTTTAGTCAGTGCAGTATTTATTGTGGCAGGAGATTATGCCGGTAATTTTGTTAGAAACATTACCACTGTTGAATATGCTGAAGTGATTCCTTCTAATGAAGGTACGCTAGGGATTGCGCGAGCAGTCTTCGAAGATAGTGCATTGTTGGGAGTGGGTCCAAATCGCTTTGCTGATGCTTGGCGGTTGCATAAAGATCCGGCTATTAACGAAACTATTTTCTGGGATACAGATTTTAATACTGGTAGCGGATTTATCACTACATTATTTATTAATACCGGTTTACTAGGTGGACTGGTCTTCCTGGCATTCCATCTGGCGTTCCTGTATTTGGGGTACAAGATTTTGGTCAAGAGTCAAAGTTCAGACCGTAATTGGCGTTTTATTGGATCAGTATCTTTTGCAATTGCTACGTTTGTCTGGACGATGACTTATGTGTACGAGCCGGGGACGGTGATTATTCTGATCGGTGCCTTATTTACTGGGCTGACCTTTGTAGCGGCCGGTGCTTTGATGCCTAATTCGGTCAGAAAAGTGTCGCTGGTAACTAGTCGACAGCGCGGATTCGTAATGATGGCAGTGGTGATTGTACTGGTATCAAATTTAGTGATGTCATTATTGAATGTGAGTAAGCAGTACGTGGCCCAAGCTAATTTCACTCAAGCGCAAAATGAAGCTGCTTCAATTGATGAGTTTGAAGTGGCTGCTTCAGAAGCTTTTGAGCTTTATCAAGATGACCGGTTTGTAATTGCTCGAGCGCAAATAAAACTAGCTGAATTGAATGCTTTACTTAACCTTGAGTCACCAACCGAAGCAGATCAGCAGCAGTTTTTGAGTCTTGTGGAGCAGGCAAGAATCTTTGCTGACCAGGCGATAGAGCAGGATGATACCAACCCAAACAGTCACGCTATCATGGCTAGTGTCTATAGTGGGCTAGCGATTGCTGGTATCAACGGCGCTAGTGACCTGGCTCTGGAATCACTCGAAAAAGCCAAAGCGCTTGATCCAATGAATCCAGGCTACAACATGATGGCTGCTCAAATGGCCGCCAGAATTGGTGATTTAGAACTGGCCCGTGCCGAAATTGCGCAATCACTCAACCTGAAGCCAAACTACACCGAAGCTTTGTTCCTCTTAGCACAACTAGATATAAGTGAAGGAAATACAGAATCTGCCATTGAGACGACTAGAGCCATCATCACCTTAGAGCCAACCAATCCAACTCGTTACTTCCAGTTGGGTATGTTGGAGGCTTCGGTAGGCAACACCGAGTCGGCTATCGCCGCTCTTGAAATGGCCATTAGGATTGATCCACAATATGCAAATGCTAGGTTCATGTTGGCTCGTGCTTATGTTGTTACAGGTCGAAACGAGGAAGCGCTCGATCAACTTGATTTGGTGTCCCAAACGAATCCAGGTAACCCAGCTGTGGAAAGTTTTGTTGAGCAAATTAAATCAGGTGAATTGTCAGACTTGCCAGAATTGGGTCTAGATGTGCCATTGCCGGAAGAGTCAGCTGATGAAGAGGATACCGATATCGATGTGAGTAGAGAGACAGGTAGCACTGATTTGGTTTCACCAGTGAACGCTGTGTCGGATGCGGAAGAGGAGGCCATAGAGCAGGATGAGGAAGCTGTAACGCAACCCGAAACCGAAGAGTAATATAATAAATGGTAAAGCGGGTATTTAATTTTGTATACCGAGAGGTAAGAGGGATGCATCAAGCGGCGTATGTGATCGCGCTATTCTCGGTTGGCTCGCAGATACTAGCTATCGTAAGAGACAGACTGTTGGCTCATAGTTTTGGTGCAGGATCAGAGCTGGACTTATATTATGCAGCTTTCAGAGTGCCAGATTTACTGTTTGTGCTGTTTGCCTCGGTTTTATCGATTTACGTATTGTTACCCTTTGTAAATAAATTTACCGAGGAAGGAGGGGCCGCAGCTGGTGCAAATATTTTGTCGCAAGTTTTCTCGGTGTTTTTGGTGGTCTATGTGGCTGTGGCTGGAGTGCTGGCTCTCGCAGCGCCTCTTTACGTGCCGCACATGTTCCCAGGTTTTGCTGGTGAAAACGATACCTTGATTATGCTAATGCGCATACTGCTCCTACAGCCGTTTTTACTTGGTTTGTCGAGTTTGTGTGGAGTGGTGACGCAAATGAATCACCGGTTTATTTTGTACGCTCTTAGTCCGCTTTTGTATAACCTCGGTATCATACTAGGAATTATTTTGTTTTACCCTGTATTTGGTTTGTCAGGTTTGGCGTTGGGAGTGGTGGTCGGAGCAATTGGTCATTTGGCAGTGCAATTGCCGTTCGTGATTAATAGCGAATATAAATTTAATTTACTAAAGAATGTTAATTGGCCAATCATCAAAGATGTATTGTCTGTATCAATTCCGCGGGCGCTTACGCTGTCAGTTAATCAAATCGTTCTGCTGGTTTTGGTGGGAATTGCCTCAGCCATGTCAGTTGGCTCGGTGTCGGTTTTTCAGTTTGCGTTTAATCTACAATCAGTACCACTTGCCATTATCGGTATGAGTTATTCGGTCGCCGCTTTTCCAACCTTGTCACATTTATATGCTAAGAGTGATCAAAACGGTTTCAATAATCAGCTGATTACCGCCTTAAGACATATTATATTTTGGTCGGTACCGGTGATTGGGTTGGTGATCGTACTGCGTGCTCAAATAGTGCGAGTGTTGCTCGGTAGTGGTGAATTCGATTGGGGAGATACTAGACTGACCGCTGCGATGTTAGCCATTTTTGTACTATCTTTGGTGGCTCAAGCAGTGTTGCTGCTACTTATTCGGGCCTTTTATGCCGGTGGAAAAACCAAACTGCCATTGTATGTAGCAGCGTTAGGAGCTTCGGTTTCGATTGTGTCAGCTTTTATTTTGCAGCAGGTATACATCGCCTCAGACACTTTCAAGGTTTGGCTTGATTACATTTTTAGACTATCCGATGTAGCCGGGGCAGAAATTCTGGTTCTAGCTATTGCTTTCTTGATCGGCCAATTTTGTCAGCTGTTTGTCTTGATGGCAGTATCTCGTAAAGCCTTTGCCGTTAGTTATCGGTCATTATGGCGTATCACCATTCAGTCAGTTTCAGCCACTATTTTTGGTGCAGTAGCTGCATACGCAACGCTAGTGTTTGTGGTGAGTGGTGTAAATCAGGATACCTTTGTGGGGATTATGTTGCAGGGTGTGTCGGCTACGGCCGTTGGGGTAGTTGGGGTAGTGTTGGCCTATTTGGCAGTTGGTTCTAATGAGGTGGTGGAAATTTACCGCTCTTTTCATAGTCGAATCTTCAAAACAGATGTTATTGCTCCACAAAAGCACTAGTTTTTTTACCTATTTGCTGTAGAGTAGTGCCACATTATGCAGATTAGAAACTTTAGTATTATCGCCCATATTGATCATGGTAAATCGACCTTGGCTGATCGTATGCTAGAAGCAACCCAAACTGTCGAAGCGCGTAAGATGAAAGAGCAGGTGCTAGATTCGATGGATCTTGAGCGTGAGCGCGGTATCACTATCAAGATGCAGCCGGTTAGAATGGAGTACCAGTCTGAAGGGGAGACATACGAATTCAATCTTATCGATACTCCGGGACATATCGATTTTTCTTACGAAGTATCACGAGCTTTGCAGGCGGTGGAGGGAGTTTTGCTGCTCGTAGATAGCACACAAGGCGTGCAAGCGCAGACTCTTACCACCCTGCAAATGGCCAAAGATCTAGGTTTAAAAATCATTCCTGTATTAACCAAGACCGATGTGCCGCATTCCCGGCCTGATGAAGTGGGAGAGGAAGTGGTTAATCTGTTGGGGTGTGCCAAAGAGGAGATTAAATTAGTGTCAGGTAAGACTGGCGATGGTGTACCAGAGTTGTTGGACACTATTAAAAATGAAATACCGGCTCCAGCTCCTAGTCAGTCAGATGACTTCCGCGGTTTGATTTTTGATTTCCAGTACTCAAATCACCGGGGGATTATTGTGTTTATGCGGGTGGTAGATGGTCAAGTAAAAAAGGGTGATACGCTCAAGTTTGCAGCGAGTAAGCGGTCTTTCACCGCTCTAGAGGTGGGAGTGGTTAAGCCAGAAGAATTTCCAGTAGAGTCACTAGGAGCTGGTGAGATCGGATACATCGTGACTGGTCTCAAAGAGCCTGGAGTAGCGGGGGTGGGAGACACTCTCATGCTAGATAAAAGTAATGTCGAACCTTTGCCGGGGTATCAACAAGCGCGACCGGTGGTATGGTCTTCGGTGTTTCCAGAAAATCAAGATGACTTCACGCAACTAAAACAAGCACTCGATCGTTTGCAGTTATCGGACTCATCTCTTTCTTATGAAGAAGAATCGTCAGGTGTACTCGGACGTGGTTTTCGTTGTGGGTTTTTGGGGATGCTTCATATGGAGATTATTACCGAACGACTACGGCGCGAATTTAATATCGATATCATTATCACCGCACCGTCAATTTCCTACGAGGTGACCTGGTCCGACGGGCGAGTGGAAAATATTTACGCCGCCAACCGATTCCCAGAACACGGCGAGAAAGTCAGTGTGAGGGAGCCTTGGGTGTTAGGACAGATTATTCTTCCTGGAGATTACATGGGTAATATTATGACCTTGCTTTATGAGCACGAAGGCAGTGTCATCGATACTGAAGTGTTTAGTGATGGAAGAACCCTACTGACTATTGAGATGCCACTTCGTGAACTGATGCGCGGCTTTTTTGACCGTCTAAAAAACGCCAGTAGTGGTTACGCCTCACTCTCGTATGAAATTGCTGAAATGCGTGACGCTTCTGTAACAAAGCTGGACGTGTTGGTGGCGGAAGAGATAGTACCGGCGTTTTCACGGGTAGTGGGTATGGTGCGGGCTGAGGTAGAAGCAAAAGCTATCACCGAAAAGCTCTATACCACACTGCCTAGGCAGCAATTTGTGGTAAAGATTCAAGCGAAAGTAATGGGCAAGATTACGGCTACTAAGAAAATATCAGCTTTAAAGAAGGATGTGACTGGACACTTATACGGAGGAGACATCACTCGGAAGATGAAGCTTAGAGAAAAGCAAAAGAAAGGTAAGGTCAAAGCACTAGAGCGTGGGAAGGTGCATATACCACAGGATGTGTTTATGAAAATGATGAAAAATGAGTAAATGAGCGCAGAGCGCGAATATTAAGAACGTATATCGGCGCTTTGGCCCGGACCTGAATCTGGCTGCAACGAGTGGTAAAGGTGCATCAGCATAGTTTTGACTGATAATTACAAAAACCAGATACCTATTTTTCACACGCTCCGATGTCTGCTGACTTGGTGGTTTTGTGGCCACCGCGGATGCTCAAAATAGATATCTGGTTTTTACCAGTACTTATTAAACCCCTCCAGAACCAAAGGAGAAAGCAAAAATCATGCTGAGAATAATTAGAGTGGCGATCACAACCCATACCCACTTGATGGCTTTCTTGGTTCGTTTATCAAATAAAAAACTCATGCCAAACATTTTACCTGAAATTTTAGATAGTGAAAGTTTGTAAGTGTTATATAATTACCAGTGAAACAAGATTGACTTTATTTGCAGCTCGCTACAGCCTATTTCTCCCCTAGATCAGGGGTCGAAATAGGCTAAGAACCTGCATAAATTCAGCATAGTCATGCCCTTGACACTCGTTTCTTCATTTATGTTCGACTTTCATCAAAAGCGAAAACTGAGAAGTGTAATTAATTCGCGCTGGACCCAAGCGTTTATTTTGCTCTTGGCTGGAATGGTGGGTTGGAGTGCATTTGTGCGGTATGAAATTGCCATGGAAATGAAAGAACGTCGTTTGGTGGAAGAGCAGCAGGCTGCTGTCTTAGAAGAGAGAAAAAACGCTCTGGCTGAGGAGGTGCGATATTTGTCGAGCGAGCGGGGGATTGAGGCGGAGATGAGACGGCAGTTTGATGTAGCTTTGCCCGGGGAACAGGTGGTTGTTATCGTGGAGGATGAAGATGATCGGCCTGAAATATTACCGCTGTCAGGGAGTAATAATAGTAGTAGTACGAAGAAGTGGTACCAGTTTTGGCGCTAAGTGCTATACTTTATTTAAAAGTAGCGAATCTGCACTAGTTTCGTATTTTGTCTTGTTCACCGTATCTCGTATACGTCTCAGTTGCCAAAATACTCCAACTAGCACACCTTCATCTACTTTGAAACAAAGTACCAAACCTGTTAGAGTAACTAAAATTTTTACATTATGGAAAACGAATCTCAAGTAACTATCTACAGCACACCAGTTTGTCATTACTGCCAAGCAGCCAAAGAGTTCTTTGGTGAAAATAGCGTAGAGTACACCGAACACGATGTGGCTGCTGATGCTGAAAAGCGACAAGAAATGATTGATATGACAGGTCAAATGGGAGTGCCAGTGATCCGGATTGGCGATGATGTTATCATTGGCTTTGATGAAGGAAAGGTGAAAGAACTCCTTAAGCTTGGCTAAGTGCCAATCTACTTCGTAAAAAGAAGTTACGTCTTGAATAAAAAGGCCGACAAAACCGAAGGTTTTGTCGGCCTTTTTGATGCTAGATTCAACAAAATAATTATTTTTGCTTTGTTATAATGTTTGTATATTTATGGATGAGTCTGAACAGGCAAGAGAATATAGTAGCTACGCCTTTAAGGTACTTTTCGGTATCGGATTGTTGGTTGCTGCTATTGTCTTCACTCCTTTGGGCGGCGTCTTCGACGCCGCCCGCGCCAGTATTATTACTTCGGTCGGTACTTACATCAAGGCTAATCCCTATGACACCAACCTAGAAGACAATCTCATATTTCACCTCACCTTCGATGGTGGTGACACCGATCTTTCTAATTCGAGTGCGGAATTCACCGATCGTGGTCCTAATGGTCAAGATGCTGATTGGGTCAATTACACCAGCGACCAGCTGGTAGCTGGACCACTAGGACAAGGGGTGTCTTTCGATGGAATAGATGATTATGTCAATGCCGGTTCGGATTCTTCGATAGATGGTGCTTTTACTAATAACGACGACCAGGCTACGGTAGCGCTCTGGGTATATGTCGACGATGACGATGGTGATATCGAGACTGATCAGTATATCGTTAATAAAAAGTCATCAGGTGGTTGGCGGGTGTATATGAACGACTCTAACGATCGTCTCACTTTTCATATTGACACTTATGGACAAGACGGCATATGGTCAATCGCTGTGCCATTTCAGGAGTGGTTCCATGTGTCTATAGCTTATGACTCATCAAGCTCGTTAAATAGTCCCGATTTCTACCTCAACGGAGTTTTACAAGAAGAGGCTCTAAATAATCTCAGGTCAAGTAGCCCGTTCCCAGATAGTGCTGGGAGTCTACAGCTTGGGAAAGACGCCAATTCTGCCTCGTTGTATTTTAAGGGAGCTGTCGATGATCTGCGTATCTACGACAACTACTTCACGGCCAACGACGCCGCTCTCCTTTACGACTCAGTTTCACCTTCAGTCATCTCTACCACTCCCGAGCCAGACTCCACCCTTTCTAACGGCCTCGTCGGCCACTGGACGTTTGATGGACCAACCATGGATTACTCAGATTCAACAGATGTGGTTATTGAAGACGTGTCGGGTAATGGTAATCAAGCTTCCTCTAGTATTACCACCATTGTTAAATCGGGGATCCTTGGTCAAGCTCTAAATTTTGAAGAAGACTACCCTTCAGAAAGAAAAGTGCGAATAGAACCTAGTCCAACAATTGATAATTTATCGCAAATTTCGATGTCGATGTGGGTGAAACCAGATAGAGATAATTATGGTGATTGGAATATTTTAGCGGCCAAGGGTAATAATACGCCATCTGGATACACAGATGGTTGGAAATTTCAGTTAGATGGCGCTGCCGCTGGACGACCAACTTTTTCCGTTGATTACGACACATCAAATATTTCGAAGTCATCTGATGAAACAATCGAAAATCGCCAAGGAGAATGGATTCATTTAGCTTTTACTTGGGACGGTTCCGATTTGGCTAGTGGAATTAATATTTATGTTGATGGGATTTTAACTGGAGTCCAGTCGGACAATGATGCTTCCGGCTCAAGAAATACCGAATCTACTTCGCAAGGATTGCGTCTTGGTACCCGAACTTGGGTAAATGTAAATACTGACAATGCTTGGTCGGGTGAAATGGACGATGTGCGACTATATAATCGCGAGCTAACGGCTGATGAAGTTACTCAACTCTATAATCTGGGTGAACCAGAAGTAGTTGCCACTACCATCACCTCAGGCACTTTAGAGAACGGCCTCGTCGGCCACTGGACGTTTGATGGGAATAATGTTGCTTGGGATGACACTTCATCAGAGATTAAAAATATTGGATCTGATGGAGATCAGGGGAATGCTATAAGTTTTGGAAATGAATCTGTACGGATTGGAAAGATAGGACAAGCTATAGAATTAGACGGAACTGCAGATTATATCGACGCTGGCCCCGTCATAGATTCAGATAGCTGGTCCGAGTTCACGCTTTCTGGGTGGGTGTATTTAAATAGTAAGTATGATGATCAAGACATCATTTCACAGGCAATTACTGCCGGCTCTAATGAAACAGCGATTCGCTACGATGTTGGAGAAGATCTATGGTTTTTCAGTGTCCATGATGGGAGTTATAAATATGCTAAGTATAGTCAGTCATCAGCGCAAACGGAAGTCTGGACGCATGTGGTTGGTGTATATGATGGGAGTGAAATTAGGGTATATGTAAATGGTGTGGAGGGTTCTACAGCTGCAAGTGTCGGTACTATCAGTGCCAATACCGGAGATACCTCAATTGGAAAACTTACTAGTTGGACAAGGTATGTAGACGGTATGCTAGATGACGTTCGCGTATACAATCGTGCATTGTCTGAAGCTGAAATACAACGTCTTTACGAACTCGGCAATTGATCTGCTTTCGGTGATTTGTAGATCTTATATACACCAACACCGATATTAATGAGAGCGATTGCAAATAAGCCCCGGAAACCTTCTTCGTTTTCCATTGATCCAAAATCTACAAAAAATGGAATGATTAAAGCGTAGGGAATAAGCGCCAGGCAAGCATAGCTTTTGATCTTAAATGATGACCATAATACTTCGCCTGGTTTGTGTCCCTCTGTGATGTGCGACACTTCAGTATTAGCGCGGAAGGCTGGGAACCAAGTGACTTCAGCGTTTTCCTCGATCTTGCTCTCACTTTCTTTGACTTTAAGATGTGATGTAAGAAATTTGGCAAAGACAACATTAAATACTCCGGCTAGTAACCAACCAATATAGATGGTGAAAATAATCGAGAGGAATTTGAATGGTCCGCCAGTCTGGGCCAGAATGGTAGAAATAAGCACAAAGCTGGTACCAGGGATCACGCTCCCAATGACATACATGCCTTCAAAGAAGATGGCGATGAATACAGCTAAGTATAAGATGTTTCCAGTCGAAGAGTTGATAAACGCTACGAGATTTTCGACTCCCGGCAAGTTGTATCCTGTGAGTGCCAGAAAGGCATAGGTGGCTAAAGCTATCCCTGCTACTATCCAGACAATACCGCTGTATATTTTGCTCTTCATGTGTCCTTAGTAGGAATCGAACCTACAACTAGTCCTTAGGAGGGACTCGTTATATCCATTTAACTATAAGGACAAAATATGATTATTCCTCTGCCTCAGGTTCGATTCTGTTTATGTCGAATCGATCCTTACAGGATCAGTACAGGTTGTCACTATTTTATTTCCTTACGTCATAAAATACCAGGCAACCTCCTGAAATAATCTCCCAGATTATTTCAGCCTGCAACTAATCCTTAGGAGGGATTTGTTATATCCATTTAACTACGAGGACAAGTGAGAAACAAGGACAAGCTTGCTTGTACTTTAGTTTCGAATACCGTCCTAGAAAGCTTTGCTTACGAGGACAATACGTCATAGATTAGCATAAACAACGTTTTGATTACATTGACTTGGTATAATGTTGCTGATGGATCCTCGAAAAGACGAACATCAGATTATTTACGATCTGTTAGAGCAGAACCGGGCACTACTTGAAGAGAACAATCGTCTCTTGAAGAAGTCTTTGCGGCGTTCAACCCTGAGCTTTATTCTTCGACTGCTATTACTGCTTTTGTTCTTGGGTGTGCCGTTTGCCTTGTATGTATATTTCATCGAGCCGTACTTCCATAGTGTTGGAGAGTCTTTTAGCTCATTAGACCAAAGCTTAAGCGTGATACCTGGATGGAGTCAGTTTGTTGATGCTATTACCTTAGGCAGGGCTGGAGAGTAGTTGATTGAAATTAATTTAAAAATAGGTACAATAGCTGTCACGTTCAAGCAGTATTGAACACGAGTTATTTCAGTTTTGCTCTGGCAATCCCGCATGAAGTTACGAGGCCTCCGGTTTGGAAAGTCTAAAATTCGGCAGGACACTCATACACCCTCGGGTATTGGGTACCTAAAGTCGCATGGTGACTTACCACTTAACCATACAGTGTAACTTCTCGGGGTTGTCAGGGCAGCCTAATTACAGAGAGAGAAATCTCTCGACATTCGGAACGAGAATTTATGGGCAAGCTCACAATTCTCTTCCTGTTTGCTTGGGTAGCTCAGTTGGTAGAGCATTCGCCTGAAGAGCGAAGGGTCAGCAGTTCGAGCCTGCTCCCAAGCACAAAAGCGCGACCTAGATACGAAAGTATCTAGGTCGTTTGCTTTTGTAGCTTGGGAGCAGACTCGAAGCCGAGTCACGGCGTAGCCCGCAGGCGATAGCCGAGGACCGTGACGAGTGGAGGTTAATGGAATGAGATATTTTTGAGTTTACGAAGAAAATATCCATGAGAGTGACCGAGCCTGCTCCCAAATAATTTTGTGAGAACACTTAGTAACCTGCGCCAAAGCAATGTCAGGACGAGCCTCAGCTCAAAGGCATTTTTACGACAGTGCCTCCCAAACAAGTGACATTACTAAAAACTCTGCTACTATGCCTGACAGAAGAGGAGGGGTGTTCTGTGCGAGAAATTTTTATGGTATACGACCGTACCGGGCGTAGACTGCCATTTTGCATTAGAGGTCAAATTGAACATAAAGATCCGGAGGTAATAAGGATATCTAATCAGCTACATCTGCAGCAGGTTTGGATACGGGGTAAATTTGATTCACTAACCATTAATTTCATTAGAGTAAAGTAACTCAGGAGAAATAAAGTATGACAGGAACTGGTGTGCGTGGTTGGCAGTATCGTGAGAATGTTAGAAACTTCAACGCTGATGGAAAAGAGATGCCGTTGGCGTCAGGTTTCTTTAGACAGTCTTCAGATCCGGTAATGCGAATCAGCAACAGAGGCCATTTTACTCGTTTGTATGATGTTGCATCTGGTGATGATGCGCAGGTGTCTTTTTCAACTTTTGTGGAAATAGACCTGATCGACTGACTGTCCTTTGTTGCGAAAAGCGACCCTTTCGGGTCGCTTTTTTATTTATGTGCGTTGCTCCGTACTTTTAGTTGCGTACTGCGATGTTTATCTAGTTTCGGTAGTTTGATCTCAAGCAGGCCGTGTTTTTCTTGAGCTTCAGATTCGTCGATGGCGACTTCCTCAGGTAGTAAGAGGGTGCGTGAGAAACTGCCCCAGAATAGTTCACGATGGAAGTAGTTGTCGTCGTGAGCTTCTTGATACTCTTCACGCACACCACGGATGGTGACCATATCGCGTGTGATAGAAATTTCTAATTCTGCTGGACTGACTCCAGCTACCAAAGCTCGAATAACAATCTCATCGTCGGTTTGGTACATGTCTACTGGCAGCTCACCTTCCTGCGGGCCTTCGTCACTGCTCATGTCTTCTTGAGACCAGTCTTCCTCTTCTTCCATGGTGTCTTCGGTCACCGCCAATTCATCTTCTTCCTCACCAAATTCATGATCCTCATCTAAGATGCGATCCATGTCATCGGTCTGACCCCCGGTTAGTCTTTCTAAAAATGATGGTTTTTTCATGATAATTGTTGTCGAAGATTATGCTTGTGCTCAAGCTGTTTTATTTTTTCAAATAATAGGAAGAGGATGATAATGCCCATCCAAACGAAGAGAAATACAATTAGGATTGTTCCTCCACTTGCATCCATTATAAAATCGTTGAATAAGTAGTGCAATACAATAGCCATGAACAACCCAGCCGTTCCGGCTAACATCTGAATGAATTTTGGGCGGAAATATGTCAGAGCCAAGAAGACTCCAACTGTACCAGAAGCTAAAACATGCAACAGTGTAGCCCCCAAGAAGCGGAAGCTGCCAGTGAGACCAGCGCCAATGTAGTCGCCAGTGGTAAGAGGATTAAAGATAAACAAGGCATTTTCAAGGGCGGCGAAGCCAAGTGCTATCATTATCATATAAATCACCATGTCGATTGGTTCGTCTACCTCACGATTCCAAAAAATAATCACTAAAGCCGCTGCGTATTTGAGGACTTCTTCCAGAATTACCCAAATAAGAATCAGAGCACTGCCACTATAAATATCGATAGCAATTTGTTGGAAAGGTAGAGTAAGGGGAACCACTGCCATTCCGGTAATGAAAGAGATGGCGATTAGAAAGTATGGTTCTGGTTTGTGATTATCTTCACGTAACCAAAACCAAGCCCAAAATAGAGCTGGGATTAGTCCTGATAAAAAAGCAATCGCAAAGTGCGTCGATAGCATTGGTTTAATTGTATCAGAACAATTTTCAGGAATGGTTCGAAACTACCATTTTCGGCAGAGCTTACCTTGGTCTTGATAAGTCCAGTTAATTCTAGTGTACTGGCCACTTGGCTACCATCAAGATGTCTTGGTCTTTAATTTCATCCGGGGCATTTTGCCAGATGGTTTCCGTCACAAAAGGCATAAACGGATGAAGTAGCTTGAGTGATGTTACTAGACATTCGCGTAGCACGTACTGGCGGGCGAGTTTAGCTTCGGCGTTATCGCCAGAAATTATCGGTTTTGATTCCTCGAGAATCTTGTCGGCGAGTTCGTGCCAGACGTAGTGGTAGGCTCTTTCTCCGGCGAGGTAGAGATTGAACTCTTCAATGTTTTTGGTTACCTCGGTTACAGTTGCTTTTAGATCGTTTAAGATCTCTTGATCGCGTTCTGAATAGGTGGGTGCTGTATCCCAGTCTGCGTCAGCAATACTGGTGAGGACAAATCGACTGATGTTCCAGATCTTATTGGCAAACTTTTTATAACCGCGTACTTTGTCTTCTGAAAGTGGCATGTCGTTGCCGGGAGCGGCCCCAATAATAAGGGATAGGCGAGTGGCATCAGTACCAAACTTATCGATCATATCTAGTGGGTCAATAATGTTGCCAAGTGACTTACTCATTTTCTTGCCTTTCTGGTCGCGTACTAGTCCGTGCAGGTAAACGTTTTTGAAAGGTGCCTGACCGGTAAGATAGGTGCTCATGAGAATCATACGAGCTACCCAGAAGAAAAGAATGTCGTAACCAGTCTCTAAAACAGAGGTCGGGTGGAACTTTTTGAGGTCTGGAGTTTGTTCAGGCCAGCCTAGGGTAGACATGGTCCATAGCCCAGAAGAGAACCAGGTGTCGAGCGTGTCTGGATCTTGTTCCCAGCCATCACCTGGAGAGTCTTTCTGTACTGTTACCTCGCCGTCCTTAAACCAAGCTGGGATACGGTGTCCGTACCAGATTTGTCTAGAGATACACCAATCGTGTAGGTTGTTGATCCAGTTATAGTACACCCGTTCAAAGCGTTCGGGTAAGATCGAAATCCCTTCGTTTTCAACAGCTTTTATCATCAGGCTTTTCAAGGTCATCGTGTCGCCTTCATTAATGCCAGGTATCTCTGAGTGACCCATTGAGAACTCCTTGTTTACGTTGATGAACCACTGTTCTTTGATTTGTGGTTCGATGGTTCCACCACCGCGCGAGTTGGTCGCTACTTTATTGATATTTTTCTCATCAACTTTTTCTACTAGACCCTTCTCGGTCATCTTTTCTACGATGGCAGCTCGCGCCTTCTTTATATGCTGCCCAGCAAATTCGCCGGCAATCGGGAGTAGGATGCCACGTTCGTCGATGATTGGTTCACGATCGAGTCCGTGACGTTCTGCGATTTCAAAGTCGACCGTTGAGTGCCAAGGTGTGATAGTCATCACTCCAGAACCCATTTCCGGATCAGCTGCCTCGTCCTTGATGATGGTAGCGGTAATTGGTCCGTTGATCCATTCTACCTCGATTGTCTGGCCGTGTTCGTATTCCTTATACCGTTCATCGTCTGGGTGCATCACCACGTACTTGTCGCCAAACTTTGTTTCAGGTCGTACGGTACCGATAGTAAATGGTCCGTATTTGAAGTAGTAGAAAGGGGAGTTGGTTTCAACATACTCGACTTCGTCGTCAGATACGGTAGTTTGCATCGCTGGATCCCAGTTCACACTGCG
Source organism: Patescibacteria group bacterium UBA3466 (assembly GCA_002378195.1). GTDB lineage: Bacteria > Patescibacteriota > Minisyncoccia > Phycocordibacterales > UBA918 > OLB19. Next base: position 107,738 of record DFRJ01000003.1, read on the forward strand.
CGCGCCACGGTAAATAAGACCGTCGTTATACATTCGAATAAACGCTTCCATAACAGCGTCGTAGCGCTTTTCGTCCATGGTAAAGGCGTAGCGTGACCAGTCTAGGCTAGAGCCCATTTTTTTGGTTTGGTTGATGATGGTGTTTTTACTATCTTCGACAAAATCATCAATGCGGGCCAGCAATTCTTCTCTTCCAATGTCATGTCTCCGTTTCTTTTCTTTTTTATAGATAATGCCTTCCACTTTACTTTGAGTGGCGAGAGCGGCCGAGTCGGTGCCGGGAATCCAGAGAGTTTCGCGGCCAATCATGCGGTTGTACCGCACCAAGATATCTTCAACTGCCAACATAGCAGCGTGACCCATATGCAACACACCGGTGACGTTTGGAGGAGGGAGAACGATCGAGAATGGATCTTTTGATTCATCAACTACACCGGCTTTGACGCAGGTGTCAGGGTTGAAGAAGCCCGAATCGTTCCACATTTCGTAGAGAGAATCTTCGTGCTCTTTTGGTTCGTAGGGAGATAAAAAAATCTCCGGAATGTTGGGTTGTTGTTTTTCCTCCATAGTTAAAATACAGCTCTATTACTAAGCGATACTAGCATGAATGTAGGGTTTAATGAAGTTATGAAAGTGAGCGATTGCCGTCGGCTCGAATCACGTCAGTGCTGGTAGGAATCATGGCGCTATCAAGACGAGCATGACCAGCCAGAGCAATCATAATACTGTTGTCAGTTGAGAGGCCTGGTTGTGGGAAATAGACCGTTACGTCTTCGTCAGTAGCAAATACCTGTGTCTCCATCACGCGCTTGATGTGATGGTTGGCGCTCACTCCGCCACCTACAATTAAAGTTTTGGCACCGTGGTCGGTGATGGCTTTGATGGTTTTCTTTACCAGTACTCGTGTGACTGCGTCTTCAAAGTCGCGACATAGTCCGGCTTTGTCATAGTGAGACAGTTCTTTGTCAGCGACGGCGTAGCGAACGGCGGTCTTGAGGCCTGAGAAAGAAAAATCGAAATCGTCTGAGTGTAGCATGGGAGAGGGTAACTCAGCATATTCGGGGAAGTTTTTGCTGCGCGCTTCTTCGGCTAATTTAGCCACTTCTGGTCCACCAGGGTAGGGGATACCAATTAGGCGCGCGACTTTGTCGTAAGCTTCACCAACGGCATCATCGCGAGTCTGGCCTATTTTTTGGTAGTTAGACCAATCTTTCATGAGGACGAGTTCGGTGTGTCCGCCAGAAATAAGGAGAGAAATAGCCGGAAAATTTATGTCTGAAAGCTGATCGTCTCTTTCGGCGTCAAAGATACTGGCCAGGATGTGTCCTTCCATGTGATTTACTGCCACAACTTTAGTGTCTGTGATCAGTGCCAGCGCTTTGGCAAAATTTACTCCCACCCAAAGAGCGGGTTCGAGTCCTGGTCCGCTGGTCACAGCAATTAGATCTATTTCTGGCACGCCGTGTGTTTCACAAAATTCAATTAGCTGGTTTGCCAGGCCGGGTTCGCGTTCTAGTAGAGAGGTTACTTGGGTACGGACGGACTCATCCAACTGGTAGGTTTCAGTTTCAAAACCGGTCTCGGTGACCGCTTTTTCTAGCATAGGCACAATGGTGGCGGCGTGTTCGCGCTTGGCGAGCGCTGGGAAGACCCCGCCGTATTCTTTGTGAACATCAATTTGTGACCAAAGAGCATCTCCAACGATGTCGTAGGTAGCATGAGGAAAATCGCCGCCGGTAGAAATAATGCTGACAGCAGTTTCATCACATGAAGTCTCGATAGAAACAATAATCATCTGGCTAATATACATGAGGATTGCCAAGATGCAAAAGATGTGTCGAAGGTGGATAGTCTAAAAAAATTATTTAATCTGATTGCTATAGTTATGTCATGCAGACAATAGTGACACATGCCGGCAGTTTTGATCCCGACGATGTCTTGGCAGTGGCGGTTGTCACTATGTTTTTGGGGGAAGAAAAATGCGAAATTATCCGTAGTCGTGATCAAGTTGTGATCGATCAGGCGGACTGGGTAGTGGATGTGGGTGGAATTTATAAAAAAGAGAGAAAGCGATTTGATCACCACCAAGATGATGTGCCAGAGCGAGCCAACCATGTACCGTATTCATCTTTTGGCTTGGTCTGGGAGGAGCTGGGTGAAGAATTATGCGGATCGGCAGCGGTGGCGAAGAGAATTGAAGAAAAATTGGTGTATCCGATAGACGCCGCCGACAACAGTATGCAAGTGTGTTGTGATTGTGGAAACGGTATCAAAGCCTATGAGCTGTATGATGTAATCAATACCTACAAACCTGCTTGGGGCAGAGACGAAGATTTTTATAATGGTTTTATGCGTGCAGTTTCATTTGCTCGCAAAATGATCAAGCGACAAATTGTGACTGAGAGAGGAGAATTGGCAATGTTGGAATACGCTAAGGGTGTAATTGATGCTTCTGAAAATAAAGAGGTGGTGGCCTTTGAAAAACCAGTGATTCGGCACGTTTTGGCAGAACTTCCTGATATTAAAGGCTTTGTGTCACCAGTGTTTGATCCGACTTCTTCAGATTGGATGGCGGTGACTGTACCAGTCAATAGTCGCAGCTTTACCAATCGAATGAGCTTTCCCGAGGAGTGGAGAGGTAAGTCATTGGAAGAGCTGCATGAGGTGACCGGTCTGTCCGGGGTAACTTTTTGTCACAAAGAGCTGTACTTCGTGGTTGCGTCTAGCAAGGAAGCGGCCCTGCAAGCGATTGCAGCGGCAAAATAAAACAGCCGGCCATCTTCGATGGCCGGCTGTTTTATTTTGTGACTGCTACATACGAACCAATACATAGTGTCCGATACAGGACTTGAACCTGTGACCTCTACAATGTCAATGTAGCGCTCTACCAGCTGAGCTAACCGGACTTATTTTTTGTGTTTGTTAGTATATCGTAAACCAACTCTAGTGCAATAAACTTGACTTTATTAAAATTTAGTGTATTATATTCAACCCTTAGTTCTTTAATTGGTGATGTAAATGATTGTACGTAAGGTAATTGATCCTTATATCGCTTATCTCGAAGAAAAGCGAAATCATCTGATGGCTAGGCGTGAGTCAAAACTGGAAATTCTTAGAGAAGGGGGAGAGAGAGCTCTTCTTCATTCTAGACATGATATAACCAGAATTGACTTCGCTTTATTAAGGATTGATAAAAAGCAGTATGGACTTTGCCCAGATTGCGGTTGTGAGATTGAGGAGGCGAGACTCACTTCAGTTCCTGAGACGGTTTTCTGTGCTTCGTGCCAGTCTGACCGAGACAAGAAAAATAAGCACTTCAGGCATTAGTACGGCTAGCCTGACCAACCGCATACTGGTTTAATCAGTATGCGGTTTATTTTTAATATAGTGTCGAACTATAAAGTTAAGATCATCTTCTTCCATTTTCTCAATTTCTTCATCATGCATAAAATCTTCAGGGTAAAAGTCTATTGGGTAGCGACAAGAAATCATCTCAATGTCATTTAGTTCAATATGTCCTTTTGCAGCCCTCGAAAACTTTGCTGTTTCTGGCTTAAATGACCAAAGTTCATTCGTTTTTTCTACTGGATCATTTTGAGATAAATTATCCCCATTAAAACTTATGACGGTTTTAATGTGGTAATCAACATCTTTCCCGGCAAAACCTTCGACCATGGCTGTTCTGAAGCCATTTCCGCTTGACATGGTACAAATGTTTGCGTCGTTTTCTTCGTTTACGAGATTTAGAGAGGTGTTGTTTTCTAGTAGCTCTATCAACCGACCAAAGCTTTCGTTACGACAAAATAAAGAGCTGTCATTTAGTATAGTGACTACATCAGGTTTATTTGCTTCAGTAAAACCTGATTTTTTTAAAATCGTCTCTAACTCGGTGAAAGTGCTCAGGTCTAAGCTCTCTCTTTCAAGAGACTTAAATCTATTAGTTAAAGTGTCATCTTTTTGTTTGTCAAAAGCATATTTTGGTGATTCCATATTCATAGTTATATGATGATAGCATAGCACTTTAATATTGTAAGAAAAGGTTATTTTAAACGTCACATACACCTTAGGGTATGGATAAAAAATTGCCACAATCACAATTAGAAATTCCTAGTACACCGATACGGTTTTTTCTTTGCGTCACTAAACCGTACAAATGGTGGGCAATCGCAGCAATCTTGGCTGTTGTTTCGGCTGCGTCTGCTAGCGTCTATTTACAACTCTTCATCGAGCAGATAGTTGAGAATATCGAACAAAATAAGGTTGAAATAGTTGTGTATTTGAGTTTGTTTTATCCCGTGTTGTATTTCTTCAGTCAAATGACTTGGCGCTTGAGCGGTTGGTGTGGGAGTTACTGGTTAATCGGTAGTAATACTACTGCAACGAATATTCTTTCGCGGTACCTAATGAATCATAGTCATCGGTACTTTGGCGATCGTTTTGCTGGTTCTCTGAGTAATAAGCTTTCAAATGTAGCTCGGTCCATGGAGGAGTTTGTGGCGATGTTTTTGTGGAATTTGTTAGAAAACACTGTTCCTCTTGTCCTCACGACGGTTATCTTTTGGCAGACTGATCCGTTACTAGGAATCTGTTTCGTCGGGCTGATTCTTTTTAGTTTGATTTTGAATATCGTATTAATGCCTCGAAAACGTAAGTTCTCATTAGCTTTGGCTGAAACAGAGTCTAAAACTACCGGTTTTATCGTAGATGTTATTACAAATATCTCTGCGGTGAGACAGTTTTCTAGGAGGGGTGACGAGTATTTTAGTGTACAAGAACATACCTCTGATGTGTACGGGAAAGGTCGTAGAAGTTTCATGTATTCCGAATATATGATGATTGTAAATTCTGTTGTATTTGCTGGATTTACACTATTTATGTTTATGGTCTTGTCCAATATGTGGGCTGCGGGAGAAGTGTCTTCGGGGAGGTTCGTTAGTTTCATTCTTCTAACTACATATACGTCTGGAACATTTGTCATGTTGGGAAGAATTGTTAGTCAGGTTGCAAAAATGTATGGGCAAGCAGAAGATGGTCTTAATGAGCTAACTGTTTCTCACGAAGTGGTAGATATAGGAGGTGCAAAAGAATTGATGGTCAATAGCTCGACTATCGATTGGAAATCTGTTGGCTTTAAGTATGAAGGGCAAAAAGTATTCGATGATTTCAATCTTTCAATTGCTGCTGGTCAGCGTATTGGACTGGTTGGTCATTCTGGAGCCGGAAAAACTACCTTTGTTTCGCTGCTTCTGCGACAGCATGATATAGAGTCTGGATCAATCAAAATCGATGAACAGAATATTGCAGAAGTGAAGCAGGATTCCCTCCGTAAAGCGATAGCAGTTGTGCCTCAAGAGCCATTATTATTTCACCGCACCATTCGAGAGAATATTGCGTATGGTAAACCAGGCGCTACCGATGACGAAATAATTGAAGTGGCCAAGAAAGCCCAGGCGCATAATTTTATTACAGCGCTACCAGATAGTTACGACACCATGGTGGGTGAACGAGGTGTGAAATTGTCTGGTGGACAAAAACAGCGCGTGGCAATCGCGCGAGCGATGCTTAAAGACGCACCGATTTTGGTTCTTGATGAGGCCACTTCTGCGCTCGATAGTGAAAGTGAAGTATTGATTCAGCAAGCCCTTGAGAATTTGATGGAAGGCCGTACAGTGATTGCGGTAGCACACCGGCTCTCTACTTTACGAAAAATGGATAGAATTATTGTGATGGAAGAAGGTAGTATCATTGAGGATGGAAATCACGAGCAGTTGAGTAAAGCGGGCGGTGTTTACGAAGCGCTATGGAATCACCAAGCGGGCGGCTTCTTGCAAGACTGATTTAAACAATTCTAAATCCGATCGCAGGTGAATTCTCGTTGGTAGGTGCCGAGGCCGCCGGAAGGGTCGCTGATAATTAAACGAATATCTTGTTCGGGATTACGTTGGCAGATTTGTCGGTAGATATCAATAAAGACCCGACGTTCTGGGTAGGGGACGAGATTGAGATCGTCTTGAGACCAATGAATAAACCGGAGCTGATCTTCGATAGTGTGCTCTGAAAGAGTATGCAGAAAATCCACCTCACCAACTAAGGCTGCTTGAGGCACTTTGCCCGAATACAGTGACCAAGATAGATAGTGGTCAGTCAGGCCAACTAAATTACCAATCGGTAGCAGCCAAAATACAAACAGCATTGCCCAGGCCGCGTGACTTTTCTTGTTGCGGTTTATAAACTCTTTGATATCAAATTCATTATTCCAAAGTAGAATCAAAACTGTAATAGGAGTGATGATATTCCACGGCCAGACCGAGCTGTTCCAGTTGTGACCAAAAGGGCCTATACTTAAAAGTATCAGAAGATGCATCGACAGAGCACTAAAGAGGGCTAGGCGACGGGTGCGTTTAAAAAATAGCCCTAGAGCAAAAGCTGCTTCTATAAATGGTACAAATAGACCAAAGAATAATACTGCCTGCAGTCCGGTCTCACCAAAATTACTCCATAGCGGCTCGGTAAACCAAGGAAAAATCTCACTCAAGAAACGCGGGTTCATTTTTTGTACCCCGCTCCAAAAGTACATCCCACCAATCACTATAATAGCTGCGTCTAGTACTTTGGTTGGATTCAGTAGTTTTTTATTTATGACACTACTAAACAATATGAGTATGGCTAAGTAGTGCAGTACCCACGGCTGAAGGCGAGTGATATCGGCGGCGAGGAGTGTGATCAAGCCAGCCAGGCTGACTGATAAAAAATGCTCTCGCCAGCTAAAGCGCAGCAAGCTAAGGCCGAGCGATATGATTACTATCAAGAACATTAAATCTGTAGCTAGCGGGCTGAGTTCGAAGCCTCGTAAGGTCGGACTGAGCGGATAGGTACGATCGGTAGACCACGCGTTTGGAGTAAGCAAGAGACCGGCTAAGAGTCCGGTGATAGAAATGTTTAGGAGCCAAAGGAGGCGATTGTTGTCGGTTAGAAATTCAGCTAGCTTGGAAATTAATTGCATGGTTCATAGTATAACTTGAAATAATTGTCTGTGGCCTAGATTGCACCAAAAAGGTAGGGGATTAAGCGAATATGTACAGGTAGACTTGCCAAGACATGCAAAAAAGGTTAAAGTTCGGGTATACGAACAATCATTCAATGATTACTCCTAATCTCAGTATCACAAAAGAAGATTACGTGCGGGCAATTTATACGCTCGAGGAAGCTTCTTTGGGTACCGGAGTGACGCAGATCGCCGATAAGCTTAGTCTTAGCAAGTCATCAGTGTCAGAACGATTGAAGGATTTGGTTCGAGATGGCTTGGTGATTGCCGAGCCATATGCCGAAGTGAAATTAACAAAAGCGGGTCTTGATATTGGTAAGAAACTTACCTTCAAGCATCGCACAATTGAAGTGTTTTTAAATGATGTACTGAAAGTGCCGAAAGATCAGATTCATGAAGAAGCACATCGTCTAGAACACGCCTTTAGCGATGAGGTGATTCAGAGATTGGCAGATTTCTTGCATAATCCGACTAATGACCCTCATGGCTCAGAAATACCAAAAATTGATAATTGGAACTAACTTATTAAAACGAAACAGAATTATGATTAAAAATTTAGTAATCGCTGGCCTTTTGGTGGTAATCGCCGTACTAGCATTTCAGCGAAATGACGTATCACAACAAGCGCAGTTGCCAACCGCCGAGTCTGCTGAAGATAAGGTGGTGGTTCTTAGTACTTTCACTGTGATTGCCGACATGGTGAGTGAAATTGGCGGTGATAAGATTGACTCAAGATCAATCACTAAGCCGGGCGCGGAAATCCATGGCTACCAACCGACACCGAGTGATTTGGTGCAGGCTCAAGATGCGTCGATTATTTTTGAGAATGGTATGAATCTTGAATTGTGGACCGAGAAATTGCGAGCGAGTCTACCGGATGTGCCAGTGGTGCGGGTAAGTGATGGGGTAGAGGTGATTAATATTTCTTCTGATGCTTACGCTGGCAAGCCAAATCCACACGCTTGGATGTCGCCACAGCAAGGTCTGGTATACGTAGAAAATATTCGTCGCGAACTAACAAATATTTTGCCAGAGCACGAAGTGTATTTTAGGGAAAGAGCAGAGGATTACTCAGCTCGTATTCAGGAGCTCGATGAGAGATTGGCGGCTACGGTGGCTGATTTACCAGAAAATAACCGAGCGCTTGTGACGTGCGAAGGAGCTTTCTCATACCTAGCCAATGATTACGGGCTAGATGAAATTTATCTCTGGGCCACCAACTCCGATAAACAAGGAACACCACAACAAGTGGCACGAGTGATTGAGGAGGTGAATAGTCGAAATATTCCAGCCGTGTTCTGTGAAAGTACTGTAGAACCACAATTGCAGAGTGAAGTAGCGGCAGCTACAGAGGCTGAGCTAGGTGGTCTGTTGTATGTTGATTCACTGTCAGAGGCTGATGGCCCTGCCACTAGCTACATCAACCTGCTAGAACACACTACTAATATTATTGTGGCTGGTTTAACTAAAAGCTAAATATGCAAAAAATTGCCATTTCACTCAAAGACGTGACCGTTGATTACGGCAGCAAAGTAGCTCTAAAAAATGCTTCTATTGACATCCCTTTTAATACTTTTACCGGTGTGATTGGGATGAATGGGGCGGGTAAATCTACTATGTTCAAGGTGATCATGGGCTTAATCAAGCCCAAGAGTGGTGATGTGACAATTTGTGATGATCCGGTTCGAATTGCGCAAAAGCACGGTCATGTTGCTTATGTGCAACAGTCAGAAGAGGTGGACTGGGATTTCCCGGTGTCGGTCAGTGACGTGGTAATGATGGGGCGCTTGGGAAGTCAGAATCTTTTCAAGACCCCAACCGCTGAAGACGACCGGTATGTGACGGATGCTCTAAAGCAGGTCAATATGCTTGATCACAAAGACTTCCAGATCGGTGAGTTGTCTGGCGGACAAAAAAAGCGGGTCTTCGTGGCTCGAGCCTTGGCTCAAGGGGCAGACATCTTACTTTTAGACGAGCCATTTGCTGGCTTGGATGCCGCTAGCGAGCGGGCCTTGATTCAACTGTTTGTTGAGCTAAAGAAAGCAGGGAAGACGATTGTGCTGGCAACTCATGATTTGTTGTCGTTACCAGATACTTGTGATCAGGTGGCCATGATTCGTCATACGGTAGTGGCGCACGGCCCTACGAAAGAAGTCTTTACAAAAGAACGAGTCGAGCAAACTTTTGACGGTATGCTTCATAACCTTAAATTTGATTAGACTATGCCAATAATTGATTTCATTTTAGAACCACTACAATACTCCTTCATGCTGAAGGCGGTGGTGGTGTCGGTGGTAGTTGGTATTACACTAGCGATTATGTCTTGCTTTTTGATTTTAAAGAGTTGGGCGCTTTTGGGAGACGCTATTTCACACGCAGTTTTACCGGGAGTGGTGTTGGCTTATATGGTCGGTATTCCGTTTGGTTTAGGGGCTTTTATTGCCGCCATGCTAGCGGTGGTTCTAATTGGTTATGTAAAAAATAATACTAAGATCAAAGAGGATGCAGTGATGGGTATTGTATTTACCACGTTTTTTGCATTTGGTTTGATGTTGATTTCAAAAGTGATCAGCTCGACTGATCTGACCCACGTCTTGTTTGGAGAAGTGCTTGGTATTTCAGACTCTGAAGCCTGGTACACAGTCATCACTTTAGCTTTAGTGTCGTTGGTGGTGGTTATGTTTAGACGCATTTTTACCGTTTTTTGCTTTGATCCAACTCATGCCAAAGTAGTCGGCTTGCCAATGGGGCTTGTACACTATTTGTTTTTAGGACTTTTGGCTGTTGCGATTACCGGCTCAATACAAACTGTGGGAATCGTCTTGGTAATCGCTATGCTGATTACGCCAGGTTCTACAGCCTTCTTACTTACCAAGAAATTCAATGTGATGATTGTCATCTCCATCTTGGTTAGTGTGTTTAGTTCGGTGGTTGGGGCATATAGTAGTTACTACTTCGATATCGCCACTGGCGGAACTATAGTCTTTGTACAAGGCGTCATCTTTTTATTAACGATGCTTTATGTACAGCTAGTACCAGCGCGATACCGCTAACTATAAATACGCAAAAGCGTTTCACTAAAGTGAAACGCTTTTGTTTAATTCTACCGCCAACTCCTCATCGGAATAAATAATCATTCCGCCTTTTAGAATGTAGTGATAGTGATCTTGGATAGAGAATTTCTGCACTCGGATACCGAATTCATTTGGTACGTTAGTTTGGGAAAATGGGATGCCCGTGGTGGTGGTACCAAATACTTCTCGTTCTGGAGTGACATAAAATGTGTCAGGTTCAGGGTGTGGCATGGTGTGCCAGTTCTCTTGGTTTAATCTTACTTCGCTTTTTTGGTTTGGCTCGATCTCAATTGCTTCATTGGCATTAATGGTCTGTGGTAGGAGAATCAATGTCAGTGTCATGATGAGAGAGCTAAGTAGTACTTTCTTAAACATGGTGTGTTTATTAAGTGCTGACTTAGAGTCTCGGCTGATTGCATTGGTGGAGGATCACTGGATGTGACCGTAGTAATTAGTCTGACTCAATCTTGATTCATTGCTGAATCAGTCAACGTTGGATAATTGTGATTGATAGAACTAAAGAACAATTAATTTATGGTGTGCAGGGTGATGTGGTCTGGTGTTGGGTTGGCAAACATTTGCACAACAAACCAGCCTTCTTTTTCATGCAAGGTGCCATAAGTAATGCCAATACCGGTTTCGGTATATTCAGCATTGAGCATATTTGCTTGGTGTGATGGTGAGTTATACCACGCGTTTACTAGTGTCTCGACGTCGCTAAAGTGAGCTGCGAGATTTTCTCCAGCGTAGTAATAACGATAATCTGCTTCAGTGATAAAGTCCCAAAATCGTTCGTTGTTAGGACCAATGTGACTAAAGTATGCTTGCTCAGCCATGTCGGTGGCTTTGTTTTGAGCAGCGGCTTCTAGTTGTGAGTTAAGAGTTAGGGGAGCTAGTCCATCCTTGGCTCGTACCTCATTTACTTTTTCGATAACTTCCATTTGGCTGAAAGGAAGTTCTTCTGTGGTGGGATTGTACGCTTCTACGTGTACCTGCGCTTGTAGGCTGATGAAGGCTATCAACAGTAGGCCTACTAAGCGGCTGCAACTTTTGATAAACATACGCGATGTGTATCGTGATGCAGCGTAGCTGGCACTTCTCTTTGTATTTTGTTTTCAGTCACTCAGCAAGAGTGAGACAAATATTTAAGTGTGACCGGTTACGCCAGTGACTCCAATTGATCCAGGCGTCCAAATACGGATCAATTTTCAACGTCTTCACGACTTAGTTAGTTTTTCTTTTAATGATGACCTTAAGAGAGTGGTGTCATCCGTGGCTTTAAAGAAAGTCAAGATAACCGGTTATGCTATTGACTCCACATATCCCAAGCATCCAAATACAGAATATGTTTCGCTGTCTTTATCTCTCTTACATAAATAATCGTACTCCTCTCATTTTAAATGTCAATAGCTTTGGAGATGATTTGATTGGCGGTGATTTGTCTAGGTAAAACGTCCAATAATTGCTTGAGCCACAAAGCAGGTAATCAGGGTACCAATAATCAGACTACTGGGTGGCAGATCAATAAATAAGGCAAAAAGTAGGCCGACTAGTACAGAGAAGATGGATACGAAGATAGATAAAAAAACTAACTCTTTAAATGAATTAACAAATGATCGAGCGGTTAAGACAGGGATGACTAGCAAAGCACCAATCAAGAGTCCGCCGATGGTTTTGATGCCGATCCAGACAACAGTCGCTAGTATCCAAAAGTACAGCAGTAACACTAGTTGAGGTGTGCGACGGTAGGGAATCAGGTGTCGCGGGCTTTGGGTGGCGCCAATCAGCGGATACCAAAATAGGCTAGTTAATAACGCGACTACTACCGTCGCTATCCCGATTGAGATGAGGTCCGACTGGGTGAGGGTGAGGATGCTGCCGAATAAATAGCTTTCAAAAGAAAAAGTGGTATCGCGAGCAATGTGTACAAACGCCAGAGCGATCGCTAAACCGCCACTTAAAAAGAACATAGCGAGGGCGTCCGGACTGTAAGCTTCAGAGTCTAGTAGCCACCAAATTAAGGTGCTCACTATGAGCAGAGTCGGCAGGGCGCCCCACCATGGGCTAACACCCATAAGAAGGGCGCCACTAATACCAGCCAAGGCCACGTGCGAAAACATGTCGGAGGCAATTGCCTGTTTGCTTTGTACCACAAAGGGTCCCAGTAAACCGGCTAAGACAGCCATCGCGATACCGCCGATAAATGCATATTGTACAAATGTGTAGGTGAGTATTTCCATATTTAACAGTGGTGATGGACTACGCTGTGTAGACCATCCTTCGTGGTGAGCTTGGTCGGGTGGCAGTCTGAGTGCAGGGTCTGGTTCAGGCAAAGAACACGGTCACTGAGAGGCAATACACTTTCAGTATCGTGTGATACCAAAAGTACGGTCATTTTATGGTCCTGTTGTAGGTGTCTGATGAGCTCATAGAGACCGGCTCGTGAGGCGTGGTCGACGGCGGCGAGCGGTTCGTCGAGGACTAGGATTTTTGGGTCAGCCAATAACGCGCGAGCAATGGCAATGCGCTGTCGCTCGCCGCCCGACAGGCTCTTGTAGGGTTGCGATAGTTTATCTTTATTTACACCAACGTGCTCAAGTGCTTGGGTTAGGTCAACCTTTTCTCTGACTTGGCTATACAATCGAGTAGTTCCAATATTGAGATACTCTCGGACAGAAATTGGTAGCTGGTATTGATCGGTGGAGGCTAGTTGGGGGATGTACTGAATACGATCTTTCTCTCGCACTGTCACTGTGCCAGTGTACTTTTTATCAAAACCAAGAATGATTTTTAGGAGGGTAGATTTACCAGCCCCGTTTGGTCCGATTAGTGACACTAAAGATTGTTCATCGATGCTAAAGCTAACGTCCAACAAAAGCTGTCGATCGTCGACAGCTTTTGAGACATTTTCAACTTTAATAATCGGATTATTCATTACAATTTAGGGCCGTGGCAAAGGTGTCGAGATTTTTCTGCATCAATGACAGGTAGTCTTCACCTTCTGGAACGACGTACGCAATCGGGTTGATGGATGCGGTAGTGAGTCCAGTTTCTCTAGCTAGGGTTTCTCCGTAGGCAGCAATGCTGTTTTCTTCGAGTAGGATAGTGCTAATACCTTCTTCAGCCTCTTCGCGCAATTCCGCTAGAGTGGCTACTGATGGTGTGTCTTGTGTACTTAGTCCGCCGATTGAATGTACTGCAAAATTATACCGCGCTGATACATATCCGAAAGCATCGTGTGAGGTGATAACTTCGTCTAGGGTACAGCTGGCTAGTCGGTTTTGGTAGGAAATGTCTAGAGCTTGTAGTTTTTCAATCAACTCAGCGGAGTTGCTTTCATAAGCTTCAGAGTTGTTTGGGTCGATCGCAATCAAAGCTTCTGTTAGCTGTTCAACAGTTTGGATAAATAGGATTGGATCTAGCCAAGTGTGGGGGTCGAATTCACCGTGATCATGCTCATCTTCTTCGTGTTCATGTTCTTCTTCGGGCTCATCTTCTTCATGCTCATCTGAGTGTTCTTCCTCATGCTCATCTTCTTCATGTTCATGATGATGTCCTCCCTCCATTAGCTCTAGTTCTGCAGTAGCGATGACTACTTTTACACCCGCATCCTCAAGACCTTCTTCAACATCATGTCCCCAAGGCTCAAAGTCTGCTCCTTGCAGCACCACCAAGTCTGCCTTTTGGAGAGCGAGGATATCTTCCGTGGTTGGTACAAAGTCGTGTGGATCTCGACCGGCTCCGATATTGGTAACGGTTCCGAGGTCTCCAGTGATCTCAGTGAGCGCATACTCAAGAGGGTAGAAGCTGGTAGCAATGGCAATTGGACCATCTGTCTCAGTACTTTGATTGGTTGGTAATAAATGTGTGATCCCTAAGGCTAAAACTAATAGGGCGACAATTCCGATAAAGTATTTCATAAACTCTAATATTTAATTAATGCGAATCATTTGCAATTGATTGCGAGTATAGCAAACAAATGATAATATGCAAATAATTTGCATTCATATATATGTCAAAACTAACCAAAAAAAGACAAGCTATTCTAGATATCCTAAAAGCTAGTCATGATGCTATGTCAGCGGCTGAAGTGCACGCAGCAGTGAGTGATATTGATTTGGCGACGGTGTATCGTTCGCTAGAATATCTAACCAATGAGAAGCTTATTCGACGCTTGCAGCTCGGTACTCAAGAGGCACGTTATGAATTTCAGACAGAACCTCACCATCACGCAATTTGTACAGAGTGTGATCGGGTGATTCATTTTACGGCGCCAGATGAAAAAATTAAGGAGTTATTGGGAGTGAAAGATTTCGCCGTGGATGAACTTGAGGTGACAGTGCGAGGGATTTGTAATCACGATAAATAAATATGTGTGCAGTTTGCGGGCTACCAACCAATCATTCTACTTTCGTTCAATCACTTGGTTGGATAACTGTCACACTCTTCACTCTTACCACTTTTGTAGCGGCATGGACTATCGTCACTTCTCATAAAGTGAGACTGATGTGTAAAAAGCTTATTGTTAAAGCTAGGTCGTTCTATGGAAAAGAAAAAGGCGGCCGGTGAAACCGGCCGCCTGTAATAAGTACTCCTTTTTTAAATTCTATTCCGATGCGAGGTCAAGCTACAAAGGTGTGATAAATTGCCTTAATGGCTTTTTTCAAATCACTCTCTTTTACACCGATGATGACATTGAGTTCACTTGAGCCCTGGTTAATCATTTCGATATTGACCCCAGCTTCAGACAAGGCGCTGAAGATTTTGGCGGCAATTCCAACCTGTCGTACAATCCCGATGCCGACAATGGATATTATGGCCATCTGACTTTCGGTGACAGAATCTGGTGAGCATTCGTGATCAATTTCCTCCAAAATTAGATCTTTCTTGGCTGTCAGTTTTTCAGATTCTACAATCAAGCTAACAGTATCGATGCTGCCTGGGA
Organism: Patescibacteria group bacterium UBA3466; assembly: GCA_002378195.1. Lineage (GTDB taxonomy): Bacteria > Patescibacteriota > Minisyncoccia > Phycocordibacterales > UBA918 > OLB19. The sequence continues at coordinate 122,802 of DFRJ01000003.1, forward strand.
TATGCTCAAAGCTGACCTGATGTCTTTCAAGGACGCTAAGCAACTTACGCACATAACCGACCTCTTTATTCATCAATCGCTTTTTGAAAGTGAGTGATGTAAATCCGTCTTTGCCAGCTATACCAGCTATGTCATATTTGCGTTTAGCCCGATCTATATTTGGTGTGATTAAGGTGCCAAGCTTGTTAGGCTCTGCGGTACTGCGAATGTGCACCGGCAAATTACTTTTCCAAACCGGGAACATGGCCTCCTCATGAAAAACTTCAAACCCCATATATGACAACTCGCGCATTTCCTGAAAAGTAATTTCTGGAATTCCGACGGCCTTAGGTACGATGCGAGGATCTACCATTTTCATACCTAGTACATCGGTCCAGTTCTCATACTCGCTGGCATTAAGAGCGCTTGCAATCAAGGCGCCAGTAATGTCAGAGCCGCCACGTGAGAAGGTTCTGATGGTTGAGTCTTCGCCCTGTCCATAGAAACCTGGGATTACCAGATTGTTTTTCTTCAGTACCATTTTTAATGGTCTGGTGAATACATGGTGCTCGACTGGTTCTAGGTTGGAAACCCTGATTACATCCGCGGCGTCCTTAAACTGAAAGTCTAAGGCTTCTGCTATCAGGAGACCATTTAGGTACTCACCTCGACTTACTGCGTATTCGTACGACGCCCCGCCCTTGAGACGTTCTTCGATATCAAGGAGTTCGGTGTGTATACCTATGTTTACCCCTAAGTTCTTTTCAATCTCAAAAAATCTCGAATAGACAGCCTCCATTGCTTCGTTGCCGGTGTGTCCCAGATGAATTTGCGTCCGCCAGTTTGATAGCTGGTCAGTAATTTTGATGTCGTCCGGATTGCGTTTTCCTGGTGCAGAAACAACTATTACGCGACGCGATGGGTCTGATTGGATAATGTCAATGACCCTCAGCACTGCGCTGCTGTCGGCCAGTGAAGATCCTCCAAACTTGGCTACTTTCATTACAAACCTCCTTTAGAATTGATTGTGAGTTACTTATGTACATCTAACTCTCATACTACTTAAATGTTAAAAAATAACAATAGTTTGCAATTTTGGTATAGAAAAAGGCGGCCGGTGAAACCGGCCGCCGATGACGTTAGGGAAGTGTTAACACTTGCCCAGGTTTGATGAAATCACCGTTACGTATTCCATTTACTTTCTGAAGCTTTGCGACGGTAGTGTCGAAGCGGCGAGCGATCACCCACAGACTGTCTGATGGTTGCACTTTATATTTGGCCTTGTTGAGGCCGTACCGGTCGTTCAGATACTGCTTGTATCCCCGGGGAAAGACAGCGATATGGTAGTGCGGCCTGATGTATTCTCTGGCTACCTCCAAGACGTTGTGGTTTTCGAGATAGAGCAAGGTGTCGTTTAGCCACTTTCTGCACTTTCTGCTATGCGGCAGAGAGATGTCGATGGCCATGCCAGTGGGGTGCACCGAATGTGGCGTCGCGTTCACTCGTGAGTTTTTTGGCCTAAATGCACTCGTGACCACTATTTTCTCTCGGCAGTGCTGGAAGTGCTGACGAGATAATCTTTCGATAAAGGTCTGCACTTCTGGCCGTACGTAAGGAAAACTTACTCCGCGACTGACAGTGTAGTAGGGTGAACCGGTCAGGCGTACCATTCTGCCGTTTTGAATAAACCATTGTAGTCGCCCAGCTGTTTTAACGCGGGTGAAGTCGTGTAAGTCGGCCTGACGAACCGACTTACGGTTGTCGCCTCTTAAACTACCTTTGGCAAAGCTGTAGTGTGAAAAGATCGTGGCGATGAGGAAAATGATGAAGCATTGCTTGACCATTGGGAGCTCCTGATCTAGGTTCAAAATTTAGCAAAATATACCATCAATTCTTATTTTTTCAAGAGCTTGATAGTCTTTTTAGTGTCTTTGTCTTGAATGAAAATCACGACCATCATTGCTGTTGATATGATGGCTAGTATCCAAAATATGTTACCAATGAGGTCGTCATGTTGGAGCATGTTGTATTTACTCAAGATATTAAACCAGTCGTGAGTAGAAATATCCTTGGTGATAAGCGGCAGTAGTCGTTCTTGTGCGTCTGACACATAGATGCTGACACTCAATAGCGCGGTGGTCAGCCACCAGCAACAAAAGATGGCGGAAAATTTTTGATTTGTAAAATAAAAATAGAGAGCAATTAGCAGTGGGACACCGATCTCAAAAATTGTTCCACCGAGCATGTATAAGGTTTCGCCAAAAAATATTAGAAAGACGTGTCCAGCCTCATGAAATATTAGATTCACATTTTGAATAAACCACCAAGTGTCGAGATGTACTATCTGGGTGAGGGCAGAGCAGAGGAGGAGAGTAATGGTAAACAGTTTGATATAAAACATGATTCTATAAATACTTTTGGATTTCGCTAGTGACTTGCTGAATATTTTTAGTTGTAGAGTTGCTACGAAGAATAATTAGTTTCGGCATATCTGTTGATGATAGCAGATAACTGCTCATGAATTAATTCATGAGCAGGTGTGGTAAGAGCTAAAAACAAGCTTCTACCCAACACAGCGTCATGTGAGCAAAGCAGCTTATTCATCATAAGAAAGAACCACAGTAGTGCGAATTGGAACCAACTACAAGCACAGTTCAAGTTTCAGTTAGAAGAGGTGGTTTGTTCTTGCTGGAATTCTGACCCCATTTCTGCAATTGAAGTAAATGTGTTCCTGGGTCTCATCGCCCTATGAGTCGCATGTTTCGACACTGTTGCTATACGTGAGACTGAAAAATTTACCAGCTAATTGTTCGTCATATTTTATATACGCCAAGCTACGTTCTCGAGTATTGAGTATTTCAGCTAACAGTTTAGTTATGTTTGTATAAGAGTCATCCAATCCCATTAATGCGTATAGACAATTTCTTGCTCGATCAATCTCATCATGATTTTGTAGAGACAGCTCCTCACTTTCTGCATCAACAAGCGCTTGTTGCGTAGCTTGAGCAAACTGCCGTAAACCATTTTGCACCTCAGTATCATCTGGAAATTCTTGCTCTATCCACTTTTCTATATCATCCCTTACACCGTCATGGTCTGAGTCTGTACCTATTAATGTTGATCCGCCTTCTTCAACAGGATCTGAAGTTGGTTCTTGACCAGGTACATTAGTGTCCAAATCTTCTGGATCAAAACTACAGCTATCTTTCCATTCGTCATATTTCGGTATTGAGTACATCTCACCCGAAGTAATTTCATCTGAGGTGTACCAAGCAATTAATCTATCTTCCGTATTTACTACGACCGAACGTAAATATCCGATCAGCTGAGTTGAATTTTCGTCGACATAACTCAAACAGAAAGCAGCATTAATATGACGCTGAAGGCTTGCTTTTGCCGCTTCTTCGTTCGAATAATTTAATACTAATTCTTGCTCAGTAATGGCTAAATCTCGTAGAGCTGCTCTGGTAAGTGGTAAGTCTGGGAAATTTATGGCTATCCATCTCTGCACATCGTCTCTCAGTCCGTCATTGTCAGAATCTATCCCTTCTAATGTTAGTTCACCTTCTTCGCCTGGGTCGGGTGGCAGGGTCTGATCGAGAGGGCTTACATAGGAACTGTCTCTGAAATCACTGGAGGATATTTGAAAAAAGTAATGTAAACCAGCTCCGGCAATAAGTAATAAGATAAGTAATAAAATAATAAATTTAGTTTTGGTGAAAGATTGCTGATCCATATACGGTAATTATAAGTACTTATCTGTGCAGTGGAGTGTTGTATACGGGGATAGTCGTTTTCGACTCTTTTGACAAGACGCTCAGGTCTTTGAAGCTTATTGGTAGTAAAATGCAAAAATGGTGGCTGATCCTATTTCTCCCCGAAGAATAATTAGTTTCAGCATATCTGTTGATGATAGCAGATAACTGCTCATGAATTAATTCATGAGCAGGTGTGGTAAGAGCTAAAAACAAGCTCCAAACTACCTCAAACCGCTTTTCGATTCTGCCTCCAAGGCACTCAGGCAGTCTAAAGAAAACACCCAGCTAGTCGCTGAGTGCTTTTCTTTAAACTGTGATCCCACGGGGAATCGGTCAGGAGTCGATTATTTTCATGAATGAAAATATATCGCTCACGACCCTGGCTCACTCCACTTCGTTACGTTCCGCCTTTCGATTCTCGCCATTTGGCGACCACATCGCGTCTACGAGAAAGCCCCCAGAGCATCTGCTCGGGGGCTTTCTCATAAACGCGTGATCCCACGGGGAATCGAACCCCGATTTCCAGGATGAAAACCTGACGTCCTAGCCGTTAGACGATGGGACCAAGATTTATACTTGGTAGTTAAATATAAATTTATGCTCACTTTTTATTAAGTCAGGTTTTCAGAAAACCTAGCCTATCGCCTCGTGAACATCGGCGATTTGTTTCGCTTCGCTACACAACCGGATGAAAAGCTGCTCACTTTTTATTCCATTGCCGTTAGACTAAAAGCAAAATGTGGCCAACATCATATCAGACTATTAAAAAAAATCCAGTATTTTAGTCCGATCGTACGTATTATATGTTAGGATTATGGACATTATGGAAAATGAGAAAAACACATTGTTCGATACTTTTGCAGATTATTTTAAAGAAGTAATTTACGGAGGGATCGATGGAATCGTTACTACCTTTGCGGTAGTGGCTGGTGGCGCTGGGGCCGCTTTGAGTAATAATGAAACCACCCAGTTATCATTTGTAGTTATTTTGTTGTTTGGGCTTGCGAACTTGTTTGCAGACGCGGCTTCAATGGGGCTGGGTAACTTTTTGTCAGTACGGTCTGAAAAGGATTTGTATAATGCCGCTCGGGATAAAGAGAATGCTGTATTACAACAAGAGATGCGTGAAAAGCGGGTTACTACTACTGTGCGACTAATGCAAGAAAAAGGTTTTACCGCAGAAGACGCGGCTACGTTGGCTACCATCTACCAAAAGAACGACGACTACTGGCTAGACTTCTTGATGCTGCATGATCAAGATATGCCGGATCCAAGAGGGGAAAATGAAGTGTACACTGGTTTAGCGACCTTCTTGTCATTTATGTTCTTCGGAGCAATTCCTTTGTTGCCGTTCATGCTGCAAAGTTCAGGCGATCATGCTACCGCCTTTATGTTCTCGTCAATCGGTACGTTGGCTGCCCTGATTGTACTCGGCTTGCTGAAGTGGCGAGTGATCGGAGCTAAGTTTGTAGCCTCTTTGACCGAAGTGGTATTAGTAGGGGGGACAGCTGCTGTCTTGGCTTACTTTGTCGGTACTTTCTTCGCTATCTAAATCGACAAATAAATAAAACCGCTTGAGTGATTGTTTAAACTCAAGCGGTTTTATAATGGTGGCTTATCCCACGTAAGATCTGACTCTTGCACTTTGACTTAGATAGTTAGGTTGATGAATATGGCGACAAGGGGTTGAAACTAAGGTAGAAGGCAGATTGCCCATTTTTTCGGCATGCGCTTCCTTTGATTGTGGGAAGGCTAGGCCAAGTTTTAGTGATCCAATCTCTCTAGGGATTAGGGTGACTGTCACTAGTGTTTGGTGGCGGAACTGCTTAGTTTCCACGTTGCTTACTTTGACACTAAGAGGATCAAAGATGATGTTCAGCTCTGAACATTGTTCTGTAGTTAGTCTAGTTTGCAGTAAGAAGTTTACTGACTCTTCGCGATCTAAGTGTAATGTTAGATCGTGAAAGAGATTGAGGCGTCCAACGAATGGGCTCGCCAAGAGATTATTGTCTGTTACAAACAGAGAATAGAATCTAATCATAAGCTTTATTGTTAGGTGGTTAGTAATGTGCCCAACGTTGGCTGCTTATAGAATCGTGTGTGTGATTGACGGTGTGAGCTACTTCGTACAGACAGTTGACGGTTCGCTATACAGCATCTCTAATGCTATAGGGTGGGGGGATTTAGTCAATGTTTTTATCATCAGGGTTTTGCACGTAGTTTTACATAACTTATATACACAGTTATGCACAAGTTATACACAGTAGTGGCTTGAAATAACGTTTTTTGTATTTATTGACATTTTTTCTCTATATGAGAACCTATATGTAGGTTTGCGCGGTGGTGAAGTATAAACATACTTACGCTTGGTTTGACTCGAGGCTACGAGCAAAACTACAAGCAAAGCGCGCAAGCCGAAGCTCTACGTTGTACAAGTAAAGGCGCCCTGGAGGGGGCGCCTTTACGTTATCTGTGTGATCTAGCGGTGTTTTATTTTGTCTTCAGGGCGACGTAGATGTCTTCGAGAGCTTTGACACCGTCACCGGCAGAGATATTGTTTTGGTGGTACTTGACGTTGGTGCAATCGCCAGCGGCCCAAATGTTTTCTGTTGAAGTCTTCTGGGTCCATGGGTCAATTTTAATACGATTATATTCATCGAGTTCAACCAGGTCTTTCATAAACTCAGTGTTTGGAATCATGCCGATTTCTACAAAGATGCCGGTTACGTCTATAGTTTTTTCTTCGCCAGAGGTTAAGTCGGTATAGGTTAAACCTTTTACGAATCCATCTGCGACTACTTCCTTAATTTCAGCGTTTAGTAAGCCGGTCATATTTTCATGAGATAAGACTTTTTCGACGGTGATGGCGTCTGCTTTGTATTGTGGTCCACGTTGGAGTAGGGTGACGCTTTTGGCGTAAGCCAAGAGCTGGGCAGCTGTCTCAAAACCAGCATTACCACCTCCAATGACGGCCACATCTTGACCAGCAAAAATTGGGCCATCGCAGCTGGCACAGTAGGTGACGCCTTTGTGTTCGTATTCATCCGCGCCAGGTACTCGCAAGCGCCGGCGGCCGGACCCGGTACAGGTCAAAAGAGCCGTAGCTGTAGCAGTTTCACCATTTTGCATAGTTACTTCGTAGCCACTATCGGTTTTTCTTACCGCACTGACCAGCTGGTCAGGAACAATGTCCACGTTGTCTTTGGCGTAAGCTTCTAGATGAGACCTTAGATCTGCAGCTAACTTGTCTCCGGCGATAGAAGGAGTCCCGATCCAGTTTTGAATATCAGGTGAGACAATACTTTGTCCGCCCCAGTCGCTGGTAATAAATAAAGTTTTGAGTTGTTTTCGTGATGCGTAAACTCCGGCTGAAACTCCAGCAGGTCCACCGCCAATAATGATTAAATCGTACATGTTAAATAAATATTTTGACTAGAATACCACAGAGTAGGCTTGACTGCATATACCCCATAGGGGTATATTTATAACATGGATAAAAAATTACACAATCGTCTGCGCCGACTTGAGGGTCAGCTGCTTAAATTACACGAAAGCATTGAGGGAGAAAAAGACTGTGCTGATGTGATTCCGCAATTTTTGGCCATCAAGGGAGCGTTAAACGGTGCTTACGAGGAATACATTAAGTTGTCGCTCGATAAATGTGCTAAATCAGATGATAAAAAAATTAAAAGACTTATTTCGATGTTAGTTAAAGCATAAATAATATATGAAAACACTTAAATCCCTTGGCTTTCTTCAGTATGGAAAAATTATTCCTGGACTGATGATTCACGGCCAGCCAGCACCTTATCCGGTTTTAAATGAAAGGGCGATTAGAGCAGGGGCAGGAATTATGTTTGTACTAGGTTTCTTTGCTTTTTTCCAAGCTTTTTATCTGCGAGAGTTTATTTTTATTCAAACTTTTGTTTTGATTTTCTTTTTTGATTTTTTCATGAAGGTGATTGTCGGGACAAGATTTTCTCCGGTTTCCGCACTAGCTAATGCTATTGTGAGTCAGCAGCAGCCAGAGTATGTAGGAGCGATTCAGAAGCGCTTCGCGTGGTCTATTGGGCTGGTTTTGTCTAGTACCATGATCGTGATGTTGTTCGTATTTGGTATCCAAGGCTTACCAAACCTTATTGTGTGCGGCATCTGCCTCACCTTTATGTTTATGGAGACAGCATTTGGTATTTGTGTTGGTTGTAAGATCTACAATTTCTTACTTGATCGTGGAGTGATTCCGCAACCAGAAGTAAAGCCAGCTTGCCCTGGGAATGTGTGTGCAATCGATTTTGATTAAATAACAAAACAACCGCAATGCGGTTGTTTTGTTATTTGGGTTTTCCTACTTTAGTTTACTTCTTCGAAGGAATGCCGGCACTGGTCGCGAATCACTAAGTATATTTCTGCACTTCGTGCGAAATCTACTAAGTGTTCTCGACCCCGACTCGCGGTTCATGGCGCTAGGAATTGCGCCATTCACATCGCTCCGTCTCGCCGTGCCTTCAAAACTTATTTAAGTTTTGACCTTCTTAAGAATGCCGGCACTGCACCCCAGTCATCTTCATCGTCTGTGTCATCGGCTGGGTCAATCGGCTTTGGGTCACGCTTTGGTGGATTGGCCTCAGCAGTCTTGGTGGCAACCGCAGGAGCTGGTTCTGGCTCCTTAATTTTTTCCTCTTTCTTTGGCAGAGAGTTAAAGATTTTGCCGCGACTGCTCGCCACTTCTTTTTCCTCTTCTTCAACTGGTTCAGAGACTGACGGTACACGTCTCGCGATGTTGTAGTTGGTGTTGTTGTCAGATTCTTCTGGGAAACCAGTAGCAATTACGGTCACCTTAAGTTCGTTCTTCTTCAGTTTGTCATCCTTGATAGCACCGAAGATTACGCGTGCTTGTGGGTCAATTGATTCGGTGATCACTCTAGCTGCGTCTTGAATTTCGAGCATCCCCAGGTCGTCACCGCCAGCGATGGCGAACAAGACACCCTTGGCTCCAGTGATTGATACTTCGAGTAGGGGAGAGTTGATCGCGGCCTTAGCGGCTTCCTCTGATCGTTTCTCACCAGATGAGATACCAACTCCCATCAGAGCTGATCCTGCATTTTCCATAACAGAACGAATGTCGGCGAAGTCAACGTTGATGATACCTGGCATGGTGATCAAGTCTGAGATACCTTCGACTGCTTGCTTTAGAATATTGTCACATTGTTCAAAAGCATTCTGTACAGTAGTCTCTTTGTCTACAATCGCGAGTAAGCGGTCGTTGGGAACAATAATCAGTGCATCTACTTCTTGCTTTAGCTCTTCGATACCTTGCAAAGCCAGACGCATTCTTTCTTGTCCCTCAAACAGGAAAGGTTTGGTAACTACTCCGACTGTGAGAGCACCGCTGTCACGAGCAATCTTTGCTACCACGGGAGCTGAGCCTGTACCAGTTCCGCCGCCCATACCACCGGTAATAAAGATCATGTCTGAACCTTTAATGGCGTTGTTGATTTCTTCACGAGTTTCTTCGGCAGCGCGGCGTCCCATATCAGGATTGCCTCCGGCTCCGAGACCTCGAGTTAGGTTCTTTCCAATGTGGATTTTCTTCTTGGCTAGTGAATGATGAAGATCTTGGGCGTCACTATTGATAGCGATAAATTCTACTCCTCGCACCTTTGACGACACCATGTGATTTACAGCGTTCTTTCCAGAGCCTCCCACACCAACCACTCGGATTCGTGCAAATGACTCTACGTCTGTCTTAATTTGTTCCATACCGTATTAATATTGTGTCTATGTTCGCGACCCACCACTGAGTACGAATGTTTGATAACAGATACATAATACCTGACCCAAAAAATTCTGTCACCATATTGACAGAATTGAGAATCGTCCTGTTGACAAATATCTATAATATTACAACTAAGGCAGTAAAAATAAGGTTAGGGTAGGAATTGTGATAACCAGGATAAGATATTCCGTCTGGTGTGTTTAACGATTCCTAGGGCAGAGGTTTCTTCTGCATCGCTAGCTCCCCACATACACAAGCCATAAGCGACTGCCCACGAAGCGTCTCTAATTTTTACGTTCTTGCCGATGTCTAAAGTGGCTGTACGAGCAGGTAATTCAAGGGTTGATTTGGCCACCTCAACTGACCCGGCAACGCTGGCCCCACCGCCGGTTAAAATCGCACCAGCTGGTAGTAGGCCATCGCGCTTTATGTTTTTTAGGTGGCCTTCAATTAGGGTGAAGATAGAACGGAGGCGGTCTTGAATAATTTCGTCTAGTTTCTTCTTGGAATATGTAGCGCTGGTCATAGCTCCGCGCTTGATCTTTTCGGCGTCTTCAAGAGGCACTCGTAGGCCGAGAGCTATGTCGTTAGTGATGTCATTAGATCCGGTAGGGAAAATTTTGAGAGAGATAGGAGTAGAGTCTTCAAAGACAACGATTGAGGTGGTTTCAGCTCCGATATTGGTAAGTACGCAACCGGCACGTTTTTGGGCTTTTGAGAGCATGACGAAACTGGCTGCCAGCGGGGAGGCAATAACGTCTTCTACGAAGATGCCAACTCCTTCGATGGTGCTGATGAGGTCGTTGACGTGTTGTTCGTAAGTGGTGATGAAAAGACTGTCGACTTCGAGCTTTACACCTTTAAGTCCAGTCGCTCTACCCAACACTTCAGTTCCGTCTACTAAATGTCGCAAGGGAATACTATGCAGGATGCGGCGATTGGGGATGTGATCCATGATACGTTCCTCGCTGTCGGTCATTACCTTCTCCAGGTCTGATGAGACTATCTCTGAATCAGCTCGAGACGGGATGATTTCGCCGTGTGAGTAGACTTCTTCCAAACCAATGCTGCCGATGGCTACATGAGCTTTTTTGATAGTTATTTTGGCATTTTTCTCTGCTTGAGCAACCGCACTTTTGATACTTCTGGCCACTTCGGCTTCATTCATAATGTAGCCGCTCTTAAGACCTCGACTCTCGGCTAAGCCAGTGCCGATGATCTCGGGACGATTGGCATTCTTGCCATCACTGGACACGCGAGCTACCGCCACTTTTACGTGGTAGGTTCCTACGTCTATACCGGTGATGATATGGTCTGCCATGATTACTTAATCTTAAACGTTTTCAGATATTTTTGCTCTAACTTATCCATGGTGTCACCATGGTCGTGACCTTTTAGGTGTAGACAACCGTGAATAAACAAAAAAGCAATGTAGCCGTTCGGTGAAAGATTGAATTTTTTGCATTCACGCTGGGATACCTCGGGGCAGATAAAAATTTCGCCCGTTTGTTCGTCTAGCGGAAAGGAGAGTACGTTGGGGGAGTAGGTTTTGTTGCGGTATTCCTTGTTTAGGGCCGTAGCGCGCTTACTGCCTACAAATACTAGTGATAATTCGTATTTAGCGCCAAGAATCTTCCTCTTGATATCATCAAAGGGAAGTCGTTTGGGGTAGGTTTTGATTGTGCTTGAAATACTGATTTTACTCATTTTAGTGATGTCATTATACAATGCCTGATCAACGAAAACAGCCGGCACTGTGTACCGGCTGTTTTGGAAACTAGTGTTTCGGGATAACTAACGTCGTCGGCCGCGGAATTCTTGGATCTTTCCAAGCTTTACCTGCTTTTCGTACTCTTCGCGCTTTTCGATTTTCTTAAGTCGTGCAGTTCGGTTTACGTTTCGGCTTTTTAGTCGAGTGAAGTATCGGCCTCCTCGTACTTTTGGTACGATGCCGGCTCCTTGCATTCGCTTAGTGAAACGTCGAATTACATTCGCGCTACTTTCGTTGTTATTCCTTGTTACTTCAACATTGGTTGCCATATGTGGCCGAAAGAATAGCACTTTCGTGTCGTTGTTGCAAGCCTTTTAGGCGGTCACTGAAGCTTTTTTCTTAAGGCGGCGGATGAGAGTGTCGTGATCGATATATTCTTGGTTGCGGACGCCCATGTCGCGGAAAATGACAGTATCTTCCACAAATTCCTTTTGGCCAATAATTAGGGTGTACTTTACTTTGCGCTTCTCGGCTTCTCGCAACTGCTCTGATAGTGAGTCGCTGGCTAGGTTGTGATGGACTGGAATGCCAGCTTGCCGCAGAGTATCGATAAGCATCAAACTCTTGATCTTTGGTCCAAAGCCAAGTTGGACTACGAATACTGAAGGATTGCTGGTCTTAAGGCGAGGAGCTCTAGCTGGAGCTTTGGTGTTTTTTAGTACCACCACAGCGCCTACGGCTGGAGTACGAGTACGAGTGGTGCGGTAGACAAATTCGTTGAAGCGTCCGCCTCGAGCAGTAATGGCGGTGTCGTCAGTCTCGTCTTCATTATTTATATCAAGAGAGAATATCGCGTCTGAATAGCATTCGTGGTGCCCTAGCATCTTAGGATCAATTTCGTACGGAGTCTCACTCATGTCGAGGAATTCGATGATTTCACGGAAGTGCTTACGACTCGGGTCGCTGAGGTATTCAAGCGGGTTAGGGCTTCTAAAGGCCAAATCATGATTTTGGTCGACTAGGTTAGACAGGGCGCGTAGAGGGTGTTCTTTCATGAGCTCGCGAGCATCTACCGGCATAGTATCCATGCGCTTTTTTAGGAAGTTTGATAGTTCTCGACTGTAGCGAGTCAAAGAATCGCTGTCACCGAGTGAGTTGATGCGAACAGTGTGATCATTGTAGCCAAGGTCGCTAACTAGGGCGCGGGTGGCGTGAATAAGAATTGCCTCGGCAATACTGCGTTCAACTCCAAAGATGTGGAAGGTGACAGCGGTTTCGGCAGTGCGAGGAACTTGCTCGAAAGAGTATAGAAGAATCGGTTTTTCAAGAGCGTGGAGTTTTTCTTCACAAAAAGTAGAAACCGCTGAAGACAGAAGCCCGTGGTTCTCGTCTAACTTTTTGTTGGTGCCGTTTACGGTGTGCGGGAGGGCCGAGTCACATTTTTTACATTCGGGGGACTTACGAAGCTGATCAATAGTCTGAAAGCCGAAATGTTCAGCTGTATTGTTCGCGACTTTGATGAATTCCGTAGGTGTGAGTGACATAAAAATGTAATTAACCTTTAATTTCTAATTTGGGTAACTCCGTTATTATTAATACTGACTGCGCCTGGCAAATAACCGAACTCGTTAGGCGGGAACAGTCTGACCAGCGCTCGGCCGATAATCCTTTCTTCTTGGAGAACACCCCAAGCTCTAGAGTCTGAGCTGTGGTCACGATTGTCTCCCATGACAAAGTATTCGCGTTCTCCTAGAGTCTCACTCATCGGAGTGGTCGGGGCCATGCTCTTGATGTAAGGCTCGTCTACGATAAAGCCGTCGGGATTTTCGGCGTTGGTGATAAGGACTTCGGCGTTTTCGATGGTGATGGTGTCACCAGGTACACCAATGACTCTTTTAATAAAGAATTTTGAAGGATCGCGAGGATATCTAAAGACCACAACGTCACCACGTGATGGATGGTCAAAGTGGTAGGTTACTTGGTCTACGATAAGGTATTCGCCGCTATGAAAAGTATCATCCATGGATGCTCCAGAGACAATAAAAGGCTGAGCGATAAACATCCGGATTGGGATGACGATCAAAATGGCTATGATAGAAAAACGGACGATTTCGGCGAGTGGGTGTTCTTCTTGGGTGGTGTCCTCGATTTCATTCTCAATGTCATCAGAGGGTATTTCTTTTTTTGAGAAGAGATTCATAGGACTAATTAGTTACTAGTATACGAAATTTTTAGAGCAAAAACAAATTAGTGAAAAGGCGGCAAAAAACAAAGTTTTTTGCCGCCTTTTCGTGTACAATAATTTCTAATGTTTTACGTGATCGGTTTAGGAAACCCTGAAAAAAAATACGACGGCACCCGACACAACGTCGGATTTGAAATGCTGGACGCTCTCAGAGAGGCGGGTGGCTTTAGTGAGTGGGCAGATGATAAGTACGCTGAGGCAAAACGTTCGGTGGGAGTGCTTGGTGGTGCGCAGGTTGAGTTGTTGCAGCCGCAAACATATATGAATAAGTCTGGTATCACCGCTAAGTATTTAATTGAGAAACAGGGAGCTTCACCAGACCAGCTGGTAGTGGTGTATGACGATGTTGATTTGCCCGTTGGAGATTTGAAAATATCGGTAAATAGGGGAGCGGGCGGACACAATGGTGTGCAGTCTATTATTAATAATATCGGTAAAGATTTCATTAGAATTAGAGTTGGTGTGGCCAAAAAAGGCTTGTTTGGCGGTGACTCTAAACGACCTCAAGGTCATGCGATGAGTAAACACGTGTTGGGCAAATTTTCCTTTTTTGAAAAGGGGGCAGTTATTGCCGTGGCCGGCAAGACCCAGCGAGCGATTGAAATCATTGTGACAGAAGGAGTGGAGAAGGCGATGAATGAATGTAATTAAAAACAGCCCAGATTATGCCAGGGCTGCCTTACGGGTCTCCATGGTCCCGATGAGGTAAAATCATATCGCGTAAACAAGTCCTCGGTTTCTGTGCTGCATTACACAGGCGGTGATGCAGAAAGCCAGGAAGGTTGAGAGTAGAAAAGGAACGGCCAGGGAGCCGAAGATGTTCTTGAGAAGAATGATCTGACAAACCAAGGATGCTCCTGCGAGTATGATAATGGCTATGGATTTAAACCAATGTGTGGAAAGATCTGTGCGACGTTTCACCTTAGCCCTCCTTAGTTGGGTCGGGTGTATTTTGAGTATCTACTGATATTATAATCGTGTCAAACACAAGATGGTTACAAAAATGGCCGGCGCCTACGGCGCCGGCCATTTTTTGTATTTCGATTATCCTTCTACACCTTGGCGTGAAAGAGTCATCTTTTGTTCATCTGGTTCAAATAGGGTGATCTTGAACTTGTAAACAGTTCCGAGTGATAGTTCAGACTTTAGTTTTTCTTCTGATTCAAATTCAGAAACGTGTACTAGTCCGGCCACTCCTTCTTCGATTGAGGCGAGAGCACCGTGCTTGTTGTACTTGATTACCACACCGTCAACAGTTTGGTCTTTCTTGTACTTCTTGCTGGCGGTTACCCAAGGGTTTTCCTTTAGTTGCTTGATTGAAAGTGAAATCTTGTCGTCCTTCACTTCGATAACCTTCACATCAACCGCATCGCCAACCTTGTAGATGGCTTTGGTGTCTTCTACCAGACCCCAGTCTAGTTCTGAGATATGAACAAGACCTTCAAGACCTGGTTCAAGCTTAACGAATACTCCGAAGTCTACAGCGCCAGTCACTTCACCCTTCACGACGTTTCCAACTTCGTACTTGTTAACCTTTTCTTCTTTCTCTTCCTTTTCTTGTAGTCCCTTTTCAGAGAAGATTAGCTTGTGTTCCTTCGGATCAGCTGTGATCATTACTACTGATAGGTGAGTACCAACTAGCTCGTTTAGAGCAGTTAGAATCTTGTCTTTGTCACCGTCAGATACTCGTGGGTAGTGTTCTGAAGATAGTTGTGACGCAGGCAGGAATCCTTGGATACCTTGCCATTCGATGATAAGGCCACCCTTGTTGGCTTCCTTAACTTCAAGACTGAGGATAGTACCGTTCTTCACTGCTTCGTCAGCATCAGCCCAGATAAGAGCTTGTCGAGCTTCCTTTAGTGATAGTTCGATGTATCCGTCTTCGTTAGCTGGTGATACTACCTTTGAAGCGATAGTGTCTCCCGGAGCTACCTTGCGTAGGATGTCACGCGCATTCATGTACTCTCGGCCGTAAATAAGACCAGTACCAAATGGTGCGATATCAATATAAACTCGAGCGCGACCGATAGCAGTCACTACTCCTTCAACAATTTCTCCTTCTTGAGGAGAAGCTGGTGTTGCGGCGATGAATTTATCCATCACAGCAGAAGATGCTACAGCGGTGTTGCCATCGCTGTCTTTAGATTTACCAAATCCAAACATATTATTCTTTTATTATTCCGACGACACGCGTCTCTGTAACCATTTCTCGAGGCTGGAAATTTTCTGAAGAAAATTTCCAGCCGGCCATAATCTTATACAGAGGGTTAAACGTGTGCCGCTAGAAACTATTAATTACCGTTAGGTGACGAGAAATATAATATATAAAGACTGATTTGTCCATGATTCGTGCTCCTACCGGCGAATTGTTCACACGTTCCCGATACACGCCGAGTTTTGCGAGCACTTTGGCTCCACGGACGCTCACAATTCGCTGGTAGGGGCACTTAAGGTGAATATAAATAAAAAAAGAGCCCGCACCAATTATTTGGTGTTTAAAAATCCCCTGCAAACCATAGGTTTGCAGGGGAGTGATAAGGAGTGATGTGGTTAAAAATCAACGTCGATCGTCGACATCACATCGAAACGCGGCTTGGGGGCGATGCGACGTATAGTCGCTCGCTTGTTGCACTTACGATGGCCGTTATTGCGATCTCGTCTCAGCCGTCTCCTTTCAGCTTTGTCTATGTCTTCAGGTTCGGCTTTGGATGCGAAGAGTTTGTGCATTCTTTCACGGTTAGTACAGCCAGTACTAACCGGCACAGCGTCAAGCCATTCGTCATCAAAATAGGGGTCGTATTCTTCCGGGTAGTCACGTTCGTCAAACTTAACCACGTTCACGCCGCTGACGGTAACGCTGGCACAGTTGTCGTCTTTCGCCTTGACGACAATCTCTGCTTCGTCTTCCCAGTCTTCGCGATACTCGTCGGTATCGTCGTTGTCTGGGTTGTACATTGCGTCGGCGTAGTCTTCAAAGGACGCAATATACGGTCCGTTGTCGTGGTGCTGGTAGTCACCGATATCGGTGCCGTCATCTTCCATAAGCTCCAAGATGGAGTCGAAGGCGAAAAACTGGCCAAAATTATCAGCCGGCAAAGTGCCGTGAAAATCACGCTGGCCAGCACCAAAACGATTAATGGGCTTATCCGTGTTGGGCATATTCTACTTCTCCTGTGGGGAACGGGGTGGAACTGTGTATCTTTTCAATTATTGCACAAAATAAAGGTTTTGTCAATGTGTAGGGCGAGTAAAAACAAACCCTGAAGCCACATGACCTCAGGGGTGAGTAATATTCAGGATTAGATATCCTGTGGGTTAATTTTGCCGCCCAAGCGGGTTTTTTGGCCGCGCCTGAGCGGGTTCCGGTGGCTTATTCGGCTCTCAGTAGTACTACTGCCAGAAACTTTGAGCTGATCATCGCCAGCTTCAGATTCGCTAGTCAGGGGTGACTTGGGTAGCGTTCTGCCGGCATACAAACCAGTCTGCACTACTCGACCGTTGTGGTAGCGAATTGTTTCGCCATTGTAGGTCACATCGGAAGATTCGTGTTCAGTGATTTTGGCCATGATGGCTCCTTATGGTGGGTTATTAACCAATTTTACTTCTTTTAAAATTTAATAAGATTAATTAAAAAATGTCAATGTGTAGGGAAGTGGGTTGGGGAGGTATCGGGGCCGGAAAGCTTCGCTTTCCGGCCCCGATACCTTATAATGACCTCACTATGGTAATTACATATCACGGCGGTCAGTGTTTTAAGGTTTCGTTTGGTGACACGACTATTGCTTTTAATCCGATTTCTAAGAAATCCAAACTAGATGCAGCCAAGTTTGGTTCAGACGCTGCTTTTGTATCGCTCTGGCACAATGACTTCAACGGTGTATCCGAAGTGACTCACGGCAAGAAAGAACCATTTTTGGTAGATGGTCCAGGTGAATACGAAATTGGACAAGTGTCTGCGCACGGCTTTGGTATCAAAACCACTTACGACAAGAAGGAGCTTTACAACACTATCTATCAGGTCCAGCTCGAAGGTATGAACATGGTGTTTCTTGGAGCTTTAAGTGATCCGGAAATTGACCCAAAAATCCTCGGAGAATTGGGCGATATTGATATATTGTTTGTGCCAATTGGCGGTGGTGATGTACTTGAAGTGCCGCAAGCTTCAAAGTTGTCGGTGAAGTTGGAGGCAAAACTTACTATCCCAATGCATTACGACGCTAGTGCTTTGAAGGCGTTTTTGAAAGAAGAAGGCAAAGACAGCTTGAAGTCAGTCGACAAGCTAACACTCAAAAAAAAGGATGTGCAAGCCATGTCTGGTGAAGTGGCTATCCTCAAGGCATAATTAATCCATGCTGAAAAAGCTCATTATCGCGCTACGCAACCAGCCACAAGGGACTCGAGATGTGGTGGCGCTAACCGGAGCGGCTGTCATTACAGCAGTGGTAGTTTCGGTGTGGGCATGGTCGCCAAACATTAGTACTGATGTAGTGGCTGGTGCTAACTCGCAAACCCAAACAGCTTCACCGGGTTTTTCAAAATTGTTTGAGGGTATCGGCGAGCAATTTTCTTTGATTCGTGAGAGCTGGAGTGAGTCCTCGGCCGAATTATCGGCCGAGTTAGAGACGGAGTCTGATACGCCTCCAATCAGTCAGGTGGATGAACTTGTGGTATCGGAAGCGACTCCAGCGACGGAACCGAAAGAAGTGCGAATTATTGTAGTTGAGAGTACCTCCACCGCGACTTCAACGATTGAAAACTAATCATTTATGCTATACTAAGCACCATATTTATTGATTTCTGAACTAGCCTTTTGTTTGTATGCCGAAAAAAACACCAGCTGAAGAACCTGAATCGAAAGAATCCGACAAAGGAATAATCACTCAAAGCATCACGAGTGAGATGGAGACAGCGTATCTCGATTACGCTATGTCAGTGATCACTTCACGGGCGCTACCTGATGTACGTGATGGTCTTAAACCAGTCCATCGCCGGATTTTGTATTCCATGCGTCTTAATGGACTTACCTCTAGTGCCAAGTTTAGAAAATCAGCGACGGTAGTAGGAGATGTGCTTGGTAGTTTTCACCCGCACGGTGACTCAGCAGTGTATGAGTCGATGGTTAAATTGGCACAAGATTTCTCGACCCGATACCCACTGGTGATCGGACAGGGAAACTTTGGTTCGATCGACGGTGACTCAGCGGCGGCGTATCGATACACCGAGGCAAAAATGTCTAAGGTATCGGAGGAGCTGCTGCGAGATCTTGAAAAAGACACGGTGGACTGGCGACCAAACTTCGACGGCACCAAAAAGGAACCAACTGTTCTACCAGCCGCAGCGCCGAACCTACTTTTGATGGGTGGTCTTGGGATTGCAGTAGGAATGGCGACTAACATCCCGCCACACAACCTACGTGAGGTAGCTGCCGCAACCGAGCATCTGATCGATAACCCTGATGCTACCACCGACGACCTACTGAAGCATATTCAAGGTCCTGACTTCCCAATGGGGGCAATTGCTTTTGACAAAAAAGCCATTGCTCAAGCCTATGCCAACGGTCGCGGCGGCGTGGTAGTGCGTGGAGAAGCAGAAATTGTGGAAGATAAGCGAGGCGCTTTCTCAATTTTGATTACTTCGATCCCGTACCGCGTAAATAAAGCTGACCTGCAAGAAAAGATTGCTAATCTGGTGCGAGATAAGAAAATTGAAGGGATCAAGGAAATGCGCGATGAGTCCACCGACGATATCCGGGTGGTGATCGACCTCAAGACCGGAGCACAGCCGCAGACCGTCCTAAACAAGCTCTACAAGCACACTCAACTAGAAGATACTTTCCACTACAACATGGTGGCATTGGTCGACGGTGTGCCACAGACTCTGTCATTGAAGGGTATTTTGGAAGAGTATGTTAAGCACCGAGCAGAGGTGATCAAGCGACGTACTCAGTATGATTTAAATAAAGCTAAAGATCGCGAGCATATCTTGCTTGGTCTGAAGAAGGCGCTTGACCACATCGATAAGATCATCAAGCTTATTCGAGCTGCTAAAGACGTGCCGACTGCTCACGCGGCTTTGATGAAGGAATTTAAGTTCTCTGAAATCCAAGCGCAAGCAATTCTCGATATGCGTTTACAAAAGCTAGCTGGTCTAGAACGAAAGAAGATCGAGGATGAACTAAAGGCGGTGCAAGCTCTCATCAAGGAACTAGAGTCAATTCTGAAAAGCAAGGCCAAGATGATGAAGATTGTGAAGAAGGAGTTGGCTGAGGTGGCGGACAAGTTTGGTGACGATAGACGTACCAAGATTGTGAAAGGTGGCGTGAAGCAGCTTAGTCAAGAGGACTTGGTGCCTGATGAAGAGAGTGTCCTGGTGCTGACTAAAGGAGGTTATGTAAAACGAACCAACCCAGCTGAATACAAAGTGCAAAGGCGCGGCGGGGTCGGTGTAGTTGATCTGAACACTAAAGAAGAAGACGTGGTGACTACTCTGCTCACCACTTCATCACATAGTGATCTCTTGTTCTTTACTGATGCTGGTAAGGTGTACCAATGCAAGATGTTTGAAATCCCAGAAGGACGACGGGCTACGAAGGGTAAGTCGATCGTGAACTTCTTGGCGCTGGGCGGCGAAGAAAGGGTTACATCAGTACTGGCTGTCCGCAAGGAAGAATGGGATGGTGACTGGTCGCTTATGATGGTGACCAAAAACGGTATCGCCAAGAAGAGTGACGCGGCAGCCTTCAAGGATGTGCGCCGTAGCGGTCTCATTGCTATCACTTTGAAGGAAGGCGATTCACTGATCTCAGCCAGCTTTGTAGGCGCTAAGGATGAAGTGTCACTGATTACCGAAAAGGGACAAGCAATCAGATTTGCCGAAAGTGATGTGCGGCAAATGGGACGAACTGCAGCGGGTGTAACTGCCATGAAGCTAGGAAAAGATGACAAGATTGTGTCAGCGGATATTCTCAAGGCAGGCGATAAAGATCGTGAAATACTGATAGTAACCGAGCAGGGTTATGGTAAATCTACTCCAGGCAAGGAGTATAAGGTGCAAAAACGAGGTGGATCTGGTATCAAGACCGCCAAAATCACTGATAAGACCGGAGCCATCGTGCGCGGAATCATTCTCTCTGGCGAAGAGCGACAAGACGGAGAGTTGGTGATCATGAGTAAGAAGGGGCAGGTGATCAAGTTGCCTCTCAAGCAAGTACCAACGCTCGGGCGACAAACTCAAGGGGTGCGCGTCATGAAGATGCGGGCAGGGGACTCTATCGCTTCAGTCGTCTTTGTCTAAATTCTCTCAAAACTTGTCTATCTGCTCGGTTTCGTAATAATTAAATCCAGTGGATGAAAGCGTCGGCGGGACCGAAGGTCCCGCCGGCGCTTTTCACATCCCCAAAAATAATAACCACTTAGCCATGTATAATATTCGTATGGAACAACCGGTAAACGGACACTTTGTAATGCCAGACAGCGCAGTGACTCATTTTCATTTGCGCGAGGGAGATATCGTGGCTGACTTCGGAGCAGGGAGCGGCTTTTTTCTACCAGCACTCTCGAAAGCAGTGACCGACAATGGTCGTGTGTATGCGTGTGAAATTCAAAAAGCTCTAGTTGAAAAGATTGGTGATGTGGCTCATACGGAAAGATTGGGTAATGTTCACCCGTTGTGGTGTGACCTCGAAGAAGCTGGAGGCATCAAGATCGCAAATAGTGAGTTGGATGCTGGCGTCTTGGTAAATACACTATTTCAGATTGAGGATAAACAGACAGCTGTCGCCGAAATGGCTCGAACGGTACGCAAGGGCGGCAAGTTTTTTGTGATTGACTGGACCGAATCCTTCGCTGGTATGGGGCCACAGCCGGGGGCAGTCATCGGCGCCGAGGAAGCCACCAACCTCCTTGAGGCGAGTGGTTTTGTGTTGGAGACTGAGTTTCCAGCCGGTGGACATCATTACGGTTTAGCTTTTAGAAAATCATGAAATTAAGACCGTTTGAATTAGCTTTGGTGGTGATATTTGGAGGATTGGCTCTGTTGGCTATGGTTATGTTGTCTATTGGCCCGGGCAGTAGCGATGACGATGTGGTACAAATTGGAGCAGTCTCAATTTGGGGTACTATTCCGCAGGCAGCTATGGATCAGGTTTTGTATGATGAGTCCGAACTCAATGAGCAGTACGCTCAAGTCTCTTATCGATACATCGACCCAACGCTATTTAACAATACTTTGGTGAATGCTCTAGCTGATGGTACCGGTCCAGACTTGATTCTAGTTTCGCAAGAGAAACTCACCGAAACGAGACGACGGATCCAACCAATTTCTTTCGACTCGTTTTCAGTACGTGATATCCGCAACTCCTATGTCGATGGAGCGGAGATCTTTGCTCTCAGTGATGGCTTGTATGCTTTGCCGATCGTGATCGACCCTTTGGTGATGTATTGGAATCGAGACATTTTAGCCAACGACGGTCTCCTTAATGCACCAGCTACTTGGGAGAATTTGGTTAATTCTGCCCTGCCGACTTTAATTGATCGTGACTTCGATCGCACTATCAACCAAGCGGTAGTGGCGATGGGTGAATACCAAAATGTGCGGAATGCTTTTGGTGTGATTAGCAGCCTCTTGATTCAAAGTGGGTCCGAGCTGGTGCAACTGGATGAGAAGGGTGGTTATGTGGTGCGTTTGCAAAGTGTACCAAATTCAAACAATGATCCACTCGAGTCTACTATCGATTTCTACACCCGTTTTAGTAGTCCGAGCAATTCACTCTACTCTTGGAATCGGTCTTTGCCGGAGGACCGCTCACTATTTTTGTCTAGCGATCTTATTTTCTACTTTGGTTACGGCAGTGAAGGGGTGCAACTCGAGCAGTTAAATCCTAATCTAAATTTTGACATTGCCGAAATTCCACAAGGAGCCACCGATACGGTGCGTCGTACCTACGGTAAGTTTTACGGCTTGTCCCTACTCAATGCTTCAGCTAATAGGTTTGGAGCTGGGCAGGTAATGAATACGCTCTCGTCTGCTCGAGTGTCAGGCAAGATTGCGGAGCTGAGCGATATGGTGCCGGCCAGCAGATCTTTGGTCGGGGCCGGTAGTAACGACACCTATGGTCGCATTAGCTACAGTGCCGCGAGCGTAGCGCGGGGCTGGCTCAATCCAGAGCTTCAGAGTACGGAACAAATCTTTTCCGCCATGACCGAGGATGTAAATGAAAATCGACGTGATGCTGGAGGAGCGGCCTCGGACGCTTCCGTTAGAATCGGTAGCGCTTATTAATATGCTGCAAAAATTTTCACATTTTATCCCTCTCACACTACTGCTACTGCCGCAACTGTTATTGGCAGATGGTATTAGGTATACCTTAGAAAGTCCGATTGCGGTGACTTCCATCGAAGGTTTGCTACTAGCAATCCTCAACGCCTTTATCGTCATTGCTATTCCGATTGTCGTGTTGTTTATCATCTACTCAGGGTTTTTGTATGTGACAGCCCGCGGAAATGTCGAACAGACCAAGAAGGCAACTACCTCGCTCACTTATGCCATTATCGGTGGGGTGATCTTGATTGGGGCGGTGGCAATCACGGAAATCGTAGCTAATGTAGTAGACGCGTTTAGACAACAGTAGTATGGAGAGCTTCAACAACCCCTTATTATTTCCAACTGTAGAAGGTGTATTGGTCGCTTTTCTAAATGTTTTTATTGTTATATCGATCCCAATTGTAGTGTTTTTCATTATCTATGGCGGATTTTTATACGTGACCGCCAGGGGCGACACTACTCAACTGCAGCGTGCCAGCAAGACTCTCACTTACGCTGTGATCGGCGGAGTGATTATTATTGGTTCGGTGGCGATCGTGCAGATTGTGGGCAATGTTGTGAATGAATTTTAAACGCGCTAGCGTGCCTAATGTATAATTATTGATATGGAAACCCCTACTGATTACGATGGAGTAGTAGCGCTGGTGATAAATTTCATCAATATTCTGATACCAGCCATTATTGCTCTTTTGTTTGTTTGGTTTGTCTGGAAAGTGATCGATGCTTGGGTGATCAACGCCGGCGACCAAACCAAACGCGATGAAGGAAAGAAGTACGCCATAGCGGCGGTGGTGTCGATGGTGCTGATTGTGAGTGCTTGGGGTATTGTGAATTTGGTAGTTAATTCCATCTTCGGAAGGTAGAGAATGATTGACACTGTCTAGATTTCATTTATTGTTTAAATATAAAAAAGTAAGATACAGAGTATGAAAAAAATAATCACAGCTTTATTTGCAGTATTGACTACGCCGATGATTTCCTTTGCTCAGATTGCTGATGGCTCTAGTGCTGGTCCGTTCCAAGACCTGTTGGTCAATATCATGCGCTTCACGAATGACGTCCTTATTCCATTTATCATTGGTATCGGATTCTTGGTGTTTGTGTGGGGTATCTTCCTCTACTTTATCGCTGGTGGCGCCGACGAAGAAAAGCGAGTCAAGGGGCGTAGTCTGATGGTGTCAGCTACTATCGGCTTTGTGGTCATTATTATCTTCTTTGGAATCCTAAATCTCCTCACTACTAGTACTGGTTTAGAGGGTGAAACTCTAAGAGGTATTCCTGAAGTACCAATGCCTCGTGGCTAAACTCTAGACAAACAGTGAATAACTGGTTTGTTGCAGCCTCGCTTTCTGCATATAATTAGATGAACGTTTGGCGTTATTAATATAATTTAAATAATATGAAGAAATTACAACATATTGGAGGTTCACTTTTACTCTTGGCGTTACCAGCAATTTCATCTGCCCAGTTAGCAGACAGTGGAGATGCTGGAGCTTTCCAAAATTTACTACAGAACATCCTTACATTTACGAACCAGATCCTAATCCCATTCATTCTTGGAATCGGTTTCTTGGTGTTTGTATGGGGAATGTTCCAGTACTTCATTGCTGGGGGAGCCAACGATGAAAAGAAAGAAAAAGGGCGCAGTCTCATGGTTTACGCTACCCTTGGTTTTGTGTTGATTATTGTGTTCTGGGGAATTATCAACCTGATTTCATCAAGTACTGGTCTTGAGAATGAATCTCTCAGAAATACACCAACTGTACAAGTTCCGTAATCAGCTACACCTTACCTAGATTTGGAATAACGCCAATTTTATCAAAACCACCTCTGCCCAGAGGTGGTTTTGTATAACTAAAAGATGTGTGACAGTGTGCATGCTAAAATTTTGGTATGGACCCCCAACAAAAAGCCGCCCAAGAAGCTTCTCGCTTTGTAGAAACGTTTAATGATGTGATTTTGTATCCGACCATTGCGTTATTAAGTGCGATAGCATTTTTGTTTTTTATTTGGGGTATTTTTGAATATTTCACAAACGCTGCTAATGAGGAGGGAAGAAGGAAGGGGGTGACCCATATCACTTACGGCATTATTGGCTTGGTGGTGATGGTGTCTGCCTTTGCTATCTTGGAAATTGCGGTCGCCACCTTCGGCCTCGATAAACAGCTCGACTGTGCCGATGACCCAAGTGCTTCTGGGTGTGATAGTGCGTTTACCTTGCCTGAACTAGATAGTGGACTTCCATCCAACGGAAATCCTACTGGTCCAACCAATGGCAACCCAGACAACCCATCCAACGGAAATCCTTCTGGTCCATCCAACGGAAATCCATCTAATTAATAGACGTAAACTAATAAAAAAGCTCGGACCTAAGTCCGAGCTTTGTTGTGGAGCGTGAGCCTTTAGGCTCGAGTGCTCCAAGAAAGGTGCATTGAGTCCCCCGCGTACGATTTGTACTTTGCGCACATACGTACGGCGTCGGCTCCGTTTGGAGCGTGCCGTACCCACTTACCACTAATGACATCGCGCCAATAGTAGTCTGCTTTTCGTTCGTTCCAACCCATGGTGATGTTCCATCCCGAGGGGATGTTTACCTTGGCGAAACCTGATCCGCAGCGAGGGACAACTACTTCCGTGGGAGACCCGGCAGGAGACAGTGACCGGCTTATAGCCGGTCGTGTGGAGAAATGCGTCGAATTGCTCGACTGTGCCTGGTATGGCCGATATGGCTCACGTACTCGTTCTTCGCCAGCACCATAGTACATCTGCAGGGTATCGAAGATAACCATGAGAGCCAGTATGGCGCAGACACCGATCACCGGATAGGTGACGATCTTCCACGTTTTTGAGGCGAGAGACTTATCGTACTGGAAGTTAATGAAGCCCATCAGAGCTCCAAATAACATGATCCAGAAAGCGCCGGGCATATCCTTAAACGTAAACGCTGTTAGGATAAACGAAGCAGTGCCGTAGATCATCAGAGTGGTTACCACCAGCCTGACGTTGAGATAGAGTCCGTTGCGGACGCCATCAACACGGTTTGTGATGAACTGCGCCAAGAAATTTGGGTCAACCCTATCATTCGCAACGGCATCGAGTATCCGCTCCAGCTCTCGCTTGTCCGTAAAGAAACTCCCTACGAGTCCAAGTGCACTGAAGCCTAACAGCACCTCGGTCTTCAGACCAACCATCGTGATGATTAGTAAGCCGAGACCCGCTGGCAGAATGTTAAGATATTGCGCATTAACACCAAGTCCAGCAAAGATAGACGTTACTACTGCAGTGCAGGCGAAGAATATTCCTGTGGACAGCACTTCGCTTCGGTATCCATTACGGTACAGGTAGATACTTATACCTAACCCAGCGAAGAACAGGGCTGGTATCAGGAATTTGAAACCTGCAACATTGTTTCCCCACATCACTGTTATCATTGCCAGGAAGACAATGACAGTCATGATGAGGTATTTCCAGAGAGTTTTCACTGCCCTGAGATACGTCGCCCGAGTGACCGTTGCGGCCATTCGAGCGATACCTTCTTCAACGGGTTCCCCGTTCACTACTACAGGATTTGTGTTCATCAACTGCTCCTTAAGATGTGAGGAAGTCCCAGGTTTTCATCCAGAACCTCTTTTCGCTTTTTCGCTTTTGCAGGTAGGTCTCTGACTCTTTGTATTTCACGTAGAGCTTGAGACGCGCACCAAGGGTTTTCCGGTTGGTCCAGTTGGACGCCTTTTTGAAGCGAGACGGTTGACCGTCGACTTCGTCAAACATCCAAGCTTTGCCTTTGGCTGCTACTTCCATCAGCTTCGAGAAGGTGAGGTTTTCGTCCCACCACTTGAGGCTTTCAGGAGTAGGCATCATCGGCATACCAAGCGCGGTCATGTAGGCGATGGCCTCCTTGTAACCATTCTCCAGGTGACGCTGCTTGGTGGTTGTGCGCGCTTTCGGCGATGCCTTGTTGGCTTCGCTTTCAACGATCGCTACCAACCGCTTAAACAGCTTACGAGTGTAACCGACGGATTCGCTGTACTCGTCCCTTGTGTAGTCCACCGTAGTGGTGGTCTTGTTAAGGAGTGCTTCATCGCGCCAGTTATTGCGGCCACTCTTCACCCGCTTGGTAAAACCAGAGTTCGAAAACTCGTCAGATACCTGTCGCTCTGTTACTGTACCCATTTTCTGCGCCGCAGAGTTGAGTTCGGTTACCATCGTACGCCAGGCTTCAGACTGGACTGCAGCGTAATTACTGATTGCCAGTTTGACAGCAGGGTTGGTCAGGTCACGATACTGATCACGATACATGTAGCCTAGAAGGCCAACCAGGATCTTCTCCTCCGCATCCTTGAAACCGGTGTCAGTGACTATTTGCGTCACGTTGCCGGTGGTCGGGTCGATGTGGTCATCATAATGAGACGTTCGAATGTTCAGAAGCTCCCGAATCATCTTGATCTCATCACCAGTGCGGAAAAAACCACCCTTCAGGTCCGGTTCGGGAGCTGAAGAATTGTTCGTCGATTCCGTCGATTTGGTAGAGTTGGCCTTCTTTTTCATGTCTCCGAACAAGTCGTAGGCCGTGTATATTTCACCCCAATGTTTCCCGATGAATCCCAGAACTACATCAAGAAAGTTATCCGTTTTCATATCATTTCTCCAATTGTCAAAGCGACTTAGTCGCGAAACTTATAGAGGGGAATCCCTCATGCCTGTTTTTATAATAGCATAATTTAAACTAAAAGTCAAGTTTTGTGTGTTGAAATAACGTTGATAAATAAGGTTATCCTTGGATATCTTGGGAATTTAGGGTTTGTTTTGGGTAGAGGGGCGGTTGCGAAGCAACCGCCCCTTGTGTATGATTTTTGTTCATGAAAAAAGCCAATCGTCCAAAAGTACTAAGTCGCCAAGAAAAACGCCAATTGGTGGCTAATGATAAGCGCCCAAGAAACACCGTATCTTTTTATCGTTACGTTAAGATTGCTGATCCAGAATCCTTCAAAGAGCGCTTGTTTGATAAGTGGTCAGACCTAGACTGTCTGGGTCGGATATATGTAGCCAAGGAAGGTATCAACGCCCAAATGAACGTGCCAACAATGTACTGGGATCAGTTCGATGCTTGGGTGCAAAATCAACCAGAACTAGCCGGAGTGCCGTATAAAAAGGCGGTAGAGGAAGGTGACGAGTCTTCGTTCTACAAGCTCACTATCAAAGTGAAGGATAAAATTGTGGCCGATGGTTTAGACGATGATTCTTTTGATGTGACCAATACTGGAGCTTATCTAACAGCTGAAGAGATGAACGAGTATGTAGATGATCCAGATGCGGTAGTGGTGGATATGCGTAATAACTATGAAGCTGAGGTAGGTCACTTTGATGGAGCAATAACTCCAGATGTGGTGACGTTTCGAGAGGAGCTATCAAAGACTCCAGAGATGCTCAAAATTCACAAGAATAAGAAAGTGGCTTTGTATTGTACGGGTGGGATTCGGTGTGAAAAGGCTAGTGCCTGGCTTAAGCACAATGGCTTTAAGGACGTGCGTCACCTCAAAGGTGGAATTATTGATTATGCACACCAGGTAAAGCAAAAGAATCTACCAAATAAATTTAAAGGCAAGAACTTCGTGTTTGATGAACGATTAGGCGAACGGATTAGCGATGAGATTATTTCTACTTGTCATATCTGCCGCGCGGCGAAGAGCGATACTCACTACCACTGCAGGAATCAAATCTGTCACTCTTTGTTTATTGGATGCGATGATTGTGTTGAGAAGAAGCACGGATATTGTTCATTTGGGTGCGAGTTGGTAGATAAGTTGCCAGAAAAGACCAAAAAAACCATGGCCCGACTCTACAATCAATTTATCCGAAAACGCCGACCGTTTCAGAAGACTAGGTTGGTGTAATGAAGAGGTTTTTATTTCTAGGAAATTAAATAAAAACATACTTCCACCTCGCACACAGGTACGAAAGTAAAGCAGTTTACTTTCTAAAAATAAAAGCTGGACAAATTTGTCCAGCTTTTATTTTTACCTGTGTGCGCAGGAGAGGACTTGAACCCTACACGTTCAGTACCCGTTTTGGCTAGAATTATTTCGCTAGCTCATAATCTAGCTCAAAACAGCTTCAAGTCCTTAATAAAGTTTCCCAAACTTTATTACCTACGCAAAAAACCGGCCGGAGCCGGTTTGCTGTGCGCAGGAGAGGACTTGAACCTCCACGGATTGCTCCACTAGTGCCTAAAACTAGCGCGTCTACCAATTTCGCCACCTGCGCATATGAGATTGTGGCCGAGAGTATATCAGAAACCACTGGTAAATGCTAGGTCTATTGACAACCCTATTGAAGTTTGTAGAATGCGGAAAGTCAAAGATAGCCTTATTTAGGAGTAATTGTGATGAATAAAATTCATCTCAGCAGACTGAATGAAATAGAAGCAGAGCTGAAGGAATTGGAGGAAAAAGAATCCAAGCTTACTGAAGCCTACAGGCTCAATAGGTCTAAAATTGAAAAGCTCTTGCATGAAAGATACGATCTCGAGGACGAGCAGTGCGATGATACTATCAAAAGAGCGGATTTGATAAGGAAAAAAGCGTTGGCTGACAAGGAGGAAATCGCCAAGAAGCGAGCCGCGTTAAGCAATGAGAGCTCTAAGAAAGTAAGCTTGTAAGTTCTTCCGGCGATCGACTAGTGATAAAATTCAAAAGCGCCCTACGGGGCGTTTTTCATTTTCACTTCGTTCAAATTTGTCCGCCATCTAGGGCTCGAACGCTACACGTTCAGTACCCGTTTTGGCTAGAATTATTTCGCTAGCTCATAATCTAGCTCAAAACAGCTTCGAGCCCCAACAAAAAGTCTCCCAGACTTTTCTGATGTCGTCCATCATTTTCACTTCGTTCAAATTTGTCCGCCATCTAGGGCTCGAACCTAGGACCGTCTGCTTAAGAGGCAGCTGCTCTACCAACTGAGCTAATGGCGGATATCGTTTCCGTTATACCCCTGTCGAGGCGTAGAAGAGCACCCCATGCTTTTCTACCTCCACAAACTGAGCTAATACGGATGTCTTTTGTTCGCATGAGTGTACAAGAAATACTGTTAAATAGCAATAGTGCAATTTGATTTTTAGAACGTTAGATTCTGTGCTAAAGTACTGCTTACGAAATCAGTGTCAACACTATTTCAAATAAGTCCTGGTGGCGAAGTGGTAACGCTTCGGTCTGCAAAACCGACATGCGCGGGTTCGATTCCCGCCCAGGACTCCAGGAAGAACCTTCGGGTTTTTTCGTAGGTGTCACCCCCCCATTAATGAACTAATTTGTGTTCAAGTGGTGGAATCGGTAGGTGAGATGGTTTGGGAAATCATCGAACAGGGACTTTAATAAGTCGCTCGTCTACCGATTTCACTATTTGTGAAATTATGTTGCCCAGGTGGTGGAATCGGTAGACACGAGGGACTTAAAATCCCTTGCCTTTCAAACGGCGTGCGGGTTCAATTCCCGCCCTGGGCACCAGAATAGAACTTTTTGGTTCTAAACCAACTTTGTCATAGGCGGCGCGTAGCGCCGCCCATGCTGTTGGTGGCTCCACAGAGCCACCAACTAAGGACGAGACGACCACACGACGGCCGCCGAGGCGGAGGTGCGAGCCAAAGATTTCTTTGGCAGCAACCTTTTTAGCAAAAAGGTTGCAATCAGAAGCGATTTCATCCAAGTTCTGAGCGTCTTTTAGCCACTTTTGGAAAGGTGCGAGCCAATCATTCTGCGTGTGTGTCATGGAGGTAATTTCTGCCTGCAAAGTCTTTTTCTCGGAGAGCAATTTCGCTTTCTGTTTTCGATAATCAAGTTCGTCAATCACTTGGTCGAGATAGCCATTTAATAGTCTGTCCAACTTCTGCGAAATTGCCGTCAGTCTATCTTCCTTCTCCGATACACACGCGGTCAAAGACTGGGCGGAGTTTTTATGTTCGGCTATCGCCATGCGATTCAATTCTTCCGCCCAGTCTTTAGGCAAAGTCACTGATTTGATGAGGGATGATATTTGTTGGTCGAGAACATGAGAACGAAGCGACTTCTCGTTGCAAACGATACTCTTGTGCTTCTTGGTGCAGCGATAATACACGTAGTGGTGTACATTTCCGTTTTTCTGTCGCTTCGTCTTGTTCTCGGCCGTTATCATCATCCCGCAAGAAGCGCAGGAGATAAGTCCACAGTATGGTTGCGGTTCGTTCTTGGGTTTGCGGTATGGCTGACCTCTCTTTTTGAGTACCGCCTGCGCTTCATCAAACAGTGGCTTTGAAATGATTGGCTCGTGCTTTCCTTCGTGAAGTTCGCCAGCGTACTTAAATAGACCAACATAAAAAGGATTCGAGAGGATAAAAGACGCTCTAGTCTTGGAGATTCTCTTGCCGGTACGAGCGGTGACGTGGTGGGCGGCGAAAAAGTCTGCGACGTCTTCTAACCTCATGTCTCCGACTGCGTATAACTCAAACGCTTGTTTTATTACTCTTGCTCTCTTTTTGTCTGGAACAATAGTTTTGGTACGAACGTCATTTATATACCCGATCGGTGCTTTGCTCGGACAGTGTCCCAAGCGGACTTTTTGCCTCAGCCCACGTTTCGTATTTTCGGAAAGAGAATCAACATAGTATTTGCTTTGTCCGAACGCCATCGACAACATAAATTTTCCCTGACTGGTGTTATCACACCAAAAGGTCGGGAACTTGAGACTCGCAAGAACGCCGGTGTCGAGGAGGTGAATAATCTGCCCACCGTCAACGGAGTTGCGCGCTAAACGGTCTGGTGCCCAGGAGACTATACCGGAAGCTTCGCCACGTTCAATACGCGAGAGCATTTGCCCGAAAATAGGCCTCCCTAATTTCTTGGCTGATTGTTTTTCGATAAAATCCTCGACTATCTCTAAACCCTGCTCACGGGCAAATGTACGCAGCTCGACTAACTGAGCGTCAATCGACATCACCTGCTTATCCTCGACATCGGTGGACTTGCGAGCGTACAAAAAGAACTTTTGTTTTTCCATAGGTACAACATAAAGCAGAAATAGCCACACTGGGCACACAATTTAACGTAAATCAAATTGATCCAGCATGGCTATTTCTGCTGACTTACTACTAAAATTGTGTGCATGGCAATAGTACCACAAAACAAATGTTCTTTTTGTACCAAAGCAAATACTATGTTTAATCGCTGCTGATGTCGCACCTCCGCCTCGGCGGCCGTCGTGTGGTCGTCTCGTCCTTAGTTGGTGGCTCTGTGGAGCCACCAACAGCATGGGCGGCGCTACGCGCCGCCTATGACAAAGTTGGTTTAGAACCAAAAAGTTCTATTCTGGTGTCTCTATTGTACCAAGCTCGA
>DFRJ01000004.1:0-92919 GCA_002378195.1 Patescibacteria group bacterium UBA3466
GATGTTGTCTGCGTCGATGGTGATAGTGTCGTAGAGGGTCCAGTCGGATGAGTTCCAGACTTCCTGTGCTTGAGCTGCCTGAGGAAGAAGCAGTATTAAAAACAAGAAAAAGCCCGCATATAGCGCAAATGTCGCGACCGGCTGAAGTCGGTTTTTGTTCATGGCTATAAAAGAGTAATACAGGGGCAATCCAGCTCTACGGAATGCTTATTCATATTATATAAGTAAAATATAATTTGTTTTTAAACTCTGGGGATAGTTGTGGCAGTTAGAAAAAGAGGGGCGAGATCGAAGATCTCGCCCCTCTTTTTTCCATTTTCTTACTGAACTAAAGTAATATTTTTCAACTACTTAGCACCTATCCATATAGAGTCTGGTTTTATATTCTATGAAGTGTTTCGCACCAATATATTATAGCTCTTCCATTCTGTTTCACAGCTATAGTGGCAGGACCGGATATACCAGATATGACTATATTTTACATAGCTATGTCGGTATTTTAAACCACATCTTCATCACCGCCTGTATCAGGTTCTGAATCCGGTTCTGGCTCTGGTTCTTCTGCAGGCTCAGTTTCTTCTACCGGAGGTTCAGATGGCTCTTCTTCGGGATCAGCACTTTCTGCGGACTCCCCTTCGTCGCTATCTGTCATATCACCACCACCGTCACTGACACTGTCATTTTCTTCGTCGTCTGAGCCAGCATTCTCATCGGTTGAAGTGGAAGTGTCACCTCCATCGTCTTCGACAGTATCTTCAGGATCATTTACTGGTTCAGTAGTTGAGCTAGTGGTAGTACTGCCTGTATCGCCGGCAGGAGGAGTATCCCCACCGCCTCCGCCTCCGCCATTGTCATTAGTCTCATCATCAGACTGATCTTCTGGCTCAGGTGGAGTTGTGCCAAGCGCTTCTTCAAGTTGTTGAACTCGCTCTCGCAGCTGATCTATTTCCAACTCTTGCGCATCGTTTCGATCGGTATTCCCAATAATGCGTTCCCACATCACGGTCAGAGTATCGATAATTGATTCAAGTAAACTCTTATCTTCTGAGGCGAAGAAGTTTGGTCGTTCTATTTCACTGTCCGTACTAGTACCCAACAACACTCCAAGTGCGGCCAACTGTCCCTCATCCACGAAGCGTTCTTGCAACTTAACAAACATCACGATTTGCCCCACCTGCACCTCTTCTCCGCCATCGATGGTCATCGTCTCTGATTCAATCTCACGCAACTCATCTAACGCTTCCTCAACACTTTCAGTTTCGATAATCTCATTTACTTCTTCAATTTGGTCTTCAGTTGAAGTTGCCTCTAGAGGCACACATGGTTCGTCACCCGCTGCATTCCCTCCTCCGTAATAACAACCATCATTAATACGTGGATCGGTATTGGTAAGGACTGGCGCAATCACTGGATCTACCATGTCGTCGCCAAACTGATTGATATACGTATCTGAATACATACGATCATCATCAAAGTCTTCAAGGGCAGTACCAATAACTACACCTGTCCCCTTAGCTTTCATAGCTACCCCTGGAATACTCGACAACATCAAAGCATCCCCGCGCTTAACCGGACCATTTTCGGTAGACAGTTTAATTGGCACACGTCCAGACAGAGCAATCGGGAAACCTCCCTCGTCTTCATTTAGAGATACGTCATCGAATCCTAGAGTCACACCCGGCTTGGTTGATACCACACCAATGATAGGAGTAGTACTGTCTTGATGAGCTCGATCAACAGACAGTCCGCCTTCCAAGACCACGATCTCTCCTGGCTCAAGGTCGGTACTTGAGAAGTACATTTCCGCGAGGTCGGAGTTGCCAGAGAAAGTAGCCACAGATGCGATGGTACCTGAAGTCGCCGCTACACAACTACCATCGTTGTCGACACAAATACCTCCGTAACCAATTTGAAGTCCAGCGAGGTTGTTGGTGGTACCGTCTCCGATGGTGGTGGTACCAAACGCTTCGACAGTAAATACAGAAGTACCGGCGTTTTGGAAATCAAGGTACTTACTTGAAGTGCTTGAGAAATCACCAGTAGTATTACCGAAATTCATTTCTAGACCAGTACCGGTAAAGTCGCTAGTGTCTTGGAAGAGAGACAACAGCGTAGCGGTGGTAATACTATCTGAAAATCCTCGAATAGCGTTACCTTGGGTAGTTCCTTCAGTCTGGAAGAATCCACCAGCCGGCTCGAAGCTACCGCCAGCGTCACCAGAGGTTACACCGCGTACACCGAAGGTACGAGCAAAGCCTGATAAGGCGGTATTTTCCCCTTCAGTGTTTGCCCCTTGGTTGGTTTGTACTTCAAGACCGCGCACCGTGTTGCCAAAAGCGGTATCATCAGCAATCCGTAAAATACTTCCTACGACTGTGGTGGTGGCGGTATTAGAAGCATTCATAAATAATCTATTTCCAAACTGAGCCGCTCCATCAACACTGTTGGCCGTAGTGAGATATTGATACACCCCAACAGTACCGGCTCCGTTGAAGTCGGTATTTTCAATTGTCAGTTTCGCTGAAGGTGACGTGGTACCAATCCCGATTGAAGTAGTCGGTACGCTACCAGAACCGTCAGAAATGCCGTGCAGGGTCAGCAGTTCATTGCCGTCTAGTGAAGCAGAATAGCTCAAGACTGTGCCGTCGGACGACGAAGCGGTCACGCTCATGTCTACCCACGAAACCACTCCTGCATCTTGCGCGAAGTTCATGTTACCGAGACGTAGGTTTTCGATGCTGGTTTCGTTGTTGGTGGCATTGTATGAGATCGCACCATTAGCCACATCGAAGCCACCCGTTACCAAAGTATTCGCGTAGGTACCTGAAGTATCGACCCTAAAGATCGGCGTAGCTGAAGTTGAAGTAGCAAGCGTATATGAGTATGCGCTGTTGTCTAAGATGGTTGAGGTAGCAGCATTACCATAGTCGAAGACAGAGCCGCCTTCAGTAGTGGAGGAGATACTGAAGAGACCGGTGACATTAAAGGCAGTGTAGTCGGAGTTTATGGTGGTGCTTGAGTTACCACGCACGGTGAGGGCGCCACCGATGAGGGCGTTTTGACCGACGTTCAAACTGGTGTCGATATTAGCGTTCTCTGCGCGGAGATCATCAGTTTCGATATTATTAGCGAGAATGGTGCCGATTTCGGCTGAAGGGGCGGTTATGCCACCGAGGTCGAATATTTCGAGGCCATCCGTACGATCAGCAACGTACAGGTAATTACCTCTCACAAACAAATCAGCAGCGCTCCCACCATCATCAAATCTACCCACTATACTCATATTTGCAGGATCTGAGATATCAATCACCTCTATACCGTCGGTCTCGTCTGCTAGA
Organism: Patescibacteria group bacterium UBA3466; assembly: GCA_002378195.1. Classification (GTDB taxonomy): domain Bacteria; phylum Patescibacteriota; class Minisyncoccia; order Phycocordibacterales; family UBA918; genus OLB19. The sequence goes on from DFRJ01000004.1 coordinate 3,339, forward strand.
AAAGCATAATTACCAGATACTTCTACTGACCGAGCAATACCAGCACCGTCGTAAACTGACCCGACTATGTATGGATTTGTGGTACTGGCAATATTTATACTTATCAACCCATCTGAATAAGCGGCAGCAAACACGTGATTATTTGCAACATCAAGCCCTGGATAGTAGTTACCGCTTACTCCACCGACTTTTATCGGATTGGTTGGATCTGACACGTCAATAACGTCAAGTACTTCGCCAGCACCAAACTCTTGTGTCAAAAATACAAGATCACCAACAACCTTCAATTCACGCGCCAGATCAAAACCATCAATGCCAGTATAACTACCGACAAAGAGCGGGTTGACTGGATCTGACACATCATAGATCACCAAACCGTCATAGTTCGCAGCAATGTATGCATACCCGCCAGAGACTTCAGTGGCACCAAATTCGTAACCGGTACTACTACTTACTAAAACCGGATTAGCAGGTTCAGAAACATCATAAATCTCAAACTCACTTGGTGTGCTCAATGAGGTATACAAATAATCCCCTGCCACATACATATTATCTACAGAACCGCTGACAGTTCCAATCTTTACTGGACTAGTTGGGTCTGAGATATCAATAATCTCAAGGCCGTCTGTGTCATTATCAGCTACATATGCATAACTCCCGCTGATATAGAGAGATGACACATCATCACTTTCGTTGAACTGACCGACCTTAACCGGATTAATCTGAAGCAATTCAACCGCCCCATTAGGACCGATAGTGAGGGTGGTAGACCCAGTTGAGGTCGCTATTGCGAATACTGGTGTAGTTGAACCGCTATTACCTTGTATAGTGAACATTGCTCCAGTAGAAGTAGTACCGATACCAAAGCTATCTGTGAGAGATGTGAGGTAGGTGTTAGATCCATCGTCGGTAAACAGCGAGCTTCCTCCCCCTGAAATACCAAGACTTGAAGTAGCCACCCACTGCACTCCAGATGCAGTAGCTTGGAGTACCATTCCAGCGGTACCAGTAGAATAGTTTGAGTCGTAGAGGTCTCCGATGAGAGCCAAGTCCCCATCTACGGTAAGGGTACTGAAAGCAGTGGTAGTACCAAAGCCACTGTAGCCATCTAGCACGCTAAATGAAACATGGTCTGTAGCTAGAGTAGTACTACTATTTCCTCGCACAGTAAGAGCGCCACCGATGAGGGCGTTTTGGCCGACGTTGAGACCAGTCTCTACCGCTACCGCGTTGGCCACAAAGTCTTCAGTCTCGATACTGTCAGCCAAGATGGTGCCGATTTCTGCCGATGGAGCGGTGATGCCTCCGAGATCGAAAATCTGTAGATCATCACCACCTCCATCAGTGACAGTGTATAAGTAGTTACCGCTGATAAACATATCGGCCAGCGAAGCAGATAACACAGATCCTGACACCCTGAATGGACTGGACGGGTCACTTATATCAATTGCCGCCAAACCAATACCAGTACCATTGGATCCAACATAGGCATAGTTTCCAGACACCTTTAAGTCATAAGCGATAGAAGGTACAGCCGCTACAGAACCCACACTACTCGGACTAACTGGATCTGAGATATCGTAAATTAATAAGTTTCCTCCACCTGTCCCGATATAGGCATAATTATCCACCACCTCAAGTGAGTAAATATTGTCTCCCAATTCCACCCCAGCGACTTTCAAAATGTTAGACACATCGCTTATATCAAATATCTCAAAGTCGTCACCCGCCGCTGTAGACACTGCGTAAAGAAAACCACCTGACACTTCAAGATCAAATACTGACGCTCCGGCCGAAATACTGTCTTGAAGGACTAAGTTGGTCGGGTCTGAGATGTCATAAATATAAATATCATCACTGGTAGAAAAATCTCCAGCAAATAAATAGCCCCCCGACACCTCAACATCATATATAGCATCGGTTGAAACTTGTAGCGAGTGAATCTCTGTCGGATTTGATAAATCGCTAATATCTACTACATAGATATTATCTGAGCCTCCGCCAGCAGTTCCGACATAAGCATAGTCACCATCAATAGTTACAGAATTACCTGCTACCCCCAAAGTAACACTACCGATCAATGAAATACTGCCAACTTGCGCTACATCGTATATTTGCAAAGCGGTGCTTTGTAAAACAAACGCTGTCTTATCTTTCACGTACACATCATAAGCCGCTCCGATATCTGTCCCTCCCACCTTAATAGGTCCGACTGGGGTAAGTTCCACCCCACCATTAGGACCGATAGTGAAGGTAGTAGATCCCGTTGAGCTTGCTACCGCAAAGATAGGATCGGTGTCACCAGAGTCACCTTGTACGGTGAGTTTGGCGCCAGTAGAGGTGGTGCCAATACCGAAGTTGTCGGTGAGTGAAGTAAGGTAGGTATTTGCTCCATCATCAGTAAATAGCGATGACCCGCTACTTATACCAAGCGTAGAAGTAGCTACCCAAGCAAGGCCTGATCCGGTAGACTGCAAAACGTATCCACTCTCCCCAGATGAAGCATTGTTATCAAAGAGTGCACCGGTAATAGCCACATCACCAGCGATGGACAATTCAGCGTATGGTGAGGTGGTACCGATTCCTACATTTCCACCATTAGCTACCGTAAGAACGTTTCCACTGGCGTTATTGAGAGCGAAGATGTCGCCAGTGCCGAGTTGAGTAGTACTAGCTAATGCGACGCTGGAAGATCCACGCATCGAGAGAAGTGAGTATCCGACTTCGTCTGCAGTAGTGAAGGTACGTCGGTCATTTTGGTCGAAGCGGGTGTCGGTACCGTTGTCGGTAATGTATGAGGCTTCGGCCAGGTCAGGGTTAGAGAGGATGTTACCGGCGATGGTGGTGCGTTCATCTGCAGAACCATTCACAAATATAAGTGATGCTGTACCTGTAGCAGTAATAATATTGTCTATAACGTTGTTATCATTCCCGCTAATATAAATTGAGTAGCTGGCAACACCTCCACCTCCGTTATTATTGATGTTGTTTCCGTTAAGAGTGTTATTGGAACTAAAAAATAAATAAATCCCATTAGTACCATTGTCACCAATATTATTGTATGTGATTACATTACCAGAACCTAACTGAGAATAAATACCCACTGAATTGTTTTTAATTGTATTATCATCAATTGTATTATCATCAGCTAAGAACAAGTAGACTCCTTCACTTGTACTATTGCTTATAATATTATTTCGCAACACATTACTACTAACTCCAGAATCAAAATATATACCTCTACTATTACCCGAAGCTAGGTTACCAATTAGTGAATTGTTTGAATCTTCTACGCGATAACCATTAATGTTATTTGTTGCAGTATTTTCAAAAAAAGTATTATGGTTTCCAGACTCAACCAAAAATCCCATTTGATTAAAATTATCTGCAGTTACAAACTCAATAGTTGAAGATGAGGTGTTAATTAAAACCATACCATCATTACTACCCGCCGCATTATTAGCCTTGTTTCCCTGTAAATTAAGGTGAGCGACGTAGGTGTAGTTAGCTTGATTGGCTTCAATCATACCAGCTCCTGTCGGCACATCAGCATTGTCTACCAAGTATAAAATGGTAGACGACCCTTGCCCGATTAACCTTGAACTGGTCGCAAGATTGATTGAGGAAGATGCGATGTTGAAAGTACCTGAGAGTAGTCGCACTTCCCCGCCGGCGCCAGAGTTGTACGCATAGTCGATAGCCGCTTGGATGGTGTCTTCGTCTCGGTCACCGTCGGCGACGTAGTCGGCGTTTGCAGCTTCATTGGCTGGGGTATCTGAAGCGGCGACTGTGACTACTGTATCGCCTGAAGTGATACCTAGGCTAGAAGTCGCCACCCAGTCAAAACCTCCAGTAGCAGTGGTCGAGGCTTGAAGCACGTATCCATTAGTCCAATTAGAGATACTGAAAGAGGAAGATGCTACGACACCACTATCAAGAGAACAGGTGGTTCCATTGCAAGTGAAGTCTCCAAAATCAGAGGCTGATAACATAGCAGCTGTCACATCATTAACATTGAGGGTAGCGGAAGACCATTCAATACCATCTCCTGCTGTAATCACGGAACTTGGGGTGTTATAAAAATCATTCCAATTGGTTGTAGAGGCAGTCAGCGGGATATTGTATCCAGCTGAAAGAACGATCGTGTCGTCAGATAATTCAATTCCAGTAGCTGAGACGGACAGATTGGTATCGGCACTAATGTCTAGATTTGAGATAGATGTGGTATCTAGATTTAGAGTTGAAGTAGCGACATTAGTCCAAGCTGAACCACTCCATGACAAGAGATCACCAGTGACTTCGGTCATGTCAGCCACGTCGGTGAGTCCTTCCAAGTTTGAAACCCCAGCAAAACCGAGACTTGATGTGGCTACCCACTCGACGCCAGTGTTAGTGGTCTGGAGAATATAACCAGCTGTACCAGTTGAATAATTTTCATCATAGATATTACCAGTCAGTGCCAAATCTCCAGCCACAGTAACTTGCGCAAATGGGGTCGTAGTACCGAAACCGCTGTAGCCGTCGGCACCAACAACGAAGAAGACATCTCCAGATGAACTGGCTACCGACAGGATATCGTTAGTTGATCCAGCATCACCCTGCACAAATAGACGAGCTTGACCGGAGGTGGTGCCGACCAACACATTATCTTCTGGGTTTAGCAATATATTTCCACCCAAATTACCTTGCTGGGCTTGGAAGATGATATTTTCAGTTGAAGCGCTGTCATAAATGGTAAAGAAGTTCGGGGCATCAAAACCAAGATCTACCCTTAAGCCTTCAGTGCCCGTCAGACTGTAAGCCAATTTGGAATTGACGTTAGTATGATCACCGTCTTCATAAAAATATAGGCCGTCCATAACCACATTACCAAGCACATCAAGAGATTCTCGTGGGGTTGTGGTGCCGATACCTACACTTTCACTCGCAGTTTCAACAAACAGAGCTGGGGTAGAGCCGGTACCCACTCGCATATCCCCCCACACATCAAGAAGACTAGCGGCTGAGGTAGTACCTATTCCCAGATTGTCAGATGAAGTGAGATATGTAGTGGCTCCGCCGTCGGTAAAGAGTGAAGATACAATCCCTAGGGATGAAGTAGCCGCCCAAGTTGGAACCCCGCCAGCGAGCTGAAGAATTTCTCCGTTAGTGCCGGCATTGAGAGCTGAGATGGTATTGGCCCCGCTACCATAGAGCAAATCTCCGGTTGTGACTGAAGTAATACCTGTACCTCCACGTGTCACACCAAGCGTACCGGTGGTATCCGAAAGTGCAATATTTAGTGATGTAGTGGAAACAGTCAAACTGCCCGAATTATTTGTCAGACCAGTGCCTAGTAATGAAGTAAAGAGATCACTTCCCAAGACAAAGTTAGTGGTAGTAGCAGTTTCGGTAGTGAGGTTAGCGATAGTGCTTGAAGCTGATGAAATGAAACCTCCAGTGAAGGTAAGGAGACCTGAGGCAGTATCGGCCTGATCGCTACGCAGGAACGAAGTTGATGCAACTCCGCCCAGCTTAAATGACTCAAACGCCGCCGGTACGGTACCCAGGGGCTTACGAGGGCTCATTTCCCCATCCCAGGCTGTGGTGGTCGTACCTCCAATCTCGACTCCGAGATAAAGAGTTTGATTAAAGTCAACAGAAGTGAGGGCGGAAGTCGAACCCAACATCACACTGAAGAGTCCGTCGATGACCTGAACTTGGTTAGCACCGGTAAGTTCCTCGGTCCAAATAGCACTAGTGGTAGCTTGACTGGTATTTTGCAATAGCCAAAACCGCATGTCGTAGGTGTCGTCTGGGACAGCTAGGCCGTTGGTGTCGGTGAGCTTACCTTGGTAGTTGATAGTGGCTGTTGGTTGAGCTACTACAGATTCGCCAAAAGCCACAAAACTTATGGCGAGCATAAGTGAGAAAGTTATAAATGATGTGATTCGACCAAATCTCATACGCTATATCTCAACTTGATTAATTGGCACTTCCACAAACGGCAACACATTACCGACCGGACGACCGCTACTATCTACGCGCACCACCATCTCGACCCCGCTCTCTGACACCAACACTTCGACTTCATCAGAAAACAAAGCGCCGGTCGTAGCTGTCAGACTTCCTTGAGGCAGCAGTAGAATACCGTTGGCAGGGTCAGTGGAAATTGGTTCGATGTCTCGCACTGACTTAACAGGAATCATTGGAGCTTCCTCTGAAGAAGCGGCTAGCGGAAATGAGTCAGTAGCATCTTCTAGACTCAGTGAATAATTCTTTGGTGACACTGAGCCTGCTACTGTCGCTATAGACGTGCTGGTTTTACTCAAAATTAGGTTGGTGAACATACCGCCCACCAAACCAAAACCGAGTACAAGCACTGTTGCCACCACCGCTCGCGCGTGAAAAGTTTTTTCTTTCTTGGCGAGTCGCGATCGTCTCGCCTCAACCTGACTGCGCACTTCTTGCTCGCGCTTTCGCGCAGTACTCAGCTGCTGCTTTCTTAGCTCTTGCTCTTTGGCAGAAATTTGCTCGTAGTTTTTTAGAGAATCAATATCGACGTACCACTGACGACCGACGTGAGTAGCGACAATTTTTCGCTCTCGGGCGAGGCGGGTTATGTAGTCGCGAGAGTAAGACACAAACTTAGTTGCATCCTTAATGGGATGCAACTTTTTTCCATTTATTTCTAGCGCGCTTACTGTTGTACTCATATTCGCTTTAACTATAATTATATAGCCAAAACGAATGTAGCCTGACACTAGGTGTGTATAAAATTAACTACCTAGTGCTAATTATTTCTAAGAGATTCGCAGCTTGAAATTCGATACTTGAGAAATAACCGGAATCAGCAATTTTGACAGTGGAATGAGCTGAAAAAATAGCCGTCACACAAACGAGGGCCAGCAAAGAAGCTATGAGCGGTGAAGCTAACTTCAGTGACGAAATATGCACGACTTCAACTGGCTGATACGCACTCTCTGGAGTAAAGTTGACCTCACCCGTTTTAACGCCAGAAACCTTACCTTTTAGCGGCTTGTCTGCTGTATCAGGAGCGAGTGACTGCTTTGTCTTCTCAGTAGATGACATCGTTTTATCAGGATTATTATCACTTTTTTTGACCCTAACTTTGACTACCTTTTTTTCTCGTTTATCCGAGATATCTTTATTTTCAGGCATATTATCTGACCCTGTCTCAGCCGGTCGGTCAGCGGCTTCGACTATCTTGAGAGTTCCTGACAGAGATACTTCTGGAAGTTCCTCGGCCTTAAAAGACGTTGCTTTCTTGCCTCCTTTGACTCTAATCTCAGTAGCCTCAGCATGCTCTACTCTTATTGACTTAGCCGGCTTACCGGATTCCGCACTCACTTCAGGATACAATGATCCTTCATCTGGTTGGTACGAAACTTTTAAATTGACCACCTTAGCATCTGAACTATTGCTAGTCTGACTCACTAATTTAGCAGTCTTGCTCTTAATAACGGGCTCTACTGCTAGCTTTGCTGGCTTTTGGTGGAACTGCTCCCTAAGTGACTCAATCTCTGCTTTAGGAACCTTTTTATGTTTGGTCTTTTTATGATCAGTGATGGAACTAGGGTTAACAAACCAAGTACGCCCAACTAAACGAGCATCGATTTTTTTGGCTCGACAAAGCTGGCCGATATAGTCTGATGTATACCGAAACTCCTTAGCTACCACCGAAGCTTTTTTATACTCTATCCCATCTAGAATTACCGTGTCCATAAGTTATATATATTCTATCAGATTAAAAATAATACACCTCACTTGGAGGTGTATTATTTTTATGCTTAGCCGAGATAAGCTTATTTTAATACATCAATCAGCATCGTCTGGAGTGCACTAGGGTCAGCTGAACCCCTTGATTTCTTCATGCCCTGGCCCACCAAAAACTTGAGTGAGGCTTCCTTTCCAGCCTTGTATTCTTCAACAACAGATTCATTCTCGGCAACGACTTCATCAATCATAGTCTTCAAGGCAGCGGCATCTGTTATTTGTAGCAAGTTTTCCCTCTCAGCGATTTCTAATGGGCCAACATCACTGCCAAATAACTTTGGTAGCAGATCCTTACCCACCCTAGAACCAATCTTCTTTGCCTCAAGCAAGTCAACCAGCTCTACAAAGTGCTCAAAACTAAGATCATCAACTTTGTATCCTTCGTTAACTAAAGCGGGAATGTCAGAAGTAGCGTAGTTAACAATGAGCTTTGCCTTTTGCTCAGAGTTTCCTACCGCTGTTAGGGATTCGGTTACCAATTTATCTACACTTGAATCTTGAAGCACGACTTCAATCAAAGAACTCGTTACTCCGAGATTTTTCATAAATTTCCTTTTTTCATTCGGTAATTTTGGCATTATCTCGGATAGACTAGTGTCTGAAAACTGTTCGTGAGCAGACACATCAATCTTTGATATATCTGGATCTGGGAAATATCTATAGTCTTTAGCGGTCTCTTTTGAGCGTTGTGAGAAGGTTTTTAGCTTAACTTCGTCCCAACCTCTGGTTTCTTGCTTGATTTCTTCGCCTTTTTCGAGCGTTTCAATATGCCGCTTAATTTCGTATTCAATGGCGGCCTCGACTGACTTGAAGGAATTAAGGTTTTTTACCTCTACTTTGGTACCCAATTCATCTGTATCACTGACCGAGATATTGGCCTCTACTCTCATTTCACCCTTCTCCATGTTTGCTTCAGAGATGCCGAGAGTTCGAAGCAGTAGTTGTAGTTCGCGTGCAAAATCTCCGGCTGTAGCAGAATCGTGTATTACTGGTTCGGTAACCAGCTCCATCAACGGTACCCCGGCTCGGTTGAAATCAACCACACTTCCCTCACCTTTGTCGTGCTGACTACGAGCAGTATCCTCTTCGAGGTGTACTCGAGTGAGCTCAACTCCGTTTAGTGAACCCTTTGTCAAAAACGGAAAGGCATATTGGCTGATCTGATACGCCTTCGGTATGTCAGGATAGAAGTAATTCTTCCGATCAAACTCCGAGTAGGTGGCCTTAGTGGCGCCGACAGCTTGCCCAAACAACAACACCATCTTTATCGCCTCTTCATTTGGTACCGGTAGGGTTCCTGGGTGTGCCATGCAAACCGGACAGACGAAAGAATTGGGTTCACTGTTGTGTGGCTCATTTTTGCAACCACAAAACATTTTGCTTTTAGTATTTAGCTCCGCATGAACCTCTAGACCAATAGTCGGTTTGTATGACATATATAAGTAAAAATTAGAAATAAGGGTGAACCTATTGTACTTTTAGTACCCTCTCCTGACAAGCTATGCCTGATTTAAGTGCGATGAAATTTCCGCACTAAGTTTTTTAATAGAGTCCGGGTCATTTTCTGATATTACAAGCACACGTTTTTCAGTTTTTTCAAGGTCTGTAACAGCTGAATCAATATCTTCTTGTTTTGCAAGGTCTTTCTTGGTAAGAATAATCCACTCTTCTTTCTCTGATAGAGTTTTATCGAATTCAGAAAGCTCTTCTCGAATTGTATAATATGTTTCCGCTGGATTTTCTGACTCTAGCGATACAAGGTGCAGGAGCATTTTAGTTCTCGAAACGTGCTTTAGAAACTTATGGCCAAGCCCCTTCCCTTTTGCAGCTCCTGAAATAAGGCCTGGGATGTCAGCAATGACATAGCCATAAAAGTCGCCCAAGTGCGGTTCTAAAGTAGTGAAGGGGTAAGCACCGATTCGCGACTTGGCATTTGTAATATTGTTTAGCAAAGTGGACTTACCAGCATTTGGTAGTCCAATTAAGCCGATGTCTACCATCAGTGACACCTCGATTAGAAACTCGCCCTCTTCTCCGACCTTGCCGTCAGTGGATTGTTCTGGCGCGCGATTGACTGAAGACTTGAAATGCTCGTTACCAAGCCCACCACCGCCTCCTTTTAGTATTCTTTCGGTCTCGCCCACTTCCATTACTTCAAAAGAGCGCTCACGTGCCGTGTCAGTAATACGAGACCCGACCGGTATATCGATGTATATATCGTTTCCATTGCGACCATGCTGGCTCTGATCTTGTCCAGCTTGGCCGTTCTCAGCTTCGAAAGTATTGTTACCCGTATACTTGGATAAGCGATTGAGGTCTTTCACAGCCCTGACGTAAACATCACCGCCGTTTCCTCCATTTCCTCCAGCTGGGCCAGCTAGGGGTCGAAATTTTTCATGCCGCCAACGAACAACGCCGTTTCCACCGTCGCCTGCTTTTGCGTAGATTGTGAGTTCGTCTACAAACATAGTTAGTGTCAGAACACTACCTTAAACAAGGCTATTTGGCAATTATTAACCCTCTCTGTACTCGATTTTTTGCTTGGTAGATTCTTGGTTTATCCAACGGTTCCCAATCGTGCTTACTACACTCATGAGCAAAGACCCTAGTATTGCGTACCAAAAATTATTTACTGAGAACCCTTCAATAAACGAAGCGGCAAACAAAAATAGTGCGCCGTTGATAACAAATGAAAACAGTCCAAGAGTGACGATAGTAATTGGCAAAGTCAGAATCAGTAGTATTGGTTTAATAACAATATTTAGAATCCCCAAAATGATCGACGCAATAATTGCCGCGTAGAAATTATCTACCGTTATACCGTCTATCAGCTCTGCAATCAGCAGCAAACCAAGGGCATTAAAAAGTAATCTTAAAATCATAGTCATGAGTTAATTGTAAACGGTATCAAACGGAATGACAATTAAAAACCGCCAGACCGGCGGTTTTTTAATTGCTTATTTTTCTACGACTGTCCAACCCTCTTTGCTAAGCTCGTCTAATTTTTTAAACTTTACGTCCTTAGTTTCTGTACCATTTGTGATGGTAACAATATCGTTTCGGCCGTAGGTTTTTTGTTTCACCACTGGTTTTTGAACAGCTGGCTTCTTAGCTTCATTTTCTCCAGCCATTTTTTGAGCAGCCTCCGCTTCCTTTTTCCGCTCCTCTTCTTCCTTAGCAACCACTTGTGGCTGCACCCGAGGCAAGACATCATTGATACGATCATAGAGAGCCAGCTCCATTTCTTTAAAGAGCCTATTACCCTCCTTACGGTACTCAATCAATGGGTCTCTTTGCCCGTAAGCTCTTAGAGTTACACTAGATCTGGTGTAACTCATAACCTCTAAGTGCTCGACCCATAGCATGTCCATCATTTGTAGAGTCAGTCTCCTAAATAGATCCATGAATTGATCATCGCCAAACTCTTTCTTCTTGGCATCGATTACAGCCTGTGATTCAGGATGAGCAGCAAACAATTCATTTAATACATTCTGAATCTCTGTTTCTTCTCCCATTAAGAGAGCCCGGCGTCGAGCGTAGATAGATTGTCGTTGCGTATTTAGCACATCATCGTAAGCCAATACCTGCTTTCGTGAATCGAAGTGGAATCCTTCAATTTTTGTTTGCGCACTTTCTAAGGTCTTAGAGATCATGCTCATTTGGATCGGTTCATTTTCTGGAATTTTAAAAGTACCCATCAAATTCTTTACCCTTTCACCGCCAAACACCCGCATGAGAGAGTCATCCATTGAGACAAAGAACTGAGTCTCACCCTTGTCTCCCTGTCGTCCAGAACGACCCCGTAACTGGTTGTCGATACGACGAGCTTCGTGACGTTCGGTACCAAGCACAAACAAACCACCGAGCGACTTGATTTCTTCAGCCTCTTCCTTTGATGCGTCTGGACCGCCCAACTTGATATCAACCCCTCGTCCAGCCATGTTGGTCGCCAAGGTAACAGCTCCTTTCACACCAGCCGCAGCAATGATTTCTCCTTCGCTTTCGTGGTTTTTTGCATTAAGCATCTGATGCTTAATGCCTGCCTGACCAAGAGCGGCTGATAAGCGCTCGTTTGAATCTATTGAAGCTGTACCGATCAGGATTGGCTGGCCGGTCTGATGCACCTCTTTTACTTTTTCAATAATAGCTTTAAACTTGCCCGACTCGTTTTGGTAAATCAAATCGTTTTTATCAATTCTTTGCACGTCTCGATTGGTCGGCACCGGGATAACTTCTAGATTATAAACAGTGAAAAACTCTTCTTGTGAGGTTAACGCTGTACCGGTCATACCAGACAATTTGTCATACATTCGGAAATAATTTTGGTACGTGATAGAAGCAAATGTTTTTGATTCTTTTTGGATAGTCACCCCCTCTTTAGCTTCTACCGCCTGATGGAGACCTTCTGACCAGCGACGACCTGGTTGCAAACGCCCAGTAAACTCATCGACAATCACCACCTCTCCGTCTCGCACCACATATTCCTTGTCTTTTTTAAATAACGCTTTAGCTCTGACTGCGGTTTCTAAATGGTGCACATACTTTATACCTTTGTCGGTATAGATGTTGTCTATGCCAAGCATCTTTTCGGCAATCTCAATCCCGGCATCATTAAGAGTGGCGCTTTTTAATTTCTCATCGACGGTAAAGTGCTCTTCGAGTTGTAGCTTGTTAGCAATCTCAGCAAACTTTGGATATAGATTTTCGTTATCAGCAGCGGGGGCAGAGATAATCAGCGGAGTTCTTGCTTCATCAATCAGAATAGAGTCAATCTCATCGACAATAGCGTAAGCGTGATGATGCTGCCGCAATCGGTCTGCTTCGTACTCAATATTATCCCTCAAATAATCGAAACCGAATTCGCTGTTGGTACCATAAGTAATATCTGCCGCATAAGCTTCTTGTCTAGAGCACGGTCGCAAGAAATCTCTCACCACCTTGAATGAGCCATGCTCATCTCTTTCTTCATCTTTTTCTTGGTGATTTGGATCATACAGATAGGATGAATCGTGATTGACTACACCGACAGTCAAACCAAGCTTGTCATACACCTGACCCATCCACACAGCATCTCGTCCTGCCAAGTAATCATTGACAGTAACCACATGTACACCCTTCCCGGTGAGAGCGTTTAAAGAAGCAGGCAAGGTGGCGACCAAAGTCTTTCCTTCACCAGTACGCATTTCGGTAATTTTTCCTTTATGTAAGATAGCCCCACCAATCAGCTGTACGTCGTAGTGACGCATATTTAGAGTGCGCTTGGCAGCTTCGCGCACTAAGGCAAACATTTCAACTAAAACTTCATCTAGAGCAGCCCCGGCCTGGACTTTCTTGCGGCACTCTAATACTCGATCCTTAATATCGTCATCCTTCAGAGCCTGAATTTCACTCTCTAACGCGTTTATTTCAGAAACAAGTGGTTTTATAGCTTTCAGCTCTTTTTCGTAAGTTGGACCGAAGAATTTATCTAAAAATGACATAGTCCGCGTAGTATATAGGTAATTTTGACTAAATACAAAGCAAAATCGCCCCGAAGGACGATTATGCAATAAACTTCACGCGGAGATGTCTAACTCTCTCCGCACTAACTACTTTTTTCGCTTTCGAGTAGTTTTCTTAGCGGACTTTTTGGCTGGCTTCCGCTTTGCGGTCTTCTTTACCACTTTTTTCTTTGCTGCCTTCTTGGCAACTTTTTTCTTAGTGGTCTTCTTTACCGCCTTTTTCTTAGTCGCTTTTTTTGCAGTCTTCTTTACAGCTTTCTTGGCCGTCTTCTTCTTTACTGCCTTCTTAGCAACTTTCTTTACCGCTTTCCGCTTAGTAGCTTTTTTAGCAACTTTTTTCTTAGTCGCTTTTTTCTTTGCTGCTGGCATAAGGTGATGAGATATTTTTATTTATTAAAACTCGACCGCAACACTTCTCATTTTCAAAGAACAAACCGGGAGAAGATTTTTGCTTAACTTTATTATTACTCTTTATGCAAAGATAAACAACAGGTGCAGGTAAAAAAATTTGGGGATTATGCAGTGGGGCGAAAAATTAAAATTTTTCGCCCCACTGCTTCTCAAACACAACTCACCTCTCTCTCTATTGTCAGGCCAGTTTTCTGCTTCACTTCCATTTCGACATATTTTGCAAAGTCATCAATCGCTTGCGCATTGGCGGCAGACACATTCACCAAGACCAAAGCCTGCTTTTCATAAAGACATACTCCGTTGTCGCAGTAGCCTTTTAAATTGCAGATCTTATCAAGAATCATTCCGAGCGGCAGCTTTACCAGCTCTTCATCTAATTCATAGCCAACAACTTCGGGATAATTATTCTGCAAAGCGATAAATTTTTCCTTCGACACAATCGGGTTCTTGAAAAAAGATCCCGCTGTCCCTATCACTTTCCAATCTGGAAACTTACCAGCTCGCACTCCAATCACCTCACTCCTGACAGCTTCTGGAGTCAGACCATTTACACTCTTTAAGTCTGTTAGAGATCCGTAATCTAAAACCGGCCTCGGCTCACGACTCAATCTGAAAACCACTTCATAAATGATCCAATTTTTGCCAGCGTTAGTTTTGAAAAAAGAATCACGATAACCAAAACCGCACTCTTCATTAGAAAATGTTTTTAATAAACCATCTCTCACATGCAAAGCTCTCACTTCTACAACAAGAGAAGCTACCTCTACTCCGTAGGCGCCAACATTTTGAATTGGAGTAGCGCCTACCGTACCAGGAATATGACTCAGATTTTCTAGGCCCCACAACCCTCTTTGCACGGTCAGTCTAACCAGGTCATCAAAATTCACACCAGCGCCACAAGAAACCAAAACCCCTCCTTCGGTGTCTGCAAAAGAAACACCGTGAATGGAATTTTTAATCACCAATCCCTTATATCCATTATCGCCTACAAATAAATTTGAGCCGCCTCCAATCACCAAAGGTCTTTCGTCTCCACAGAGCAACACCGCCTCTTTTAGGTCTTCCAGTGAGTTAACTTCGACAAACTCATCAGCTGAACCGCCGACCTTAAGAGTGGTGTGTCTGGAAAGCAGAATATTTTTTTCTACTTGTAGACTCATAGTTTATTGACAGCCTTCTTGTGGGTCATTACCAGCTTCGATATTTTCAATAAAACATGAAGCTATGCCAGCAAAAGATGGTATCAGTTCAGACGCTTCATTCAGCGTATCAATAGCTTTATCGTTATCATCTTGTTGATAATAGACAAACGCCAGTGAAGCCCAAGTCTGTGGATCAAACTTCCAATTTTGTCTGGTGCTCGGTTCGGTTGCGACACGCTCTTCCAATAACTCTTGCACAAAACCAACTGCTTCCGCATTGTTAGCCGCCCCAATCAAGAAGTCACTTGCAGCAAAGCGAGCGCGCGCAGCTTCGTCATTCATCAAACCAATAGCAGCGTCAACGTCGCCAGCATAAAACAAAGCTGCCGCATAATACTCACGAGCCTCTAAGTTATTTTCATCCAATTCAAAAGCGGTCTGAAAGAAATCTCTCCCAGCTTCATTATTACCAAGAGACAACTCGATAAAACCTTGCTGAATAATAATAGCCTGCTTATTTGGTGAGAATTGACGAGCCAAGGCCATTTGCTCTTTTGCTTTTTCTAGCTCGTTGATGGCTCGATAATAGCTACCGATAAAGACATGGATACGAGCATCACCTGGCTTATTTGATGCTAATTTTTGCAACTCTGATTCAGTAGCAGAAGCATACGCCTGCTTGATTTCACCTGGGATACTGGAGTCTCGCACTATACTGATGGTTTGCTGAGATAATTGTTCCGTAATCTCTTGGTGAGCAAATGAATCAGCAGCCAGTGCCTGATTGAAATGCTCTAATCTAACAGTTGGGTCCTGTTCTCTAAAGGCATCAATCAAACTGCCTGAAGCTTGCATACCCGGAGAATGAAATAGGTAGATACTCACCACTAGACACGCGGTCACTACTGGAGCGGCGATTTGTTTGATAAGGGCTGTATCGATTTTTAGATCTTGCAAACGCTTAGGCACCTCCCCAACTCTTGAGGTAATAAGTCCAAGAATGATAGCAAAGAAGATGTAGCTGACGATATTATCGAATACAACAATATTGTGTGTGAAGTATCCCGCCAAAATACCTAAAAGTACCCCACGTTCCATTACCGTAAACGACTCATCTGCCTTATCAATCATCGGTCGGATAAGCAGATACCAGGCGCACCAAGCAAAAATACTCAAATACGCGATCAATCCAAGAAAGCCTCCGGTCACCAACCAGTCCATGAAGATATTATGAGCGCGGTCAAACCATTGTTCCTGAGCGTATAGACGAGGGTCGTAGTTTTGATTGAAGATATAATTGAAATTACTCTGACCGTAACCAATGACCGGACTCTCCTTCACGCCTTCCCAAGCCATACCCCAAATGATTCCTCGAATCTCCAAGTCTTCGAGAGAAATATTGGCAATACGAGCTAGGTTTGGATTGGACTGGACCAACTGTGAGTCGCGCCCAACCACAAACCCAGCGACACCGAGTACAAGCAGCAACGCTCCCCCAATAGCGTACTTGCGATACTCTTTAAACTGATTGCCAAATAATCCAATGTAAGCGGTCATCACAAATACACCAGCCGCTAGTCCTACGGCGGTACCTCGAGTACCAGTCTCGATTAATACAAATGTAAATAAGGCGGCCAACAAAGCATAAAGGGTTTTGTGAGTTTTGTTTTTTGTTTCAACAAAGAGCCAGAAAGCGATGAAGATGTGAAACAACATGTAGATAGCCATGTAGGCCGCGTTCCCCAGGCGAGAGTCGATACGACTTGAACCAGGAATCATACCGCCATATTGAGCCAGACCATAGAGAGCTACGACTAGCGCCACCACCAATGATGTATTGAGAAGTCTTTGCCAAGCTGCCTGGCTATGAAGCATGCTTCCGAGCACAAACATGTACATGAAGGTGTGTACTAGTGAGACGTAGCCATCCATGCGTTCAAAATTGCTCCAGAAACTAGACTGCGGATGTAATCCGAACCAATTAGCAAAGAACATCACGACCAGCAATGCACCGAAACTCCAAACGATACCAGAAATCTTTGGTCGATATTTTACTTCATACAAAGCTAAAATTACCCATGCAGCAAAGACCACATCGACAATAATTCGAAACCAGAAGTTCTTACCAGTAATAAATGGAAAAAAGTAGTCATTCTCGACATACAGGGTCAGAAACGGTACCGCAAACAGGCCCGCAAAGACAATCGCTTTCAAAAAATCTTTCATATGAGAGCCACTATAACACGCTGTGATAAATCCGAATCCCTAGACGAGCGAGAAAATGAAAGGTATAGGAAAAGGCCGGCGCCTGCGCCGCCGGCCTTTATCACCCAACTACACTTTCTCACCCCAAACTGCCACCGCTGGAAACAAAGTCTCCTTTTCCTTAACCGGCAATTGATCGATATCGGTTTGAAATTCCATCTCCCACGCAAATAATTCCTCAACCGGTTCAATACTACCGACAATCTTTTCAAAAGCCTTATGATTGGGCATTTGGTGATAAGTTACCTTGGTTTTTTTAACGCCATTATTGGTATAGCATTTTTCTACCTCAGGCACGCCCACGTACCGAACAAACTGTCTTTCTGGTAAGACTTGAGGAATATGATTACCCATTATCACATGCAGCTTTTCTTTTAGTGAGTGTGAATGCAGGGCGTGACCAAGGTCGTAACGATGCACCATCATACCGCCACTTTTTACGTACTTGGCAGATAACGCAATAAATTTATCCAAATGCTTAACGTGTTCCAGAACACTAAGTGAAAACACGAGATCAAATGACCCCTCTACTTCGTTTGGCACAGAGTCATAACCAAGCTGATAGTGAATCTGGGCATTTGGTAAGTCCTCAACTACAGCAGCCGCTTTATCGTAAGAAGCTTTGATTGGTTCGACTCCGACATATTCGATATCGGGATACTTATTAAAAAGTGACGGGAGGTAACTTGCTGAACCACAGCCAAGGTCCATGACCCGCGGCGCGCGCCCTTCGGGCGCGCGCCTTACCGCCTCCGCCACTACCTCCCCAATAAACATTTCTTTGAGACTTTTCATACCACGTACTTTATCACAGAAAATTGTTTTTCTACCTTAGAGATAATGCACTTGGTCATCCGGCAATCTAAACAAACCTTCGTCACGTCGTTTTTGACCCAGAAACGTACTGATAAATCCTACTGTTCGCGGAATTAGGAAGAAGCTGTTAAAGAATTCAATAGTAAACAACTCTTCAATTTCTTCATGACTCATTTCTTCATACTCCGACAGAAGGTCGAGCAAGATCGCCGCCAATGCCCCATCGACATTAAGAATCAAACTACTTTTCTTTTGGATTGTCCGCTCTTCTACTGCAAGCGCGTACGTGAGGTATTTAGCCTCTTTCAGAACACTCTTTGCTTCGTTGATAAGTTCTGTTACACGCGTATCTGGATTTTCTACCGAGTACTTCTTATGACCAATACCCATAACTGGTCGACCAGCCTGCTTGTGATCTTCAAGTAGATCCTCCACGCCGGTATTGTTATTTACTGCATCGAACCAAGTCTTGGCAGACTGATTGATCGCTCCACCAAACCGATCACCAACCGTAAGCACTGCACTCGCTAGTGCACTACTCATATCTCGGCCCGCTCTAGCGGTGATCATTGTGTTCACCGTTCCAGACGGTTGCACTCCATGATCAATTAGTAACGAAAATGATTTGTTCGCAAAGTTAGACAACTCTGACGACACTGACTTCTTCTCAAGAAGTACAGAGAGAATATGCGGTACGAAGTCATCTGCATGTTCGCTCTCATCCTTCTTGGCAGTAAACAGTGATTGCTTTCGAGCTGTCTCAGGCAGATCGAAGTCTCTACTGTCTTCCATTTCCTTTGTCATAAATTTACAGTTATTTATCCGCATAATAAAATCTCGGTAACTACTTGAGGCAGTTACTCCGGCGCTTTGTAATCTGGCTGTTTTTGACACCGCATCAGTCTTACCGTCGCCGGCAAGTGCCTTGGCGTGACCAAACTGCACCCGCTTACCTGCGGTATCATACCGACCAGCAATGTACGCCGACACTGGCTTTGTGATGACACCTTTTTCAATTGCTTCTGCGATTACATACTCATCGTCTCCACCCAGTTCGCCAAAGTAAACAATCTGTCTCGTTGCCTCATCCTTCTCAGCCAGCAAAAACCATTCTAGTGGTGAAGTAACCGGAAAACGATCACCACCAAATGAAACAGCAAAGCTTGGAACTCCACCCGCACGAAGAACTGAGTCGACTAGTTCATTAACCATCCCGCCAGAACTACAAATCACCGCAGTGTCTCCTCGCTTTTTAGCAACATGATTAATGTTGCCTCCCAAAATACCACCAATAGCGCCAAGTTTCAGATGCCCCGGAACCAGTAGTCCCACTCCTGACGGCCCAGCAATCACTTTGCTGTTATGAGTATTGATAATACTGAGGGCATCTTGTTCCGATAGACCTTCACAAAAAATGTGTGCGCCAAAGGCATTTTTGAATTGTGAAAAGAAATTATCAGTCACGCGCTTGGCGCTGTTGGCAGACGCAAGGTTTAGTAGCCAATCTGGCTTTGCCACAACTGACTGCATATCTCGGTACACCGGCAAAAGCACCTCAGTGTCACCAAACCAAAACTTATGACTTTGCTTCCCTCCTCCTATCACACCAACCACACTAGGTTTGCTAGTTCCTTTGACGTAATCAAAATCAAGAATCGATTGGATTATTCTCTCGTGTAATCCAACCACAAGAATGGTGGGGTCTTTTTTTGTTAAGAGATTGTTCATGATAAATATTCTTTAACTTGATCTGCAACAAAAGAAAAGCTCTTAGCTGGACCATGTACCTGATGCGAGATGTCGTGCTCAGCCAAAAAATGCTCCAACCGACTGAGAGCTATTGTTTGATTCGGCCCACCACGTCGCACAAATACTTGTAGGTTTTGATCTTGCAAGACAGACAGGTGTTTTGTGAAACTGTCGGTAATACCCTGAAAAGTAATATGGATGTCGGTGAAGTTAGCGACACCGCCGGCAATCACAAGGGCTTTTTTTGGCGCTCTAGATGAAAGTAATGCTTTGATTAAAGCGTCAGTATATCGAGCAGTTTCATCGGTTGTTGGTGCTCCACTATATTCTCCGTAGTTCGCGATATCTTTTTGTAACCCAACGCTCACCAACTCATCGATCGTTACCAAACTTGCGCCACCGCCGGACAGCAACGTAAAGATCGCTGCATCTTTATCAAACATAGTCAGCGAAAACGTAGCACTTGATTCATCGTCGAGCTTAGCAACTGCTGCTTCTGCTTCGTGCCCGACCTTGTTTTGTTGCACATGGTCATGAACCCACGTTGGTAAACGATTTATATAATGTGAATCAATCTCAACTGCAAAATCTACACACAAAATATCTCCTCCGATATCGACATAAGGATTCACTTCAACAAACACAGCTCCAGTTTCGTTAATAAAGTCAGCTAATCCTTCAACGACCTTAGTGACGTCAGTAGGTAAGCTGTAAAATGAACGCGTCTTAAAATCTTGATGACTGACAACTGTAGTTGCTACCGTTTCTGTCGATTCAACGTCGACTCCTCCCTGATTATTTGTGATGACTCTAACACCAGCTCGCGTCAACTCGAGGCTAATGTAACGTTCAGCTGCTTTGTCGTAAAGGTAAAACGGTTCGATCAATATTCGACTGGCAGTCGACCGGAGAAGATCTCGCGCTGCCACAACGGCTTCTTCCCGAGTAAGATCAAGTTTTACCAAACCTTGCTTCCCTCTTTTTTTAGTACCGTTGTCGGCCTTTACCACATAACGACCCTCGCCAAGACTCAGTTCGGCTAGCTCTTGCTCGGAAGAAACTGATACACCTTGATACGCCCCTCCTGTAAGGAGGGACTTTGCTGCATATTCAGAAATAATTACTCTAGCCATGATAATTAGTTGCCGTCTTCAATATCCTCAAATGTGCTCGTAAACCACGATTCGAAATAAGACGTAAGAGAAAGACTTCCCTCCACACTCAAGTGATCGTCATCCATGTATTTAAGAAAATCTTGATCTTCTTCGTAGATAGAACAAACCTCATGAGGACAAATCTGATCGTATAAATCAAACAAATATACTCGGTCATTTCCATCCGCAGCGTCGGCTAACAAATCGTAGGTTACGGCGACGCGCTTGAGGTCTATAGTTTTATCGAGCGTACAATGCTGACCTGTCACCACACAAGATTCGGGACCAGTTGGAAATACTGGGGTTGGTGCAACCAGCACGATTTCAGCAAAAGGACTGATGGTTTTAATATACTCAATCATATTAGTACGACTGTCGTCAATCCGATCTTCGTATGGACTCAAAAACAATGAGGAAATCACCACAATCTCATCATAGTCTTCTTGTAATACCTCAAGACGCTCCCGATGCTTTTCGATGGTGAGGTTTGGGTTACTTGTACCGGCCTCGCCTAGATGAATCATTTGGTTTTCTCCCGGGTAAAAATAAATATCAGATTGCACCTGGGCAGCGTCCATCATTGGCACCAAGTGTCGCGCATGACTATCTCCCGTGAGATAGATCAGTCTTTTAGACTGGTCTTCGTTTCCGCAGATTCCGCGTGGAGCGCCGGCAAACAGTTCACGACCGTTAATCTCTTCTTCACAATCAAGCTCAGTTTCAAAGTGGTTTGGTTGAATTCTTTCACCAAGATCGTAACTTCGTTCAATATAATTTACCGTCTTCACTTCATCAGAAAAAGTGTTCAGTCCTTGATTTACTGCCAAGACCACACTCCCTGGACCTACTCCAACGATAAACACTATTGCGGCTGTTCCCCCGCTTACTACGAGATACTTGAGTTTATTGAGATTGTCTTCAAGCCACGCTGAATGTCGGAACGGATTCTCAATAAGGTAATACGATGCCCACGACAACACGAAGGTGAGTGAAAGTGCAACGAGGTAATACGCTAAGGAATTTAAATATAGGTTGGTGAAATAGAATACTGGCAAATGCCACAGATACAGTGAGTATGAAATCTTTCCGATGTGTAAGAAGTACTTATTTTCTAAGAAAGCAATTATGGCTGTCTTGTTGGTTAGTCCAGCAATAATAATGAGAGAGGTGGCGATAACAGCGAGCAGAGTCTCTATCTGCACCACATTCAAGACCGGCACGAGTAGCTGAGTTGAGAATAAGAGAATGATTCCAGTGATAATTAAACCTGCTCCATACTTAATGTCTTTAATTTTGAGAGATAAGAAAAACAGCGCACACCCAACTCCAATCTCCCAAAATCGAGCGGTCGGGAAATAGTAACTTCCCCACATTGAATCAGCGAAAACAACGAAGCTGACGTACGAAAGCACCGATAAGCCAGTAATGACATACAAAAGATATTTGACCTGGTCATTATTATTCTTAAAAAGTCGAAATAATCCCAACATCAAAAGCGGGAATATCAGGTAAAACTGTTCCTCAATTCCCAGCGACCAGGTATGTAGTAACGGGTTGATAAGATCCTGATGAAAATAGTTGTCAGCTTGTTTCAGATAGTAGAAATTTGAAACCGCAAGGATTGAAGTAACGCTACTCTTAATAAGCAGATTGGTATCCCACAAAAAT
The DNA here is from genome assembly GCA_002378195.1 of Patescibacteria group bacterium UBA3466. Classification (GTDB taxonomy): domain Bacteria; phylum Patescibacteriota; class Minisyncoccia; order Phycocordibacterales; family UBA918; genus OLB19. Next base: position 25,821 of record DFRJ01000004.1, read on the forward strand.
CCCAGGAAAAAGTAGACGAGGGTTGTAACACTCACCATTGCCACTAGTGCTGGGTATAAACGCTTGAGACGTCGTAAGTAAAAACTGCCAATTTGTACGGTGTTAGTCTTGAGGTAATTCTTGTAAATTGACTGGGAAATAACAAACCCGGAGATCACAAAAAATACATCAACGCCCAAATATCCCCCTTTGAAGATTTCAGGCTCTAGGTGAAACAACATCACCAACACAACCGCAATTGCCCGCAATCCATCAATGTAGTGGTGGTATGTCATAAGTACAGGAAATTTAGCACATTACCCAAGAAAAAGCGCCCCGATCTTTCGACCGGAGCGCTTTTACCTTAGAGATTAAGTAATGCTGGTATATCTGCTACTGAATCTACGCTTGGGAAACGTTCCTCGGCCCACGACTCACGATTCTTTTCAGTGATGATACCAATCATTTGTGTACCAGCACCTTTGGCTCCATTGTAGTCACTCCCTCCATCGCCGATCATTACAATCTCATCTGCATTGACTTGGTTCTCCTCTGCAATCAAAGTCAACTCCCCTGCTTTACCATTTGTCATCGGGTAGCCAATAATTTTGGTGAACATTCCGGCCAACTCAGGATACTCTGATTCAAAGTGTCGAATGTTTGCGACAACTGACTCTTCTGGGGTGGCTGAAAGTAAATAGACCTGACCAGAAAAACTGTTTCTAATATTAATTAGTGCAGCGAGATCTTCTTCGTGAATACCATGTTCTCTAATCGCTTCTTGGGTCATCTCGTCAAACCGCTCTGCAAACTCCTCGACCCGTTTATTGTCTCGACAATCTTCTTGTGGCTCTTCAATGACATGCGCAATAATATTGTATCGATCACCTAGGCCGGTAAATTCGTACAGCTCTCTCGCCTCTTGCAATCTATCTAATTGATCTGCAAACAAGCGCTTCCAGGTCTCTATCTTGATACCGAGCGTTCCTCTTGTGACCGTATCGTCTACATCAAATACAAGGACTTTGATTCTTTCTGGCTGAAACTCTGCGATCGCACTCATTTTGACTACTGATTAAATGAGCTTTTCAACTTGTGAGATGTGTTCTGGTCGGTCGACTTCGATCCAATTTGTGTCATCAATTTGAATTCCTTGCACAACCAGATCATTCAAGACGAATCGTACCAAGTGACATGTTTCTGCCTGCTCTAATTTAGAAATTTCCATATCTCGGAACTGCAGCAACGGTTCTCGCTTCCAAAGGTATAGGCCGAGGGTCCGATAACCAGTCTCAAGCGGGTGTCGAGTGAAGGTTAAAAACTTGCCGCTGTTACTGACCACCACCTTCACCACATCTTCATCTTGAATCATTTCTGGAGTAGCAGCGGCATACGGTTGAACAATATCGATTGCTGGATTCTTTATCATTTCTTCACGCGCTTTCCCTAAAAACTCATCGATGATTTCAGCTTTTACCAGAGGCTGGTCACCCTGAAGCTCAAAGTAATAAGGCGCATCCATACCTTTAGCTACCTCAGCCGCTCGCACAGAACCATTTTCACAATCTGCAGGAGTCATCACAACTTCCATACCTTGCTCTTTGCAATAATCGTAAATCTTTTGATCATCTGTAGCCACGATTACAGGATCTGCAAACTTTGAAGCTTTTGCATTATCGTAAATCCAATCAATCATTGCCCGACCCTGAATCTGCTGAAGTGGCTTTCCGGGAAATCGAGTGGAGTTGAAACGTGCGGGAATGATGCACGTGAAGGTTTGAGTTGGTTTTAATGACATAAATAGTGTAACCTAGTCTACACTAAAACAGTTTTAAAGGTAAATATTTAAATAAAATTTTTAAATGAAATTAACTCTAATTGGGAGCGTAAGTGCGGCAGATAAATTTGTCGAAACCTACAATAACTTACGCAAGCTTGGTCACGAACCAACCATTCATGAAGATATGTTTGAATACAGCAAAACTTCATGGGAAGAAGTTCACGATAAGTCAGAATTACGTGAACACGCACAAACTAAAATAGATAACGACTACATCAAGTGGTGGCACAAATCTATTATGGATAGCGACGGTATCGTTGTCTTAAATTACGACAAAAAAGGTATTAAAAACTATGTCGGAGGTAACACACTTATGGAAATTGGTTTTGCGTATGTTGCTGACAAAGAAATCTATCTCATGAACCCAATCCCTGAAGACGTACCATACACTGACGAAATTGAAGCAATGGTTAAGAAAGAAAACATTCTGAACGGAGACCTCAACAACATTATCTAGAGAATTGAATTCGCTTGCAGAATTTCGACCCAAACTGGTTCAAGGCCTGGGTTTTTCTTCCATTCAGATTCTTCAATGTTGCCCGCGAGATATTCGGAGGTTCTATCTGCCAGACTCCGTAATGTAGACGGGTCTGCCCAGACCACTTGCTTCGTCTCATCTGCACTTGGGACCACTTCCCCTTCAAACCCAGCTTTGAAAACATACCAATGGTGATAATCACCGCCGAGACGGCGACACTTATTTTCGTAGCGCTTCTCATGGATCAGCTCCACTTCAGTAAGGGTCAGTCCTACCTCCTCTTTTACTTCACCAATCGCACAGGCTTCGGGTGATGAAAAGTCATCAATGTGACCAGCTGGTAACGCAAAGCCAAAAGGAAATTTTTTGCGCTCAATTAACAATAACCTCCCATTGTCATCAGCAATGACAACACCTACTGAATAATTATCGCAAACCTTAGTCATCAATCGAAACGGTATCTTTGGTCAGCGGTTGATCAGCCTTGATCGGTTTTTTTACCGTCATCTTCTTATCGAGATCGATCGACGCAAGCTGCCCTTCCTGTAACGGGATTGCAAGGAAGTAGTCAGTCCCCAATCCTTCGTCGGTAAACTCGTAACCGGCTTCAAGGTCACGGAGTGCATACGCACCACGGTTTACGCTCTTGATGTAACCTGCTTCAATGTCGGTCATAGTTCGAACTGAATCAGCTGCATTACCACACATTGCCTTAGCAACATGATGTGATCGGAACCATTCATCAGCTTCTTCTGGGACAATACAGTACTTCTGCACTACATGTTCATCAGCTTGAATGTCGATATGACGTTCAAAGCTCACCGCTCCTTTAGCAACAGCGATAATATGAGATCGCGTAATATCTACGTAGTCATGAGAAGAGAATCCGATTGGGTTATCTGGATAGCGCGCTTTCCAAAAATCAATCTGGTTCATTTGGAGATCTTCGTCGTCAGACGGGTAGTTTGATACACACTGATTAATCAAAAGGGGTACATTGTTAGCAGCTGCCATCTCAACAATTCGATCTACATGACTGAGGTTTACTGCTCCGGTTGAAATAGACATAGGCTTACCAAGCTCAACCACTTTCTTTACGAGGTTAATTGAACCAGTGTCAGAACTAGCCAGCTTCATCACATCGACATCCAACTCGCCACACAGATCTACCGATCGTTCGTCATAGGGAGTCACCATAGTAACCAAGCCTTCATCACGGATCGCGTTCACTAGCTCAGCAAACTCATCGTCGGTCAGTTTTGTTGCCAGGGTCTTTTTGATATACCGGGTATGTGATCCCGGCGCTTGGTTGTTCTCACCGTCATTCAATTCATTTTCTTTAGGTAAGAAATCTTTATGAATAAAATTATCAGTATCAAATGCCTGCAGCTTAATAGCAGCTCGCACATTATTCTTTTTTACTACCTCAGCATATTGGCGAATGATTTCCTTTCCTCGCTCAACACTCCCCCAGTGATTACGAGCAAGTTCTAATACAAATAAATCATCAAAAATGTCAGTTTCTTTCATAGTTGGTAATGTATCATTCAATTACTAATGTGTCATACCTATAACAGGGTGTAATTCTCTATTGTTACACCTCATTAACTTCAGCAAGTACTTCTTTAAGCAATCTTTCACCTGAATCTCCTTCAAACGGAGCAACAAATTTTTCGATTGCAGCCAGCCGATTCTTATGATCAATCGTAGGATCCTCTAAGTACTCATTAATATTGGCAATCATTCCAGCAAACGAAGTTGGAACCTTTGCGCTCCCAGTTTTCATTAGAGCTTCGTAGTGATCAAAACTATCAAACAATCGACCTACTCTCTTCCACTTGGGTAGACTTTTTGATTCATCGTCAAAGTTGATGCAAATCACCGGTCGGTCGAAAACCGCACCGTCGATTGCTAACGTAGATGCAACATTGATAAGGACATCACAGTGATAGACCAAATTGATGAAGAAGTCTTTATCATTAAATGCCGTCCGCTTATCCAAAAACGGTGCATTGAGGGTGGTGTGTTTTAAACTGTCAATGTTGTAGTCACTTATCTCAAAAGGAGTACTGGGGTGAGGGCGGAATACGACTTGGACCGGCTCATCAATCTTCCCCTCCTCTATCGCTTGGTCTAATTTTTTAGGTAACACGTCTTCGCTCCAATAAAAATCAAAACCGCCAAGTAAGATAAGTTTTTTTGTTGGATCCAAATTGTTCTCTCTGAGGAAATCTTCTTTTGGCTTCACAAACTTTTCTGGGTAGCGATAGTAGTCGTAATGAGGTAAGCCAATAATACTTGTTCGAGTGTTACTAAGATCCATCGACTGAAGCTTTGTTGCGCACTCTTCGAGCCATTTATTCTGAAAAATAAACGTATCTGGTACGAATGGCAATAATCCATGAATCGCCATATTATCCCAACTACGAACCATTCCCACCACTCGTACACCTCTTCGCTTTGCAGTTGCGCCAATAAGGGCATCATATTTAATATCGACCAAAGCCGAAGCAAATACTAAATCCGGTTGATAAGTATCAAAAAGCTCCTCAATCCATGCGGCAGAGAGTTTGCCGTACACTTTTCGTAACAGATTGTGATACCAAGAGAAATTAGCTACGGTCGAAGCTAGTAGGACCTTAAGCATGGTACTCCCCCAACTCGCTTGTCTCATTGTGTAGCTTCGCCAGCGGTACAAACGCACACCTTTAGTATTGGTGCCAGTCCTCACTAAAAACAAAACTAGTTTATGCCATAAAGAAGTTTGATAGTCAGATACATTTTCAATAACAACATTCTCAGCGCCAAATTTTTCCTCGTATAATTCTCGCTCCCCCGCTTCACCAATCAGTACTATTTGATGATCCTTCATCTGGCTGACAAAATTTGGCCAAAATTCTGTTTCGAGAATATTTCGCCGCATAATATTTTTTGAAATAACTACGAAAATAGTTTTCTTATTTGTCACTTTTGTACCTTGCATAATGTTGTATATAGGAATTGACCTCTCACTAAGTAACAATATAATACTATCGTGAAAAAAACTACCAAGAAAAATATCAGAAAAGCAAAATTTTCGTTGCGGAGAAATGCTTTCCAGGTGTATTCAGACTTAAAGTACTTCAAGCCAGTCTGGCAATTAGTAAACCGTAAAGCCATCAAATCATTCCAATCAAATCGACCCGTTCTTTCTCCTGCCCAAGAGAGGATTCTCAATCAACTAAACGCCGACGGTATTGCAACCACTTCGCTTGAAGAACTCTTCCCTAACAAAAACATTCTCCAAGAACTGACAGAATATCTAAAAAAAAGAAGTCACCGCGAGTACCAAAACTTCAAAAAACCTTTTTTGATTGATTTGATTCCAGAAGTTCCAGAACTTGGAGTCGAAGTACCGTTTTTTAACCTAGCAATTGATAAAACGATCCTTGATATAGTTAATAGCTACCTTGGTTTACATAGCGTTTTGTACTACTACAATATCCGTAAGACAAAATTATCTGGTGACGCCCTCCCTACTCACTCACAAAACTGGCATCGCGCCCCCCAAGAATCTAAAAACTGTCGCGTGTACATTTATTTGAGTGACGTAACTGAAGACTCTGGGCCGTTTATGTATGTCCCCCAATCAACGAAAGGTGGTAAGTATGCTCATGTCGCAAAGCAAACCTCTCGAACCCGCGGTTATGAATCTGCCGAACAAATTGAAGCTAAGGTAGTCCGGTCAGATATTATGACCGTCACCGGAAAAGCCGGCACCGTAATTATTTGTGATTCAACTGGGCTTCACCGTGGCGGCTACTCAAATAAGGACACTAGGGTAATGTCGACCTTTGGATACAGTGCTCCATCATTTAGGGAGAACATTAATTACTCCTACCCCGAAAGCTTAAAAGAAAAAATTGCTTCAACGCCAGCCGTGCAACAGGTACTCAACCCGAAGTGGGAACGTTAAATTATTGGATGGTATAATCTGCAAACTATGAGTATCAAAAACACAATTAACAAAAATTTATTCGAAGTAATTGCCAAGGCAAAGTACCCGCTTCCAATCTGGAAGACACTTAACCATAAGAACGTTGCATTATTTAAGAGCAATACTCCGGAATTAAATGAAGTACAAAATCGCATCCTCAGTGATTTGAAAAACACCGGTATTGCAACCACGTCTCTTGATGAGCTTTTCCCAAAGGAAAATCTCCTCGAAACTCTCAATGCTTTCGCTGCGAAAAAGGAAGAAACAGGATCAACAAATCACAAAAAGAAATTCTTGGTGGACTACTGGGATGAGGTGGTAGAACTTGATATCAACAACCCATTTTTGAAGACAGCGCTTAGCGCCAAAATTATTGATGTGGTTAATAGCTACATGGAGATGTACACCTCTCTTATGTATTTCACTCTACAAAAGACTATTCCAATTGGTGAAGGTGAACTAACCAACTCACAAAACTGGCATCGAGATCCGCAAGAAGTGAAGCAGGTAAAAGTTTTTACCTACCTAAATGATATCGATCAAAACTCTGGACCTTTTACTTACGTCCCCCACTCTGCACCCACTCACAAGCACGAATACGCCAAATTATTTCCACAGCAACCTCCTCAAGGGTCATATCCTGGTAATGGACAGGTGGAAGAAAAAGTAAAAACTGAAGATATAATCCCAATGCTGGGTAAAGCAGGCACCATGATTTTTTGTGACACGAATGGATTACACTACGGGGGTGTCGCAAAAACAAACCCACGAATTATGTCTACCTTTGGCTACTCAGCTCACACTTACAAAGAGAATAAGATGTATTACTATGATCAAAAATTCCTTGATTCAATTACTGACTTCTCTCCGCAAGCAAAGCACTCAATCCGACCACAGTGGAAAAATAAATAAGGAAAGCCATGCAATAGCATGGCTTTCCTTATTTTCTCTTTAGAACAAAGAAAATCGTTTCTACAAATAGATTTTTGAATTGATATTCTGGTAACAACAATTTCAATAATGGGTACATTAACTTAATTCGTAAAATAGTTTTGGGTACGTTATAGCGTACATCTATGACCTCATAATTTAACTTGTCTCGGCTAGAGTGATAATAAATGAAGTCTTCGGCGTCTTCAGTATTAAAAAACCATTTGTGTCGATCGTGTGGTTTTTCAGGTGGAATACCATACGATTCCCAACGGCCTCGTCCTTTGATCATTTCGTTTACTGCCTTCTTCCAATTATTTGGCAATGACACTAAGACATATTCACTAGACAGTCTAATTATATCTGAAAAACCTTCGTGAAAATTATCTATATGTTCTAATGTGTCATAGCAAATCACTGACTGGTAGCTAGAGTCGGAAGCTGGTACTGGTGTCTTTTCCCAATCCCAATCAGGCAAATCTTTGTTGTGCTTGTCTACTAATTCTGCCCTAACTCCAGTTAGTCGCTCTAATAGCTCGGAGCTACGACTTCCCACATCAATCACTTTACCCTGCAAGTATTCTTTGTGATACTTTGCCAAATGTCGATACCTCTGCTCAGGCCTAGGATCAAACGCATCATAGGTGACCTTATCAGTTAGCTTAAATTTATTTTTATATTCATCTATTTTAGCCAGACCTAAATCTGAAAGAGCTACACTGGTATAGTGTTTATTATTGCTAAAACGGGGCTTCACTCGATTAAATGCGTAACTCATAGAAAAAGATATTTTTAGTCACTTACAAATATAACAAAATAAAACTAATTTTTGTAACCATTAACCATAAAGTAACCATTTGCCTGCACATTAAACTTCTTAATTACAAATCCAGCAGCTTCCAACAAATCCTTTACCTGGCCAAAAGACTCGTCCGGGTGGTGAAATTCCATAACTATCCTGTTAATCTTGTCAAAACTAGAACTGTTTGATAATTCTTTAATTACACCAATTTCAGCCCCTTCAATATCTAGCTTGAGTGTCACAGCACCATAAGCTTGCAAAAACTCAGACAGTTTCCTTACTTCGACTGTCCGTTTTCGCGTCGGTTCAGCCTTTTCTGGTAATTTACTTGCCCTGTCTGGCACAATTGTTGTTGCTCGCCTGGAACCATAAGTATCCATTTTCATGTTAGTTTCACCAATTCCAACCTGATGAGAAATTACATTATCAAGCTTATTAGAGAATAAATTTTTCTGGTATAAACCATAAGTGTCTGTGTCCATTTCAAATCCGACAATTTCCACTCGCGGCATCAGCCAGTCAAAGTATATTGTGGCTAAACCAATATTGGCCCCCACATCAAAGACAACATCATCATCTCCATTAATAACCTCTTTATACTCTTCGGTTACAAAAATTTCGTAGAAAGTAGCAAACAAGTCAGCTATATTGTCGGTCGACACCTGATACCCTACCACAGAGACATTTATCACCTCCCCTGCATTTTGATAATTTTTATGCAAATAGTGCCTGCGCCTAATTTTAAGAAGCAAAAAAGTGAAAGCTAGCTGGATTCTTTTATGTAGAGACAGATGCTTCTTATTTAAGATAAAAAACAAATCTTTAAAAACTGGAGTAATCATAAAGCTTCGGTAGTATAGCAATAATTAATGGATTAATAAAATTCATCAGTTATAATTGCTAATTATGTCAAAACAAGGTCTACGCTACTGGTTAATCACAAATATACCGTCACCGATATTAAAAATCATAGTAAAAATTAAAGGCGGAGGTTCTTTGCGTAAACCCAGACATAGCTCGTCAAAAAACAAAAATGTCGTCCCGTGTACTATTGCCTGTAACAGCAACGGAGCTTTTTGCACACCAGATTCTTGCCGCGAAGACACCCCCGTACAGGCCATTTACAGAGGAGAACAATATGAAAATTTAACTCTAGACTTTATTAAAAGTTTAAAACTAACAGGAGACATCATTCATGCTGGAGCATACTTTGGTGACTCTCTTCCATGTCTAGGTGACAGCATTCTGCCCAAAAATAAAATTTGGGCATTTGAACCTAATCCGGAAAGCTTCCGGTGCGCACAGATCACAATTCTATTAAACCGTTTAGATGAAAAGATTGAACTATTTAATCACGGCCTAGGAGATACAGATGAAGTGGTAAACCTGCAAATAAACTCTTCTGACAATCAGAAAAAACTTGGGGGCACGACAAGGATTGTCAGCAATCAAAATATTGGCACCACTGAAATCTCAATAAAAAAACTCGATGACGTAATTCCCCACAATAGACAGGTATCACTAATACACTTAGATGTTGAGGGTTACGAAGAAAAAGTACTCAAGGGGGCAAGTGACTTAATTGAAAAATACAAACCATTGGTTATTCTTGAGGTAAGTAAAAATATCGAGGATACTCTTGCCATGATGAATAAACTAGGCTATGAAATGATCCAGAGCCTGGAAATGAGAGATTGGGGTCAGGGCATAAGAAATGCAGTATTTAAAGCGATTGGATAATTTTAATAAGCTTTTTACTACGCCTGTTCCAGGTATAATCTCTTACATCAACCCTGGCTTGGTCCGCACACTTTTTCGCGCACTCAACATGAGAGAGCACATAATCGATTGATCTACCCAAAGCCTTCTGACTATCTGGCTCAAAAAAGAAAGCGTTGTTTTCATTTAGAATTTCCCTAATAGATGGAATATCGCTAGCTATAATCGGTGTACCACTGGCCATATATTCAAAAACCTTCATTGGAGAAGTGTGCAATCTTGAAATTTCCTTTTTGGCTGTATTTGGCAACACCAACACATCAGCAGCTTTCAAATAAAGTGGCATCTCATCATGAGGTCGATGACCAATAAATTTAACATTGGTAGTCTCGCCATAGACATCATTCATCCTTATCAGGTCGGTATTTGTACCGCCCACAAATAAAAATTGGATGTTGGGACTTTTCTCTGCAACCTGTGCCAATAAATCAGCTCCCTTCCAATCATATAAATGCCCAGTATACACGACCAAAGGTGTAGTTAAATCTAAGTCCAGACTTTTCCTCGCACTTTCTTTAGAATGATCTACTTCAAAATCCTCTAAATTAACCCCATTATGTAATGCGACTATCTTATCTCTTGAAATGCCGAAATCATTTTCTAATAATTTTATTTTTTGAAAGTTGTTTGTTTGAATTTTTGCAACTCTTTTAAACATCCTGGCGTATAGCCATCGTGACGAGCCAGGATAATCATGTAGCTCATAAATTAATCTTGAATGAAAAAAGCTTAAACCTAAAGCGATAACCATATTGTTGGTAATAACAACCGAATCTTTCTTTACTTTAAATAGTAAAAAAATAATGCTTGATAATAGAAAAGAGATTAGTCCAACATAAATAGCCGTTGGACGTAAGATGCTAATCGGAAAAAGATCTAAGCTAGGTATCATTTTCACTCTAATCTCTCTAGATAAATTGTAATAGTCTTTGTAGGACGCCTTCATATTGTTAAAACGTCTAGGTAAAACCAGGTAGATTGAAAATTCTGACAGGTCTGACAATGACTGGCAAACCTTAGCTAAATATAAAGCGTGAGCTTTTTCTGAAGGAAAACGTGTGTAGCTAAAGAAATATACTTTCATATTTTAATATTTAAGTTTCCTGCCTACAGCATGCCAAACCTTATCAATAATCAACCTGTCAGTTTCAGTTACAGTTAGCATGTCTCTAAAACTAAACTGATAACCTTCTACACTATTCTTTAGGACCCTATATCGTCCGAAAGCATAAATAGTTAGTGTAATGAAAAACTCGACCGCAATACCGTATAATCCAAATAAACTTATTGTCAGGGGCAACACCACAACGATCATGCCTAAAAAGAAAATTCCTGACGTAAATAAATTCTTTTGTAATCTCAAGGCATGAAAAGCAGACACAAAAACCCGACTGAAACTTCCTGGTAAAAGCGCCAACGTCATTAACACAAACAATGGATAGGCACTTTCATAATCTGGGAAAAAGTTATTAATTAAAACTGGAATAAATATAAACGCTGCGACTGAGTTAAAGACCAGTATCAAGGCTTGATATTTAATTGTTGAATTAATCAACTTGGCTAATCGCAAACGGTCATTTGAATAACTAGGTATGATTGGCGTCACTACTTTCCATAACGGAAAAAGTGTTGATACATGCTGAAACATACCGAAAGCCAAACCATAAATACCAACTGCAGGCACGCCCAGAAAAAACTGAATAATCCACGGTCTCAAATTCTGACTAAAGGAATGTAAGCTGGCTTGTAAAATACTCCATATTGCATGTGTCTTTAAGGCAAACAGTGGTTGCGAAGACCATCTATAAAATCCTCGAAATTCTTTTAATAAACCAAGAGCTACCGGCAAAAACAAAATTGTAACAATCGCTTCACTTAGTACATACGCCACAATGATTCCCACCGGACCAAGATCTACTTTAATTAAGAAAAAAGCAACCAGTGCCAGTTTTAGTGCTTCCTCTAAAAAACTAAAAAGGCTCAATTGCCAGAACTTATGCAAGACGTTACACGACAAATTAACCAAAGACCTGAAAGGTGACATTAAAAAGGACAGGGATAAAATACTCACCATATTTCTCACCGGTTCAGAGAAGCTATCCATAAAGTATAAGGACACAATCAGTAATCCTATACTTGCAATAACAGAGAGTACAAATCTAAGCAGTATATATGAAGATAATAGCTTGCCCGCACTCTTCTTATCATCGTCACGTTTGTAAGTACCTAAATCAGCAATAATAACTGGATCTAACCCCGCCAAGCTTAAGAGGCCCATCATTGGTGGTATAGAAATAGCTAGTTCAACTAGGCCATACTCAAATACTGTTAGATAGCTCAAAACCACTATCGCATAGGCAATACTAATTACTTTGATCAAGATGGCACTAACCGACATCCAAACCGTACCTTCACCTACTTTCTTAGCTACTGTGACCATGTGGAATGACTATTCATATAGTTATATAACTAAGTAATCATAACAAAGTTGTTAATATACAACCAAATAGATACGATCTTTCTGTAAAATTACTTGGATCTCTCCAGGTACATTTCAGTCAAAATCTGAAAAGACACCCACTCTGAGTAGAGTTTATTTCGATAATAAAAGATCGGGATAGCAGGTCGATTATTTAGATCAATTCTTGAGGTGACGTAACGAAATACGACACCCAGCGATCTTTTTAGTGGTAAGAAAATTCCCTTCTTGAGATACGTTACTAAGTCTTGAGGAGGATTAACTTCAAACATTACACGAAGTCGATACCTCACCGCTCTACTGTAAGAAACAAAGTCTGGCTTGCTGATCGGTACGCACCACGCGCCCTGCAGCCTTCCCACAGAGTACTGCTCACGGTCAAAGACGTATCTTTCGTGCATCTTACGCTCAAACCTCCCTCCTGATTGTAAATTGAAGAAACGAATTTGGTGTACCGGGTGTTTTCTTTTGTAGGTCACACTAGCATCGGGACTTTGAAGTGCAATCGGGAGCTCATACGCAAAGTGCTCGGGAATTACTTTGGTACATACCTCAATAATTTCTTCACGTAACTCTTCTGTAATATATTCATCTGAGTCAATCCATAAAAACCAATCTTCATTTGCAGTATCGATTAGGCGGTTTCTCTCACGCGAAAAATCCTCAACCGGATGATACTGATCCGGTCCTGGATGATACTTCGTGTACTGATCAATAATCTTACAACCGTATGCTTTTGCTATTTCTAAAGTTGCGTCGGTACTACCGCCATCTGAAATAATTATATCTGAAAAGTCTGAAATGCTATCTAATGCTCTCCGTAGATTTGCTTCGGAATTGTATGTCAAAATGCCAACACTGCACGGTATCTTTTTCATAAATTAAGAAATCTTAGTCTCAAACTTTACATTTCCTTCTGGCAGTTCACAAATTGTATAATTTTTGGGCTGACCGTCCTTCTCCAGCACATAAATGATCTCGTATGCAATTCCCGGGTAATTAACCGGCTGAAAACTCCATCCCAATTTAACAACATGAAACGATACGCCAACCTCGTCGGTCACCTTAAATCCAGCATGGCCAGCAATTGTCCGCATATTATACCTAGTAAACTCGTAAAAATGCTCTTCAAACTTTACTTTTGCAACCCTGTCCTTGAAAAAATTAAAAAATACATTTAAACATTGCTCCCAATAATAATTAGGATTTGGCGTTGATAAGACAATAATTCCATCGGGTTTAATAACTCTATGCAATTCTACCAAGAGCCCGAGCGGATTAGAAATATGAGCTAGTACACACCCCATTGTTACAGCATCAAACTCTCCGTCTTTGTAGGGCAAAGAACATGTATTTAGATCTACACGATCAACCTGAGTATAGTTCTTAGGCCTATCTGTATCGGCAATATCTACTCCATAGATGATTCCTTCCAAAAAATTATTCGGTTGTTGTGCGTAGCCAATATCTAACACCTTGGAACTCCTTTTCTTTCTTTTATATAGTGTCTCTGCTATCAATTGAGATTTACTTTTGAGACCTTTTTTTACCAAAAGATCGTTCTTTTTACATACATCGTTATTACACATACCTATATTTACTTATCTTATTACATAAATATTCCACGCAACTCGACGAAGACAGCTCTTTACGATAAAAGACTCTTGAATCCTATATGTTTTACTAATCCAATTAGCGATCAAAGTTGTACGCCAAGTTTTATACATTGAGACCACAATCACCCCGCGCTTACTCAAACGATTACGATACTTATTTAACCATTCTCTGTAATCTCCGTAATACAATATCTCAGAGAAGATAATAAAGTCATAATCATCATCCAACTGCGACACATCATCTACCGGAGCATTAATAAATCGACCATCACAACCCGTAAGAGCATCAATCGCAACAGAAGAAAAATCGGAACCTGTATAATCGATTTTTGATAAATTTAATTCATGAAACAGAGCTCCGTTACCACAACCAACATCTAACACTTTTATACGACTCGAGTGACGGGCGGCTTTGTTTATCATATTTGCCATTATGCTGATATTAGGCTGACCTTCAAGTAAATAGTCCCACTTACCTGTGCTGTACTGTTTATCCCAATGACTTTTTGACTGTGGGACAGTAAATAGACTCTCTCCTTGCGAAAGCTTACGGTGGGCGCTCTTCAATCTAGTAAGTAATTTCATGAATATTATTTAAATACCCTAATCAATTTATTGTATACCGTCAAAGCTGGAGTAAGCCGAAGCTTAAACAATGAAAATGGAATTCTTCTTCCAACCTCAATTCTATTTAATCGAAACAGGTCATCTCCTACTTCTACAAAACCAGAATGAGTACTACAAGCAGCCAGATACCCTCTTTTCTTTAGCATATCGATGGCGGTCTGATCATACACCCCAGCCGGGTACGCGGCGTACTGTGGCTTATCACCACCAGTAATTGTTTTAATCACTGATTCACATTCTTCGACTTCTTCTTTGATTAAGTTCTGACTATTAGCTATGACCGGAAACTTTTCGTGAGTGTGACCATGTGTCTGTATAGACACCAAACCGCTTGCGGCCATCTCAGACAGTTGTCCAATAGTTGGACGCGCAATATTACCAAAAAAATCACGAGGTCTTAAGTCAGAAGTTAGAAATATAGTAAACGGCACTGAATACTGTTTTGCCAGAGGAAAGAGAACATGGTACGTGTCTTCGTAACCATCATCTACCGTAATCGCCACACTATTCTCATTGATAGTTTTATTACCTTGTGCGTATTCAACAATGTCAGAAAAAGGAACGATAGTTTTTGTTTTCAGTAGGTGTTGTAATTGCTTCTTAAACACCTCGGGATCTTCACCAAACCGCCACCCGGCAGTATCAAAGGAGTGGTACATCAATACCCCCGGCTTTTCTGACAAAAAAGATACCCGTGCTATGACAGCACTCAAACAAAGAAGCAACCATTTACCGAAATTTCTAACTTTCATATTCATGAAAATACACTTCTGCTTCCTCTACTGACGACACCACTACATAACGTGAGTCGTGTTCGGTCAGTTCTAGAAGTAATTTATGAATCTTTTGCATACTATCAGTTCTGCCCGGTTTGGCGACATCACTCCGCCATACTCTCTTTTCCAGATTCTTTTGTCGCTCCTCTTCGGTTATATGCAAAATGAGTACTTTATCTGGCTTTGGTAACAGATAAAGATATAGCTGCAACAAAGGTTTGAAACGTAATATTCTTGTGTGACTAAGAGTGTTCTGGTGAGACCCCTCTTCAATCACCTTTGTACCGACACCTTTCTTTGCTTTGTACAGCTTACTGCTTCTAATAAAGAAAGTATTCCAAAATAATGTTGGCTGTGTGAAAGACAAGAGAGCAATCAACAAATCTACACACTTAAATACAATATGCTGAAAGCTTCGCAGCGTATAATAAAGAATTTCTCTCTTAGCATTAAGGGTAACAATAGAAATATCGCCCCGATCCTTAATTCGAGATACTAAAGTAGATTTACCTGAGCCAGGTAGTCCGAAAATCTCTATGATCATTTTTTTTCAAATACTACGCCGTACGCTTCGCTGAAGTACCTGCCAACTGAGAATGGCAACAGGCGGCATACTATTGACGTAACTCGATCAAGAAAACCAGATCGTACTAGCGGAAAGACACAAGTAACGTGGAAATATTTTTTGACTTGTAAGCCATTCGCTTCAAGTAATGAGACGAGATCTTTGGTAGCAATTTGACCCTTATGCACCTCTGTATAGTTATGCCGTTTAAATGGCCGATCGCCTTGCGGAGTTTTAGTTATCAGACACCCTCCTCCGCCGCTTGCTAGACTCTGTGAAATTATTTCAACAACCCGATTTTTATCAGGCACGTACTCGATCATTCTTGATGAAAAGAATAAGTTATATTTCTGCTCTGCCTTTAAATCTAAAACATCACTACACACGAGTGTAATATTTGATTGCTCAGGGAGTGCTGCTCGTGCCTGATCAAGCATTGATTGTGAGATATCAACTAAGTCGTAGGTTGCTTCAGGAGCTTTATCTAACATCAACTTAGTCCAAGTTCCGGGACCCGGACCAAGTTCAAACACCTTTGAGTCATTACCTACAAGTGGTAGTACATACTTTTCAACAGCCTCCTTGGTAGACGCATAGCTTGCGCGGGCTTGTGCATTTTTAAACCAACGATCATATTCGTATTTATTTACCCGTCCTGAAACAGAGCTGTTGAAAAATTCTTTTACTTCTTTCGTATCCATAAAAACTATTTATTCTGCATAATGTAAAACCGATGATATTGGTTTTCATGTGGTATGTATTCATCCAGTATATCAAAGTGTGTGTTAAGAATAGACCTAATCTTACTTGCTGAATACCCTTTCTTTCCAATCTCCCAATAATGCTGGCCACAAAACACGTGCGTAATCGGTCGCGGCAGTTTTATTGCGAACTTGAACTCCGCAAACTTAGGCAACTTAAGTCGAAATTCTAATGACGGTCCATAGTGAGGCAAACTAATAAAAACATAGCGTTTAGAAACTCGCTTCATTTCTTGCAGCGCTACCTCAAAGTCGTCGAAAGAAATATGTTCGAGCACCTGAAAGGCTGTCGCTAAATCTACTGCATTATCCTTAAGCGGGATGTCGGTCACACTCCCCTTGATATCTGGATGTAAGTCATCTGCGATGTCGAGTGACTGATAAGAAAGGTTTGGCTTCTGCTCATTAAGAATAGCCTGCAAGACACTAGTTCCAGGACCAACATCCAAAACTGAATTAATGTCATCACGAGAAACTATTTCTTTTATCTGATACCAATAGCTCATCCAGCGACCTGGATAAAAGTAGCTTTCAAATGCATAATGCCTTTTTTCGACTTGTTTTTCGTATTTCATGAAAGACTTTTTAATATAGATGGTATCAATTGCTTGAGACTGTGCTGGTTCTTAATACAAGAAGTATTGTTCACGTCTCTGGTATTTTCCATGCTGAGATAACGACTAATTACTTCAGACATTGCAGCAGTATCTGCCACTTGATTGGATCCGAGTGGTAGCGACTTACTACCTTCAGCCATTGATACTACCGGAAGACCGCAGGCCATTGCTTCCAATATTGCCTTATCAAGGCTACCATTGTTTGCACTAGTTACAAAAACTTTAGCTGAATTGAGAGTCTCTGGTAGATCCTGCTGAGTAACTTTCCCAATAAAGTGCACCCGGTCCTGCAGGGAAAGTTCTAAAATCTTATTCTTCAATTCCTCCTCATACGCTTCATCTTCCGTTGTTACTGGTGTCCCGACGAGTGCAAGACTTGGTGCAGCACTAGAGCTAAGCGAGTGTAAAACATCTATTAATGTATGCAGATTTTTAGCACGTGATATTCTACCGACAGATATTAAGTCGTATTTTTTATCAGATTGTTGTGGCGCAAAGTGATTAGTATTAATTCCATGTCCTGTCACTATTACTTTTGCAGATGACACATTAAAACTATTGTTTGACGCGGTAAATATTTTATCTGCTAAAAGAGTGGCTAACCTCAGTGACAAGGAGACAGTGCCGTGGGTGTACCAAAGCGATATTCGTTTACGGAGCAAAAACCAAATCGGCCAACCCAAAATTACATATATTTGATTCATGTGCACAAACACTGAATTGTACTGCGATCGATTGGAAATTATCGCCTGGTAAAAATTCTTGAGTATTGAAAAGCGACCTGCTCCCCGCTCTTTACCAAGTGATACCACAGTTACATTCTCAGGAAGATCATATTCGCCAGACTGCAAACAGACGACTGTCACTCTCTCGCAGTGGGCCGCAAACTCAGAAATCCACTGATGAAAAAAACCTAAGACAGGATGTTCACGGTCTACCACTTGAGTAATGATAAGTAATTTCATTGTATTTATATAACTTATCGTATGGTTTTAAGTTACACACTATTGTGTAGCCACTATATCGTAATACATTGCAAAATATGGCTTTAGGACTACCGGGCAAATAAATTCGAACAGGCGGTTAATCGGTACCGCGATTCCTTTTCGCCAAAATCTATCGAGAAATTTTGGTAAAAAAATCAGTGACTTCGGCAAAACAGCAAATCCAACTGGACGCAACTCAACTTCTGTAAAGCCATCAAATAGATGTAAGATCTCCTTTCTACGGTAATACCTGACTGGACCATTCTTAAACGGCTTGCCCATCAAATTCAAAAGCGCTTGGTAAGCATGCCCTTGCAGACCCATAAGAGTGGCGGATCTAGGGAAAGATGAGTAAACCAATACTTTTCCACCTGGCTTAACAGTCCTCTTTATTTCATCCATGGCTCGACTCACTACACTCTTGTGATTATGTAGGAATACAGCACACACAATCGCCACATCAACACTCGCCTCTTTAATAGGAATAGTATGAATATCAGCATTTAGCAGCAAAAGCGGAGTCTTTTGCTCAGCTTCATGAGACTGATATCTGTCCTTAAATAAAGACAGCATTTCATAGGCACTATCGACTCCGACATAGCCTCCTATCTGCATGTCAGGCAACAAGTACTTGGCTACCCGACCATACCCAGTTCCACAGTCTAATAGGACATCAGTGGGCTTAAGCGCATGTTTTATATCAGCTATTTGCTCTTCTGATTTCTTGTAAGCCTCTGATTCATCTTTGGCAGATATCACCGCATGAGTAGGGTTTTCAATCGCCAATTTATCCCAAACTGTCTTCTCGGCAATTTCCTTGGCAACAAAAATACCTTCCTTTTCAATAACACTATCTGTCTTCAAAATATTCTGGAGTCGTTCAATAATCATATTGGAGATTATAATAACACTGTCGCTCGGCCGTCACCAGAAAAATAAATATTAATCAATGAAAAAAGCTTTTTCGATAGAGTCACGGTAGGCTTGTCGGTACTCCTCTGGATCAGAGTGAAATTCTTGCTCGATAATACCTTGAGTACTAAGACTAAACTGCTTTCGTAAACCTATATCATTCAATAGCGTATTGACTGCTCCAAACAAAGTTGTCCTATCGCCTTTGTTGTAAAATAAAACTGATTCACCATTCTCAAAAACATCCTCTCGTTTTTGGGTCTTTGCCAATACCATCGGTATACCGCAAGCCGCACCTTTTAAGACCACTTCTTCACTTTCAGAATCTACATCACTCACAACGAGCAAATTGGCGGACTTCAAATAAGGCACAATATCTTTATTGTTTTTAATAAAAACAACCTGATCCTCAATACCCAAAGTTTTGACTTTCTTTTCAAAAACTCCGCGCATTTTCCCATCACTCAATACCAGTAAACCAATACGTGGATTTTGCAGCAACCCCTGTGCAGCATCCAGCAATTCATCCAGACCACTATCGCTGTCCAGTCGCCCAGCATAAACCATAAAAAAGATTAACGGTTGATAGGTGGTCTTGAGATCGATCGAATCTTCTCTCGTAATCAAGGACTCGTAATCTTGATATTTTGGCAAAAGATCAAGGTCCTTGATCTTAAAATTATTCTGTATCCGCTCGCACAACTTAGTGGTAGAAACTCGCACACTCGAAAATTTGGGAACAGTAAAGAAAGGTAGAAAAATTCTCCACTTATTAAACTTATCCTTAAGCAAAAACTCGCTGGTGCTGTAGTCGTCTTGAATATGTAGCTGGGTCGGTCGATTGTATCGCTCGCCTAATTTATTCACCACCCACGCAGATTCAAACGGGTCTAAGGCCACCAGCAAATCAGGTCTAAATCCATTAGCAAACTCTAATTCTTGTTCAGCCATTTCGAGTGCTGCCCGAGACGTCTGCCACCAAGCCTTAGAGGCTGATGTGTAAAGCCAGACATTGTCTGACACTCTTAAAACTGGTTTTTTAGGTTTTATACCCTGACGCAATATTAAAACATGCACCTCATCAAATAAGTCGGACACGTCGACATAACCATCGAGTGTCTGCTGGGTCGGGCTAAGCAAGTCTATATTCTGCGAAACAAACAGGACTCTAGTAACGTCTCTGGTCGAATCAGAAGAGAACACGCGCTTCTCAGACATCGCCTCTTTCACTGTCACCGAAGGGACCTCTGGTGAAGCTTTCTTTTTGTCACGCTGAATAACGTACTCTAGTTCTGAGCCAGCATACTCGGAAGCATCCCTACTAGAAAGATCACGCCTTACCATGAGGCAATTATAACAAGAAGTTTAAACCTAATCAGTAATTGTAACCGTCGCCCAGCGCTTTGCGTAGGTCGAAAGCGAATCGCTGCTAGCAACTTCTTTTTTTAAATTATTTACATAAGAAGTGTAAGCTTCTTTGTCACTAGCCATTTCCACCATGGCCTTAGACAGACTTGCAACATCATCAAGCGGCACCACTTTTCCATGCAACTTATCCAACACAGCCTCGCCTACACAACCAACGTCAGTAGTAACCACCGGTAGTTCAGAGTACTTAGCCTCGATCAACACCCTTCCCCAGCCTTCATAATTCGAAGACAAAACATAAGCATCACTCCCCTTCATAAAACCAGGCACGTCATTGATCCAGGAGATTATTCTGATCGAAGGAGCATCAAGATCTGGATCAAGATCTGCAATCATGCCTTTCATCGCATCATGCTCTTCACCCGTCCCAGCGATTAGCAGTCGAATGTGACTACAGTTTTTGCGGGCTTCATAAAAAGATTTTATTAGTAGCGGGAAATTTTTTTGCGGAACAAACCTAGCGATTGATAAAAATATAAAAGCGCCTGATTCAAACATGGTCCTCGGCTCCGTACTAGCAGGGGTATTTTCAAACTGACTGGGGTCTGTTACCACCGGCAGTTGCTTTATGCTATTTTCATCTACCCCACGCCTAACCAAAGTATTTTTTATTCGCTTTGAAACCACCCTAACGCTATCGGCTCTTTTAATTAGAAATAAACCAAGCTTAAACCTTACTTGGTTTAAGGCACTCTCATTTCGCCAATAATTAGTACTAAAAACATCACCATGTTCTTGTATATTTAATTTTGCTCGGTTAAAACGCGTAGAGAGCCATGCCACCAAACCAGTCTCAAATGGATCTTGCGCAGTTACTGTCACCCCCTCTCCATCGCCCGCCACCAACTTTCTGGTGATCAAAATAGCTTTAAGTAACTTTAATATTGATAATCTGGCAGCAATTGGATACAAGGACAAGCCTGATTCTTGATCGTGGACCACGGTCAAATTATTATTCTTAACGAACACCACCATCTGGTAAACACCCACCTCTCTAGCACAAGCTTCCATTCTCAACCGTTCGGCATTCCCTTCAACAAACAAATGCTCCCCGTACCCGACTGATATTACAACCTTATTCATGTAACTCATATACCGCTGCTTTAAATTGCTCAATAGAATCTATTTTATTAAATTGCGAAACAGTTTTTTTTGCTTGTTCTGCGAGAGCAGTGGCTTGATGCTTATCTGACAACAGACTTATAACTGAGGTGGCTATTTGATCAGTGTGATTAAAATCAACGATTAGACCGTTCTTTTTATCTTTCACCAATTCTGCATTACCTCCAGCAGACGTCGTAACAATAGGAGTCCCAATAGCCATCACCTCTAACAATTGATGGGAGAGGCCTTCGTATGCGGTATTAAGAACGAAAACATCTGAATTTTTAACAACTGAAAATAAATCCGACTTACATAGATCGCCTGTCATTATAACGTTACTAGACAATCCTTCTCTTTGAATTAATTCAACCAAAGAAGTTTCACCTGGCCCCGATCCAACAATATACAAGACCACGGATGGATATGAATCCTTAATTTTTTTGACAGCACTGATAACGGCCTCGAAACCCTTCCAGGGCACCAATCTGCCGACAGAAACAATGCTTGGTGAAGCGCTAACATTGTACGAGCCACCATGCTCCGGGAGTGGATCTAATGAACTGTATATCACTTTAATTTTATCGCTACCGACTCCCCATTTGCTCACAATACTTTTTAAATACTCACTAGGCACTACAATTAAAGCTGATCGACTTGCCACAAATGATTCTACTCTCTTCAGCAACTTGGTTTTAAAACTTAAATCTGAATTATCTTCAAGCCAAAATTCATCTAGCGTTTTAATATGCCCCTCCTTAACCCGAGCTTGTTCCCACGCATAATCACCCCCTAAACGTAACAACATCTTCTTTCTGACAAAAAATGAAACTGTCGCTGCTGGTAAACCGACACTGACCGGGTCTAATGCATATATAAAGTCAGCACCTTTTGAAGCCAAAAATAATTTCCAGATGTACAAAATATGCCTAATCAATTTTGGATACCTTTTTACGTCTGAGAATTTCACTATAGACAAGTCGAATTCAACACCAGGCAAATCTCTCTCCAGCATTGAAACGTAGGTAGCCGGGCCGCCAATCTCCGGCGGGTACAAGCCGGTGGCGATGGTAATCCGGATTGGTTTAGCTGGATTCGCCTTTAGTTCTAACGATTTCTGATTTTTAATAATTTCTGACGCCATAATATACCTAATCAAATAATGGACTGAATATCTTCCCTTCCATGTCACCAGCGATAATATCCCAGTCGTATTTTTTCATCACCATAGTTTTTGCGTAAATGGTCACCTTATCTACTTTTTCTGGATTAGACAAAATCTTCATTACAGCCTTGCTGATTTCTTTAGGATTGTCTTTTGGTACCGCCCAACCTGTTGTATCTTGGTCAGGATTAACTTCTTCATCAAACAGAAAATCTGCAATTCCACCCTCTTGAGTAGCAATCACTGGCAACCCGGCTGCCATGGCTTCCACAAAAGAATTACCCATCCCCTCGCTACGTGACGGGCGAATAAAAATATTGCACGCCTTTAGATACAAAGGCATTACTGAGTGTTCAATCTGGCCAAAAAATAACACCCTGTCTGACACGTTGAGTTTGGCAGCCAAAGCTTTCAACATGTCGTTATCTGGCCCAGTGCCAAATACCACAAACTTCACATTCTCGGGAAGATGTACTAGCGAAGAAATAACATCGTCTATGGCATTTTTAGTTACCAGTCGAGAGGTAGTAACCAGAAGGACATCGTCTTTAGAAAATCCCAACTCTGT
Organism: Patescibacteria group bacterium UBA3466; assembly: GCA_002378195.1. GTDB lineage: Bacteria > Patescibacteriota > Minisyncoccia > Phycocordibacterales > UBA918 > OLB19. Next base: position 49,206 of record DFRJ01000004.1, read on the forward strand.
CCGAACAGAGGAAATTTCTTCTGGGGTGTAGCATTGGGTAAAGTGCTTGGTATTTACTGCATTTGGTATCAAAACAGGCTCTCTGTTATAGCCTTTCTGCTTAGCCCAATTACCTAGGAAGCTAGAAATAACTTGGATCGTATCCGGTGTAGTAAACGCTCGATCAAAAGCTTTGCCAAACAGGCGCATTTTCTTTTCTATATACTCTGGCGGGTCTCCCTCTTGCAGAGTGAGAATATATTTCGCATCTGGAAACGCTCGTTTAAATTTTTGAGCTGGTACTCCAGTTGCATGCGCCATCATAGCCCACACACCATCAAACTTCTCAGTTTTGTGTAATTGCTTGGCTTTATAAAAAGCCAAAAATTGAAATATTATTTTATTTAAGTGGAGCGGCCACTTACGCAGATCGGCCATCGTTGGATTCTTAGTCGTAATCCCTATTCTGTGCACTGTTACATTTCCGATTTGTTCAGTTTTAGGAAGAGTCGAATCAAAACGATTGCAAACTAAATGAAACTCAAATTTTTCCGAGCTAATACGATTGGTGATTTCCTGCAAAGCCACCTCGGCTCCCCCCACATGCTTTGGAAAATAAGCTAAAGAAAAAATTAGAATCTTCTTTTTCATGATTTAATATTTTGAATGTAATCACGCAATGATTTTTTTGGCGACCAACCAAGCTCAAGCGTGGCTCTTTTTATATCAACCTCGGACGACATTCTATTACCCGGTCTCTCCTCCAGCATTTCGATTTCTCCACCAAACAGTTCAGCCACTTCAAGAATAGAAAAAGATTCTGGATTACCCAACCCATACTCATCTCCTTCACCACGCTCACCAACCAATACTAATCCATCGACGATATCGTCAACGTGGGTAAAATTTCTCTTTTGAGTCCCCGGCAATCGTACTGAGAGTTTTTCTCCCTGCTGATACTTTCTTTTGAAGATCCCAATCAGCGTACCAGTTTCGATATCCCCTCGCTCTCGTTCTCCGTAAACATTATAAAAATAAGTAATGGCATAACTTATGCCATACCAGTCTGCATACCTCTGAACCAAATTAGTATTCGACGCCTTAGTCCAAGCGTACGGACTTTGATCCTTTCCAATCCCACCATCGGCAAACTTAGTCGATGAACCAGCGTATAACAATTTTGCTCCGCAGTCTCTAACAAATTCAAGTACTGCAATAGTACCGATCACATTTGAGTCAAGTACCATTTTTATATCATCAAACGATTGTTCCACTCGGGCATACTCCCCCAAATGAAAGATGATATCTGGTGATTCGGAAATATGTTTGGCGATGTCTTTGGTGTGACCCTCCCGATAATCCACGCCGTCTACATGATTGTCTTTGCTACCGGTAAAATAGTTATCCAAAGAAATAACCCTGTAACCATCTTTAACCAATCTTTCACATAAATGCGAACCAATAAATCCAGCTCCTCCTGTTACCACCGCTAGTTTTTCTGACATAGTATCTAGATATTACCAAAGATTAAGTGATTTCGTTACTTTTCGGCCTAGCGTAGACACTAAGCGTACCTAGCAACAAGACTACAACCAAACCAATATACGACCAATTAAAATCTGTTTCGGCCTGCACCGAAGCAGCCAGCTGTTGCTTACTTTGCACTTTAGTCGTTTTACTATCGTCCTCACTGACAGCCACCTCATCCTTGGTTGACTGATCTTCGATAACCGACGCAAATGGTTCGCTAGTAGAGATAGCGCTAATCGCTGGCTCTGGTGCGACATAAGCCACTTCTGGCGGCTTTATTGATTCTGCTTTATGCAAGCTATCTGGGATAATCGAGTCTAATAAAACTCCCTCTCCATCATAAATAGCTACCATGCTCTTGTCGTTTGCCACCAATCTTTCTTTCTTAAGCATCATGGTTTGTCTGGGTAATAAAATAGTCCGCGGTGGCATATCAAAATACTTATCACCCCGCACGCGATAGTTAGACAGGTCGATTTCGTACTCTGAGTCATTATTTACCAGTATGTCCCCACGGCGATTTGTACCGAGAGATACATCCACTGGCAAAATAGTAATTTCGTGACGCTGGACTGCGTGTTGGCGCTTATACTCAGCATGCACGGTTACTACATATTTACCCGGGTAGGTAAAAATATGTTCCTGTTCTTTACCGGCTGCACTATAGCTATCACCAAAATTCCAATCATAATGCAAAGAATCAATCAGCACATCACCAATACCTGACGGCTCAACATAAAAATCAATCGGCTGATTTACATAGCCGGTCTTCTGCGCGTACACCTCAAGCTCTAGCGTTACTCCAGGCAACACCAGCTCTACCCCAGTTTCTTGATCAGACTCACTATCATCGTCGTCAGGCAGATCATTATCATCATCTTCTGCAGACAAATCTTGGGCAGTAACCTCCGGCGCCGACCCAGGGGTCGGCGCCTCAGTTACCCAACCCTTACTAGTGTACTGAGCTGTCTCCTTAGTAACATTATCACCGCCAATTTTTTCCCAACCTTCTCCTCCACTCACCTGATCTACCAATGATCCATCAGCTCGCTCTAGGCGCAAAGTCGCACCCGTATTTACCAGCGCTCCGGTATACAGCATAAAAGCAGTTCCCTTAGCTGAATCTTCACTGGTTCTTTCTAAGACAGCATAGGAATTTGCCGGCAAGGTTCCCTCTAAAACAATATTTAAATTCATCCCGTCACTAATCACCCAATCCGTCACATCAATCGCAGCCCCATCATTTCTAAGTTCAATCCATTCATGCCCAGCTGAAACTGATGACCCCATCCAAGCCACTTCGCTGATATAAACACTAGCGTTGGTTATACAAGGTAAAAACAGCAACAACCAAACGCCTATCCTATACATGTCCTACTGTTTAAAAGGTGAAGACTCACCATCACTCTGCCGCAGCAACTTCTTTACCACCGCCACATCAGCGCCAGTGCTACCTGCGTTGGCCACTGGTCGTTTTTGTACAACCACCGTTTTCTTTTTTTCTTCGACAGATTGAGGCTTCTGGGGTGTTTCCACTGGCTTTGTAGACTGGTGATCCTTCAGCGCCTGAGCCAAAGCGTCTTTCAGATTATTGCCCTCCGCTGGTTTGGCTGGCCGTGGATTATTAGACTGGAGCTTAGACGCTTCTTTTTGTGGTTTTCTGTTACCTGATTGTCCTGGCTGATTTCTTTGGTCAGTTTTGACTGACTCCTTTTCTTTATTAGCCAATTGCGACAATATATTCTTTAAATCATCTGGACTTTTATCCTGTTTGGGCTGCTTATTTCTTTCTTGTCCTCCAGAGTGATTTCGGCCATTACCGTTAGGTCGGTTTTGACCATGTGCCTTATGTTCATTGCCACCCTTTTTACCATTATTTTTTTTTGGCTTCTCCGGCGTTGGCGTTGGGTTGTGTAGCTCAGCCACCAGTTTTTCCACCTCGCCTCTCTCGTTTGCGTAACTCTTTCTACTCGCTTCAATCACCATATCCCGATAAGACGCCGGTGGCGGTTCAATTGGCGGCAAAGTTTGCGCCGAAAATGGCTGCGACCCAATTCCGTCAATCATCAAAGTGAGATAGATTTGTGCAAATCCTAAATTAACCAAATCATTGGCTTCAAAACGCGGTGAGAAGATGGTCTCTAAAACTTCAGCATCAAACGGTCCAACACGAAAAGCGACGGTGGTTCCGACGTTACCAAACACAGCATTACGAACATCCTCTTCCATTTGTTCAATGTACTGGTGGGCAATGATCAGATTCAAGTGATACTTACGAGCTTCAGATAAAATATTGGCAAAAGTCGCATTCGCAAACGACTGGAATTCATCCACGTAAAAATAAAAATTTGGCTGTTGTTTCATTTCTGCCACTGGGAGATCGGCTCGACTCATGGCCGCCAGATAAATCCGAGTGGTCAACATTGAACCAAGTAAGTTAGCGTTGGTTTCTCCAATCAAACCTTTAGACAAGTTCATAATGAGAATCTTTTTTTCATCCATCAACTGCCTAATATCGAAACTAGACTTTGGCTGACCAACAATATTCCTGATCAAAGGATTACCAGTAAATTGTCCAATCTTATTCTGGATAGCCGGCAAGGCTTCAGCCGCAAATCGCTCGGTGTAGTTAGCAAACTCCTCGGTCCAAAAAGCTTTAACGGCTGGATCCTTACAATAATCAACCACCTGTTTCCGATAGGGTTTATCTATAAACAAGCGATTAACCGACAACAGCGTAGTATCTGGATATTCAATCAACACCAAAAGTGCGTTAGTAAGAATATATTCCATTCGAGCACTCCACTGATCTACCCAAATCTTTTTAAAGGTCGACATCAGGCCAGACACCACCAAGTGGCGTTTGTCCGGACCCACGTCTTCCATCACGTTGAAAGAGATTGGGCTATCAATATCAAACGGAGCGAAGTAAACAACATCTTTAATCCGGTGCTCTGGCACATATTCGAGCAGAGTTTCAGCGGCTGATCCGTGCGGATCGATAAAAGCCATACCTTCTCCATTTTTAATATCCTGAGCCGCCATATTCTCCAACAAGGTCGACTTGCCCATACCAGTCTTACCGACTACATACATATGTCGCTGTCGGTCTTTAGCTTTGATTCCAAACGGAGTATTCTGACCGCGTGCATCAGTTTTAGCAAAGAAAGTGATTTTCTCAGGATCAAAAGTAGTCATAATAAAAGTATAGCACTAGCTATCAAACTGGCTTTTAGCGTGTGAAATGAGAGTCTCAATATCTGTCGTGCGATCAGTAGAGCCGAGCACAATAATAATCACTTTGCGTACCTCACCCTGAAACTCAATCTCGTGCAAAGATACTGAAGTCTGACCAGCAGCTGTCGTCTCACCCACTTTTCCGCCCACAAAACTATCCATGTCTTCTAATTCATTGAAATTAATCAAGCCATCAAACTCACCCCCGACATATACGCTAGTCAACTTTTCATTGACGGTAAGGTCAAAAATAAATTTCTTATTATCGTGAATATACTTTGCCAACTGATATAAATCTCCGATAGTAGATTCGTTGCCGTCTTGCAAACCAGCCGGATCAACAAAAGTAGTATTGAGCATGCCGATCTGGCGTGCTTTGGCATTCATCGCTGCAATAAAGTCTTCCCGGCCCATTTCACCAGCGATCGTTTCGGCTGCCTCGTTTGAAGACTCAAGCAGTAACAATTGCAACAAACTGTACATCGAAACACTACTGCGGTCTGCTAGTCTCGGGATCAAAGAGTTTACAAATGTCGGCGCTGTCACTCGCACCCTTTGATCTAGGTCAATTTCTTCCGCCGCAACCAATGCGGTCATTAGTTTGGTCACAGAAGCAATTGGCGCCACCGCATTTAAGTCGCTAGCGGCGAGCACTGAACCATTATCAATATCACCGATAAAGTAATGATTGGATCCCACCTCTGGCACTTTTGGCTCATAAATGAACGTGTCTTTGGCAGCTACTTGTTTGTGTACGAGCACTGGTACCCCCTCCTTGACGTTGGCAAACAAACGCTCGGCCGCTGCATCAGCTAAACGTACCCCACCGCCATTAAAATCTTCATCAACTTCCTCTCCGTTGGGATAAGTTGGTAGGCCATGAATGTAATAATTGTTTTGGAAAGTTACTCGCCAAGGCAAATCTACCTGTGATACGGTACTAAAAATTTCTTCATCCAATTGCTCAACCTGATACAGACCAGACGACACTTCAGACCACGAACCACTGTCGGGTGTACCCAGTATTTCCGCGCTTTGTAACAACACTCCATTCTCAAAATAACGGAGCTGCGATTGCGAAAGATCCAACTCAATGAAAGTTAAACTTTCTTCAATAAATGCATCGCGGGTTTCAATAAAGAAATTATTACTAGCCAGTGCCGCTAAAGGCCCGTACTCAAGCGTAGTTGGTCGATTGGAGTATGGAGCATTAATGGTCACAACTGGTACCGCTGGAGAACCTCCCAAAGACCACAAACCAAAAGCCGAAGTCCCCAAAATAGTAAGGGCAAATAAAGCCAGCAGAGCGGTTGTGTTTCTTTTATAACCAACCCCTCCCTTACCCCCAATGGCGGCCGGAGTGAAGTCGGTAGTGGCTGGTGGCAAAGTTCTGGTGTCTTTGATGCGGCCAGGAATTAACAAACCCTTTCTTTCGTTAGGTCTATCGTCTTCATATGAAAACAGGCGGACTGCTGAATCTGAATCATCTGACATGTTTATTTAATAATAACGCATCAAAATAGCTAAAAACAGCAGAGATAACCCCACCTAAGCTACTAATCAGCCGGCAACAAAGCGGCTCTAGTGTATATATTTGACGGTGCCCAAATCATCCAACTACCTACTCCGGCGTCGTAGCTAGCTTGAATCTGTGCTCGTACATCAGCCGCATCATAGTCGCCACCATAATCAAAATCTTGAATCCACGTTCGAAACTTCTCAGGTCCATACGATGGTTTTGAGTAAAGTCCGGTAAAAGTCTCTGTGCCGCTGGCGTTCGTGGTGTAAATTGGTTCATGCAAAAAACCTTCAAGTGGTGTGGTGCTAGAAGTCATCCTATCAGCTCCGGTCTTCATAGCGTGGTAGACCACTTTGTAGGGATATTCATTTGGATTACCCAAGCCCAAGAAGCTGTTCGGGTAGTGTGATGGATAAACCATCGGAGCGATAAAATCAAAATGTGGCGCTGCCCGATCTTGGATCTGACCGATCGACAAATCGTCATAGTTAGTAGTGGTCATACCAAACAGGTCAGCGGAAGTGTAAGGGACTGACAACTCCCGACCAGTATTTTCGTGCTTTACTTCAGCAAAATTCTCTTCGTCTGTCATGGCCGAGTGCAGGTAAGTAAAAAATGCTTCTAGGTTGGCCGGCTTATCTAAACCATGTTCACTCAAGGCACTTTGTGGGAAATAAGTATCCAACATATTTCCGTCTGATGGATACCGAACATAATCAAAGTTGATCTCATCAAAACCTAGATTGTATGACTCAACCGCCAATTCAATGACATGATCCCAATACTCCTTACTCGCCACATCCACAAAAGACAGACCTTTGTAATCAGTCCAAACCGTCTCCTGATCTGATCGCAAGACGGCTTGATCAGGATTTTTGGGTGCATAAAACGGATCCTGAAAGACTGTTATCCGTCCAATTACAAAAATATTATCGGCGTGTAAGCTGGCAATAAATTCCTTCATATCACGCGCACCACACTCGGCCGCCTGCCAAGCCGGCTTCCAGTCTGCACTCTCTGGCGAGAAAGCAATCGTACCGGAGTAATCTTTAATATCTATCATGACCGCGTTTACCTCTGTTTCGTTTATTAATGTACGAAGTCGCTCTCGAAAGCTTGGAGTTCCTGCTACACACGATGACATATAAATAGATTTGACTGCTTCGGGCAAAGGCACATGTGACACTACTTCGCGATCATCGACCACAATCTCCTTCTCTTCACTTATCACAGTCGGCTTTTCTTCCACTATAGTTTGGGCTACAGGCGGTTTTTCTGGAGCTTCGGTACTTACATCAAAAAATGGCAATGGTACGAGACACACAACAGCAAAAACAATCGCTGTTCCGACCAGTGGTGTACCGACTTTATGCATTCATTTATTTTAGCGCACCTTCGTCAAAAAGCACTTCGGTAGTTTCGACAAACATGTCGTTACCTCTCTCCCCCTTACCGTTATCAATCCGCTTTAGATAGAGATCGCGTCTTAGAATGTAGCCAATTAAAATTAATATAACCCCGATAGCAAGCGTGGCATATCTAACCCAATCTTCAGGCACTCCAAGAAATGGGATAATTGTGAGTAATATTCCAGCAATAAAGACAAGGGTTTCTTTGGACACGGTAATTCAGTATTTAATGGCTAATTTGAAACATTTTAACCCGCCTCAACTATTACGACAAATTCACCTTTTTGACGGACTGGTTCGGCTTCAAGCAGCTCAGTGATTTCTGCTGGAGTACCAATTAACATTTCTTCGTGCAGCTTGGTGAGTTCACGACCAATATAGACAGTAACGTCTGGGTACATTTCATTGAGATTAGAAAGTGCTTTCATGATGCGGTGAGTCGATTCGAAAAAAACTGCCGGTTGAGCATGTTCGGCCAGACTTTTGAAGAAAGTTTCTCTGCCTTTTTTCTGGGGCACAAAACCGAGGAAGGTAAATTGATTACCAGGGATACCAGCCAAGGATACTGCGGCTGTGACAGCTGACGGACCGGGAATAGTCTCTATCTGAACACCCACTTCGCGGGCGCCCTTAATAAGCAGTACCCCAGGGTCACTTACCCCAGGTGTACCAGCATCTGATACTAATGCGTAATGCGTCCCGTCTTGTAACTCGGAGAGAATCTGTTCATGAACTGACTGACTAGCATGAGCGTCGTAGCGCTTCAGAGGTTTTTTAATTTCGTAGTGAGCCAACAACCTACCGGTCACCCTGGTATCTTCACACAACACAACCTCACACTCTTTTAGTGTACGAAGTGCTCGCAGGGTAATATCCTCTAAGTTCCCGATTGGAGTCGCGACGATTGATAATTTGCCTGACATAATGCTTGAACCATAGCACTAACAAATCAAATATAAAAGCGGCGGAGGCTTTCGCCTCCGCCGCTTTTATATTCCACCAAACTCTATTTCCAGTTAAATCCGCGTCCAAAGTGACCCCAAGCAGCCGTGTCTTTGTAGATTGGCTGATCTAACTGCAAAAAACTCTTAATGCCCTGCGGAGTAAGATCGTAGCCCGTCACTTCTTCTGGCAAACCGTCGACCGTTGCCACCGCCATCAGTGCCTCTGGGTGACCAATCGCATAGGCTAGTTTCACCAATACTGTCTGCGCTGCGGGATTCTTTTCTAAGTAATCTACCGCAATCCTTCTTGCCATATAGGCAGCACTTCTATCCACCTTACTCGGATCCTTCCCTGAAAATGCTCCCCCTCCGACTGCAATTTCTGGCCCGTAGTTGTCGACAATAATCTTTCGACCAGTCAGTCCGGCATCAGCATCAAACCCACCTTGAGTCCAATCTCCGGCTGGGTTTATATGATATTCCTTAGCACCCGGGATCACCGATTCTACTAAAGGCTTTAACTCACTGGTTGGTGCATTTTGAAAACTGCACACTACGGACTGTACTTCCCCATCTTGATTGAGCGTCACTTGAGTCTTTCCATCATACGGGTACTTCTCATACACCTTCTGGCAAAGTCCGCGAGCCAGTTCATATTCTTTTGGCATGTATGTGTCAGTTTCTCTTGTAGCATAGCCAGTCATAATTCCTTGATCTCCCGCTCCGCCGGTGTCGACCCCCTGAGCGATCTCCGGACTCTGCTCTACCACATGCACCGACAAGTCATATTTGCCTCCCACGATCTCTTCCACAATCGCACAGATATCAACCCCTTTGGCTTTTGAGGTAACTTCTCCAGTGACAAAAATTTTTCCATGCGAGCCCACCGCCTCTACTGCCACTCGGCTATTTGGGTCTTGTTCTAGATAAGCATCTAGGACTGCATCTGATATTCGGTCACATACTTTGTCTGGATGTCCAGGTGATACACATTCGGCTGTTCTTAACATAATGTTTTCTGTTTATGATTAAAGCACAAAATGCACCCATAAGGTGCACCAGAGGAGTTACGCATCTACCCTTGCTCATGAATTAATTACTGAATTAATTCATGAGCAAGGTTGAAGGTCGCACCGTTCTCGATTGAGTGGTTGCGGATGGGGTCTTGAGCGGGAAAATTTTCTGTCGAAAATTTTCCCGCTCATCAGGTCAATTCCCTAACCCATACTCTGGATACTGGTATTTATTTGTGTCTATATATTATACCCCGCGGAAAGAGAAAAAGTTATAGTATTGATTTAAAGTCTTTTTAGTGTTGTAATAGAGATAATCAAGTTCCCTTTCTAGTTATTTATAAGGAGATCCGAATGGACTCACTGATGATCTTTCTGTCATCTTTTGCTCTCGTCTTTGTTGGCGAGCTAGGAGATAAAACTCAGATCGCTTCAGGCACTGGCGCTCTTGCTAACCGCCGCCGAGCTACGATTATATTTTGGAGTTCAATAGCCGCCTTAGTTACAGTAGCCGGCAGCACTGTCTTTTTAGCGGGATTAATACCCGAAGGTTTTGTTCCAACTATCTCGGTGATTGGCGGAATACTGCTCATTATCTATGCAATCTATCTTTTTATCGATGCTCATCAAGAAAAAGATGAGAGCGAAGAAGAAAGTGGTACGAACTGGGCTCTTTTTATCTCTCACTTCACTATTGTATTTATTGCTGAATTAGGAGATAAAACTCAAATTGCCACCTTAGCAATTTCGGTAGAAAATCAAACAAACCTATGGTTGGTATTCTACGCCTCGTCATCTGCTCTAATTGCAGTGACAGCCATCACCGTTTGGGGAGCATCCAAAATACCAGCCAGTAAGATACCTTTGATTCAAAAATTGGGCGCCCTTTCAATGGCATCTTACGGTGTCTACATGGTACTTTAAAACAAATGGGCGGTGTACTCGGTACACCGCCCACTTTCTTTTTATATTTCTATTTAACCAAATCTCCAGCCAGCTTCGTAACATCCCCCGCTCCCATGACCACCACCACATCGTTTTGGTCGATGTTAGCTCGTAGGGTTTTTTCAGCCTCCTCAAAAGACTCTGCGAAGCTGGAGTTTTTATTAAACTCAATCGCCTTAACCGACAACTCCCTACTCGACACACCCGTTTCGTTTACCTCACGCGCAGAGTAGATTGGTAAGAAAATCACCTCATCCGCATGACCAACCGCTCGCGCAAAATCATCAAACAACTCCGCGGTGCGTGTGTAGGTGTGCGGCTGAAATACGATCGTCAATCGTTTATCCGGATACAACTCGCGGACTCCGCTAATACTGGCCACAATTTCGGTCGGGTGATGAGCGTAGTCATCATAAACTGGCGCTTCATTAAGTTCACCCTTATATTCAAACCGACGCCAAGTACCAGCAAAGTTTTGCAGGGCCAACTTAGCCTCATCGATATCTAATTTTTCATTTTTTGCCACCGCCAGCGCTGCCGCGGCGTTAAGTCTATTGTGAACCCCTGGTTGCTTTAGATTTAAGGCTGGATCAAAAAAATCCATATAGTTAACCACCGGCACATGAAGATCCTGTAGCACGGGCGCCAAGTTTTCATCGCCGGTATCAGCGATCACTAACCCTTTCTCATCTACCTGCAAAGCCAGTTGTCGGAAAGACTGTTGCACAGCCGCTAAGTCTTTATAGAAATCTACGTGTTCATGTTCGAGGTTGGTAATTACCAAAACATCAGGTTTCAGGTGCAAAAAGTCTCCCTTATACTCACACGCTTCGACAATAGCGTACTTGCTCTTACCAGCGCGGTAGTTACTCTTGGTCTTTGCTCGCAATGAACCAATCACGGCCGTTGGATCTTTTTCCGCCTGCTCAAAAATATCAGCCAGCATGGCGGTAGTGGTAGTTTTTCCATGTGTACCCGCCACGGCAATTTCGTAGTAGGGATTCATTGCGAGGCCAAGCGCCGAAAAATAATTCATGGTTGGTATCTTAGATTGTCTCGCCATTTCCAGCTCTGCCCAACCAGCACTAGTCGGAGTTACCGCTTCCGTGTAGACCACCAGATCTAATTCCTTAGTGATGTTTTGTTCCGAATGTTCAGCAAATACTTGCACTCCTTCCTCTGAGAGAGACTTGGTAAGATCAGATAAAACATCGCTGGAACCACTCACCAGCTTTTTTTCAGACAGAAAATGCCGCGCCAGTGCGGACATACCAATACCGCCAACACCGATGAAATGCACTCTGGAAACCTTATTTAGATCAAGATTTGACATATCGCTAGCGTAGCATATTATCATCTCGGACACTCTTTACATCAATCCTTTGGAGAGCTACAACCATGGCAATTGCCCAATCGAAAATCCATCACAACAGTGACTACACTGTCGCCCTCTTTGGACCCGATCATTCACCCCAGGAAATCCGTACTGAAGCTATCAGTCTTGGCGCGGACCCCGAACAAATCTGTTTTGTAAAATCAGCCAGCGACAAAAATAGTCCTGGTTTCATGGAAATACATCCGCCGGTATTTGGCCCAACCAATACGGTCGATCACATCAAAGCTGATGCGACCTATATCGGACCCGGACAAGCAGCAGTTTTTCGTACCGCTGGTTGTTTGGTCGGTGTTGAATTTGAACGCAGGTCTCACCAAGCTGTAGTTTGGCACGGTGGTCGCGCCGCCATGACCCCACAAAGAAACGGCCCAGTATACTTCAACATACTCAATCTCTGTCACGAAAAATTGGTACTAGGGATAGCTGAACCGGAGCTGGAAATGTATCTTACTGGCTGTATTGGTGCCGATAACTTCAAGCACGATCACCCGGAAGCGCGCGGACTAATCTCTCCCTTTGCATCAAACTTTCCGATTGAAGTTGCTTTCAATAGCTACAAGCTGGGCACTCTTGACCTCAAGCGCATCGCGCGCTTTCAGGCTATCGAACAGATCGGTATACCGGAGCGAAACATCAAGGATGATGGACTTTGCACCGCAAGCACCAGTTGGTTGGCTGACTTTCGCACCGCTACTACCAAGGAAGGAAAATTAGCTCGTAACTACATTGTTGTAATTGTTCATTGAGAGGATGTTCCTTACTCAAAAGGGCGCGGTCTTTAGACCGCGCCCTTTTTCTATTCCCCTATCAATTGCTGAGCCAACCTTACAAACTGATCGTTGCGGTCGTATTCATTTTTATACTCTTTACCAAATGATGAAAAACCGGGGCTAAACAAAATCACGTTGCCCGGAGCGGCGGTCGCAAAGGCAGCAGTCACACATTCGGCTAATGTGGCATGTTCTTCATTAGTCACACTCTCTGGCAAGGCGGCCTTGAGAGCTTCAGTTCCGGTGCCACTATAGAGCACTACGTGAGAACAACGCTGCGCGATCGTGTCTGGCAACGCTCCTAGCTCAATCTGCTTATCGGTACCACCAACGATCAACACCACATCATTTTCTCCTCCGACCGCTTCCAGTCCCGCGACGGTTGCTTGCGGTGTCGTGGCGTTATTATCGTTGTACACCGCAACTGTTTCTTTGGCACCAAGGTATTGCAAACGTCCCTCTACCCCACCAAAACTCGCTAGAGCGGGCCAGATTTCTTCATCAGTCAGACTTATCGCCTTGAGCGCCTCATATGCGAGTGCAGCGTTCAAGCGATTGTGCTCACCCGGCATCGCCAACAGCGAATCATCAGGAATGACTGAAGCGTCAGCCAATCGCACCTCCTGCCCCAAACTCACCCCCGACAATTGCTTTGCTCTATCAAATACTGCTGGAGTTGTGATCAGCACACCACTTTCTTCCTGGTGCGCAAAAATATTTGCCTTATCGGCAAAGTACTGCTGCATAGCCTCTTCCTTCGTTTTACCGCCAGACTGGTAGTAATTCAAATGGTCTTCCATAAAGTTAGTAAAGACGGCGATCTGTGGTGAAATCTGTGACCAGCCAAAGCCTTGCAACTGCCACGAGTCGAGCTCCATGACACAGAGTGAATCCTCTTTCACTTCTTTTAGTAGCTGTAGGTTTGAAACCCCTCGAATATTGCCGCCAAGTAAAATCTTCTCACCAGTCACCTGCGCAAGCGTATGATGAATCATATGAGTCACCGTACTCTTACCCCGTGTTCCGGTGACACCAATAATTGGTATCTTGGCTAATTCTGCAAACCAGGCAGCCGACTGTTTTACCGACACTCCAGCCTCCCGGGCCGCTTGAATTTCCGGAGAATCAATCGGGGCGCCAGCTCCTACCAACAGATAGTCACAATCTGTAAAGTGTTCGGTTTGATATGGCCCGAAGGTGAATTTCACATTATTGTAGTCAGCCAACGCATCAACGGCTGGCTGCATGGCCTCCTTTGCAGCATCATCAACTACATGCACTTCGGCGCCAGCTTCGGCCAGATAAGCTGTATCGCCAATCCCGCGACCCAAGAGACCAATCCGCATTACTGTCACCTTCTTATTTTTAAAATAGTCTTTAAATTCCATAGCGTCATCATAGAAAAAAACCTCTCAAAAAGCTAGTGTTTAGAAACGCATTTTTATTATCCTGGCTGCGGTATACTTTAAGCATGAAACATCAAGGTCAAAAACGATCATTAGAATCGTACAAAATATTTCCCTATGTAGCTTGGACTACATCAATTTTATTCGCTTTTTTTGTGTACAACATAGCTATGGAACTGCAAACTGTTGCTGATCAACTGCAAGCCCAGGCGGAGAGCCTAGAAACTAAAGCCAATATGGCACCAGAGGCAATTGTAGATTTCGAATCATAAGCCATGAAAAAACAGCTTCGTTTAGCTGCCACCATCCTCGCCATCATAATCGTTTTTTGTGTGATGGTGTTTTTTTCTGAATCACTAGCCAGCAACGAAACTGTGATCCACCTTACCGACAAACTCGGCTACCTGGGCGTTACTATTGTCGCTATAATTGCCGGACTCAACACCGTCATACCACTGCCGGCTGCTACCTTTACTCCGATTTTTCAAAGTGCTGGACTCGCCTTACCATTCATAATTTTTTTCCTAGCCTTAGGCACCCTCATTGCCGATAGCATCGGTTTCCTCCTCGGTCATGTCAGTAAAGATTTGGTCGAAACCAAATACCCTAAGCTCTTTTCATTTATTACCAACATTCAAGAAAATCACCACCGTCTCATCTTGCCAGTAGTCACTGGTTACGCCGCCTTTGTCCCTTTCCCAAATGAAGTCTTATTAATCCCTTTAGCATTGGCGGGCATCAAATTTAGATATTTGCTACTCCCACTCATCGTCGGAAACATCATTCACCAAGCTGTACTCATCTTTGGCATTGATGGCTTAAGACAACTATTGTCACAAATCACACTTTAGGTTCAAAATGCTTCCGCTCAGCAGTAGCGCCTCCTGACTCTTCCCACTTTGGCATCATGTACACTGCGGAGATTAGACCAGTCTGTAAAATTGGCTGATGATAATACTCCATTACAAACTCTTGTAAGTCATGTTCTTTGATAACATCTTCATCATCGTTATCTTCAAAGTAATCAAAGACAGTAAAACCTTTTTCACGAAGGATTTCTTGCGCCCTAATAAAACGTTTCAAATTTTCATCATAACCAAAGCCTCCTGAGGTAATAGGACCACTTACTCTCACAACTGGTTGTGGTAGTGCTTTTAATCTTTCGATGGCTCCGGTTGTGATTTCTTCCATCATCTCCTTTTGTATTGGTGTCATAATTACTACTTAACATAGCATAAAAAGTGCTTCCATATCTCATCAAAATCTGTTATAGTGCTTGCCACTGAAGTCCGTGCGAGCTGAAATATTTAAACTGCTTTAAATATTTCCCGGTCACGAAGTGAATCATCGATGTTTACGAGATGATAGGAGACTAGAGCATTCTCCTGACTTCTTACAGAAGCGGTATACCATTTGGATAATTTGTTTTCTTTGTCCGTGCTTAGCTCAGTTGGCTAGAGCATTCGACTGATACTCGAAAGGTCCTAGGTTCAAATCCTAGAGCACGGACAAAAAACGCAAATTATCTCAAATGGTCTTGCAAAGTAATAGTTATTACTTCTCACTCGAAAGGTCCTAGGTGCAAATCCTAGAGCACGGACAAGGGGCTTTTACTATGGGCCAATGGGTTATAATTCTTAATATGAACAAAAGTCTCTTTGCCCTATCATTGCTGGTACTTCCAGTAGTCTCACACGCACAATCATTACAAGACCTGGTTAAAAACACCACTTCTTTTCTTGGTGAGATTGTCATTCCCTTTTTGATTGGCATAGCTTTCTTAGCTTTTGTCTACAATGTAATTCGTTTTTTTGTCTTGGGTAGCACCAGCGAAGAAGGTCGGGAAAAAGCTAAAGCTTTAGCTATCTACAGCGTCTTGGCTTTTACCCTCATTATTATTTTCTGGGGCATTATCAATCTATTAACCAGCAGTATTGGCTTAGATGACAAGAATCAACCCGGTTCTGATTACGTACCCGGAGACTTTAAACTTGGTGAATAATATGCAAAAGCCGGCGGTTCCTTTCGGAACCGCCGGCTTTTGTTTGTCGTCACTTTGAAATAAATAACCTCACAGCGACTAGGAGATTTCTAATTAATACAAAAGTAGATGCAAGTACGCTACTTGGAAGCTCTGTGCGACTGAGCCGTACTTTGTGTACGGTGATGAAGCGCAGGGCTGAAAGTAGTGTAATGGCGCTACTTTTGTATTAATTAGTTGAATGCTCTTTTGTCTTATCCTATGAATTGACTTGGTCTTTCCCAAGAGTCTGATACCACTTCAGAGTGTTGAGTATCATTGCTCGTTATGTGCTCAATTGAGGCACATAACATCGACCAATTAGCTGTCATTGTGAGTGGGTCACCCCATCACGACAACGTGTCCAATTGGAATTAATCCACGACCAGCTTCCGCTAGCCGTGCCTTGTTACGACTTAGTCCTTGTTATCGAATTTACCGTAGGTCGCCTCAAGGACGAACTTCGGGCACTTCCGACTCCCCTGACTTGACGGGCGGTGAGTACAAGGCTCGGGAACGTATTCACCGTGACGTGCTGATTCACGATTACTAGCGATTCCAACTTCATGTGGGCGAGTTGCAGCCCACAATCCGAACTGAGGAAAGTTTTATCAGGATTTGCTCCACATTACTGTATTGCGTCCCTTTGTACTTCCCATTGTATCACGAGTGCAGCCCAAGGCATCAAGGGACATGCTGACCTGGCGTCATCCTCACCTTCCTCTCCCGTGAGGGAGCAGTCTCGCCTGACACTTGTAACAGGCAACGAGGGTTGCGTTCGTTTCCCCACTTAAGGGAACACTTCAAAGCACGAACTGACGACGGCCATGCATCACCTGTCATACACCCTCGAAGGCTACTTAAGTTTCCCTAAGTATGCAGTATGATTTCTAGCCTTGGTAAGGTTTTTCGCTTATCGACGAATTAAGCCTCATGATCCACCGCTTGTGCGAGCCCCCGTCTATTCCTTTGAGTTTTAAGCTTGCGCTCGTACTACCCAGGCGGTCCGTTTAACGCGTTAGCTTCGCCTCTGAAGGGGTCGATTCCTCCAAAAGCCAACGGACAGCGTTTAGGGCGTGGACTACTCGGGTATCTAATCCGATTCGCTACCCACGCTTTCGTGCCTCAGCGTCAAGAAAGTCCCAGTAAGCTGCCTTCGCATTTGGTATTCCCCTCGATATCAACGGATTTCACCCCTACACCGAGAGTTCTGCTTACCTCTGACTTCTTCTAGTTATACCGTTTCAAATGCGATTCTCGGGTTGAGCCCGAGGATTTAACACCTGACTAATATAACCGCCTACGCACCCTTTACGCCCAGTGAATCCGGATAATGCTTGGGGCCTCTGTATTACCGCTCCTGCTGGCACAGAGTTGGGAGCCCCTTATTCATGAGGTAACGTCAATAAACTTCCTCCCTCATAAAAGGTGTTTACGCCCCTAAGGGCTTCATCCACCACGCGGCGTCGCTCCGTCAGACTTTCGTCCATTGCGGAAGATTCTCGACTGCGGCCTCCCGTAGGAGTATGGACCGTGTCTCAGTTCCATCGGTGGGGGCCAGGCTCTCACCTCCCCTATCCGTCGTAGCCTTGGTAAGCCGTTACCTTACCAACAAGCTGATAGACCGCAGGCCGTTCAAGAAGCGATAAATCTTTACCCCGAAGGGACTATCAAGTATTATGCCGATTTTCACCGGAGTATCCCTGACTTCTCGGTACGTACCTACGTGTTCCTACCTCGTCTGCCACGGGTCTAAACCCGTTCGACTTGCATGCCTCATCCACGCCGCCAGCATTCATCCTGAGCTAGGATCAAACTCTAATTTAAGACAGGTACTGAGAGTAAACTCTCATGTATCTGCGTTTCAAGCATATGAGCGGAGTGTACTTTTCTCGACGCTCTCTTGAAACAAGTTCCTATTCAAGGATAAGACAAAAGAATATTCAACTGTGATGAAACTCTTTTATCTTATTGTGCTCACATATTCTTGTGGAAAGAAAATGTGTTATTGCTGTGATGCATGTTGTCTAAATATGGTCTTCGACCATTTTTTATTCAACATACGTTATATCTATGATTGGGATCATAGATATAGGTTATTTATTATTTTCAAAATACTATGTTCTCCTACCGGATTGTCCGAACAAACAAAAAACGGAACTTACCCGTTCGCATACTCTTTCGAGCGTTCATTTGGCATCCGTAGAACAGTGCGAGCATTATACAGATATCTAAAATTAATGCAAGCGGTTATTTGGCATAAGACACTCTCCTGCCCTACATATAAATATTATATGTAGCGGCAATGAAAAAGCCCCACACAAAGTGGGGCTGTAAGGAACATTACCGGAGTTAGCTGGCAGGGCCTTTACGCCTCAGATAAAGAGGGATATCAAACTTACTCTCACCTTCGTCACGATCAGGCACAACCGACAGCGATGGCGAATCATCCTCCAACTCATCTTCAGCGAGCTCTGCTGACTCCAAAGAGTCATCGTCAGACGTTTGGTCTACCGACTCATCGTCGGTAGGCGCTGCTGCCTCCAGAGACGAGTCGTCAGACTCTACTGCTTCTGACTCGTCCTTGGCGTCCTCCGCTTCAGATTCGCTCGCTGACTCAACTGACCCGCTGGTGGTAGCTGCAGCAAAACCGACACTGGGTGGGAAATGAGTTTTCTCGCCCCGCAACTGTTCTTCGATCTTTATCAGTTGAGTTCCGTGACGTGTCTGCTCTCCATTGATGGCTTTCAGCAAATTATCGGTCTTGGACGCGTTCTCTCGCACCAGTTTTTGTAACCGATACTCCTCTCGCTGTTCAGCCGATTTTCCCTTCGCTGCCAGATTGTACAAATAGACGACAATACAAATCATCATTAGTGCAAGCAGAAGCAAAGGCAACCACCACCAGATACTCGCTCCTGAGGAAGTCGATACTTGATCGAGTTCTTCTCTCAGTTCCTGCATCCCTTTCTCCATTTCCGCCACACTGGCGGCAGTGGCCATTTTGGCGATCTGCTCATCTTGTTGCTGGAGACGTTCACTAAACTCGACTAGAGTTTCGCGATTCATCACCACCTCATTAGCCAGCTTAACCAATGATTCATCAAGCTGACCAAAGCGACGTTCGTACTCAGCGGTTTGCGTGCGATACTCTGACCACAAGGCTTCCAGCCCTTTGGTAGAAATCGCCTGCATACGCTGGTCGATCTTACTCCAGAAGTCAGATGAGACCTTGCCGCCTTTGATGGCAGCCAGGTCAGCTCGCAATGCCGCCAGTTCCTGTTGCAGCACCGGATTGGTTTTACCCGCTCCAGTTTCTGCTACTACCGACTCGACCATCCTGAGCTCACGACTGACATTTCTGCCCGCCTGAGCTTGTTCGGCCAAATCCTTCGCCGCGGCATTCAGCGCGATGATTTTAGAAACCACCGCCGGATCAGGTTGTGTCGGCAACCACCAGCCCCACCCTCTGCGAATTACATCAAAAAAGTTGATGGTTATTGACTCAGGTATCTGGCCGGTTTTCGGATTGACGACACCGCTCTTGGTCAGAGACAGGTAGACATAAGCCTGTTGCAATTCTGGCGACGCATCAGCCGGAATATAGCGGTTCTTGATACCAAGCGAGACTATATGCTTAGACATACAAGCCACCTTGATAGCCTTCCCCTGAAGACACCCAGTACTTCGGAAAGGTGTAAACACCTTTCGCTCCAACTCAGCAGAACCGAGTGGATAGTCCCAGATCTTTTTGTACAACCCGTCATCTGCCTTGGCCTGACTGACCACGACGGACAAACAGGCCAACAGTACACACTGTATAAACCGTTTCATTTCGGATTACTCCTCAATTTGTTTACGAATCCGGTCGGCAGCGCGTAGCGCTGCCGACCGTTTCAACCGCCGTAACCAGACTACTCTTGAGCAGCCTGACAGTGACCAGTTTCACAACCAAAGACGAAGCTGGTATCACTACCAACCTGCACCGCCGTGTCAGCAGTACTGACTGACTGCGACAAAGATCCACTCGAATTGTTAAGAGTGATGTTGCCACAACCACCATTACCACAGCGTGACGTGTGCGCCGCCCAGTATCCGTTTACAGATGCAGTCGCCATACTGCCGCCAATTGACAACAGCATACGACCCAACGTTTCCTGATTGGACACGTTGGCACTGATGACAACTGGGACCGTGACACCTCGACCGTCTTTCTCCATGCGGATTTTACCGTTTGGAGCACCGTCTGGACCGACATCACCCATAAAGGTGACAACACCGCTCATGTTCATGCCAAATGTACCTGTACGGTGTCCTTGTGCCACATGAATCAAGTTGAGTTCCCGATCCCACATCCTGGTGTAAGACATCTCACCAGTACCGTAAGGTACTGGGCGACCAAGCATATACTCAGTATCTTTCTTCAGCTTGGTAATAAGATCATCTTTCCTCAATGAATCGAGATACTCCTGGCGCTGCGTCTGTGTGTAGTGGTAGAACTCTTCGTCACTGACAGTGTCATTGACGTAGCCCTGCGGCTTATAGCCGTTAGACCCACACGCTGACAGCATTACCAATGCCAACAGGACAGCCAGAGACCGTCCGACCAATTTCATTTTGTTCATCTTTAAGTCTCCTGCCCTATGGGCGCTGTGTAATGTCTACTGCTCGGGGGGCGACGCCATAAGCGACGCCACGTGTTTGAATACCGCTTTGTTGCGGTACCACAAAAGGTTGATTGGGAATAAACAGTCCGTTACTAGACGAACCGTATGGCCCACACCACTGTGTTTGCACCGAGTTCAAAACCGGCGCACTGTAACCCTCCACTACATCACCACTCAATTGCTGAGTAGTGTTGTATGGAATGTACGGCACCAATTTTTCTGCCGGCGGTGCCACTAAGGCTTGCATTACCTGAGGTGGCACGGGTGTTTTATCCTCCACTGCGTTTAGGCAACTGAGAGAAAACATGTCTTTCCAGACACCGTCCACTTTGACCTGGACGATTTGCTCGCCGGTACGACAGTCACGAGGGAACCAATCAAACTCTGGGGGCTTGTAGGCTCCTGTATTGATTCGTTCACTCGTCGGACAATTGCGTACCTGTACGTAGTTATCGTCGAGCATGAGCGCATTAAATTCCTCGTCGCCCAATTCAGTAAACCCCGTCTCATCCCTGACGTAGTCAACGATAAGGTCAAAGGCTCGCTCCGAACGGAAAAACCCACGCGGGTTGACGCGAAACAACTCAAATGAGATGTTTTTTTTATACCATTTATATTTAATAAACGGCACCACCACCTCGGCCGCACCAGCAGTCAGACAGACCACCAATAGCAACGAAGCTCCGAACACCTGAATTATCTTCATGCTGATTCTCCGATATTTAATTGAAAAGAACGCGGACAAAGCCACGTTGAGTGGTTTTGTCAAGGTTCTATACCTTGGACGGCTTTATATCATAGTTTTGACAAAAAAGCAATTAGTTTGTGTTGAATATAAAAAAGAAGAAGCCTCCGGGGAGGCTTCAAGGGTATACCCTGCATGGCAGGAATTATTCGACCTTGTCTCAGGCCTTATTGTTCGGCAGTGAGGGCGGCGTCAAAATCAATCGACACTTCCCCATCAGCTGTAGTAGCTGCGTGACCGCCCAGGCTCTGAACCATCGAGCGTTCATAGTTTAGGGCGGTAGCCATAAAATCAATCAGAGCACTGCTCTGTTCTGCGCAGCCGCCAGGGCAACCCCCGTCGACAGAGCGACTCTTCATCAGCACATTCATGCTGCCGTCAGACAAACTGTCGTTCAACCGATTCACAATCGGACCAGTAGCATAGTTGCTATTTTGTCCTCCGGCGAACCAGTTGCCATTTACATAGCCTGAAGTAGCTGCATAGCAGCCATTACCTACACAGGACAGAGCTCCGGTTGATCCGAGAGCCAACATGCCAGTTGCCGCTAATGCTGCGAGATTCTTGCAAATGTTCATAGTGCCTTCTCCTCGAAAGCAAGGTTCTTTTCTGTCGGCCCTGTGGGACCGACGGTTCCTGCCTCACGACGTGAGACAGGAACAGTGGTTTTATCCATTTGAGCTAATTGCTCTCTCAAATGGACTAGACCACAAATCCTTTACGTCGTGAAGACCGCAATAAATTATCATGGTTTAAATATTTGTCAATAGTATTTAGGTCACTCCCGCTATTTACAACTTTGGTTTGCTTAGCAAATATATTTCAGTACAATTCATAACACTATGGATACACAAGAAACAATCGTAATGTCAGTTGGCGGATCTTTGATCGTTCCTGACCAAATCGACACTGATTTTTTAAGAGGGTTAAAAAGCTTTATTGATACTGAAACGGCCGCTGGCCGTCGTTTTATTATTATTGCTGGAGGCGGTAAGACTGCTCGCCGCTACCAAGACGCGGCCGGCCGTGTATCAGAACTACAGAATGACGATCTAGATTGGATGGGCATTCATGCTACTCGTCTCAATGGACACCTACTTCGCACCATCTTTAGAGACATGGCGCACCCCGAAATGATCACCGATCCATCCACTATCACCGAAGTGCCGACAGATGTACCGGTAGTAGTGGCAGCCGGATATCGGCCAGGCGCTTCGACCGACCTGCGCGCCGTGCAAATTGCAGATCAGGTGGGTGCCACTAAGGTAATCAATCTTTCAAACATCGACTACGTATACACTGACGATCCTCGCTCTAATCCAGAGGCTAAACGACTAGAAAACATTTCTTGGAGCGAATTCAGAGATCTTATTCCAAAAGACTGGGATCCGGGAATGTCTGCCCCATTTGATCCTATCGCCGCGAAAGAGGCTGACGAAAAAGGCATTGAAGTGGCGGTAATCAATGGAAATAAAACCGGCGAACTAACCAACTACTTACACGGAGAAAAATTTGTAGGAACCAAGATTTCGTAGGTAGAGAAAAAGGCCGGCGCCGAAGGCGCCGGCCTTTTTCTTTAAGAATACCCTTAAGTACGATCTACCTCTTCAACTACTGGATCTGCTTCTGATTCAGGAACTGTCACCGGATCAGTAGCCGGGACATCTGTTGAACCTCCAGCGTCTGGAGTTGGAGCAGATCCTGTACCATCAGGAGACACTGGTTCACCAAAGCGATTGGCGGTAGTTCCAGTTGGTTGTACTAACCAATACAGTAGTACCAAAAATCCCAGTAATGGGATCAGTACTATTAATTGCCACCAACCACTGCGATCAATATCGTGTAGTCTTCGAGCGGCAATACCAAGACTAGGAAACAGCACTATCAAAGATAGTAAATTTGATAACACTACTTCAAGACCAACAATAGCTCCGACAATAGAAACTGCGATTGAGACCAAGAAATAAACCAGAACAAACATCCAGTAGGCTTTTCTTGATACTCTTCCTTCAAAATCAAAGAAATGATTTTTTACTGGGTTAAGAAACCAATTTAGAAATTCCATGCTAAATAATTAATTATAATCAATAATTATTCTAGCATGTAAAAGTCCTTACAACTCATCAAAAACGTCAACCATCGCGCTCCTGAAGTTTTCAGCCGTTTGTTTACAATAGGGATTATATTGATAGATATCTTTAAACAACACCTTGTCATCCTTTACACTATCTACGGCATCCATCAAAAACTGGAAAGCCAGAGTATCAATCTCCGTGCGCTTTGTATCCGTCTTGGCCACTGCCTCTGATATGTAGTGAGTAATAAATAAAGTCTCAGCTAAATTTTTATCGTGTTCGTCTGGCGTCATTTCGATAATATCAAAACCAAATTTAGAGAACTTAGTCTTCAGCATCTGGTAGGTATCGTTCTTTAGAGCGTAGTCAGTCGCAACAATCTTAAAATCTTTAATTTTCCCACCTGTTTTAGCCAAACTAGAAGCACCAAACATCGGGTGGATAGAGATAAACTTTTTGCCCTGACAATATTTTTGGCATAGTTCACTTGTGTAAACTTTTGCCGCTGCCACATCAACAAAAATTGTATTTGGTAATGCGTGTTTTAATATTTCCTGCATCCTTTCTTCATACTCAGATATTTTTGCACATAAAAAAACCACATCTGCCTGAGCCACCTCTTTTAAATCAAAAAACTTTTTCCCGTCAGTCGGAAAGCGTCGGGAATTTATTTTGAATTCTATTTCGGAAAAAAACTGCTGACCTAGCTTGTATACAAAAGAACCAAAATTACCGTATCCGACTATTCCAACAGTGCTAATCATAATTAACAAACTTTAAAAACTCATCAATTGAAACTGCCAATTCTTCCAGCGAGCCGTTATTCATAATGGTAAAATCTGCCGCCGCAATTACCTTGGCCTTCTGCATCCCATTTGGATCAGGGTCGTTCATTTCTAACTCTTCATGTGCCACAAATTCCTCATAAGTGACTTGATCTGAACTAGATTTACGTCCAGTAATACGATCATATCTAAGTTTGGTGTCAGCATCAACCGCTAACAGAATGCCTCCTTCAGCTTTTAGGGTATCTGCTTCTGCTGTAGTGCGGATAGATTCAATAATCACATCACCGGCCTCTTCCTCTTCCATCTTATTTAAATAATATGTCACCAAAAAATCTTTACCGTGTACCGAACGCATTTCGTTAGCAACCAAGCGCATGTTCTCTCGATTACTCTCGATCCCTCTTTTAACAAACTCGTCTTCCCAAATTGCCCGAGCGGAAAAATGCGTGAAATTTTTTTCACCAACCAGGTACTCCACAACTGCCCCCTTGCCCGCTCCGTCTGTACCAGTAATTCCGATTAACATAATTAGGTCTCAACTTCTTTACGAGCTTTATAATTTGCATAAGTCACTACCAGTGGGCTGGCGATACAGATGGAAGAATAAGTTCCGGCTAACACGCCGGCAAACAAGATCAGGGCAAAGGTCTGAGTCACTGAGCCGCCGAGGAAAAACAGAGCGGCTAGAGTAACCAAAGTTGTGATAGACGTATTGATAGATCGAGCCAAAGTTTCTTGCACAGCTGATCCAACAATTTCGTCGTATGGCTTGTTGAGAGTGTAAGTGACCTCCTCTTTTACAATACCCGCTTCTTGTATCTCTTTTTTATGTTCGGTTCGATTATTTACCAGATTTTCTCGCACTCGATCAAACACCACGATAGTGTCATTGACTGAGTAACCCAATACGGCCAGAAGTGCCATCACAAACAAGACATCAACTTCGACACCAAACAAATATCCAAGCACTGACATTAAAGCAGTCGGCACAATGACATCGTGAATCAAAACTAAAATAGTAATACCGCCGTACGCCCATGAACTTACCGGTTTACCAATACCTGAGAAAGCGAACGCTACGTAAATTACGATAATAGACACCACTCCAAAAATAGCCCAACCTGCCTTATCTCGGAGTTCCTGTCCAATTACCGGCCCAATTGATGTAAAGCGTGTTACCTCTCCCCCTTCACCTAAAGCAACGACGACACCTTGCACAGACTCTCTTTCTGGCTCGGTCAAATCTCTAGTCCTAATAAGATAAGCTTCGCGATCCACATCATCAATTGACTCACGAACTGAGATACCGCCAAGCTCAAGTGCGGCCAAAGCTTCTTCGACTTCCACTTTCTCTGGTGCTGTTTCGTAAGCCACTTCAGTAAGTGAACCGCCTGTGAAATCAATACCAAGGTTAAGGCCCAGAGTAGCCACCAACAAAATACTCACCGCCATTACAGCTGTCGCGATGGTGAGAAAGATTTTTTTGTGAGTAATTGCAAACATATTATTTTTTCGCTTTGTTAGAACTGTCGCCAGTTTTGATGCCACATCCAATTAGCTTAGCCATCAATGTTCCTTGCCTCTCTTTTACGTCTGGCAGCATCAGCAATAAAGTTCTAGTAATTACCAGGGCTGAAAACATAGATACGATAATTCCGATCCCAAACACTAGAGCAAACCCCTTCACCATTGAGGTTCCGAACCAAAACAAAATAATAGCAGAAAGTAAGCTGGTGATATTACCGTCTCTAATGGCACTCCAAGCGCGCTTGAAGCCTGAAAAGGCTGCTTCTCGACTAGACAGCCCGCTACGGTACTCTTCCTTCATTCTTTCAAATACCAACACATTTGCATCTACCGCCATCCCGAGAGAAAGCACAAAACCAGCCAACCCAGCGGCAGTTAAGGTGACTGGTATTAGTTGGAATAAGGCCAACATAATAGTTATGTAAGACAACAGCGCTACTCCTGCAACCAGTCCTGGCAATCGATACCAAGCGACCATAAACAGCAACACCAATGACAAGCCAAACACCCCAGCCTTTACGCCACTTTGTAACACTTCTTCACCCAACGAAGCGCCGACCGTCTGCGTACTCTGCAATTCAATCGGCAAAGGTAGGGCCCCGAAGCTTAGATTCTGCGCCAACTCGCGAGCAGTCTCTGGCGTAAAGCTACCAGAAATAATCGCTGTACCACCCACAATTGGCTCATTTATGACCGGTGCGGACAGAAGGTCACCATCGAGAAAAATACCTAACTGCTCTCCTACGTTGTCTCGTGTAATTTGTGCAAATAGTTTTGATCCTTCGGGTGTAAACCGGACAGACACTAGTGGCTCACCCGCCACTCGCCCGCTTTGCTGACCGGCAAACTCAAGCATGGCAGTCTCAAGATAACGACCAGTCAAACCAGTATCTTCAAAGGGGTACTCTTCATCTGAAACCGATTCGCCATTGATAGTTACATTATCAATCGAAATAGTAGAAGAGCTGCTGTCTTCAGATTCTGACAGTGAGCTCAGACTAGCGATTGCTGCTTGCTGTTCAGCCAGTTCCTCTGAATACAACTTAAACTCTAATAGCGGCGTACGGCCAATTTCTGCTACTGCCTCCCCGACATCTGTTACCCCTGGCAGTTCTACCACCAATCTCTCAGTAGCCGTTTCACTAACCGCGCTACTACTTTCCACTTGTACAATTGGTTCAGATACACCGAAAATATTCACCCGCCTCTCAATCACATCACGAAGCACGTTCATCAGCTCGTCTACTTCTGTTGGTTCGACTCCAGAAGTATCAGCTACGTACACTAAGTGCGAGCCCCCAGCCAGATCTAGTCCGAGTTTGAAGGGATTGGCTGAGTCTGGATCGGTGGCGTTCTGGTAGACTGTCATTGCCAGCCAAGTCAAAACTCCCACCAACAACAAACCACGAAACCACCTCACGATCGACTGAGTTTGTTCTGCTGTAACTTGTTCGGAGTCTGACATATTTATGTAGATACTTTTATACCATAGGTACCGCTATTCAACACGCTATTCATACCTATTTTATGTTTTATATTTTACTTTACCAGCGCCACCAAATTCTTCAGCAAATAAGCCACAGTGATCGGACCAATCCCACCAGGAACCGGTGTTACCAATGCCGCTTTTGATACCACTGCCGGACTTACATCCCCGACCAACTCTCCACCATCCTCGGAGGTGCCGGCGTCAAAAATAACCACCCCACTTTTAACGTCATCATAATCAATCAGGTTTGGCACCCCTACTCCACTGATAATAATATCGGCCTCAGCTAATTGACTGCTATCAAAATTTTCTTTATTAAAAATAGATACGACTGACCCTCTCTGCTTGGCATACTGAATAGCTGGCACTCCTACCAACCTGCCCTCACCAATGATTGCCACTTGTTTCCCTGCCCACTCAACACCATAGCGGAGACTGATCTCATCAATAGCACCGATCACTGGTGAAAGACAGGCACCTTTTTCTCCATAACGAAAACCGTCCGGGTCTTTTTCTAACGGCACTGCCGCCAATACCTCATCTCGGTCTACTTTGGGCGGTAATGGCAACTGCACCACGATACCATCTGTCTCTTTGGCAACCTGACTAATACAGTCAATGAAATCGTCAGTACTAGATTCAGACGGCATCTCAATAACGTTGAGATGAATACCCACCGAAGCGGCTTTTTGCTTCTTCATGTCTAAATATTTTTGCGTCTCAAAATTGGGCGCACAAGTAATAGCAGCCAACTTTAGAGGTCGTTCTAATCTTGATACCGCCTCGGACACTTGCATTGTCAAATCAGAAGCGATTTTCTTACCTTCTACCAACATGATGTGACGAGTATAACAAATTAACTCCAAACCAAAAGAGCAACCGGGCTTGAAGTATTACTTAAGTGCCAGTCCGCATGATGATGGTAGACAAGGTTTTTATAGCAATCTGAATATCAAGCAGAAGAGACCTTCGCTCCAAGTAGAACAGATCGTAGGACAGTTTAGAAATAGTTCGCTCTACATCCACCCCACCACGCGGCACATCGTAATTATTAATCTGCGCCCAGCCAGACAAACCAGGCTTCAAAAAATGTCTGGTGTTGTAATACGGAATCTCTTTTGTATATACATCCACCAGCGCTGGCATTTCTGGTCGAGGACCAATGAAAGACAAATCACCCTTTAGCACATTAAATAATTGAGGTAGTTCATCTAAGCGAGTTTTGCGTAAAAAAATTCCCACCTTCGTATCTACCAAATCGCTCTTCAGTGCCTGACTGCCGACATCAGCGCCATTTTTAGTGCGAAATTTATAGATAGTAATTGGCACTCCGAACTGACCGATACGCTTAGTGGTATAAAACAACTGGCCTCGGTCTTCAATTTTAATAGCTGCCGCTACAAACGGTAGCGCCAAAGCTGCCGGTATGGCTAAAGCAATCGCTCCACATATATCAATAGTCCGTTTGACGACATCGTAAATCGCGGTCTTAGATTGTGAAATATTGGTAATAAACCACTCATACTGCAGCATGGAGACTGGCACACGATCAAACGTATCTTCATACAATCGATTGAAGTCTAAAAATGTAAAAGCAAAATGCAAAAACGACAGATCAAACAGAACTGGAAGGAAATTTTTAATCGAATCACCTCTTGGGTCTACCACAACTAACTCAATTTTTTCTCGCTCCATCAATGATAAAATCTTTTGTTCAAAATTTTCTGTCGACTTAATCACCTCTTCATCAATAATGCGGGTAAAATAATAATTATATCGGTCGTTATTATTTATTTCGTCAGTCAATTCAATCGCCTCTTTTCCATCTGCAATCAAAATCGCTTTATGCCTCTGCTTAGCAGACAGTAATGGCACCAACCTGATCCTCCACACGGTCAGAAGTAAAATTGAAATAACCAAATAAATGATTAGGTTGGTTTTTGGTGTGATTCCAAAAGGCAAAATGAAGAATAATATTCCGGCCACCACCACATTAATTAGTTGGGCTTGTAGAATTTTTGAGACTAGAGATTTCTTAAGAAAATTGGTGTGCTTATCATAAAGTCCGGAGATAAAGAAAATCACTAACCAAACTGCTGAGAAAGTTAAAAATGGTGGAACATGATTATCCAAACGCTCAACTGTCGGCAATTCAAAATAACGTAAAAACAGCGTCATCCACAGCGCCAAGTTAAATACGATTATGTCTCCTGCTATCAGGATAAAGAGTTCTCTGGCTCTTTCACCCATAATTTAAATATTGTGCCTAAATCCTACCTGAGATCGTTCGAATAGCAAGCCTAAATAGGTAGGTGATAGCTATCTATCTAACTATTTATCAATATATTATGTTACAACTAATAAACCATGGCAGAAAAACCGTCTATCTTATATCTTATTACCAAGAGTAACTGCGGGCTGAGAAGACGTGGGGCGCCTTCTCAGTTGTACACCCCAGTTGCCACCAACCCAGTAACACAAGCAATATGACAAGCCAGGATCGAACAAGCATTTTGTACCTTATTACCAAGAGCAACTGGGGTGGCGCGCAAAAATATGTTTTTGATCTAGCGGTCGCTGCGAAAGCACAAGGGTACGAAGTATCCGTAGCGTGCGGCATGAGCGAATTCGACAGCGCACAGCCAGGTCCGCTGGTCGCAAAACTTAGACAACAAGGCATCCCGGTGCATTTTGTTTCCAGCTTCAATAGAGATATTTCTATTTTTAATGATTTCAGAGCTTGTTTTGAAATCATATCTCTGATCAGAAAAATAAAACCGGACGTATTACACATCAACAGCTCAAAGGCTGGCGGGATCGGTGCTTTGGCTGGACGACTCACTCGGTTACCAAAAATTATCTTTACCTCGCACGGCCTCCCTTCCGATGAAACCTGGCGCCCAGCTTGGCAAATAAAACTTATACGACTAGCCACTTGGCTGACTATCGTTTTGTCGCACCACATCATTACTATTTCTACTCCTAATTTTAATGAATTAAAAAGTATCCGTGGAGCCACCAATAAACTAAGCCTGATTCACAACGGAGTGTCTGCTGTAGCGTTTATTGATAAAGCCAAGGCTAGAAAAGAATTAGCTCCCCAGGTTCCGCCACGCGCTTTCTGGTTTGGCGGTATTGGAGAGTTGTGTGAAAACAAAAACTGGTCGGCAGCTATCAAGGCGGTGTCAGCCCTACCAGACAAAATACACCTAGTAATAGTTGGTGAGGGCGACCAAAGAACGGAACTAGAAAAACTGATTATTAAACTTAATCTGTCAGACCGGGTACATTTATTGGGCTTTGTCGACGCGGCCAAATATATTCAGGCCTTTGATGTATTTATTTTACCCTCAAAAAAAGAGGGTCTGCCCTACGTACTACTGGAAGCCGGGATGGCCAGTCTAGCGGTAGTGGCGAGTGATTTGCCAGGTAATCGCGATATTATTGAATCAGGTCAGAGCGGTTTTTTAATCACTCCCACCCCTGAACTTATAAGCACTACCGTGCATATGCTGTTTCGGGACGAAGGCATGCGCCGTAGTATTGGTGAACAACTTAGAGAAACTATCGATCATAAATTCTCAACCAAGGAAATGCTACAAAAAACCTTGGCGCTCTACTCTTCTAACAAATCTTGAGCTTGGTATGTAATGGGAGCATAGCGACCCATCCCCATCACCATACCGATAGCCAAAAACTCGGTGATTAAGTGAGTTCCGCCGTAACTCAAAAACGGAATCGTGGTTCCGGTGACCGGCAACAAACCAATGTTCATACCGATATGAACAAAAAAGTGCGCCACTAGAAGCATGCACACGCCCGAAGCAAATAGTCGTTCAAAGTTTGTGTCACCATTAACGGCATGGCGTAACAACCGAAAAACCACTACTCCGAACAAAGAAAATAACAAAATAACCCCCAACATACCCCACTCTTCGGCAAAGGCAGCGAAAATAAAGTCTGTCTCGTACTCTGGCAAGAACAGAAGCTTTGACTGAGTACCAAACCCGATCCCCTTGCCCAGCAATTCTCCTGAGCCGATAGCCACGGTAGACTGATAGGCGTTATACCCCGCCCCTTGAATATCAGACAAAGGATCCAGAAAAGTAGCGATTCTTTCCTTTTGATAATCAAAAAACACAAACTGCCACATTAATCCAAACACCAGTGATCCAAGCAAAAACACTGTGACTAAATGTCTTAGCTTAATACCAGAAACCAAAACCATTCCCAGCCAAACAAAAAATAGAATCACGGCCGATCCAAAGTCTGGCTGAATAAAGACCAAACCAAAAATTGCTAAGGCGTAAATGCCCGAGATTATAATATGGCGAAAGTCACCGATTAGCTCATGGCGCTTGGCAAAATATTTAGCCAAGACGATTATCAAAACTAGCTTAGCGGGCTCCGAAGGCTGGAAGGAAAAAGCCCCTAAGTCAAAACGGCTCTGAGCTCCCAAGGTGATCTCACCAAACAAAAGCACCAACACAAGAAGACTCACTGTGATAACGAACAATATGAAAGCATTATTCCCCATCCGCAAGAAGCGGTAGTCTGGAATAATAGACAAAAACAGTACCGCGGAAGAAATAGTTATCCAGATAAGCTGCTGATTAAAAAAAGTATTCTCACCAACATGAGAGTACATAGTTACCAAACCCATCAGCGTCAGACCTAGAACACCCAAAAAAAGTACAATATCAAAACCAGCAAAGAGTGTCCTGAGTTGCCCCATAATTTGTGTATTGTACTGCAGTTTTAAAACAGACGTAACTTGTCTCAACCTAAGATCGTGACGTAGCCCACTAACTAACGTGATTATTTTACCTCAGCAAAATTAACTACTGGCTTGGCAAACACTTCTATCTTAGTTGGCCCCACCTCACACAAATCGGTACTGATTTCGCTATAAATACGACTAAGGTCAGCAGCCGAAGGTGCCAAATAGGCATTAGTTGGATCTGAGGCCACCTGTTCGATAAAAGCTTTGTTTACATTATCGCCCAATCCAATGGTATAGATTTCTACTCCCCCGTCACTAATCATACTAGCGTCTGCTGCCACAGCTGCCTGCAGCTCCTCTGTGTCTCTGTCATCTGCGGTTGGTAGGCCGTCAGTTAGAAGTACCAACACCCTACGAGCATTGTCGTTATGGCGCAAAGATGAGAGTTCGACATTTCCCGCCTCAAGAGCTGATTGAGTATTGGTAAAGCCAGTTTCTTCAGTTGGATCTATCTGCAGCTCAGCCAGCTTGCCAATCACATTAGTTTTATCAGCGCTCAATTCTTGTGCCAGACTAGCGGCTGAAGCAAAGGTCACCACTCCAATTTGATCAGATTCGTTATTCAAATTATCGACAAAATTAGCCGCGGCCTCAAGCGCTTTCGTGATGGGTTGAGGCGGATCTCCACCATCGTTATTCATACTTCCTGACAGATCAATCGCCATCACTACATCAGTTGGTACTTCGCAGCTCCGTACGGTTTTTGAAATCGGATTAGGCCAAGTAAAAACTACGTCTACTGATGACCTTGATCCGATGCTTTCAACATAAGTTTGAGAGGCGGTGACGGCCTGGCCAGCATCGTTAAAAATAGTAGCCACCACCTCGACATTATTGACCGCCTCCAGCTCATCGTTTGATATTTCGACATTTAGGCGTGGGCGATCATCTACTCCTGACAATTCAATATTACTAGAACGGAACTGGTTACGATTAAATGACGCTGGCAACCAATAGCCTGACGGCGTAAGCTCCGCCTCGACCCTTACCACTTCCACATCGCTTGCGGTCAGGATGCGCCCCTCAAAAACTGGCAAAACGGCATTGGGAGGTAAAGCCACCACACCAGAACGCTCCGCCACTACTCGATCTGACTCATCATAAAGTAAAAAGGTATACTCTAAATCACTATCCCCTTCGGTTTGATTGGGGTTTTCTATATAGGCGGTCACGTTATATTGACCAGGGTTTATAGCAAAAGCTTCTACCCAAGCCACCTGTGGAGGCAGCACATCAGCCTGACACACCCGCACGCACTCCCCGCCACAATCAACCCCTCTCTCCAAACCATTCAACACTCCATCAAAACAGTTTGGAGGTTGGTAGAAATTGGTGTAATACACCAAAGACACCAGCATAAATGTAAACAAGCCAAAGCCAGTGCCGTATTGTACTCTTCGCCAGAAAGCCCAGGTTCTCATAGAGACATTGTATCAGACTATCTTTTTATAATGGTCGTTTAGATCTCTTGTATATCCGGAACAACTTCAACTGTAGCAATACTGCTGTAAACCACTCCAGTGATTGGCTCGACACAACGCAGTTCATACTGACTAAAGTTTGTAACCGTTACGGTGATCGGGCTAGTGCTATTGTCGGTATTACCGCCAGCCGGGCCGTGACTAAAGCTAGTATCTATACCTGGTCCTTGTACCGTACAGTCAATCTCATACGCGGTCTCCAAATTCCAGCTCACATCAACATCTTGGCCGACTCTGGTAATCTGTGGGTCTGTGTTAATACCCATTGGAGGTGGAGGTGGATTGAGGACAAAAGTATCATTGAGAACATTGTTAGTACGATCGCTTTCACCCACCGCATCTACTGCCTCATTATTTATCTCCCCTACTAAGGTGTAGCTACCAAACGGTACGTTGGTGAAGAAGTTGTCGGTACTAAATGACTCGCCGACTCCAACCGCGCTGTTATAACTTCCCAAACCGGAATCCAAAGCGTCGAGTCGGACGCGGTGCGGTACGCTACTGGCTCCAAAGCCTTCATTACCAGAGTTATTTACGTCCAATCTGATATTCACGTTGGCGTATACCCCTGTGACAGGATCTGCGCCGGAGTTAAACGGTGAGTAACCAAACGGGATCAGATCTATATAAAATGCGTCGCAAGTTTGAGTGTTGTTATTCCACACAAATCCTCCATCACAATCAGTGGTTACCGTAACGGTTTTATCACTATCCATGGTCAGATTACAGGTTGCCCCTGAACAATCTCCAGAAAAGACAGTAGTAGCATCTGGTACAGAATTTACTGTCAGAGTGACCGATTCGTTTTCATCATATGTTTCAAGACAATCAACTGGGCAGCTAATACCAGCTGGACTGGATGAAATAGTAATCAGATCACTGACCTCACCGGCGTTGGATACATTTAGATCATATCGTCCGACACAGGCGGTTCCGCTCCATACAAAACCAAAGTTACAGTCATAAGTTGCGGTTACTGACTGAGCACCAGTCATTGTCACCACACACGAGTTGGTACCGGTGCAACCACCACTGAATACCGCGCTACCGTTCGCAATGTTAGCTGTTAAGTTCACTATAGAATTTTGAGTGTACGCTTCAGAACAATCATTGTTGGGAGGAGTCAGACCAGCTCCTTCACACAAGATACCTGAGTCGCCTGAAGTGGTCAGGCCGATTGAGCCAGCCAAACCATTATTATTTACATTCAGCACGTAAGTTGGTTCCGCGGCCACTGTAGTTATCATACTGTCTACGCCAGTAGCCTCTCCGTCAAAGGCTGACAACCGAAACTCATAAGTACCGGCTGACATATCGCTAAAGGTAGGATTGAGAGTGGTGCCGTTAGTGATAGTTGGTAGCGACAAGCCAGTTCCTCCAATATAAGTCCAGTTAAATATCAGCGGGCTTGGACCATCAACGTCGGTAGCGGTACCGGTGGTCGACGTGGCGCTCTCAGGCAACACCAGCGCTTTATCAGCACCAGCATTAACTACCGGAGTTTGATTAGGAGCATCACAAGTGAAACTCTCTGAGGCATCAGAACTACAGCTGCCAGAACCGTTACAAGCTTCGACCCATACTCGATAACTATTACCAATTGTACCGGTAGCGTTATACGGATCAGACACGAGGCCATCAATACAAATGTCGCCAGCGTTTGGACTCACACATGAACCATTCCAACCATTAGCTGTTTCATCATCGAGACGGAAATTGTAGCTAGCCGCCCCGACAGAGCTAAAGTTCACCTCAATACTACCAGCATCACAAGTAGCATTGACAGCCGGTGCCAAAGGCACTGGGTCGGGATCAAGGTAGGGTGCTGAACAGAGAGCCTCATGTTGCCAGCCCCAACCAAAAGGTGAGAAAAATCCGCACGACCAATCATAATCTCCCTGCTGGGGTGGCTCGTTATAGTCGAAGCCATAAAAACACCAACCTGGCGAAAAGCCGCATGGGCCATAATTTGCAACACCGTCTTTATCGGCAGTAGCAATAATTGACCAGTGCGGGCTTGGGTTTGCGCTGCCAGAAGTACAGCGCTGTCCGGCAGTTGGCCACGCAGAAGTTGGCACACCCGCAGCAGCACCACACTCAGCTGGTGGAGCCGGGGCCGGTCCTCCTCCACTGTCATAATTGGCCGTACAGCGGGCCGCCGGATCTCCTGACCCTGACACAAAGCAAGACCACTCATATTCATCGCCATTTCTTACGGCCCCACCGCCCAAGACAGCCGCTCCGGCCGAGCACAAATTGGAAGTAGGTACTGAAGTATAAGTTCCGCCAGCGGCTGATCCACAAGCGGCTGGTGCTGGGGTGTCAGACTGACAACTACTCCCATTCCACGAAAAGCCGGTGTTACAACTAAACTCACAGGCTCGACTCGTGTCGCTTGATGAATGTTCCCAACTTAAGGTTGCGGTGGTGGTCGTATCGCCAGGATGAGCAGTACCGTTGCTTGGCACGCCCCCCTGACAAGAGGGGCTAGAAACAAACGCATTACATACTTCTGAAGAACCAGTCCCTTGCCCTAGACAGCTCCACTGCCACAGGCCACCTAACTGCGTAATACTTGAGTTTCCGCCATTGCTAATACATAAATCTGGATCTCCGACCGGTGCCGCTGAGTAGCTTTTGTTAATGGCATTTCCACACTGACCATCAGAGTTGGCACTTTTTGAGAGCGTACACTGAGTAGCGCTAGTGTTTGCTCCCCCGTTGTAGCCATTACATCCCCAGCGATATTCAGTTGTCGTGTCTCCTGCTAGTCCAGCGTTTACTACCGTATTGTATGGACTACCAGTCTCACAAGTGTCTAAAACAGACGGGCTACTACACTGACCGACGTAGGCGCGATCAGCACTACAAGCAGCATCGCTTCCACCACCAGCCCCCTCACAAGTCCAAGTCCAGCCATCAAGATCGCCGCTCCAACCAGTCAAAGTGCCTGCGTCACAAGCAAACGATTGATTTGGGTTGCTGAGATAACTGTTACCGTCAATTGATCCACAAGCACCGACAGTGAGCGGTTCAACTACGGTAAAATCTACACATCGGTTTATATAGTTTGTACTGTAGTTGCCAATTGCAGCAATCATACACACTTCATATGTACCGGTAAACATTGGCGCAGCAAAACTATCGGAAGTACTGTAAGCAGAAATCAGTTGCGCGGAGCTTAAAGGCGCATTGATAATATTTGAATAACTTCCACCATCAATATTATAGGCCACGCGGACATTACCGTGCCTAGGATCGTCGTCACTACTGACCACAGCTTGTAGTGTCACGGTCTCGCCAGGTGTGTATGGTCCACCCCCAACGAAAGATACCGAACTCCAAATTCCGGTTGCTTCCGGCGGTCCGCCATCTTGCACGCTATGAGAAGCGTTCATCGCCAAGGCATGATTGACACTAAAGACAAAAGCGAGCAGCATGATACCAGCAGCAAGCAGTATCTTTTTAAGGGTCAATCCGTTTGTTGTCAGTGCTTTCATAAGATTAATTATTATCTTCATTAATCACCTCATCTCCCTCTTCTTCCTTCTTACTCAAAATTGTAATTAACTTAAGAACGATAAAGATCAAGGCCACCGCGATTAATCCTGACAATCCGTAAATAATCATCTTTTCAATCGGCCGGTCATCCGGCAGAGACTCGGAATCAGCTTCTGTACTATCATCCGCGAACTCTCCGGCAATCTCAATTACTTCCATATCATCAGTAAATTCATCAATGAGGGTCCCATCGCCATAATAAAGGCTTGTCGTAAACTGCGGACCAGGACAGTCCGTAGTTAACTCCAGACTGTAGCGCAAAAAGTCTTGCTGATCGGCCAGAAAGACATTCTCTGAGGTGGCGCATACTTCGCCAGCTTTAGAATTGATCTGAAATACTAAATAATGCGGTTCGGTACTAAAATTAGTTAGTTCGGCCACCGCTGTTACCACTTCTCCAGACTGAGGCTGCACAGGATCCGTCACGACATTTTTTAGTGCTACTAATTCAGGGTTACCCACCCAGTAATCAAACGCTACCTGGTTGGAGCTAATGCTGATGTTTGATGCATCACGTAGGTAAAGTCCGGTCACATACTTACTCTGGACGGTCGGAGTAAGAAAAGTGAAGCTCACTCCAGCTGTCTCACCGGGCGCCAAGTTTAGATTCTGCTCATCCTCTAGAGAAGTAGCGATGTACTTTCCGTAAGGAGACAGTTGGTTGGTGCCGATTATTTTTTGTAATTCGAGTGCAGCATCAGTATTATTTGTAACCAAACAAGAAACATTGAACTCCTCTTCCGCAGCGACAGTTATCACTGCTGGCGTTTGTTCTAACTCAGCCGTCACATCTCCATCGCCGATAGTACAATCATCTAGAACCACCCTCCCCAGCTCAACGTCTGAAGTAATAGACACCGTTGGTACCACCGCTTCGGTCACAAAATCTCCTGACCAGTCGGCAATCTGCAACCTCATCTCATAGTCACCGCTGAGATTTCCCTCGACCGGAATGATCACCTCTTTTTCTACTTCTGATTCACTGTCTAGACTAAAAGAATCGGCTGGAATAAAACTAAAAAACTGACTGCCACTACCGTCAACTGGAACAAATTGCATACCATACTTCAAACTCATCCAGCTCTTATCAGTTTCATTGATAGCCTTAAAGCCGATGGTGATGGCCTGCTTGCTGACTTGGTAGTTTGTAATAAGTATAGTTGGCGCCAAATCTTGATACTCCTCTATCACTGCATCCGGCAATGATACAGCATCAACCTGAGCGTTTGTAAGTTGAGCAAAGGTTAGTAAAGCAACTCCAGCTGCCACCAGCGCAAGCGTAATAATGCGAGCAAAATGAAAACAATTAATTATCATACGTATGAGGCTTTTTTATAGTATAGCCCGGGTCTGCAATTTTGTACTGTTCTATCAACATAAAGCACCTCAATCACACTACGTACAAACGAGTGTTTTATATTGACAATATAGTTATTTAGTTGTCTTATAGGTTAAGCCTCTTATATATTTCACCAGAATATGTATGATATGTCTAGGTTAAACTCGATCTTTACAACTTTGGAGATTCCCTATGAATCATCTCAAACTCTTACTCGGTCTCATCCTGGTCTGTGCGCCTTACTTGGCTAAAGCAGAAATTCCTCAGGTATACCTCAACCTCTGTGTGGTAGCCAATTCAGCCGCAGATTTTGAGGAATTCCAATTCTTCACTGCTAGACTGGTCTTTCCCTCTGTTGTTTCTCAAAATTTGAAAGCCAGATTTGGTTCTGACCTCATCTACTTTGAAGGAGCGAGAAACAGCGGTCAGGAATACGAGCGTTGCTCGTTACTAAAATCCTTGCTGCCCCATGAATCCGCCACCAATTACAATATTCAAATTGCCGACGGTGATTATGGCGACCGGACTGTAGTAGCTAACCTTATTCAACTCATTCCGATTGTTAGCAATGAGTCTAGCAACGAGCGGTTTCGCACCCAACACATCAGCACAGTCGAGCTGCGAGTCGGTGGTCAGCCAAACATGCGTATTGGCTCAATCAGTCTCAACGGCAAAGACGGTTCTGTACCCGATACACTAAAGATGCAGTAAGGAGAAGCAGATGAAGATACTTTTATCAGGCGTTCTCATACTCACCCTCAGCACAGTATCGGGAGTGAGTATGGCCCAAGAACTCCTCGGCCCTCAGATGTACCTGCGCTTTTGCACGATTTATAGTACCGTGCAAGAAGCTCAGGATGGTGGTGTAAAAATCTTTTATGCGGACTTGGTCTACCCAAGGCATTTCACCACTCAATTTGGTGGTGAACTCATCATGTACCGCAATTTGGATTACATCCACCAGTTCCACATTTGTTCAGACGATTACCGAATTTCTCACGACTCTGCTGCGAACTACAAGATTCGCCTGGAGAACGGGGATTGGGGAAATCGACCGGTCATTGCAACGCTACTCGAAAAAGTACCGTTTGCCGATGGCAGTGGCGAGAGAATCAGAAAGCACCGAACCTTTGAATTGAGAGTTGGTGCTGGGAATTCTAGACTAGGTGATCTGGATTTGCGAGGTCGTGACGGCAGCGTCTCAGCCAATCTCACAAATCAGTGAATCACAGCGAGGCTGGCACTACGTGCCAGCCTCTTTCTTTTTAGATATTTAATCCGAGTAAAAATTTAATTAGCAACAGACTAGGTTTCCTCGATTGTTGGTACCACATCAACACTCCCAGACACCGGGTCGAAGACCGTACCGGTCACTGGCTCAGTACAAGTAAGGGTGTACAAGCTAGTGCTGGTAAGAGGCCCTGCTACAAATGTTTGTCCGAAATCATTACCTGGTCCGGCTGTGATGTTACCGATAGTATCACTTGGAGTGTAACTCAATGAACCCATTGGAACTGGACTTTGCAGTAACGGTCCAACCAGCTCACACACAACACTAAATGTACTTGATTCAACAGTTACAATGACGTCAGCATTGTCTCCACTTCGCACTACATCTAAGTTAAAATCTATATCCATCGTTTCTGGATCGGACAAAGCTAGTCCCAGAGTATCTTCACCTGTGTTATTGAGTGAATCGCTATCAATCGATGCGTCAGGATAAAGTATTACTTGCATGCGATAAGTGCCGGGTGCCAAACCAACCCCAATAGCCAGTGTGTGGCTTTCAGTATCAGCCTCATTGATGGCGCCGGTCACAATATCGCCCGAACCAACAACCGCCCCACCAGCGTCTAGATTTCTAATCTCATACGGAATTGGAGTACTGTCAGGCACTGGATTGATAGATGTATTGGTTATTTCAACCACCATCTCATGGCCGCTAAACTCTCCAGCAATTGGATCATATATTGCCCCCTCTATCGCACTCGCCCCCGAAACGGCTACATCTGGCAAAGGCAGTTCACATGCTGAACCGGTCCACGCATATCCACTAGCTGCATCACAAACAAAGTCAGCGCTCACACTACTATCTGCGCCAAGACCACTAATAGTACAAGTATCTGTCCCGACACAATCTCCGGTAAAGTTAACTGAACCATTAGCTAATACACCAGTCAGTGTAATATCTAAACCTTCTGCATACTCTTCATTACAATCAGCACCGGCGCCGTCATAGCAGTCTAAGCCTCCTTCAGATGAGATCACCTGACCAGCAGTCATTGCTTCACCGGTTGGAGTGACGTCCACGGTGTAGCTACTAGGGATATTACCCAGGTTTAGCAAACGACAATTGTTCCCTTCGCTTAGTTCCGCAATATCATTGTCTGGTGTGTCTGCACAGTATTGCACATCGACTGATGCGCCTGGATTGTTTGGCACCACGAAGCTGCCAGCTCCACTATGTCGACCGCCCACGCTCAAGGCTGGGCTCGCGATACTAGATATAGTGGTCCAAATTGAATTTACTCGGTAGCGTAATCGATTGGAGAAAGTACCGCCTGTTCCAGCAGAACCAGAATTTCTTACCTCAGCACTAAGCTCTACAGTATCGCCAGGTGTTAGACTACCGGCTGTCATATTTAGGCTGCTGATTGTCAAATCAGGGTCAGTAGCCGGACAACTGCTGGTGTCGTGGCAGAAGCGACCTCTTGGTGAACGCGGACAAGCAGCTCCGGTACCAGACTGGGTTTGAGTAACCACAAACGTCTGACTTTGGATTCCTAGACCACAAGTATTTGAACAGCTCCCAGTATCCATCCAATACCCGGCACAGTCTCGGTTTACACCTGGAGCAGCACAGGCACCATTATTACAAGCTCGATTTTGTGTAGCACCATCAGCAAACGGACAGGCAGCGCCGCCACCTGAGGCCGGTCTGGTCACGTTGTAGGTGCGGGTTTGGGTTCCATCGCCACAAGAAGCCGAGCAGCTACCGTAAGAGCTCCATGAACCTTGGCAGTCTACTCGAGCCACACAAGATCCAGCAGCACAAGTGCGAGTTTGGGTTTCGCCATCAGCAAACGGACAAGCAGCGCCGCCGCCTGAGGCAGGCACGCTAATAGAATAAGTTCTAGTCTGGGAACAGCCGGCACCCGTACATGCACCATAAGCACTCCAACGACCAACACAATCTATAGCCGGCGGGATACCACACATAGCTGGAGGAGCGGTTCGCACAACCGGAGTACAAATACCATTAGTAGTGCCGGCGCCGCTGTTGGTAGAATAAATCGTATTAACAGGGTCACACACCAACCTTGGACCACCTCCGCCTCCGACTGAGACATCTCGTTGAATGCGGTTAGTAATCTGATAACACTGAGCGGCATCAGCAGTCTCGGGCAATAAACCAATCAGAAACAAAGCAAAAACAGCCGTGAGCAAAAGCTGTTTGGCAACTTGCAACCAATTTTCTACCCTTAAATCATTTAATATTTTCATAGACATACGTTTACGGACGGACAATTTCCCACTCATCATCAACTGCAAGAGAGGTCTCTTCCCCTTCTACATACTCACCTGAAAAATGAGTGAACAACATTTTATTGTCTAGTAGTACATAGTAGATATCCAACTCTTCGTTCACCAATACTGCACTCAGCCTGTCTCCCTCAAAGACTTCACTGGCCTCATACGGAATCCACTGGTTTAGACATTCATCCTCACAAAAACCTTCCTTCTTTTGGTAGAGCCAGACACCCTCTGAAGTGGTTAAAAACATATCTTTATTCTCGATCGTCACCACACTGACTACACCTTGACCCTGATCAATCTCAGTTAATTTTTCGGCAGCTATTGCTGCCATATCTACCGGATCTTCCTCTACCGGCACTTCGATATCTGGTTGAGGAACTACTTGATTATTATTAATAGTACTAGAAATGAGCTGGTAACTCACAAAACCTAGGATAGCTAGCACCAAAAAAACAATCGAGAAGGTGGTTATTTGTCTCATATTGCTGTTCGATACCTCACTCAAGGGCGCTTCGTCTGTTACCGGACGCTCCATCCCTTGGCTATCTGGTTGCATATCATTATTTTCCATTTACATTAATGATACTCCATTGCCCTGTTCACACAAGCCTATATAGTGGGTACACGAAAAAAGCCACCCTGCGGTGACTTTTTAGGAGAATTAAATGCTCTATGTTGGCGACTACCTACTCTTCCCCTTGCGGAGTACCATCGGTGGTAGAAGACTTTACTTCCGTGTTCGGAATGAGAACGGGTGTACCCCTTCCCCCAAATCACCAACATAGAATCTTTAATTCGGTTTTATTAAACTTTGCTTCAATCGCGTGAAATGGTGGAGTGCAGCGGTGGATCCTTAGATAAACCTTTAGCCCGTGATTTGCTAACACTCCGGAAATGGTCGGGATTGTGGATTCACACCACTACAGCCTCTAAGTACAACTAACTGGCAGGAAAGTTTGTAAGGACACCCCGTGAAATTACCATTTCACGCGATTGAATATGCATATTCAAGACTTTTTTGGGCCGGTGCCGGAGGCGCCGGCCGTTTTAGGTATTTACACAACACTCTTTCAAATTACACAGTATTCACACTGAAACAATTGGAAATTGTTGAAGAACAAGGCGCGCAAAGAAAATTTAATGAGCGGGACTGGACGTCCAGCGAGTTAAATTTTACTGCCGTGCAACGCAGTTATTCGACAATTTAGTTTGTTTCAGGCGATGTACAACGTTCCCTATGGGAAACCACGTCCAATTAGTACACCTCGGCTCAACACATTACTGTGCGTACACCTAGTGCCTATCAACCTGATCATCTCTCAGGGGACTTAATGAATTCTAATCTTGGAGTTGGCTTCCCGCTTAGATGCTTTCAGCGGTTATCCATTCCGAACATAGCTACTCGGCAGTGCCACTGGCGTGACAGCCGATAGACCAGAGGTTCGTTCATTCCGGTCCTCTCGTACTAGGAACAACTCTCCTCAAAATTCGACGCCTGCAGTAGATAGGAGACCAACCTGTCTCACGACGGTCTAAACCCAGCTCACGTTCCCT
>DFRJ01000004.1:93297-93866 GCA_002378195.1 Patescibacteria group bacterium UBA3466
TGAGCCGACATCGAGGTGCCGAACTGTGCCGTCGCTATGGACGCTTGGGCACAACTAGCCTGTTATCCCCAGGGTAACTTTTATCGGGTAATCTCCGGCGGCATCTAAAGCCAACCATCGGTTCACTATGCTCTACTTTCGTATCTGTTCGCCATCTACGGCTCACAGTCAAGCTGGTTTATGCCATTACACTATCGTCACGGTTTCCATTCGCGACTAACCAACCTTGAGACCCCTCCGTTACAATTTGGGAGGGTAGCGCCCCACTAAAACTGCCTGCCACGCACTGTCTCGATGAGGTTTTTCCTCACCGGTTAGAGACTGCCAAAATAAAGATGGGTATTTCACTGACGACTCCACGGTACCCGAAAGCCCGCTTCAAAGTCTCCCCACTATACTACGCATTAATTCAACAGCCCCAATACGAAGCTACAGTAAAGCTCCTGGGGTCTTTTCGTCTAACTGCAGGTACCCGGCATCTTTACCGGGATTGTATTTTCACCGAGCAAGTCCTCGAGACAGTTTCCCACTCGTTACGCCATTCGTGCACGTCGGAACTTACCCGACAA
>DFRJ01000004.1:94175-95280 GCA_002378195.1 Patescibacteria group bacterium UBA3466
TGCACGTCGGAACTTACCCGACAAGGAAATACGCTCTATTTTTCCTTCTTTTATGAACTAGCCCTTACTAGTTCGTACACAATAGGACTCTATCTTCATCTTCAACTTAATGGTCAGATGCCAAGCATTTGGTCTCTTGTTGGCTTGGTTTGGATCATACTTACATTTCTGTAAGCAAGGTAGCTTATGGCTGGGCTGCTTACCCTACAATCGTTCCAATCCT
This sequence comes from Patescibacteria group bacterium UBA3466, assembly GCA_002378195.1. GTDB lineage: Bacteria > Patescibacteriota > Minisyncoccia > Phycocordibacterales > UBA918 > OLB19. The sequence continues at coordinate 94,399 of DFRJ01000004.1, forward strand.
TCAGTGCACGATTTATTGGATCGGTCACTGAACCTTAGAACGATTATAGTTATCGCTGACATTTACCGGGGCTTATACAATCCAGCCCAACATATAAATACATTGGACCCTCCGTATTTAACCTTCCGGCATAGGTCAGGCGTCACCCCCTATACTTCCACTTTCGTGTTTGCAGGGAGCTGTGTTTTTGGTAAACAGTCGGCAGGAAATCTTTCGCTGCGGCCACATACACCCGAAGATGTAGTGGCGGGCCTTATCCCTAAGTTACGGCCGCTATTTTGCCGAGTTCCTTGAGGACCTCTCACTCGTTCGCCTTAGTCTTCTCGACTCTACCACCTGTGTCGGTTTGCGGTACGGAACCATTATGCTTAACCCAAACGAAGTTTTTCTCGGAAGCGTGCTCCTCTCATTCCCTCGCCCGTAGGCTTAGGTTCAGACTCTACTCGCGCTATTGTTACCCGGATTTGCCTAAGTAACACGCTCATAGCTCCAGCTCCAATCCAATAAGAAGCTTCGAGTACAACGCTCCGTCCCTCCATAGGAACATAACAGTGTGCAGGAATATTAACCTGCTATCCATCGGGTCCCCCGTTCGGGATTCCCTTAGGACCGACTAACCCTTCGCTGATCATCATAGCAAAGGAAACCTTGGTATTTCGGCGGGCAGGGTTCTCACCTGCCTTGCGGTTACTTGTGCCGGCATTCTCACTTCGCATCGCTCCACCGCGGCTCTCGCCTTGGATTCATCGCAGATACGAACGCTCTCCTACCACTGACATCTTCCGAAGAAAATGCCAATCCGCAGTTTCGGTAATATGCTTGAGCCCCGATCATTTTCGGCGCAAGGACTCTCGACCAGTGAGCTGTTACGCTTTCTTTAAA